>JAHIRB010000049.1 GCA_018818885.1 Patescibacteria group bacterium | reverse complement strand
GTGCGTTAAGGCGGCCAATATGGTCCAAAACATTCAGGATGAATTCAGTGTTCATCATGGAGCAATTACCTCCGGTGTTATATATGTGCTATTTTGTTTCATCAAAAGTTAACATATGTTTTGATGATTGTCAAGGTAGGTAGAACTATTTGATTTTCCGCGAAAATAAAAAGCACGCTTTGACCGAGGGTGCTTTTTTGGGTACAGTACAGTTGCCATGCGAAATAAAGTATTACTTCTATTCATAATAATCATCCTGGTTAGTGCAGGGGTGATTTATTTTTATTTCAATAATCAGAATAATAGTTCAAACCTTGAAGCAAATAGCAACGCCGCTGTTGCGATTACTAACCAATTCAGCGCCAAGGCAAACAGCGCACCTGTTATTGAAGAACCGGAGCTGCCTCCCATGGCCATCCAGAGCCTGCGGAACAGGGAATACACAGGCGGTGACTTTGTTATTGAAGAGCAGCTTCCTAATGGCACCAACTACCAGCAGTACATCGCCTCGTACCAGTCAGAGGGTTTGAAAATTTTCGGTCTATTAACAGTGCCGTTCACTGACAAGCCGGCCAGCGGCTGGCCGGCCATTTTATTTATCCACGGGTACATCCAGCCTGAACAGTACTCCACCACCGGCAACTACCCGACCTATCAGGCGCGCTTGGCCCGCAGTGGCTTTGTCACGTTCAAGCCGGACCTGCGCGGGCATGGGAATTCAGAAGGAGAATCGGAGAGCGCGCACCATTCAGAAAAGTACTTGGTTGATACGCTGTACGCTTTGTCGTATTTAAAAAAATATGATGCAGCTGATCCGGACAGGATCGGCTACTGGGGGCATTCCAATGGCGGTGAGATAGGTCTTCGGGTAGCGGTTATTTCTCCTGATATCAAGGCGTTTTCTTTCTGGGCCGGCGTGGTCGGCAGTTATGAAGATATGTTTGAAACATACAACGACAAGATTGGTTTTTTAAGAAACATCACTGACACCGAACTGGTGCAGGAAAACAAACTGCCGAGTGCCAACCCTGATTTTTGGAACCAGCTCGACCCGTACGCATTTTTAGATGATATCAGCGCACCGATCCAGCTCCAGCACGGTACTGCAGACGAGAGCGTGCCGGTTGAGCTGTCGCTGCGCCTCAAAGAGGAATTGGAAAAACTGGATAAGCCGGTAGAGTACTACGAATACGCCGAAGATGACCACAATATCGCCAGTAACGTCAGCACCGCGTTCCAGAGAGCAATAGATTTTTATAACAAATATCTATAGGCTTGATTTTTTAGCTAAATTGGGGGAGAATGGGGGTATAAAAAATAATTTATAATGTTATGAAATTAAATGTATTAAAGAATAAATTGCACAATATTAAAAAAATGGGTTTTATAAAGACCCATAGAGCAGGTAATACAGGTATTGGAAAAACATTAGAAGATTTACTCGGTATTAAAGAAAACAACATCCCGCTGCCCGATATTGATGAAATCGCGGAATTAAAATCTTATAGAAAAGAAGCAACATCTATGATGACTTTATTCACTTTAGAACCATTACCTGTTGGTGGAGATCGTGATCGTATGTTACTTGATGGTTTTGGTTATTCAAAAAGAAATAATAAACGCTCCAAGGAGTTGCACAGTACGCTATCATGTAAACGATACAATAATCAAAATTTAAAATTATCAGTAGAAAAAGATAAAATTAGGGTTAAAGGGAAAGGGAGGCGTTTAAACATATATTGGGATATGGCTTCCGTGGAAAAAAAATTTAGTGCAAAGTTACCAGCCCTTATTTATGTATTAGCAGATACAAATATTGACGAAGGGTATGAGTATTTTAATTTTAATGAAGCTTATTTCTTAGAAGGTTTTAGTTTTGAGTTATTTAAAAAGAGGGTCAAAAATGATGACATTATGGTAGATTTTAGAATGTATTATCGTCCAAATGGATCAGTGAGGAATCACGGTACGGGTTTCAGGATTAAAATGAAAAAGCTTGATGACTGTTATTCAAAAAAGATAAAATTACTATAGTTTTTTTAGAATTACAATACTCTCTTTATTCATTGTTTCTTCAAGAGCACCAGCAATATTTGTAGGCGATGTTTTTTTAGGCATTCTTTTTCCGGGAATGTTCCTAATAAAAATATCTTCACAACTAAATCCTATTTGTTCACAAAGTTCGGCAATAATGTAATCCGTTGGAATTCTTACTTGTTTTACTAGTCTATTGCCAATTACAATGCACATGTATTTATTTTTTTTCATTATTGTGTATGCTCGTTTCAAACATTCATTAAGCCCTATGTTGAAGTATAGTACTTCACAAGCTCTCTTTTCGTCTTGCTTGGATATTTTTTTTATAACTTGTTGTAAATATTTTGATTTTAAATTATTTGATAAATTCTTGATAATGCGTCCCCCAAGCAGTTCATTATCTACCTTGGATGCGTTATCAGCATTTTGAAAAAGATCTATCCATTGGGCGGATAATCGTGAAAATTGCCCATATGCAACGGTTGTATGACTATCGCCATATGGCGGGGATGTAACAATGCAATCAATTGAATCAGGTTTTATTTTATTATCTTTTGATGAGTCATTTTGAATAATTTTTACCCACGTTTTTTTATTTACATCATTATAAAAATTATTCATGCCTTTTATATTTTGTTCTGCTTTTTTTCGAAAAATACTTAATATAGCAGGATTGAAATCCTTTAATTTATCACCTTTGATTCTTACTAATTTAAATTCACCATTTTTTGAATTTGATGATAATCTTACTGTTTCGCTAAAAGCGACTAAAAAGAATTCTTTTATTTTTTTATTTTGAATTTGTAAAATTGAATCTTTGATTCTTGCAAGTTGTATAATCACTTTTTCTTTAAACCAAAAATCAATATTTTTAAAATTAGGAATGTTGGCTTTTTTACCTTTATAATTTTCAATTCGAGAAATTAAAGAAAAATATTCCTTAGTTAATATTGAGGGGTTAATTTCTATAGTTTTTACTCGTGCAAGAAATATGGCAAGCGGATTTAAGTCGATTCCGTATGAATTTCGGCCAAGGAGTCTGCTTTCCACCAATGTGGTGCCTGATCCACAAAAAATATCGCAAATTGTGTCATTCTTTTTACTATATGTTTGTAATAATCTACGAGCCACTTGAGGAATAAACATTGCTGGGTAAGTGTGCAATCCATGAGTATATGATTTTACCTTTTCACCTTTAAAGTCCCATGTATAATCAATTCTTCTTGAATATTTGTCATTACTTGTCGATTCCTTATAATTAGATTTTTTATTTTCAAAATTTCTAATAATCTTTACTACTAATCCTCTAATTTCAACTTCTTTTCTATAAAATGGTAGTAGCGAAGGATTTGCAGGTTGAAGTCGAAATTGATTTTTTTCCCGATAAAGTTTTTTTAAAGTAGCTTCATTATCATCAATAATTGCAACAACGGTTTGTCCGTTGTCTGCGGTGTTTTGTTGGCGAATAATTACAATATCTCCGTCGAAGATACCTTCATTTATCATGCTGTCGCCCTTAACTCTAAGCGCGTGATGATTTCTTGTTAAGTTAATTTCCTGTTTAGGAATTGATACATTAACATCGGGCATCTCTATGGCCTCAATCGGTTCTCCAGCAGCGATCGTTCCTTTTATGGGAATTTCAATAAAGTTACTATCATTTTTGTTAAGCTCAATACCTCGTGCAGAATGCTCATTTTTTGATAGGTAACCCTTTGAAGCTAATGCCTCAATATGCTGATGAACGGTAGACAGTGCGGATAATTTAAAATGACGACATATTTCCTCAAAGGTGGGGGAATAGCCCTTTTCGCTTATGTATTTTGAGATATAATCGAGTATTTGTTTTTGTCTTTTGGTTAAACTAGCCATTATTATTGACAAGCATTAATGATTAATATACAATTGTATTATACCGAAAATCTACCGAAGTTGGAAGGGGCTAGTTATCCACAATTAATAATTAATAAACAATAATATGTCAAAACGAAAAGTTGATCAAGAAAAAATTCAGAAAATTTTACAAAAGAGAGGTTACAAAAACGGCGAAGCACCACGTGGATATGAGGTGCATCACATAAAACCCTTGGCTAATGGTGGTACAGATACTGCTAAAAATATTATGGTAGTGAAGAGGACGAAACACCAGAGGATTCACAAAAATAGAAAAGAACGTGGTCTTGAATAAACAACCTCCCGAATTCTGTTTTGCCCCCACTGATTGTTTTGGGGGTGGGGGTGTAAAAAAATAATTAATAATATGTGGGATAGTGTTTTACAATTTTTAAACGATTGGCAATTGCTAATTGGGACAGCAACTCCTATTTCTGTATGGTTCATCACGGATTGGGTGATAAAAAAAAGAAGAAAAAAAGAAGACCTATATTTACTCGAGAAAGAGATCTTGATTTGTATTAATGCCACGCTAGGGTTTCGAAATGCAATAAGCAGCTTTTTAAATGTGCAATTATCACAACTACTGAAAGATATTGAATTAAGACGTCGGCAAGAAAAGTATTCTTTGGATACCGCCTTTTTCCCTTTGCTAAATACTCAGCTATCGAGTGAAAATACTATTAAATTAAGTACAGGAAGTGGCTACTTAGATACTAAATTATTACAAGTACATTTAATGACAAGGGATATTGAAAAAATTATTGAGGATCTACGCTTACAATTTCTAGATGCAATAAAAGTGAATCAAGAAATAGCAATCAGAAAATTGAATCCTCCCGACAGACAAACGATGGATTATAAGGAAAACCTTGAAAGATTTAGCAAATTCGTCAAGGATAATTTTTTTGATAAAAGTGTCAAAGTTTATATACAAACTCTCACCACCGCTTTAGCTGGAATAGAAGCTATTGTAAAGTTGGGGAGATTTAGATGGAGATTAAAGTTTGAATCTTCATTTAAGTTTTTTAAGAATTTTAAATTACTAAAAAAACACAAAAAAGAGGCACATAATCGTATTGATATATATTTAGAGGATGTAATTAAAAATAAAATCGAAGAGATTGAAAGTAAGTATTTGCCTTAATACCCCCCAAATTCTAGGAGTAAACAGTAAATATGTTGTATGATTTTTTTAAAGATATTTTTAGTAGCGTAGAGTTTTTGGCTACTTTTTTTGGCGTACTAATTGCCTTCCTTTTAAATTATGCCTATTCTTTTTTTAGAGATAATAAAACATATAAAAATTTAAAAAAGTCAATCGCTGCGGAATTAGAAAATAATTTAAAAAGATATGAATACGATTATTCAGCAATATCATTTGAAACCTTTAAGAGAATAAATGGTCATCCAATATTTTCTCAAAAATGTACTGAAAAATTAGAAGGCGACCTATGGGATGTATATGGGAGATTGAGGGTTTTGAAAGATAAGGTTGAAGATTATAATAGAAGAGGATCTCTGCTTCATCAGGATAGAGATAATGAAATTAAAAATTTTACAGAAAAATACAAAAGTAAATTGGAGCAATTGATTAAAGATTTAAAAAAATGAGATAGAATTTTTACATAACACCTTTAACATAAATGTACGTCCCAAATATTGACAAATTAACCATTAAGCGCGACGCACTTCTTGAAAAGAAGAGATTTTTAGATGCTATTGATAAGTTAAAACAAAGAGCACCAGAAGGTAAAAAAGAACTGAAGACAGACTGTTATTTTCTAACTGATTCAGTAGGGGTTCATGAATGGATGCCCTTTACTACATTAGTGGAAACAATTAATAGTGAGAAACAAATACAAATATCTGTTCAAGGAAGAAGTGGCGGCAGTCCGTGGGGAGAAAATCTTGTCATAATTCAAATAAATGATGATTTTGATGATTATGTTGAAAGGATCAGAAAAGAGTTTCATGATATAAACAACCAAATTGGTCGTGAGAAACCGAACCAATCTTTAAATACAGAAGATACAAACACACTTCATCCAGATATAATAAGTAAATGCGAAGTTTTATATAGCAAAGGTTTATTTGCCGAAGCGGTGGAAAAAAGCTTTAAGGTCGTGCGGGATAAACTTAGACAAATAACCGGTTATGAAACTGGTTCTGACGCTTTTGGAAAGACAAATATTCACATAGTCGGTGCAGCAGCAGAGAATGTAGATAAAGACTTCAATGAAGGGGTAAAGTTTCTTTGCATGTCTATAGATAAATTTCGTAACGAAAAAAGCCATACTTCAGATGGCGATATTGATGACTTGGTGAGAGCATATGAATATTTAAGACTCAGTAGTTTAGCACTACATTTATTAGATAGTGCTGAAAATGATTAATTAAATAATAACCCTCAAATCCTGGGACATAATAAAAAATAAATGAGATCAGTATTACGATCAAAAATTCATAAGGCCTTCGTAACGCATGCCGATATAAACTACGTCGGCAGCATTACTATAGATGAAGAGCTCATCGAGCGGGCCGGTTTTTGGCCGGGGGAGAAGGTGATGGTCGCGAGCAACACGTCGGGTGAGCGTCTCGAGACCTACGTGATCAAAGGCGAAAGAAAGAGCGGTATCATTTGCATGAACGGTGCCACGGCGCTTCGGATAAAGGTAGGGGAGGAGATTATCATTATGGGATTTGAATTAACGGATAAGCCGTTGAAGCCGAAAATAATTTTGGTGGATGGCAAGAATAGGTATTTGAAAGATTTATAATAACAAAAAAATGGATCTCAAAAAAATATCAAAAATAACTGCAGTACTGCCCTATATACTATTTACCTACTTAATGTTCTGGTTTATTGGTATGTGGTTAAATGTTATGACCTCATTTGATAGCAATATCATGAGAATATTTGCGTATATATGGATTTTACCGTTTGCTTATATCTTGTTTTTTATAAACAAGGTTGTTCCTTATTTGTATACATCAGAGAAGTTTCACCGCAAAGCTCTGCCATTTAGTAATCCCATTTTAAACATAGCTATTCATATATTGACTATTATATTTTTTATTTCTTTTTTTACGAGTATTCTAGAAATGAGTAATTATATCAAAAGTGTCAATCCAGACATTGAACAAGCTGTTAATCAATATTATATATTCGGACTTAGTATACTATTCTCCTTTTTCTTTGCGTATATTGCAAAACGAAGAAAAAATAATTTATCCCGCACC
>JAHIRB010000048.1 GCA_018818885.1 Patescibacteria group bacterium | reverse complement strand
ATGTACCTGTGGCATTACACTCATCATCTGTACAGGCGTTACTGTCATCTTCGCAGGTTGTGCCTGCTGCGACAGGATCATTTTGACAACCTAATACTGAATCACAGGAATCTGTGGTACATATTGTTGTGTCTGTGCAATCAATTGCTATATTTTGACAACTGCCAGCACCATCACATTCATCATCTGTACAGGCGTTGCTGTCATCTTCACAGGTTGTGCCTGCTGGGGCATTGGAATATTGACAACCTAGTATTGAATCACAAGAATCTGAAGTGCAAGCTGTGCTGTCGTCACACAATATTGAACTTCCTGGCTGGCACACGCCATTGTCACACCAGTCCAGTGTATCATCAGTACATACATTACCATCAAGGCAATCATCCCCGTTACTCATACAAATTTGTGCTCCACCAAAACATCTAATATCTTCATCACACTCACCTAGTGATCCACAATCTCCAACATCTACTCCATTACAACTAGCATCAACACAATCTATACCACCTGTTGCATCACCATCATCACAATCATTATCAATCCCATCACTACACATAACACAATCAGCTCCACCACTACAAATAGTAAATGAACCCTCATCCATGCCGGGATTAATGCAAATCGCACAACCAGTATTGGTATCATCACAACCCGCTGTTATAGCTGGGCAACCGCCTGGATTACTTGTATCATCACAATCAGTATTATCTAAAACATAACCAGGGTCTGGCTCGCAAGTATAATCAGAAATAAAAGGATCACCATAATTATCCCCATCTGCATCTCTATAATATATTAAGCTGCCATCTTCATCTACAGCGCCATTACAATCATCATCTTCTTCGTCACAATCATTATCACAATTAACTGTAGTGCAATCTGGGGGTCCGGGTACGCAAGTATCAATAGTAACACCACCGGAACAATTAAGTTGGCCAAAAGCAACACAAACTCCTACGCCACAAGTTGTAGGATTAAGTGCTGGATTATAATCTTGATCAGCTTCGCCATCGCAATCATCGTCTATTCCATCACAATCATTATCAACAGAACCTACACCTTGGACGCAGTCATCTTGCAGTGCTCCGCCTCCGCCAATACAGAGCATTCTGCCGGTAGAAGCGCAGGCACCAGTACCACAACTTGTTTCTGTACCCCACCCTGCTAGATCTGAACCATCTGGATTTTCTACACAATCGTTATCTATGTTATCACAAGCTTCAAAAGCATTCGGATAAATAAATGGGTCGTTATCGTTACAATCTACATCAGCACAATATTCATCTCCATCTATATCAATACACGGGCAAGAATCTGCTGTGCCATCGCAATCTTCGTCTACTGCATTACCACAAACTTCTACACCACCAGGATGAGCGATTGCCCGGTCGTCATCGCAATCTAAATCAATGCACCCACCATTACCGCAAGTAGTAGGACTGCCTGAACATCTAGGGGGACTGTCTGGCATACCATCTCCATCCATGTCTTCGTCGCAATAACCGTCATTATCATTATCGCATCCCTCGTCTATACTATTATTGCAGTTGTTATCTATATTATCGCAATTTTCGATAGCATCTGGATGTATGTTTAAATCTGCATCAATACAATCATCGTTATTTGGGACAAATGCTGCTATACAAGCTGTTGTCCATTCGCATATTGGAATATTATTGCAATCTGTTGAAATTAACTGAGATGGACAGATATCTGGGTTTACTGATGCAGGTACTAATATTATTTCTGATGGGGGGCCAATAGTAGCATCTTGATCACCATAACTATCGTTATCGTCATCTTTATAATATAATACCAGAGAACTATTTACATTATAATATTGCCAAACTGCTGCCTCTAAAGATACACTTGTTAATTGCCCCGAATACACTCCCAACAAAGTACGCTGTGTTGCTGCTCTCCAGTCTGCTCCGAATCTTTCTTCCCATAAATATGGCTGCTGGGCTATGATAAAATTGTTAAAAATTATAAAACTAAATATAAAAACAAAAATTACTGTTACTAAACTTCTAAATAAATTTTTGTATTTAATATTCATGCTAATAAAATTTTAGTCTGCGACAATGATTTCGAATCCTGGATTTAAGGCTCTGTTTTCTGGAGAACCACATGCGTCATACACACCTTCGTTAAGGCACATGTTACTACACCCATCAAGATTATTTAAATTTCCGTCGTCACAATCTTCTCCTGGTTCAATAACGGTATTACCGCAAGCATCTCTTAATGGAGTAATTAAATCTGCTACTTGGGGATTAAGAGAAGACCAGTCCCAATTATATAAATATGGATTCAAACGCTGTCCACGTGCAGGGGAGCAACGATCTGGTGCACTAAAAGGTACGCCGCGATACAACTGAATAGTGTTGGTTGGCAAAACTAAACTTATTGGATTAACTTGTACTCTGCTTAATTGGCATAAAGCAAAATCATCTTGTGCTTTAAATATCCATGAGTAGGCTTCGTTTTGTCCGCTTGAATAATAATCATAATTTAATTGGCCTAAAGCTACTCCTTCGCTACTTTGAATTTCTTCTGTTAATACTACCCTATAATATGCCCCTGGTATTAACATGCCCCCGTTCCAGCCTGGTGAAGGATAGAAATATACTTCAAATCTTTCTGTATTAGATGCACCTGCCCATAAACATCTACTAGTACAAACACCAAGTGCATAATCAGAAGGCTCGCATTCTTCCCCTGGATCTGCATTACCATCATCACACTCACTTGGATCAGAACCTTCATTTAGGCAAAGTTGACTACAACCATCACCAGCATCGGAATTACCGTCGTCGCAATCTTCTCCAGTGTCTATCCAAGGATTATCAACTGCACTGATATATAAACCACTAGCAGTATTGGCATTACCACAAGTATATATAGAACCTTCATTTAAACATTTATCACTACAACCATCGCCATTATTTAAATTGCCATCGTCGCATTCTTCTCCAAAACTAATATCTGCTCTTACTGCACATGAACCTGGTGCACCGCCACATTCTGCATCGCTGGTACAGACTGTTCCGTTTGCACAAGTTTTTACTCCACAAGTATAAGCAATATTTGTTACATATTGCGGGGAGGTAATATCTACCTCTGGTGGATTTTCGCAAGTATCGCTACCAGGACAATCTGAATCAAATTGGCAGGGTCGGTTGGTGTAGCTTGTACCATCGTGACATTCTTTGCCACATTGAGAATCACCGAAACAAATATGTAAATAAACTGAATCTGTATCAATAGAAGATTCCATCATTGCTCTACTAAACGCAGCCCCAATTTCTGCATTAATGCAGGCAGAAGCACAATCTGGCCATTTGTCTGTTACTACCGGAGTTTTAAAATCAGTGTAAAGAGTGCAACTGTTGGCTAATCCTAAATCAAGAATTTCTGCTAATACCTGCAACGGATATGGCATGCTTTCGCTTTGAGCAGTTGCTATTTGTACTGGATCAACAAATCCATCTGGTCCTGCAGAAGGCAAAACATCGACGTTTGTGATAGTTGCATAAGGTGGATTTATAAGTTGGGGAGGTTCGTTTACTTCCCAGTTCCAGTCGTAACTTAAATTATTTAAAATCACACATTCATTATTTTGATCGTAAACTGTTCCTGAATATTCTTTTTGGTCACCTTGAAAATATAAATATCCCAAAGAAGGTTCACACGAAATACATCCAGCATCGCCAGGCAGAGCGTCTGTTTGGAACACCCAAGTATAATAATTTCTGCATGGGCCTGTTGTGCCATTGGCACATTGATCGTCTTGCATACAGCTTGTATTAACATCCAGTTCGCAAAAACCTTGCGGTTGGTTACCTATTAGTTCTGCTCCGGTGGAACTTTGAACGTCGTCTGTTAATGTTACGCGATACCAAGTATTAGGGGTAAAAGCATCGGGTATAGTATCGTTATCTAAATCTGGGTATAAATTAAAATATTCTGCGTCTTGATTATCCCATCTCCATGGCATAGCAGTTGAAAGTATTCCTGTTACTCCACTAGTTGTTGCGCAGTTTGGAGTATTATCTGTACATTGTTCAACATAAATGTTTGTAGAATTAATCGTTGTGTCACGCATATCCTGATTAAAGCGAGCAGAAACAAGTGAGTTAGTTGCACTTACCCCATCACGACTAAACAATGGCGTTGGCGAAGTAAACGAACTTAAACATGGCCCTGTAGTTCCACCACTACAATCATCATCAACAAAACAAGTAGTGTTTCTATCTTGTTCACAATAACCTAAATTACAATCTCTTTGCCTGTTACATAATTCCACTACTCTTGGCCCTGTTGTGCCGGTGGTAAACTGCCATAGATAAAAACTATTGTTAGGCTTACCTACGCATTCTCCCGTATCCATGCAAGCTCCCCTAAATTGTCCAGCAATACAACATTCCTGTTCACCTGTATCTCCTGTGCCTGGAGTTCCATCTGCACCAGGATCGCAGGCATTGGTGCCCAAAGTACAATCGCCGACTATAAAATTATAAGGATTGCTGTCTCTTGGTAAATCATTATCTCTTGCCACTACCGGACCTGTGATGGCATCTATTGATACTGCCGTATCAATTGTATCTGCTGAACTGCCCCCAACTGTGGTGGTAATAAAACTGATGACGCTTTGCTCGTCGTAAAAAACCACGTCGTCCCCATCACCTGGCAAGACTTGAGAAAAATATTCGCCATAAAGCATGGTGCTCATACCAGCTGGGCCACTACTTGGATTCATCCAGCAAATGCCAGGAGGAGGAAAATCATCTTCTACATTAAATTCTTCCGGATCTAAACCGATTGTGTTACCTGGATAATTATCGTTGTTTGTAACTGTTATAATTCTACTTAAAGGTAAAGCAGCCGCAAAATTTGGCACCTTAACTATAATTTGCGTGTTAGACCAGTACTCGCCCGCACATTCATCTGGAAAATCATAATTTGCTTCTGTGCTAAACTGCGGTCCAAAATCTACTCGTCCGTTTGAACCTTTTTGGTAACCAAAATTATCACCTGTAATTGTTACATAAGTTCCGGGAGGGCCTTGCTCTGGCTCGAAATCATATATAATAGGAATTACATCTGGATTTAGTGCATTAAAATTTAAAGCATTACTTTCTTCTCCAGCAATTTCTACCCAGGTCCAAATATTGCCTGGATTTAAGTTTGGGACACCTACACCACTTAATGTTGGATTAGAAACACCGGTTGGGTCTGTACCTTCATTGCCACCAAACGATACCGTATCTGTAGCTATATAACCAGATAGACCAATACCCTCCACATCAATTTGATCTTCAAATATCCCACTATTTGGATTGAGTTGGCAAATACCAGGCCTAGCATTTCCTATCAAAGGATTAAAATCAATAATTAATCTTTCGTTAACTGTTGTAACAATATCTGTTCTATCTGAAAGCAAATATCCCGTAGTTCCTTCTATAACTTCTATAGGACCAGGACCAGTAACGGCTCCCGGACCCCACGTTCCATCTGGGACAACCACTGTTATTTGGCTATCCTGCCAGTAATTATCACATTGATTATTATATAAAAATGGATCATACCCATCTAAATCATCACTTAAAAACACTACCCTTCCAGGAGTTGTTCCAAAGTTGCGACCAAAAATAGTAATCCAACTACCTGGAGGGCCGTATGGAATGTCGTCATCAAAACTATTTAGATCTGCTCCAGGTAATGCAGGGCTTATGTAATCTATAATTGGCGGACTTTGACAAACACAATCGTTGGGCTCGCAAAAATAAGATGCGCATAAAGTGTCTTCTGGTGTTAAGCAGGTAGCTGCAAGATCATCACCTAAATCACAATCTCCGCCATCACAAGCTAAACAATCTTCACCACCGCAGTTTGGACCAAATTCATCTTCATCCATAAATGGTTGGGTGAAATTACAAGTATCTACTCCCACACAATCAGCGTCACTGGTACAAGCAGTGGGTGAACTATTGCAAGTAAAATTGCAACAATGTCCAGCTGACACTAGAAAATCTCTAGAGTGACTAGCTTGATTCAAATCGTAATCATATGCAGTAGCACTAATTTCTACAGTAGAACCAACAACATAGCCACTAGCATCCCACGTGGTATATTCTGCTACATCGCTGCCCCAATCTTCTGCAGGATCCTCTAGAGTATTAGTATTTTCGCCTATTGTAGCACCGTCGGCAAAAAATCTTACAAAGTTAACTCCAAAATCATCTGTTACTAATGCCTGGAGTCTGTTATTGGGTATCTGGCATATTTGGCCTGGCAAAACATCAACAGTAGGTGCGGAAATATCCACGCCTGCACCCAGCGGAATAGTAAATTGCCCGTCACAAATTCCTAAACTGCAATTTAAATTATAACCACCACAACTTATTATGCCATTTGGTAAATTTATATTATAAGTAGCATCGTCAGAAAAGCAATTATAGTCTGGCGGCGGAGTGGGTGCTGGAGGAGAAGGACAAATATTAGCTGGAACAAACTCGATGATGTTACCATTAATATTGTAAGAACCAGCAATAACATTACCATCACATTCTAAATCTAAATCACCATCTCTATCCCAGCAGTAATCAGAAAGGCAATCTCTGTTTTCGTCACAATTCGCCCAATCAGCAGCACCACCATCAACTGTTACGGTAAATTGGGCAGCCGTGATCGGATCAGGAAGGATTGGTGTATTATTAAACCAAGCTCTGACTACGACATTTCTAATTGGTATTGTTCCGCCTGTTAAGATATCTGAATAACAAGCAGGCCCGATTACTGCAGAACAATCTGGATCTCCTGGATCTGGCCGACAATTACTCCAATAATCATTTGATTCACAATAATCCCTGTACTCACAATCATTGGCATCAAAAAAACAATGAACATCTCCATCTGTTGGATAATTACATGGCCTTAAAGCTCCTGTTGCTTCGCCAAGACGAGAAAGTATATAGGAAGTAAGTGCGAATGAAAGTAAAATAATTGCCAGACCAATCGCACCATTAGTTAAAATTCTTTTTGCTTTTTCTACTTTTTCTGGACTACCACCAGAAGTCATCCAAACAAAACCACCGTACAACACAATACCAATTGCTATTACTCCCAAAAATCCCAAGGCAACATTTACAATACTCATTGCTATAAGACGTATATCAAAAGTACCTAGCCCAGAAGCAGTTAAATAGGTTAACCCGGTGTCTAAGGCATAAACTGTGGAGACAATAAAAAAACTTGCAACAATAGTAATTATTGAAGTTAATACTCTAGTTATAATTTTATGGGCTTTGGGTTTAAGCCTCATATAAAAATTATAGTTATAGACATGTTCCTGCTATTGGACAACAAGTAGTTGTGTTAATAGTGCTGTAAATTAAATCGTAATATCTAGAACCATCGTAACAACTGCCAGTACATTCTTCTCCATCATATGCTTCGCACGATATTGTAATACAAGATACTGCATCACCAGAAAGTACTGCACTGGTACAACCGCCTTCTCCAACTCCTGGCAAATAACAATTTTGATAAATATCTAAAATACCAGAACCTGCTCTAGCCCCGTAATTAGTAAACGAAGTAAATGGAGTATGATTAATAACTGCGACTGTTCTATCGTGCCAGCCGTCGTTATTTAATTCATCTAGACCAAAATTAGAAATCCAGTATCCCGAGGGTTTTATTGGATTATTAATTAATGTTACGTATTCTTTATTATCGCAATAACCAGAGTTACAATTGCTGTCTGCAATACAATAAACTTGGTCGCCTTGATTAACACATCTATTTTCTGTACAGCTTTGGCCAGAACCGCACTGGGAAGTAGTGTCGCAATAACAATAGCCATCTCGATAGGTGTTATCTGGCTTTAAGGTGCTAGACATTAATAATTTAGAAAACTTAGCTTGAATACTATTTACTAAACTAATAAATTCTTCGTTTGGATCTGGAGTAACATCTAAGATTATTGGTGGTTCTAAATCGATGAGTTCATTAACATAAAAAGACCACAGTAAACTATCGCCTTCTGTTGAAACTTTATTATTTAAATTAAAGGCTGGCTGACCAGATTGATTTTGTGTTATTGGTATTTCTAAACCAGGGCCCATAGCATTAGAATCAAAATCATAACTACCATTTAAAGAATTTCCTTGTGCGTCTGTTGTACCATCTAACGGAAGCGCAGCTACTGGAAAATACTCTGGTGGCGCAACGCTAAAATCACCACAAACACATTCAGTATTTAGTACGGACGGTGTATCTACTACATCAGAGAATTTTTGATCCTCACAAGACATAGCAACACAACCACCACAACTGCCTGCGCATGCTCCGTTATCTGTTTCTAAGCTTGCTGCTTTAATAGTTATTCTATATTCAGCTGCATGTGGAACACACTCACCTGCCAAACATTGGGTTCTGTTTGAACCATATAAATAATCACAATCACTACCTACTACACAAACAGTACTAGCAACTGGACCCGCAGTAGGTAAACAGTACATTAAGTCGCCACATGAATTTTCAATTGTATTACCGAATTCATCAACACATACTCTGGCTGGAATAAATTCTACTGTTTTATATTGATTACTAACTTTAAACTCACCTGCTACATATTCGTCATCATCAAAATTATCACCGTCACCATCCTCATCAATTCCGTCGTAATCCATTTGAACAGCAATTTTATTAAAATCACCAGTAGCAAAAGAACCTACTGCATTGATAATACTTTCTCCTTGAGTAACTACAATACCAGAAACTACTGTTGGATCCATGGCTTCGGAAAAATCTATTCTAATAATGGCGTTTCTTGGTTGGTCTGGAGGAGGTGCTATAGTTACTTGCAGGCCTGCATCAGCTCCGCCTTCTAAGTGGCCACTGGCTGGAATTAAATCAACTGGATTTACCCAATTACCTGTTATATAAAAAGGAATACTATTACCTGCTCTACCCCCACTGACTGCATCAAAAACAACAGTAGTAGAAGCACTAGAAGCTGTTACATTTAAATTATCATTATCAACTTTGTTTTCAATACGCTGAGCTGTTTCCTGTAATGTTGCGCCGATTTGAATATCGTTTTCTGATACTGGACAGCCATTACATATAAATCTATAAATTTTATTAGAAATTCTTAAAGTGTCTGCTGGCGACTGTGATATGACATCGAAATCCCAATTGAACGTACCAATACCTCCAGCTGTCGTATCATTAAAAACCATGACCATGCCACAACCCAAAACTAGAGTTCCTCCAGACATAGCTCCAGAATCGTTTAATCCTGGAATATAAATTGGATTGCCACCTTGGTCATAAGATAAAATATCAAAATCTGATCCGCTAGAATCATTTGAATGAACTAAAATATTTGCTGGGCTTGGTGCTGTACCAACACTACAGTTATAACTGCCTTCAACGGTTGCACTTGAAGCACCTCCTGCTGGTTCTAATCCCGCTCCTGATATTATTTGTGCTTGTGTTTCTAAGATTGGTTGTTGACTTATTGTTAATTCTCCAGTTGCTCTTTGCGCTGGTAGTATTTGATAAGTATCTCTTTGGTTATCTGGCACAGGAAAAACATTTATTACGTGAGGCGGGTCAAAATCCAGAATTGTGCCTACTTCAAAAGCCCAAGTAAAGTGCTGCCCTGCTGCGTTATCAAAGGCGCCTGACCCATCTGAAAGTTTTTCAATTTCGTTTTCTAAACGTACTGAATACCAAATACGGCTAAAACCGTCTCCAAGATAATTTTTTGGTTTAAACTTATAAGTTCTAAACTCTCCGGCATTTGCTCTTGATGCAATTACTTCGTTTGCTGGTAAATAAGAATCTTCTCCATCGGCAGTTCTATATATTTTTATATTCGGTTCCCCATCGGTTGTGGCTAAACTACAATTAAGACCTGTGACATCACAGTCGGAAGTATCCTGTATCGTAGTATGATCGATATCTTCTTTAAAAGTTACAAAAATACCTGTATTTCTTGGGACATTAATCGCACCAGGTTCTGGGTACACGCTTTCGATAATGCCTCCGCCTATCTGATCACAATTAATGCAGCCATTAACTGGGGGTGGATTTGGGATGCTTGAAACTGGATACAAAGCTTTTTGCAATAGATTAATTACAAACGTAACGATACTTAAGGAAAGCAATATAATTAATAAACCAACAGTAGCATTAGTCAAAATTCTCTTAGCGTAATCGATTCTTTCTGGTTGACCACGTGATGTCATCCACACAAAACCACCATAGACAACTAAAATAAAAACGATAATTCCTGCCAACCCTAATGCAACCTGAATAATCCGGCCTATGATTATTCTGATGTCAAGTGTGCTTAATCCTGATATAGACAAAGTATCAAGACCGACATCTAAAGCTAATGCCGAAGAAGCTACGGCAAACAAAAAAACCGTTGCTAAAACAAAAGTTAATAAAACAACGATTTTTCGCTTAAATATATGTAAAGCTTGTGCTCCCTTCATAGCAGCATAGTTTTTGGTATTAAAATATTTAATCTTTTATTTTTCTTCTTGTTTTTCTAATGCCTGCTTTACCAATTGAGTGACTTTGCCTCCATCTGCTGCACCTACTAATTTTTTCATAACTACTCCCATAACCTGGCCAAAATCTTTTGGGCTTTGGGCTTTTGTTGATTCAATTACTTCCACAACTACTTTATTGATATCTTCGTCACTTATTTCCTTTGGTAAATATTTTTTGATGGTTTCGATCTCAGCTGTTTCTTTATCTGCTAAATCTTGTCGCTCACCTTTTTTGAATGCTTCGACTGATTCATTTCTTTTTTTGACTTCTGATCTTAATATTTTAATGACTTCTTCTTGGTTAAGATCATCTCCGCCAGAGGCTGATCCGCCTTTGGCGGACTTTTTTTCTATGCTTGCGTTTTTAGCTGAATTCTTAATCATTCGCAACGTCGAAATCACAGCCTCATTTTTACTTTTCTGAGCCTGGATTAAATCTTGATCAATCTGTTCGATTATATTCACAAAATTTTTTTACTTAAGATAGCTTCTTCTATTAGGGTCTTCTTTCAATTTACCTGTCTTTTTAAGATATTCTCGTTTATTACCAAGATCTATCTTTCTTAAAGCTTCTTTTTTTGATTGTGTTCTGCTTTTTGGTTTATCGTGATATCTAATCTTTCTTGATTGGATAAGTAAACCACTTTGTTGTAATTTCTTATGAAATCTTCTAAGAAGGCTTTCGAAACTTTCGACCTTCTTTTTCTTTACTTCTACCACTAAATTTCACCTCCTTTTGAGGGCTGTTAATAATTATTTTTACTTGTATTAATATACCACTAAATATATCATTCGTCAAATATGATTTTTGTCAAAAATCTTAATTTATGTCATACTTAACTTCCTTTTCAAATCATCAACTGCTTTCTTGTAATCAATAATTTCCTGAACCCCACCCTCCATTTCTCGAATTAAGATTGTGCCGTCTAAAACTTCTTTTTGACCTAAAATTAAGGTATATTTTGCTTTTAGTTTATTTGATAGCTCTAGTTGCGCTTTTAGGCTATCTTTAGCGAAACTTTCTGCTACTACAATGCCTTCATCTTGTAGTAATTCAAGCAATTTCATGGCTTTTGTCTTGGCTTGACTGCCAATTTGAGCCAAAAATACCTGTGGAACGTTTTTTTCTTCTATTTCTATGTTTTTTTCCTTCAATAAGTTAATAACTCTTTCTATACCAACTGAAAAACCTGCAGAAGGGGTAGGCCGACCACCTAAAAGTTCTACCAAACCATCATAACGACCACCTCCACCAAGCGCTGTCTGACTACCAAGCTTCTCCTTTGGCCAAATTTCAAAAACTGTTTTTGTATAATAATCTAAACCCCTAACTAAATACGGATTTAGATTATACGAAATTTCTAATTGATCCAATTGTTCGATAACTTTCATAAAATGATCTTTGCATTCATCATCAAGCCAATCCAAAATCTGAGGCGCTTCTCCAAGTATTGATTGACAGCTGGCTTCTTTACAATCTAAAATGCGTAAAGGATTTTTTATTAATCTTTTTTTGCAATCTTCGCACAGTAATTTTCTTTTAGGTTTAAAATAATTTACTAATTCTTGTTTATATTCTGCTCGACAAGTAACACAGCCAATACTGTTAACCTGAATAGTGACTAACTCGCCTAAACCTAGTTGGGTTAAAAATTTATTGAATATGGCAATTAGTTGTGCATCAATTACTGGTTCTGCACTTCCTAAGGCTTCAAAACCAAGCTGATAAAATTGTCGTTGTCTTCCAGACTGTGGTTTTTCGCGCCTAAACATTGGGCCAAAATAAAATAATTTGACTGGCTGCGACCAATTGATCATACCGTGTTCATTATAAGCACGCGCAATAGACGCAGTTGCCTCTGGTCGCGCAGATACATTATCTCCTCCTGCATCAACAAAACTAAACATCTCTTTTTGAACAATATCAGTATCTTTTCCTACTGAACGACTAAAAAGTTGGGTTTCTTCTAATATAGGTAAGCGAATTCTGCCATAGCCAAAACCAATAGCTAAATTTTTAGCCCTGCTTTCTATTAAATCCCAATATTTTTGATCTATTGGCAAAACATCCTTAAAACCGCGTAATAATTGCGGGGTTTTGCTACTTGCACTTCTTTTAACTGGTTGTCCTCCAGTTGCTTGTCCATCTTTTACTGCCTTTTCTGCATACTTTTTCTTTGTTGTTACTTGCTTTTTTGATCTTGGCATACCGGGTAGTAGAAATTTAATTAATTAGAATATTATTTTTGTTTATCTTCCCCTGTAGTAAAAACTTTTAAATTAAATTTTCACTACCAGGCATATAAATATTTTAGAAATTATAATTAGGAATTTCTGTCAAAAGGCCGAATCTATTAAGTGGCCATCCACGAAATAAAACTTTACCGATTAAATATTCTTCTTTAACTGGTCCAAATGCTCGAGAATCAAAACTAAACAAACGATTATCACCCATCAAGTAATACTCGTCGTCTCCTAAATTTACTACTTTATTGCCATTAGTTTGCTGCCACGGAGAAAGATAGTCTTCGCTTAGCTCTAAGCCTTCTGTATTTTCTGAATTAAAGACAGTAATAATACCATCTTTGATTTCTACTCTCTCGCCAGGTAAGCCAATAACTCTTTTGATAAAATATTCACGTGTGTTGTTTGGATATTTAAAAACTACTACTTCTCCTCTTTTTGGATCTTCAAAACGATATCCTATCTCATTAATGATTAAATATTCATGATCGTAAAAATTGGGTTCCATAGAAGCTCCCTTAACATAAAATGGCTGGATAATAAAATAACGTATAGGCAGAATAATGATTAAAGAAATTATCACAACTTTGATTATCTCCCATAAAAAAATTAACGCCTCTTTAAAGAGCGTATTTTCTGTGGGAAGAATTTCTTTTTCGTTTTTGTTTTTGATAAATTGCATAGGTTTTCTAATTGCTTGCTGCTTTACGTCTACAACTGTTGTAACTTTAAACTGAAAAGCTACATTGTTAATTAATAGTGATAAAATTATAAAAAAACTCAAAAAAGCTAGTAAATTTACAAAAATGTAGCTTTAATATAGCATAAATTTTTGACCTTTGCAAGTCTTTTAAAAAAATTGAAAATAGTTATACTTTATTGTATAATTGGTATAATCAACAAGCTATGATCCGGTAGTGAACCCGTAAATATTAAATAACACTGTCTGGTTATCAGATAAAACAAAATCATTAAATGTTAATAATTATCAGAACCCATATACGGGCCTACTACCGGATATGAAGCAAAACTTTTTAGACTTAGAAGAAAACGAAATACAAAGCCCACCAGAGCCAAGGAAAAAGAAATTTTCTTGGCGTAAACTTTTTATTTACCTAACTGTTATTTTAATTTTATTAGTAGTTGTTTTTTTGTATGACATAATTTCTTCTGGTAAAAGCTTATCAGAAAGCTTAGGACAGGCAGGTATTTGGCAACAGTTTAGACATTTGATTACTTCTGAGGAGAGAAAAATTAGCGGGGAAGCAGACGATAGAATTAATGCCATAATTATGGGTATTGGTGGGATAGAACACGAGGGTCCTTATTTGGCTGATACAATAATTTTTGCCTCGTTTAAACCAAGCACAAAACAAGTAGCCATGATTTCTATTCCTCGAGATTTTGTTGCAGAACTCCCTGGTTTTGGTTGGTATAAAATTAATTCTGCTAATGCTTATTCAGAAGCAAAAAATCCAGGTTCTGGTGGTGAATTTACTTCTCAAGTAGTTTCAAAAATATTTGATCTTGATGTTCATTATTATATTACTGTAGATTTTAAAGGTTTTATTGAAATTATTGATGACCTCGGTGGAGTTATCATTAACGTTGAACGTACCTTTGATGATTTTAAATATCCAATTCCAGGTATGCAAACTGCAACTACTACCCTACGATACGAACATCTCCATTTTGATTCTGGCAGACAACACATGGAAGGAGAAGAAGCTTTACGCTATGCCCGCTCCAGAATGGCCGATGGTGTAGAAGGTTCTGATTATGCACGTGCAAAAAGACAACAAAATGTAATAGTTGCAGTAAAAGAAAAAGTTTTTTCTTGGCAAACTTTAGTAAACCCGTATCGTATTAGCCGCTTAATGGAAAATTTAGGAAATCATATTAGAACAAATGCAGAAGTATGGGAAATATATCAAGTCTACCAATTAGCCAAAGATATGCCTTCTGAAGATATTAGCCATTTTGTTTTGTCTGATGCACCAGATAATTATTTAGTTCCGGATATCACAGAAGATGGCGCTTTTGTATTAAGACCAAAGGCCGGCGATTATTCACAGCTTCGATTATTAGCCCAAAACATTTTTGAGCTTGCGCTTGACACAGTAACTGAAAGTGACAAAATAGAAAATCCCTCGACCAGCTCAGGACAAGAAAAACCAAAAATAATTGCAAAAAATAAATTGAATCTTGAAATACAAAACGGTACTTGGACAGCAGGGCTTGCAGGACAAACCTTAAACAAATTAGAAAAACAGGGATTTACAGTTATTACGGTTGGAAACGCCAGAACACAAGACTACGATAAAACTTTTATTTATGATCTTTCGCCTCAAATTGAAAAAGATATTTACTTAGAAGAACTTGAAAACTATTTTGATGTTGATATTTCTTCTAGTCTTCCTGGCTGGGTAAAATCTTCGCAGTATGTTAATGCCGCATCTGATATTTTGATTATTTTAGGATCTGATTACTCCTATTAATATTCTTACGAAAAAATTTCTTTATCGCTTTATTACTCTATCACTTTATCGCTAATAAATACCATGGCAAAATCTGACACAGTAGTTATTATTGGGAGAATCAACGTTGGCAAATCAACGCTTTTTAATCGATTGTGCGAAAGACACAGAGCTATTGTTTCTAACATACCAGGAACAACTAGAGACAGAAATTTTGGATCTGTAATTTGGCGTGGAAAAACTATCACGTTAATTGATAGTGGCGGTGTAGATATTGATACTTTAAAAAACAGTATCGGACAACTAGCAAGTTCAAAAAAAAATAAATACAAAGATTCCATTGAACAAGAAATTATAAAACAGACCAAGCAAGCTTTAAAGACTGCTAAGCTTGTTTTATTTTTAGTTGATTCTAAATCTGGACTGGTGGCAGCAGATAAAGAACTAGCGCTGGTATTAAAGAAATTAAAAAAGCCAGTTGTATTGGCAGTAAATAAAGTTGATTCACAAAAACAGACTGAAAAAATTCATGAATTCTATAAACTTGGCCTTGGTGATCCTGTGGCAGTTTCTGCTGCTTCTGGTTTAGGTACTGGTGATTTGCTAGATGTAATTTATAAAAAATTAAAACCCAAAAAGGATAAAGTAAACGAAATAGAATCTTTAGAAACCATCAAGCTAGCTATTATCGGAAAACCAAACGTTGGTAAATCATCACTGATTAATAAACTTTCGCATCAAGAACGCTCAATTGTTTCTGCTATTGCTCAAACCACACGCGAACCTCAAGATATTGTAATAAAATATAAAGATAATTCTATTACTTTAATTGATACTGCCGGCCTGCGCAAAATGTCAAAAATCAAACCTAAAAGCATAGAAAAAATTGCCACTCAAAAAACTCTTAGCGTGATTAAAGCTTCTGATGTTTGTTTGTTTGTCTTAGACATTACTCAAAGCTTTGACAATCTAGACAAACACCTAGCTGATCTTGCTATACAATCTCAAACCAGTATGCTGGTAGTTTTAAATAAATGGGATCTAGTTAAAACCAAAGACCTAAAAAAATATATGTTTTATATAGATAGGTCTTTTCCTTTTTTGACCTGGGCTCCAAAAATATTTGTTTCTGCTAAGACCGGCTCCAACACTAAAAAGATTTATGACATAATAGTACAAGCGCATAACGCAAGAAATATTAGAGTTAATAATAATGCGCTTGATAAGTTTGTAAAAAAATTGATAAAGAAACATCGCCCTCACGCTTATCGTGGAACCAAAGCTCCCTTTATACATACTTTAAGACAAGTTGATATCAACCCGCCAATATTTGAACTTGCTATAAATAAAGGTTCTAGCATTAAAGATAATTTTATAAAATTTTTAGAAAGCCAAATTCGTGAAAAATTTGAATTTTTTGCCTCACCAATTAAAGTTAAAATAGATCAAAGAAAAACTTATGAACCTGATAATAGGATTAGGAAATCCAGATAATAAGTATCAAGACACGCGTCATAACGTAGGTTTTCTTGTCGTTGACAAATTGTTAGAGGAAAAAGCAGATGATTTTGACGAAATGAAACTGAAAAAGAAATTTAAAGCAGAAGTTACCAAAGGGAAAATACTGCAAGAAGAAATTGTGATTGCTAAACCCCAAACATACATGAATAAATCAGGAGACGCAGTAAAGTCGCTTGTGAAATTTTATAAAGTTGACTTACACAACTTAATTGTTGTACATGATGATGTTGATCTGCCAGTTGGGAAAATAAGAATTTCTCAAAGCGCTAGTTCTGCCGGACAAAAAGGCGTGCAAGATATTATTGATAAACTGAAATCAAATGAGTTCATCAGATTGCGTATAGGTATTGGATCAAATAATCAAGGAAGAAATCCTACAGAAAAATATGTTTTGCAAAAATTTACTTCTGAACAAAAAAAAATTCTTGACGAAAAAATGGGATTGATTATGGAAGCACTGGATATTATTATCACTCAAGGCCCAACTCAGGCAATGAATTTATTTAATTAAAAAATGAAAATAAACAAGTTGAAAAACCAAAACAAACCACTTGATCTTGTTGGGATGGATTTTACTGATGTTGAGATTAAAAAGGCGGTAAAAAAAAATAAAGCTCTAGCTCTAGCTTTGCAGTATGGTTATAATTGCAGTCTTAATTGTCGTATGTGTTATGCTGCTAAAGGTGAAGAGTTGAAAAAATTAATATTTGGTAGTGTCACTAAATTATCATTTAAAGAATATGATAATTTATTTTTACATGCAAAAAAAATAGGCATTAAATCAGTATATATTTCTGGAGAGGGAGAACCCATGCATAATGTGAATGAATTTTTTAAATTAGTTGAGTTAATAAATAAAAATCAATTAACTCCCATTGTATTTACTAACGGTACAAATATCAATCGTCAAGTAGCGAAAAAAATAAATAAATATAATATATCCATAATTGGTAAATTGTTAAGTTTTAATCCGAAAAATAATAATAATTTAGTTGGAAATAATAATGCATATAAATATTTAAAAGTTGGTGGTTATAGTGTGCCAAGCCATATTAAATATCTTATTGAAGAAGGTCTGGCAAAACAAAACAGATTGGCTGTAAATTGTATTGTAAATAAACTAAATTATGTAGAAATTCCAAAAATTTGGAAATGGATGAGAGATCAAAATATTATACCCTTCATGGAATTTATAGTTTTATCTGGTAATGCAAAAAACAATTTAGAAATTGACGTAGCAGAAAAACAAAGAATTAGTATATGTAAAAAAATTTATAATCTAGACCAAAAATTAGGCTATCAATATAAATACTCTCTTGGGCCTTTTATTGGACATAGAAAATGCGACAGCCGTCCCCTACTTATGATCGATTTATTTGGTAATTGCAGAGTTTGCGCTTGTACTTATTTTTCTATTGGCGATATTAGAAAAGAATCATTATCATTTTTGATAAAGAAAAATTACGAAATTGAAAAACAACTCAACAGAACTTACAAAAATGATTCTGTATTTTGCGAATGCGCAAAGTATATAAAAAAAAGGCCTTAGGAGAATTGCTTCTCGAAAGGCCTGGGTTGTGAGGCGGCGGCGGGACTTGAACCCGCGAATGGCGGTTTTGCAGACCGGTGCCTTACCTCTTGGCTACGCCGCCGGTAACTCTTCCTCCTATATTATTCTGACAATAGTACATGTTTAATTATTTGTCAAGTGCTACATACGTGAAAGTTTGACGCCTTCCGTAGTATCCTGAACCATAATGCCTTTCTTGGTAAATCTTTCCCGGATTTCATCTGCCAGAGGCCAGTTTTTTTGTGCTCTTGCATCTTTACGTTGTTTGAGAAGTTCTAGCAACTCCTCTGTTAGCGGTATCTCGTCAGTTTGAGCTAAATTGATTACTCCGAATACGAAATCGAAGTTTCCCAGAAATTCCAATGCATAGTTTGCCGACGTCTGCGAAAGAATGTTATCAGCAAGCATTTTTTCCAGCGACGCAATAAGACGAAATATCGCCGCTAGTGCATTGGGTGTGTTAAGATCATCGTTCATCGAAGATTCGAAATCTCTTTTAGTTTCTTGGACAAACGCGATTATATCATTTTGACCAATTTGATTTACAGCTTTCAACCCATCTACTACCCTCAAAATTCTTTGAAGGGTTTTTTTTGCTGCTAAAAATGTTTCGTCGGTAAAGCTTATTTGCGAACGATGGTGGCAAGAAAGAACCAGATAACGGAATGCGGCCGCATCAAAAGGCGAGTTAACGATGTCGCGTAAAAACAACGCGGCTCCTTTTGATTTTGACATCTTGTTTTCACCCATCATCAAATGCTCTCTATGAAGCCAAAATCGCACAAACTGCTTACCAGTGGCGCCTTCACTTTGAGCAATTTCGTTTTGGTGGTGAGGAAAAATTAAATCGACTCCGCCGGTATGTATATCAAACGTCGGTCCAAGATGTATCATGCTCATTGCCGAACATTCAATATGCCAACCAGGCCTGCCTTTACCCCAAGGGCTTTCCCAAAACACGTTACCATCGTCTTCTGTCCAGGCTTTCCAAAGTGCAAAATCGCGTATATCTCCTTTGCCATACTCATCTGCTTTTATAACAGGAGCTTCGGCAAAAAGTTCGGATGTATCTATACCCGCAAAATCACCATAACCTGGAAAGCTCGAAATTTTAAAGTAGACAGAACCATTTTTCTCATATGCATGGCCGTTCTCTATCAACGTTTCGATTAAAGACAGCATTTCTTCGATATAATCGGTTGCATATGGGTAATGATCAGCATCGATGATGTTCAATGCAGACAAATCATCAAAAAATGCTTGTGCATATTTCTTGGTAAACTCACTCAATGTCATTTCGGCTTGTTGCGAACCACGGATTGTTTTGTCGTCGACATCAGTAAGATTCATAACATGACAAACTTCGTATCCAGATCGTACAAGCCATCTTTTGAGCAAATCAACAAACAAAAACGTGCTCAAATTTCCAATGTGAGCAAAGTTGTAGACAGTTGGCCCACAACTATAGACCCCTACCCTGCCAGGTATTAGTGGTCTAAATTCCTCTTTTGCTCGTGAAGAGGTGTTATAAAACATTAGCATCTTTTTTCACCTCACGTTCCTTTTTGTAGTAATGGAGGAGAAGTATCTTAAGTACACTCCTCCTCCATTTAGTTAGAGTTGACATCACTCAGTATCAAATCTTAGGCTGGCAGAGTTGGTATTGAGTGATACCAACTCTGCGACACATGCATTGTTCCATGACAATACCTTTCGTGCTATGCGTAGGAACCAACCATCATGCTGATGATTGTTGAATCAACACTACGCATGCCATCGTTGCTGAGTTTGGCCAAATTTTGGATGGATTCTTCCGCCGAACCACCGATAATGCCGTGATTGGCATCAACACAAAAGCCTTTTGAAGCTAAGCAGGCAGAACGGATAGCACATTCGGTAGAATTGACAACCTTGAGTGAACAGCTGCCTTTTGCTCCGTCGCATACCATCCCGGAGATTTCACCAATAACATTGTTGATTGCCATTCCTACTATTTCTGCATCTTCTGATTGTTGAAAAACAATTGCAGCAGATGCACCCAAGCCAGCGGCAACAGCGCAGCCACATATGGGTGAAAGTTCTCCCACAAAGCACTTAACATAGCTGTTGAGTAAGTGTGAAAAAGCAATACTCTGCAATATTTTTTCATCACCTATCTTGTGATATCTGCCAAAAACGTGAGGAACCAGCGAGGCAACAATACCTTGATTGCCACTGCCACCACTGCTCATCACGCTAAGGTTGACTCCAGCCATTCTAGCATCAGTTGCACATGCAACCAACATTTTAGCCTTAGCTGTGCATGCGGCCAACACATTAGCCTTGTTTTGCCAGTCTTTTACCACCTGCACTTGATCAAGAAGTTGAATAAGGTTTGCACCAACCCCATTGATACCCTTACCTGCGTTGGCAATTGCGAGATTCATGTTTATACCGAGTCGAACATGGTCTAAATCAGAACTATCCATGGTGTGGACTAAATCCATGATCTGACTAATGTTCATTGCAGCGAGAAATTCTTTATAAGGAAGAGCCTCGCTTATTACTCCGCTAGAATCTTCAGCTGGATCACTAACCACCCAGCCATTGCCGACAGAAACATCGACTACGTTTGTGTGGTTGCCTTTGATTGTGGCGCGGCCAATACCGTGACTGGTTATTACTTCTACTTCAATTTGCAAGTCGTGCCAATGCTCAACACAAGTAATGATAATGCCACCGCTTGAAGTCAGTTTTTTTGCGGCAACAAGCGCGTCGCCATCAACTGCATCCAAAAGACAAAGGTTGTGTTCGGGATTGCCACAAAGCGCTCCCAAAGCAGCAGCAATTGCATTACCTCTTTCTCCATTAGTGTTTGGCACGCATACTCCCATGCCATTTTTTATCACAGCAGGATCAAGGCGCAGTTCAATGCCTAAGCATTCAACCGGTTGGGGGTGAAACTTTTTTTTGACCGCTGTCATAGCAACACTACAAGCGAATGCTACAGCGATCGGCTCCGTACAGCCCATGGCGGGTTGTACCTCGTGTTTGAATACATCCTTAACTATGCTCATTTTCTTACTCCTTTTTCTCTACATACCATGGTTTTTTCTGAAAATACGGCACAGCTTTTACCTCCTTTCTTTTTTGCCAATTTTAGTGTACACAAATACTATTGCCATATTATAATGACTAGGTAAAAAGGTCAAATAAATGTGGCACTTGACAAGTTTTTCTAAATACTTTAAATTAAATACATGAATTCAAACAAATGCCAACAAAACACCTGTAATTGCTGCTGCAACTGTTGTTGCTTACCTCATTTTAGCATCTGCTGAAGGCATTTTTATTCATAAAACTATAATAAACTAATAAATATTTGTCCTCGGTAGATGCCGAGGTTTTTGTATTATTTAAAATTTATGAAAGACAACATAAAAATTCCAAATTTACTAATTGTTTCAATCGATCACCTAATATTGCATGAGGTACCAGATAACTTTAAGTTGGAAAAACTAAAAAATAAAATTAGTAACAGTACTGTGTTAACACACCCACCGATAGTAGCCAAAGCACCAAAATCCCAATATTACTTTGTATTAGATGGTGCAAATCGTGTAACTAGCTATAAAGACCTAGGTTACGATTGTTTGGTAGTGCAACTGGTAAACTATAATTCCAAAGATGTAGAACTTAAATCATGGAATCATATAGTGAGAGGTTTATCCGAAAGTGAAATAGACAAAATTATTAATTTTGTAAAAAGTTCTCCTTATGCAAAACTAAAAAATAAGAAAATAATTCAAATACGAAAAATTACATTAAAAAATTTAGAACCACAATTAGAATTTTTTAATGAACTATATCATATGTATCAAAATAAAAAATTCAAAAGAATAGTAGGAAATGGCGTGAACAATTTAAAAAAATTATATGAGGATCTAAGTTTCTTAATTTTTTATCCTACCTTATCACCAAAAATTATTTCAGCGGTGTCAAACAAAAAATTAACTCTACCTGCTGGAATAACTAGACATATAATTAATAGCAGGGTGTTAAATGTTGATTTTGATCTAAAAATTCTTAAATCTCATATCGAAATTGAAGAAAAAAATAAACTCCTAAAAAATCTAGTTACTAAACGTCTACAGGATAGAAAAATTAGATACTATAACGAACCAATTATAATTCTTAACGATTAAATAACAAAAACTATGTTATATCAAAACATTCTTGAATCAATCGGAAACACCCCGATTGTAAAAATCAACAAGCAAAATACAAATTCTAATGTCAATTTGTATCTCAAGCTAGAGGGACAAAACCCTGGAGGATCTGTAAAAGACAGGATTGCACTTAACATGATTGAGACTGCAGAAAAATCTGGTGAACTTACAAACGACAAAATAATTTTAGAACCGACCTCTGGGAATACAGGTATTGGGCTTGCTATGGTTGCCGCCTTCAAAGGATATAAAGTGACTCTGACCATGTCAGAAGGCATGAGTGAAGAAAGAAAAAGAATGCTAAAAGCACTTGGGGCAGAACTTGTTTTAACCCCGGCAAATCAAGGAACTGATGGCGCTATCCGTAAAGCACATGAGATGAATAACAATGATCCTGATAAGTACTGGATGCCTAACCAATTTTCTAATCCTGCTAATCCAGATGCTCACTACAAAACTACTGCCGAAGAAGTACTTTCTGACGTTCCAGAAATTACTCATTTTATCGCTGGGCTTGGCACCTCTGGAACTTTGATAGGCACAGGAAAAAGATTGAAAGAAGTAAATCCAGACATCAAAATAATTGCAGCCGAACCAATACTTGGCCACAAGGTGCAAGGTCTAAAAAATATGAAAGAGGCGATTGTACCAGAAATTTACGACGGAAGTGCATACGACGAAAAAATTCAAGTTGAAGATAAAATTGTTCACGATACAGTTAGAAAACTAGCATTGACTGAAGGGATTTTTGTAGGTATGAGCACTGGTGCTGCTTTGCATATCGGGGTTGAGCTAGCGGATAAATTAACTGAGGGAAATATTGTAGTAATTTCACCAGATCGTGGTGAGAAATACTTGAGTACTATTCTTTTTGAATAAATTGTATTAATATCTAAAGAATACTGTAGGTCGGGATCAGGCCCCGACCTACTAACCATATTTAAAAAGCGAGGCTGGAAGCCTCGCTTTTTTTTACCATTTTTTCTATCTAATTAATCCTCAAACTCATCATCTTAAACTGACTAATTTCTTGAAACATCATCTTATACATATTAGCATCAAAATTCTTTTCAATTATAAAATCTAATATCCTGTTTTCTAAAATGTTATTTCCTTGCTTTTCAACCCACTCTCCTGATCCTGGTGAAAACCTATTACCAATTTCTGCCATAATATCTAGGTTATCCTCATTCTGCTCTTTGTCGTCTGTTATCTGAAATGACATACTAGCTCCGATTAACCCATCTTCTGGACCAAACAGCTGAATATAATTTGCTCCTTTCATTCCAATATAATTTTCCATACCATCCACATCATTACCTTGTTGAAAATCAAATCCAAACTCCGGTGCTTGATAACGTTCAATAATTGGAGACCTTCCGAACAAAAGAACTGATTCAGCCTGGTTCATGATTGTGTCTTCTGGACCATCTGCTGCATTAACATTTAGTTCAACAGGTTCTCTATCTAAATATCTTGGTATGGCAATAACAGCTAATATTCCAATGATTGCTATTACTGTCAAAATCTGCCAAAGACTAAATTTTTGGCTATCTCCTTGTGGAGTTTGTAAGTTTTGTTGATTGTCTGGCATAAATTTTGTATTAATGATTAAACTACTAATATTTTATAATACTTTTTAAATAAAAAAAAGGCGCTACATACTTGAACAGCGCCTGTGGGGGTAGAGGTTATTAGAACCAGGATTGTACGATTAAATCAATACTGTTTACCTAATCTGTTCCACCTAAAGGATTAGACATCTTATTAAAATATATAATAGCCAACTGCCATCGGAACTAAAAAATATACTCTCAAGAATGCTATTATGATATTACCTTTTGTAGCAGTTACACCTAACCCAAACAAAAGTGTAATACTATACATCATAAAAATAATATATAGTGCTAGTATAATAATTGATACAATTTTAATTGTATTCTGTTTAGAATAAATAATTAATAATACTGGCCAAATAAAAAATAACAAATGCATTAGAACGCTACACAATAATATATATACATCATCTATAAAAATACTACCCAGAAAATAAAATAATAACCCAAGAGTAACAAAAAGAATAATAATTTTTAGATAATTTTTCATACTTTAAGTATACTAAAAACTCCACCACAATACGAGGGAAGTTTTTTATTTAAAATTGGGCAGGGTATCGTAGACCACGTCTCTCACGAAAGGCGGGGTAGAGGTTATTAGAACTAAAATTTATAATTTAAATGCTGATTTGAATCTATTGTAAGCTTTTTTGTAGCTACACTTTTTGAGGTTTTTCACAATAATCAAGCAGATACAAAAAACTTACTCTTTAAAATTTTTAATATATAAAACTATCTATAGACACTTATTTTTCCCTTCACTAAATTCTGTTTGGAATCCCAAACATTTTTGAGAAGTATAATCTTTACAAGCTTCATCTCTTCCAGGAAGTGTATAACATCTCTCTTCAAAATAAGATATTGGAATCCCATAACAGGTTGCAATACTTTTTATTGGCCCACCAGGATCTCCTATCAAACAGATAGAATCAATTCTTGAAATTCTCTTAGGAAAAAGAAAGATTATCATAAATAATACAATTATTGAAACTAGAATGCTAAAGACTACTCTAAATTTTGTTAGCTTTAAAATTTTTTTCATAAATTAATTATACCACAGTTCTCCCTCGGCAAGCCACATCGTTCGAGAACGACGTGGCAAAGCATCGACTATATTCTTATCAATATCGCGTGGACTATCTAAACTTTCTAAAATTGCTTCTTTGGTAATTTTATGAAAAACAATTCTTTTTAGAATATTTTTGAAATAAAAAAAAGTGGGATCTACGCAAATACTGATATGCGTAAACCCCGTTTGAGCGGGAGGAAGGATTCGAACCTCCTATGCTTATCATTTTACACTGACCAACAGTCAGCGGCTTCTGCCATTGAGCATTCTCCCGCGATGAGGACAAACACACAAAGTCCTCGAGTCACTGTGCTTTTCTAAGCAACAACCCCACGTTCTAAGAACGCAGCTGGGTCGGTTGTCGAGGCACAGATACCTTCCCCAAGACTAAGACTGATTGCCCTCAATAATACTACAATGTACATCTGGTGAACCCGGCAGGACTTGAACCTGCGACCTCTCGGTTGTTGGCCACCCTAAGGTTGACCCCGAGCGCTCTACCATCTGAGCTACGGACTCAGGCATGAGTGCTACTCTTCCCTTTATTCCCGGGAATGAAGGGAAAAACTCATGCTTCGTGAATGCTGCTGGACTCGAACCAGCGATCTCTGGGATGTAAACCCAGCGCTCTAAGAAATCCTACCATCCATATTAATGGATGTAACATGGATGTACACGTGTTTTCGGAATTTCCCCAACTGAGCTAAGCATCCGTTTATAATACCCATTTTACTACTTACCAGCGTAAGATACATACAGAGAACTGTAAACACCTTAGCTTAACGGTTACTTGCCAGATTAGGAGGGGTGATCTGGATTTCACCACTGGTAAGCAGAAAAATGGGTACGTGTTAATAAAACATTTTAGCAGAAATAAAAAAAATTGTCAAGGGTTATTATATAGCTGTAAAGGTTTTTTAGAAATGTCCTATTTGGCGTTTTTTAGAAATGTCCTATTTGGACACTTTTGTTAGTTTTTTAAGATATTCCATATTGCTAGTTTGACGCCAGGGGTGGTCGGCAGACGGTGTATGGGCTGTAGATTT
>JAHIRB010000047.1 GCA_018818885.1 Patescibacteria group bacterium | reverse complement strand
TCAATATTTTAGCTAAAGTTAGTAGTCGTTAGTTTGAGTCCAGTTCCCATGGAGATTGAGCTTTAGAACCAGTAGTTAAAATAATCTAACTAAATAATTTATATTTATGAGCAACGAATTCAAAAAAAATATTAAAATTATTAACCAAAATTTTGATTCTCTCAAGAAAGATTATAGCGTGAAAAGAATTGGAATTTTTGGTTCTTTTGCTAGTGGTAAACAAAAACCAAATAGTGATATTGATATTTTGGTTGATTTTTCTGAACCAGTCGGACTCTTTAAATTTGTTGAATTAGAGAATTTTTTAAGTAAAACTTTAAAGCGAAAAGTTGACTTGGTTACCAAGAATGCGCTTAAGTCGGCGATCAAAAAAGATGTATTAAAGGAAGTTGTTTATGTCTAAAAGGAATATTAAACTTTATATAGACGATATCAAAGATGCTGTTAGTAAAATTGATAAATACAGCAAAGGGTTATCTTTTGACAAATTTAACAAGAATAATTTAGTTATTGATGCTGTTGTTAGGAATTTGGAAGTTATTGGCGAAGCGGCTAAAAATGTTCCAACTGATTTTAAAAATGAACATAAAGATATCCCTTGGAATAAAATAGCCGGGATGAGAAATATTATTGCTCATGAGTATTTCAGTGTGGATTTAGAGATACTTTGGCAGACGGTTCAACAGGACATTCCGGAATTAAAAAAGTTGATAAATAAGATAAAAAATTATAGTTAGTTAGTGTCCAGCGGCCAGAGGAGGCTGACAGGTTCCTGGCGACCGGTTTCCGGTCCCGCCTACACTTTCAGTTTTGGCGGGCAGACAAAAGTTTGAAAATTAAAATATAGCGTAATAGAGCAAAAAATGAGCCATGTGCTCCGAGGTAGCTCAATGGTAGAGCAGTTGACTGTTAATCAATTGGTTGTCGGTTCGAGTCCGACCCTCGGAGCGGATGGCTTATTTTAGTTAAAATATTTGGTTCGAGTCCGATTACTGGTTAAATTAATAAAAATCGCTTAATAGGCGATTTTTTGATTATGAAATTTTTTTGATTCTGAATTGTAGTATATATAGAAAGGTCGAACAAATATATAAATAATTTAATTAACTAACATATTATATATGACTAAAATAACACTTTTCCCACCCTGCCATTAGCCTAAAGTAGCAGACTAAGCTCATAATAATGATCACTAACAAATAACATAAATTATGATGACAAAAAATAAAATAACGTTTAGTCTACTCATCGCGCTGTCAGTTATCGCTATACTGGGGATCACTCAAATCGTAAGCGCTCATAGCCCTCCACAGGCCAATTACCTACAATTAAATAATAGTGAGGCAACAAATCAAGTTGAGGACTACAGCCAGTTTTACGACGAGATGAACGAGTTGATGGATAAATACGGGATCAGCCATCCTTGTCACGCACTTTAAAAGGATAGAAAGTTTGTAGGCGAAAAGTGGATAATCATATTATAGGGATTATCTGCTTTTTGCGTATAAATAAGTAATTATACTATAATGGTTATATGATAAACGTGGAAGAAAAAACTGATGAAGAATTAGTTGTTTATATAAGGGAAGAAAACAAAGAATATTTTTCTTATATCCTAGACAGATACGAAAGCAAATTAAGAAGATATTTATATAAATTCATTCACGATTTAGATGACGTAGATGATCTTTTGCAAAATACTTTTTTGAATGCTTATATTAACTTGCAAAGTTTTAATTCCAGCAAAAAATTTTCATCGTGGATATATCGCATTGCCCATAACCTGGCGATAAATTTAATAAAAAAAAATAAATTTACAATTTCCATTGATGAAAATGAATTATTGGCGTTTAAACTTGAATCAAAAATAAGCGTTAAAAAAGAATTTCAAAACAAAGAACTGTCAGATCAATTAAGTAAAGCCATAAATAAGCTGCCCGAAAAATATAAGGTGCCCTTTGTCTTAAAATATTTTGAAGACAGGTCGTATGAAGAAATTTCTGATATTTTAAGAAAGCCTAAAAACACCGTTGGCACAATGATTAGTCGGGCTAAAGATATATTAAAAAATGAACTAGACCAATATGACAGATGAAATTAAAAAACAAATAATGGCAAAAGTTAGCAAGGATGAAATTAAAATGACATCTAAATGGGTTTTTATTGCCAAAAAACTTGGTTTGCATAGCGGAATGGCTTTAACCATTATCGTTATTATTTTTCTACTAAACGCATTCTTCTATTATATAAAATCAAATGATCTCCTTTTATCTTTACATTATGGTCCAGCAGTCTGGCAAAAGTTTCTTCATAGCTTGCCTTATGAATTAATTTTAACAATCATTGTTTTAGTAGTTTTGTTAAATTATTTCATTAAACAATTCGACTTTTCTTACAAAAAACCTTTTTTAACAATTTTTTTATTGTTCGTTGGAATAATAATTGTATTTGCTTCTCTTATATTTATAACGAACTTTAATTTTTATCTTAAACAAAATTTATCCTCAACTAATATAAAAATTCCATATATCTCCAATTTTTATATTAATAGATGCGGGCATTGTGTTGAAGCTGACCCAAATTGTAATTTAATTAATAATTAACTAACAAAATTATGAATGCAAAATTAAATGTATTAGCCCTTGGCTATGCTTCTGCCATTATTTCAGCAATAGTTATGCTTTTGTTGGGTATTTTGGGAAACCTTGGCATTTATACAGGGGCAGTTGAAATGATGCAAGAAATGCATGTATTTTTCTCATTAAGCATTGCGGGAATAATTGCTGGTATGATTGAGGCAGCTGTTATCAGCTTTGTCTTTATGGTAGGATTAGCTTGGATTTACAACAAATTCGTAAAATAATATTAGTCAAATAGTTATCTGTTGATAGCAAATAGATAGTATTGTATTTTGCGTATTTAATAATAAAAATATGGATAATCATCCACAACATAAAAATATGCATAATGGTGATCAAAAAAAACACAGTAGCCATCAGGACCACAGTAAAATGGATCACAGCCAAATGAATAATAAGAAAATTAAACATGTTGGACACCATGATCATCACAAGATGATGGCTCAAGATTTTAAAAAAAGATTTTATATATCTTTAGTTTTTACAATCCCGGTTTTAATTCTTTCTCCATTAATTCAAAAAGTTCTAAAGATTGAATTTACCTTTATTGGTGATCAATATCTATTGTTAATATTATCCACCTTTTTATACTTTTATGGTGGTCGACCATTTTTGAAAGGGATTGTTGAAGAACTCAAAAAGAAGCAGCCAGGTATGATGACTTTGGTTGCATTAGCAATTTCGGTAGCTTATTTATATAGTGTAGCAGTGGTATTTGGTTTAGAAGGAAAACTATTTTTCTGGGAATTAGCTACATTAATAGATGTAATGTTACTTGGTCATTGGATGGAAATGAAATCAGTCATTGGTGCTTCTAAGGCGCTAGAAAAATTAGCCCAACTATTACCAGACACTGCACATTTGATAAAAAATAATGAAGCTGTTGATATAAAAATAAGTGAATTAAAGCAAGGCGATATCGTCTTAGTAAAAGCAGGCGAAAAGATCCCTGCTGATGGAATAATAGTTAAAGGAGAAAGCTATATTGATGAATCAATGCTTACAGGTGAATCAAAACCAGTCAAAAAGAAAGAAGGTGATAAATTGATTGGTGGTTCAATTAATGGTGATAGTGTAGTAAATATTAAAGTAGAAGGGATTGGAGAAGACTCGTATTTATCTAAAGTAATAAATTTAGTTAATGAAGCTCAACAAGCTAAATCCAAAACACAAAAATTAGCTGATAAGGCAGCAATGTGGCTGACAATTACATCAATTAGTCTTGGAACAATAACATTTTTTACATGGCTCTATTTTGGTAAAGATTTTGCATTTGCTGTAGAAAGAATGGCAACTGTAATGGTTATTACGTGTCCACACGCACTAGGGCTAGCTATTCCTTTAGTAGTAGCAGTGTCAACTTCAAAATCTGCTAAAAATGGATTGTTAATACGTAACCGCACACAATTTGAAAACTCAAGAAAAATAACCACTGTAATATTCGATAAAACGGGTACTTTAACGGAAGGTAAATTCGGTATTAGTAAAATTGAATCTTTTAATAAAGAATTTAATGAGGATAGGCTTTTACAGTTGGCATCTTCGTTAGAACAAAGTTCTGAACACCCGATAGCTAAAGGTATAATTAAGGAAGCTAAAGAAAAGAATATTAAAAATTTAATGGTAGATAATTTCAAAGTGCTAAAAGGAAAAGGCGTGGAAGGAAATATTAATAATAATAATTACAAAATTGTCAGTCCAGGATTTCTAACCCTGCAAAATATTAAGCAACCAAAATTTGAAACTGATGATAGCTCTACTGATGTCTTTGTGATAAAAGATGATGAAGTTGTTGGTTTAGTTAGTCTTTCTGATAAAATAAGGGAAAGTTCTTTTCAGGCAATCAAAAAACTTCAGGACATAAATATTAAATGCTGGATGCTCACAGGCGATAACAATAAGGTTGCGGAAGTAGTGTCAAAAAAATTGAATTTAGATGGTTATTTTGCACAAGTTTTACCAGACCAGAAACAAGAGAAAATTAAAGAACTACAAAATAAAGGAGAATTTGTAGCGATGACTGGTGATGGAATTAATGATGCACCAGCGTTAGCACAAGCAGATGTTGGCATTGCCATTGGTTCTGGAACTGATGTTGCTGCTGAAACTGCTGACATAATTTTAGTAAATAGTGATCCTTTAGATGTAACCTCATTGATACTATTTGGTAAAGCAACTTATAGAAAAATGCTACAAAATCTATTTTGGGCAACAGGCTATAATATAATTGCTATACCATTAGCCGCTGGTGTTTTTTACAGCGCAGGCATACTAATTTCCCCAGCAATAGGTGCTGCCTTTATGTCTCTTAGTACTATAGTTGTTGCTGTTAATGCTCAATTTCTAAATGTTAAAAATAATTAATAATTATATATATGATAAAAAAAGTTTTACCAATAATAATGCTAATACTGCTTGCCCTACCAATTACAGTTCTAGCAAATGGTGATGAGGAAGAATGCTGTGAACATATGTTTGGTATGTTTGGATTTGACGGTATGGGTATGTGGGGTACTGGTGGTTCAATAATGTTAATCATTTGGATTATTATCATTATTGCTGTAATTGCCGTAATCTTAGCACTGGTAAAGGGTAAAGCGGGTCAAGGACAAAAAGGTAAAACTGAAAAAAATGCTTTGGATATTTTGAAAGAAAGATATGCTAAAGGTGAGATAGATAAAAAAGAATTTGAAGAGAAGAAGAAGGATCTTAATAATTAATTAAGACCCAATTTGCTTCCATATAAGACTCTGCTAGTCTTATCCTAGTTCTAATAACCTCTACGATGCCCTGGGTTATGCTATTATTTTTCCAAATAAACCTTCTGATTCTTAAGATGCAGTTCAGTCTTCAGACAAGCAAGTATTTCTCTTTTTTCATCCTTAGTTCCCTCGGTTAGTAAATACTTGGCGTATTTTTTAATGTCCACCTTGGGCATTTTTATTTTCTCTTGATCGTTTACTCTGGAAATTAACGTATTAAACTTTTTATACCTT
>JAHIRB010000046.1 GCA_018818885.1 Patescibacteria group bacterium | reverse complement strand
CTCTTCGCCCCGTATAAATTAATAGATTATTTGTCAAACCACAAATCAGCCAACTGATCTCGAAGAGGTTCAATTAGTTGACTTCTGGGGTCCCAAGCGTAAGGTTAATTGTACCAATTTACTTAAGGTTTTGAGGGATAGAGAGTATATGGATATGTTTTTAGCGAAATTTGAGGCGATAAAGTACCTGATGCAGACACAAGGGCAGGTTTAGTTTAGTGATTACACTGTCCTGTAATTCATTATTCCTAATGTCATTTGGGGTCGCATAGTAAAGGATGTTTGGAATTCCTGGAGGACAACGAGAGAATATATTAGAATACCGGCTTTAGGTCAGCAGGTTTAGATTTACTTCGTTTTATTATTAACTGTTAAAATGCCTCATCTTTGGGATCTAGCGGTAAAATTTCTTTTAGCGCTATTTTCGCTAGACTCTGAACAATACCAAGTGAAGCACGTACTGATTCTATTTGTGGTATATAATCTGGATTTATTATTGGATGACCAGTCCTCAATTTTCCAAGTTCTCCAATGTGTGCAATCGCATCTCTGGTAATATGCCTTAAAAATTTTCCTGGTTTATTTGTTTTTAAATATTTTTGTTTCCATTCGTCTAGGCCATAAATAATCTTTGGATCTAAATGCTTTTCAATCCAATCATCAACTTTTTTTTCTCCGCTAACTAAAGTTATAATTTTATAAAAATTCAAAAAGGCATACATTGCGCTATCGGCATTTGAACCCTCGCGGGAAAGTGCAAGGGCAAGTTTTTGCTCTTCCGTGGTAGTTTTAATTGGAATGAAATAAGGAGGGTTATATATAATACCGCCAAAATGTCTTGATTGAAGCAATAATGGTCTGAATTTTTTTGGAGATCCTATAGTAGCTATTATCTTCATCGGTACACGGAATCTAAAGGAGAGATGACTAAGAAATCGATTTGTTAAAGCTCTCTCTTCTTCATAATTATCCATATCTTTGACAGGAATAATAATAACCGGCGCCAAATATTCGTTTCCATTTATCCAGCGAATTTTTCTATGCTCGAATTCTAAATATGCCTCACATTTCTTTCCGAGGATTAAATAAGTATCAAGGGCAACTTCATATTGACCCGAAAACGGATTAAATGCTTCGTCCCAAGCCTTTTTGTCGAATTCTGACTCGTCGGCAATAGGTTTAGTTTCTGAGGGTAAATTGTGTTTGTCACAATAACTGGCTATAAGATCATCGGCAAGCCAATTTGGGTCACAGTGAACATCAAGTGGACGCCAATCAACATCCCTTGTTCGATATGGATCCTCTCGTGACCAATGCCAAAATAGAAAATTTGTACCACTGTCTCCTTCTGGAAGGATACAAATCATTGAATCTGGATATTGTCGGGAATCTTTTTTGAAGTCTTTAAAGATAAAATAGAGCGCGATAAGCTTTAGTATCGAATAAGTACGTCCATAACTGCTTTTTGCGTCAGTTGAGAGACAATTAAATTTTTCCTCAAGTTCTGTTTTTGCTCCATAAATCTGACTCGTTATTTTACCATTTTGTTTAACATAATATTTTCCGTTTTTTCCTCTAATTATCTCTCCTCCAAAAAAATCAAGATGACATCTTCTATCGTAAGCGGAAAGTATATCAAGATTTTCCATTAAAAATCCTTTTAGTTTTCCCCATTTCTTTTTCCTAGACCAAATTTTTTTTGTTAATATCTTTAAGATTTCTAAAAAATCAAATTCTATTTTTTCATCAATCTTTAAATTTTCAAATACCTCTAATACAAACTTATACCAAGTGGATTCTAGCGAAATACCATAATGAATTCCGTCATTAAAATTCTTTATTTCTGATTTTAAATATTTAACTAATTCACTTTGCTTTCGGACATTTTTTAAAATGATGCGAAAAATTTCCTGAATATTATTTTCAGGTATAATTTTATTACCCTTCACATACCTTACAAAAGGAGATTTTTCCATATTTTTATTTAGTTTTTATGACCTTTGCAATTTTATTGGCAATTTCTTCTACGCTTTCAGTATCTGTGCGTGCGGCGTATTTGTCAGCTAAAAGGAGACTTTTCTCTTCAATATATTTTCGGTCAATTTCGTGCCAAATAGGTAATATAACTTTCTTATCTTTTTCTTTTGCAAAGAGCGCATTCAATTCTTTTATAGTCCACGATTTAGTAAAAAAAATCTTGGATAATACAACAACTCCATAGCTAGAGTTTAATAATCCAGAATCAATTCGTTCTCTTACGCTATCACCAAGAGTTATTTCCAAACTATCAAGCCAGTAAGTAATCTTATGTTTTTCAAGTTCTTCTACTAATTCAATAGCAAATTGTTTGTCTTCATTTGCGTGTGCAATGAAAACGTCGTACTTAATATCTTTTTCCTCTGACAGTTTTTTTTCAGACCCCTCTTTTATTGGTGGATATTTCTCAAGTGGTAATCCCTTAGGATACTTATGCTCTTCAATTAACTCTAGGTTAATAATTTTACTTCCCTTAGAATGTAGATAAGTAAAAGTAGCTTCATCTGGGATTAAGCGGAGTTCATTATATGGGTGTTTAAGTTGTAGATAATAGTCGCTTTGTTGAGTCTTATTATTATATATCTTGTAAATATTTAGATCACCTGATGTGAGATCAATATTTATTTCCCCAGCAGCATAATTATTTATTTCGTCATAAACAAAGTCACCTTCATTATATCCAAGGATGTTACGAGTCGGCGGATTAGCAATTTCGTAACGCTTACCATCAATAATTAAGAATTTATTTTGATGTTCATTTTTAATTTTTTTTGCCCTTCTCCAGGCCAATTGAATTTTTTGTTCCTTTAGTGCAGTTTCAAAATCAACGGGTGTGTTTTCGGTCGTAAATGTGAATTGTTTTCCTAGTGGAAAACCTCCCTCAATATAGTTTTTTATTTTTCCAAATATTAGATGAATAAATATATCCTTCTTATCATTGTCAGTAAACTTACCGAGTCTAGCTGTTCGCATAAAAAAATCACTTACGAAGATAGCGCCAATAATTTCTTCTTCCTCTTGTTCTTCAGGAATAACCTGATATCGAACTCCAACACCGTTAAAATCTTCTTTGAAGTGTGATAAGCCAATTATGTATTTCTTATTATTTCTATCAGAGTAAGTAGTTTTATCGTTCACAGTGGGAGAGTCTTTTTTTTGCTGGACAATATTTTGTATTTCTCCTTTATTTTTCGTCGTCATAATATTATCAGTTTGATTGAGATTACCATCTGATTTATTTATAATTTTTCCCTTGTTGGTTGCGGACATAATATTACCCACTTGCTCTAATTTATTTTTTGCATTATGAGAGATTTCTCCACCTGAGCTTTTTTCCTGAACGCCTTTCATTATTGTTTCATCAGCATTAGTTTCAACTTTAGCATTGGGTGGTGTATTTATTTTAATTTTTCTATTTTTTCTATCTGCGTTCATAATAATTTTACTCATATTATTTAATCCAATCGATTAAGTATGCTATTGTTGCAACTATCACCCCGATAAATAGCAGAATTACAAATATTATTAATGGATAGCCGAAAATTGAATCAATCCAATCCCGCCAATCTTTCCGTTTTTTTATTTCCTTTTCCATAGCTATTTTAAAAACAAAAAGTACCATAATTAGCCAGATTTAACCTTATAAAGTTAATATCTTCCAGCTTGATAAATCATTAGGATTATACTTGTATTTGGAATTATCATTATATCTCCAAGTACCATTAATATAGATAGCAATTCCTCCAAATATTTTTTTACCTTTCTTATTTTGCTTTTTAATATATTTCTGTAATGGTTCAGCTCTGGGTGCGGCTTCATCGGTCTCAGCGGTTCTACCTGATTTAGTATCAAATATACCTATACTCTCATCCTTTAATTGGAAAATAAAATCTGGATAAAACGCCAAATTATCTTCCCTTAAAACAGCAAAGTATTTAACTTCCGTTTCACCATTTTTATACCACCATTTTACCTTTTTTGAACCCTCTAAAAATTCTACAAATATCTTCTCGGGCTCACTAGGCTTAGCAGTATAAAATGGTTTCATTACTGATAATTTACGCTCCTCTTTTTGGTATCTGCTATTATAACTAACCACCACAGGCACTTCCCATTTTGCTGTTTCTATAACCTCTCTCTTTTCATTAACTTTTTTAACAATTTCTTTTTTATACTTCTCTTTAGCCAAATTAATTGTGTCTACAAAAATCTGTGCGTTTTCTTGGCCTAACACTAATTTTTGAACTTGGGGGTCGTACTTAGCTAATTTAAAATCTTTATTAAAAAATTGGTAAAGAGCAGTCTTCATTCTATCGCTTGAGTCAGCAGGAGCATAAGGAGTACAATTTTGTATTATAAACTTATCAAACATTTCTTGTAGCTCTTTCTCGTTAAGGGCTACTTTAATTTTGCCCTTATATTCTATTTCGCCAGACTTATCAATATCTACAATTTTGCCGTCTGATATTATAGGGCTAATTAGTTTTGATGGTTTTAAGATTACTTTAGATTTTAGTTTCTTGGTCTGTGCTATTTGTGTAAACAACTTAGTAAATTCTCCTGATAAACGAGTTCTTTCTCTTTGTCTTTTTAAATACACTGATGGAAGAGATATGTTTTTATATATCTTATTATCCCTTTTTGACTCGTATACAGTTAAATAATCCTTGGCGTAATCTTCAGCGATTTCTATATTAGATAAATTGGTAAAAACATAACCCTGATTGAGCTCTGGGGCTTTTGAATAATACTTAAGTTCTGGCATTCTCATTATTCTACCAATAGTCTGTATGGTAAAAGTAAAGCTCTTTGACTCTCTAAAAATTGCCAAAATTGAAGCTCTGGGACAATCCCAGCCCAATGCAATAGCTTGTTTGAAAATTAAAACCTCTGCCTCATTACCATTTTTTTCAATCCCTTGTAGGGTGTCTGATTTATCTTCTGAGAGCCAAATAGCGAGCTTGCCATTCTTTTCGGTTATGCCATTTTTATCTAATATCTTTATCACATCTTCCTTTTTGCTGATAAGGTTGCTCTTTTTATCTGGTAGCTGAATTAGTAATAATGGATTAACATTACCCTTTTCCTTCTTATACATTTTGGCTAACTCTGCTCTTTTCTTTAAAGCTTGTTCTATCACGATTTCATCTGAGCTTTTAGTTCCTACTTTGATATTTAAAAACTCGGGATTAACTGTAATCTCTGACTTTATCATTTCTTCCGCCTTAACATCTGTTAAACGAACTTTCTCAATTTCAGCTACATTTTCTGTTAAGTGTGGTGTGGCCGAAACTTCTAATACTAATTTAGGACTTATAACTTCAATGAGCTCCTTTGATTTATCAGAATTAGCTGTATGATGGCTTTCATCTATAACCAATACTATCTCACGATCGTCAGCTTTTGTATTTTTTATAATACTGCTTAAATTATTATCCTGTTCATTCTCTCTAACAAAAATGTTAACATCCTTTTTGTTGATACTATGCCAGTTTATAAATAGTATTTCATTTTCAGCTATTTTACGGTCTTCTAAATCCTCAAAATATGAACATTTAATTAGCCTGTCATCTTCATAATACTTTTCTAATTTCTCCTTACTTTGTTCGTGCAACATTCTAACCGAAACCCAAACAAAAGAGAGCTCCTTATGGCCAGATTTATTTTTTACAAGTTCTTTCAATAATTCTGAAACAACCACTGTTTTACCAGAACCAGTGGGAGCTTGAAAAATGACCACCTCATTTTCTGGGGCTCTAAGGGAACTCTCAATCTTTCTATGCAGATTTTCTACTGCATTTTTTTGGTAATCTTTTAACTTTATCATCGGAATACTCTTTTATATACATTTAAAATTACTGCTGGTATAGGCTTGGGCTCAACCCACTCACTAACATCTTCAAACTCTTCTTCCCGTGCACTATCATCAAGAGAGAAAACATAAACGATAAATTTCTTCTTTAATTTATTAACTTCTTTTTTAAAGGACTCTATACCACTATCGTCATAAACAATGCCTAGATATTTATCATCATTATTCTTAAAAATTGAAAAATTCTTACCTTTTTTGACACTATTAAAACAAGACTCTTTGATACAGAGCATCTCTGTTGATTTATCTACAATTTCTTTTTTATTCTTATCTGTGGTACTAGAGTCAACAAAATCAGTTTTATAGTATTTTAAATTAGCATTAAAACCAGTGATGCTAGGGTAATTTTTATGGCCAGTTATAGCCTTTTTAAGCCGTGGATGACATACATCGGTTGAAATTCCATTTTCATTGTTGGTACACAATATAAATTTTCTGTTGCCTTTGTCTTCTTTGTTAATCATCATCAATGCGTGGCCTGTTGTTCCTGAACCAGCAAAATAGTCTAGCACTATGGCGTTCTTCCTTTCATAAATTATTGGTGCTATGCAGTCATAAATATTATAAATAGATTTAGGGAAATCAAAATGAGTCTTTGGCACAAAAGAGTGTACCAATTTAGTACCATTTTCATTTGAGTCATACCTACTTCCTGACCAAACCGTTCTAACTGTACCAAAGTTTTTACCTATCTCAACTTCATATCCACCTTTACTCTTCTTTGCTCTTAAAAGATGTTTAACCAAATTAACACTCTGCACGGCATATCTCCACTTCCTTTCAATTCCTTTACTATCAATTGGCCAAATATAGTAATCGCCATTCTTTTTCTCGGTCTGCTTCTTAGGATGCTTATTGGTATCTAAAATTTTACCAAAACCAACTACCTTACCATTTCTGACAATAATTGGATAAAAACAATTACGAGCATCAGAACGCAAAGACTCCCCGCCATTATCTCTCAGATTTCTCCAAGTTATGTCTTTTTCCTCTATTTTTCTTTCACCAATAACTCTTTTTCCTTTCGGTAAAACGAAAAAAGCAAATTCATTAGTATAAGAAAAATTCTTACCTTGTATCCCCCTCGGATTATGAACAATAGTTATAAGATGAATTCCACGATTAAAAAATATCTCTTCTAATAAAGCCCCTAGGTGTGAGACCTCATTTTCATCAATTGCACAAATTAACACGCCATCGGCTTTCAGTAACTTTTTCGCCAACACCAATCTTTTTTCCATCATACTCAACCACTTACTATGTCTCCATTGGTCGTTAATATCCACAAAATTATTATTATACTTCCAATCCTTAGCTCCTGTGTTATAAGGTGGGTCAATATAAATCACATCAATCTTTTTTTCGTGAGTATAATTTAAAACAGAGAGAGAATGATAATTATCTCCCTCAATTAAAACATTAACTGGACTCTTTGTATCAGATTTTATTTCTCTAGATTTTTCTTCTTTGAGAACTGGTAATTTTTCCTTGCACATTTCAACAACCTCTTCTGGTTTACTCTCCCAGACAAGGCCGTATTTCTTCCTAGATTTAAGTTGTTTAATTTCTTTCTCAAGCCTCTCAATTTCTTTGAGAGGATTTTTAATTTGTTTTTTACTCATAGTGTGGTTGGGGTTTTGTGCCATACCTCACAGATAAACTATGAGGGTTAGGCAATTAAATTATAAATTATTTATTTTATTTTTCTTGCTGATTTAAAAATCGCAAAATGTCTTCTTTCTTATATCGTCTATCTTTTCTCTCCCCAAATCGAATAGCCACCAATATTCCCTTTCTGTCCCATTGACGGAGGGTATTGGGGTGGCACTTTAAAATACCACAAGCTTCTTTAAGAGTAAGGAGTTCTGGCATTTCTTGTTTAATATTTTGCATTTTTTAGAATTGATTTATTGCTTAACATTTGATAACATTAGTATACAAGAATTAAATGAATATATCAATGAAAATGAGTATTGAGAATGAAAAAATTAAATTACAAATTATTTATCATTCTATTCTTCAGAAGATAAAACCTCCCAATAAATTACCTCAAGTAATAGAGATAAAAGAGACTGAATTTCCAGGGAGTTTAAATTTAGATAAAGAAATATTACTAGGGTCTATTCAAAAGTTGAATGATTTTGGAGTTATTAAATTTTTGGGAATAAGTAAAGAGGATCCTGTGATATTTGATGGAGAGTACGTAGGAGATACTCCATTTTTTAAGATTAAAGTTTTAAAATGGGTAAGTTTATCAAGCATATTACAAAATGAAACAGACATAACTAATAAGTTTGGGTCCACACATCATAAATTAGAATTAGAAAATAAACCCCTATTAGAGTTATCTACGGATGCACAATGGAGGGATATGGAGATAAAGTTCTTGAATCAATATGATATTGATATATATTTTAAGGGTAAATTTTTAAAAAAATCAAATCACGAGGAAATGGGATTTTTTAGAAAAGGTACAAAGGATAAAAAACCTGACAAACAGTGGAAGTTGTTAGAATTGTTATCTGTTATCTACAGTAATAAAAAGCACGCAAAAGCTACAATAGAAATAATTTCTCAATCACTTCGGGTGTCAAAAGATGCGTGTATGAAAATAAAAGAAAAATTAAATAAGAAATTACAAGAAGTTTTTGGAATATATGATACCCCCTTTTTTGATTATGGGGAAAAGGATGAATATCAGGCAAAGTTTAAATTAAAACCTGAGTCAGAATTAAGAGGAAATGGAGAGGTGTTTATCGCAAGGACAAGATATGATGATAAAATAGGATATAAAATTTTGGATGAGTAATATTTTAGGTATTAAAATTAGATAATAATAAATTAGGATAGTATAATTTTCTCCCCCGCTGAACTTTCAGTGGGTGTTTTTTTGTTTTTATTGAAATATTGTGTCTAATATTGGCCATAATTTACTCAAAGAATACGTTTTCCTGAACTTTCAGCATTATAAGTAGAATAGATAAAAATGATTATGAAAAAAGATATTTTTAAGTTTGTTAGTAAAAAATCAGTAGAAAGAGATCCTTTGGTTTTGGTAATTACCGAGCAGACGATTCAAGATTTTACGGAAGCGAATTATGGTCGAAAGTTAAGCGATGCAGAGCTCCAGGAAGCAAGTAACGAGTCATTCAATGCTTTTAATTTTTGTTGGAAAATGGATGATTTTATTGATGTAGCCGTGCGTTATGTCCTTTTTGGTGAAGAGTAATTTTTATAAAATATAACTTTTTTAATGAAAGAAGGGCAGAAAAATCAGAATGAGGAGCTACTCAAGCAAGGCGCGGACTTGTTGGCTGATATTTTTATTGAACAGATTCTATATAAGTATTCAAATAAAGATGAAAAAAATAAGCAAGAAACAATTCAAAACGAGTAATTTTTACCTTTCTGCTTTTCTAATATGTAAGGGATTAAAAATAGTTGATGTAGATCGTCAAAATCCAAGGCGTGCTCTTTTTGTTTTTGAAGATTCACTAAAACGTGAAGAATTGGTGAGGGAATTCGAATTTGGTAAAACAGCATTAGTAGATGTTCGCATTTACGCCTCAACATTAAAGGAGCTTAAAAATAAGCTATATAGCTAATAACTATAAAAAATAAATATGAAGATAAATAATTTTGTTATTTTTCCTAGAATAATTAAATCGGATTATTTAGAGGGTAAAATTACAAGGGATGAATACTTTGTCTATTCTTGGTTAAGATTGTCAGCAAACCCCTATGGTATTTGTACTATTGGCCTCAGTGATTTAAAGAATGATTTATTTAGGGGAAGGGGATCAGTAAATTATGTTAATAAAATACTACTGTCCATAAAAAGGAAGAGGTATATCTATTACGGCAACCGTAAGGGGCGCAGAGGTACATTTGAGGTGAATATTGGAGATTTTTTGCTAGCAAGTGGGAAAATAAGTAATCTTGATCGTCTTTTCAAGCAAGAGAAAGTCAGAAGTTCGGATACTACTACTCCCATAACAAAATCAGAAGTCATACCAGAGGTTAAGTCTGCTAGTCAGAGGTTAGATGAACAAAAAAAGCAGTTAAATAAAGGTGATTACGCCACTGATGATGATAAGCAAGTCAGAGGTGATAATAATGATAATGATAATAAAAATTATATTGATAGTATCGATAGGTCGAATTTTAATAATTCTTCTAACGGAAATAATAATGAAAACTATACTATACCTCTAGACAGTTTTTGTCCTGACAGCAAGGAAGAGGAAAGGTGCCGGTTTGTTGCGAGAGAACTGGGTGAAACTGATATGAGATTTATACTTAGTTGTCTAAAAAAATATGGAATAAATATTATTGAGCGGGCTTACGGAAGAGTAAAGGAGACTCCTGATGTTGATAATCAAAGAAAATATTTTAATAAAGTTGTTAAAAATTTAGGAGAAGAGAAAAATAAATAAATTTATGGAAATCAAACAAGTAAAAATAAATGATCTAAAGTTTGCGGATTATAATCCACGAACATTAGATGATAAGGAGGCAAAGGATTTAAAAGAGTCCCTTAAGCGATTTAATTTTGTTGAGCCAATTATTGTTAATTCGGCATCTGGAAGGGAGAATATAATCATCGGAGGCCACCAAAGAGTTAAAGTTGCAAAAGAAATGGGCATAGAAGAAGTACCGGTGCATTATGTAAAAATTTCTGATTTAGAAAAAGAGAGGGAGTTAAATTTGAGATTGAATAAAAACTTGGGTCATTGGCAGGATGATCTGCTCGCCAAGTTTGATGAAAATTTACTAAAAGATGTGGGATTCGATAGTGAGGAGTTGGATGAAATTTTTAATTTAGATTTGGGACCGGCGGAAACATTTGATTTACAAAAAGAGTTGCAAAAACTAAAGATTGAAAAGATTGAAACAAAGAAGGGGGATTTATTTCAGTTAGGTGAACATCGACTTCTTTGTGGTGATGCAACTCAAGAAAAAGATATAAAAAGATTGATGGGTAATGAAAAAGTCGATTTTTGTTTTGTCGATCCACCCTACCAGCTTCAATATTTAAAGACGAAGTATAAAGGCAAGTCGCCAGCTAAAGGTTTTGGTTATAAAAGTAACCGTCAATACCTTGAAACTGATGTAGCCCCGGAATTTAAAGATTGGTTACCCTTAATTGATAAAGTAGCAAAAGATAATTTTAACATCATAGTGTTCGAGAATTGGAAAAATATCATTCCTCTTTGGCAGGAGACGGAGAAGTTCTGGAAAATAAAAAATATGATTATCTGGCACGTGGGCAACAGGCATCAGGGCTTTGCTTCAAAGTATAAGTTTTTCAGCAAGCACGATGTCGCAATTTTTGGATCAAACCAAGAAAAAGTGGAGTTTAATCTGGAAAATGAGGGAGAGCTGGAAAATGAGTATCAGCTTGCTCTTTATGCTATTAAGGGTAAGCCGCATTGGGAAGGTTACCAGAAAGGAAAAAGAATTTGCCCAACGGACCATATTGATTTTAGGGCAAGCGATGAGAAACATTCAGGACAAGGGATAATTTTTGGCACAAAGCCACTTGAGGTACTAATCCCTTACATAAAAGTTTTGACTAGAAGAGGCGATATTGTTTTGGATACATTCGGTGGCTCTGGATCAACACTTTGCGCTTGTGAAAAGATGAAAAGGCGGTGCTTTATGGTCGAAAAAGTGCCTATTTATGTTGAAGTAATAAAACGGCGCTTTGAGTGCTTAACAGGTCAAAAACCGCTAAAATTAGACAATTAAAGGGCTTTGTGGACAACCACAATCGCCCGTGTGAGGAGTTTGGGAGCTTTTAGGTATATCTCATCAATTTATGGAAAATACAACAAACCACAACAAAACCGAGAAAACCAATGAATCCAATACTATAAAAAGGAGGATTATTGAGCAACAAAAAACTTTTTTAGAATTTTACGCGAAATATCAAGGCATTGTTACCGTCGCCTGCAAGGCAATCAATATAAATCCTTCTACTTTTTATGACTGGATGAAAAAATATTCAAGTTTCAGAAAAAAAGTCGAGAAGATTAAAAAAGAGCAGGTTGGATTTGTGGAGGATAAGCTGATACAGGCTATTGCGGACAACAATATCTCGGCGATTATTTTTTACCTTAAATCCAAGCACCCGGATTATAAGCCAAGACAGGAAATCACTTTTGGCGATAAAGAACAGATGGATAAAGTATTAAATAAAGTCGATAAACTTTTACCTTGATTATGAAAAAAGATATTTTAAATCTATCATCGTTATTTCTCGACGAAAGGGGCGTGCCTATTATCTTGACTAATGGCCAAAGAGATATTTTTCAAACTATCTTAAATAGGAATCCTAAAAGAAACATCGTCGTTTGTGCCACGCAATACGGAAAGTCATTAACAGTGGCATTAGGAATAATTATTCGGGCGATTGTTAAACCGGAGAAATGGGCGATTGTTGCTCCTAGTGAAAGAAAAGCACAGATAGTGATGAATTACGTGATCCAGCATATTTTTGATAATCCCCTGTTTCTCTCCCAATTAGACGTTGATATACCATTGGATAGATTAAGACGGGAAAGGAGTAAACAGAGATTGACTTTTAGAAGAGGAGGTGAAGTATTTGTTTTATCCGCCGATGCGAGAAATAAGAAAAAAACCGGGGAAGCTCTGATGGGATTTGGCGCGGCTAACGTGGTGCTGGACGAGAGTGCTTTAATTGATGACGAATTATATGCGACTGTAAAAAGAATGTTAGGTGGCCATAAAGATAATTTTCTTTTAGAAATTGGAAATCCCTGGAAGAGAAATCATTTCTTAAAAGCTTGGCATTCTGATAATTATCATAGAATACTTATTGATTATCATCAGGCCATTCAAGAGGGTAGATTCTCCCGGGAATTTATCGAAGAGATGGAGAAGGAGGCATTTTTTAAAGTTTTGTATGAATGTAAATTCCCGGAAGCCGGTGAAATTGACGAAAGCGGATGGACACCATTGTTAATCGATAAGCAAATAGAAGAAGTCATAAATAAAATCGTGGAATCGCAAGGCAGGAAGCGGCTCGGGGTGGATGTGGCTCGGGGCGGAAATTACAACGTTCTTGTTTTAAGATATGACAACTACGCCAAAGTATTGGAAAAGAACAGAGATCCAGACCTAATGTCTACGGTCGGGAAAGTAAAAAGATTTATAGAGGATGAAGGAATAGAAGCACGAGATGTTTTTATAGATGATGTTGGCGTGGGAGGTGGCGTGGTGGATCGGCTCAAGGAGCAGAATATTAGGGTAAATGCCGTAAAAGAAGGCGGGAAAGCCCGTGATGATAAAAAGTTTGTCAATGTAAAAGCGGAAGCTTATTGGGAGTTACGGAAATGGGTTTTGGATAATGGGTCATTAGAAAGGAATGAAGATTTTTATCAGCTAACGGAAATTAAATATAAAGAGGACAGCTCAAGTCGTTTGAAAATAGAATCAAAAGAAGAAATGTTAAAAAGAGGAATTGAGAGCCCGGACGTGGCTGACGCTTTAATGCTTACTTTTACCGGGTTAGAGAGTAAATTTACAGGTCCGATAAAAATTAACAAAGCGGGATTTTTTAGACGTTAGTAATATATGGGATGGCACTAAACAGATGCTGGACACATCAAACCAATGCGGTACCATAAGCCCACATAAGAAAAAATCACATAAATAGGGCTTATTAAGCATTAAATGACAATAAATATGAAACACGCACTCGTTTATTCCAGAGTGTCAACCGAAGAGCAAGCTCAAGGTGGACATCATTCCTTGGATGCACAAAAAAGCACGTGCACAAAATTAGCCAAAGATCTAGATTATAAGATTGTTCAAATATTTGAAGATCCCGGCAAAAGTGCTACTAATATGAATCGTCCCAGCCTACAGGATATGTTAATCAGATGTCAGGATGATAAATCTATTGAGGCTGTGTTTGTACAGGATACAGATAGGCTGGCTCGGAATACCAATGACCACTTAACTATTAAAGCATTACTTAAAAAAGTTGATGTTAAAGTAATTTCTGCTTCTCAACCATCAATTGATGATACTGCCGAAGGTAATATGATTGATACCATAATTGCTTCTGTTAATCAATTTCAATCTGATTTAACATCCCGTAAAACACTTAAAGGTTTAGAAGAAAAAGTAAGAAACGGTGGTTGGCCATTAGCCGCTCCAGTAGGATATAAGAATGTTACGGATAAACACCAAAATAATATCATTGGCGTTGATGAAGTAATGGAGCCTTTAGTTAGGGAGGCGTTCAGAACATATGCCACCGGCTCTCACTCAGCTTTACAGGTAGCGAATATGTTATATAAGAAAGGTTTTAGATCCAAGAGGGGCTTAAGAATGCAAAATAGTAAGATAATCGGTTTGTTGAAAAATAGGTTTTATATAGGCGAGGTGTGCTGGCGCGGCATCAAGGTAAAAGGTAAACACAAACCTTTAATAGATGAACGGACATTTGACGCCGTGCAAACGATAATGACCGAGCATAATCGCCACGCTAACCGGAGTCGCAAGCATAATCATCTCTTAAGCGGATTTTTGTACTGCGCGATTTGTGGTCACCGCTTTACCGGGGAGAGCCATCCAGAGAAAAAAGCAAAGTACTACCATTGTACCAAGAGAATTGGTCATAAAGAGAAATATACTAAAATGGATTATTTAGAGGAGTTGGTACAAGAGAGATTTAAGGATCTTCAATTTTCTCAAAAATTTATTGAAATGATAGTCCAGCGAGTAAAACATCGGTTTAGCGAAAAAAAAGAGGAGATAGAAAAAAACAGAAAAACTTTATTTAACCAAATGAAGGGCGTAGAGCAACGAAGAGACGTTGCTGAACAAAAGTTATTTAATGGCGTAATTTCTGATGATGATTTTGAGAGAAATAGGAAAAAGTTCAAAGAACAACTGGAGAGCATTCAAGATCAGATTTATAAGCTGGAAAAAGTGAGGGAGATAAGAATTAATGAAGTACAAGAGGTATTAAAATTAGGTAGAAATATTTTTAAGGCCTATAAGGAAGCACATCCATTACTAAAAAAACATTACTTAGGCCTTTTTTGGGAGCGATTTGATATTAAAAATTCAGAGATAGTTAAGGCAATACCCTCAAGGATTTTTAAGGCAATACAGGACGACTTCAAAGCTTCCCAGATAGCACACAAGCCCGTCTTTGTGAGACGAGCTTCTGTGCTTCGGGGTGACTGTCACCCCATCCAGTCCACATTGAACCCAGTAGGAGTTCAAATAAGGTCCGAATGGGGTGGCTATCGGGATTTGAACCCGAGCTAAAGCCTCCACAGGGCTCTGTGCTACCATTACACTATAGCCACCACGTTATTTCGTTGTTTAGTTTTAGTCT
>JAHIRB010000045.1 GCA_018818885.1 Patescibacteria group bacterium | reverse complement strand
CTCTTCGCCCCGTATAAATTAATAGATTATTTGTCAAACCACAAATCAGCCAACTGATCTCGAAGAGGTTCAATTAGTTGACTTCTGGGGTCCCAAGCGTAAGGTTAATTGTACCAATTTACTTAAGGTTTTGAGGGATAGTGAGTATATGGATGTGTTTCTGGCGAAATTTGAGGCGATAAAGTGCCTGATGCGAACAGAGGGGCGGGTTTAGGTTATTGAAGACAATTTAGCTATTCGTATTTACGGATGGTGAGATTTTGAGTTTGCTAATAAAAATAGTAGGCATATAATTAAGGCATTAAGTCAATAATGCTTATGAAGCGCTTATTAAAGAAATTGCTATCAATAAGAATAAGTGAACTAATTGTTTTAGTGGTATTTGTGCCTATTTTAGGGTCCCTATTAAATAATCAAAATGTTAATGTCAGTGTCACTGTTCCGCCCCCACAAGATCCAGAAATTACGGCGGTAACGGTACACCCAAATCTTAAAGCACTTAGCATTAGCGTTGCCGGAGAAACAATATACAATACTCAATTGATTTGGCTGGAAGACCAGGCAGTGGGAGAGGCCGTTGAGCTGACTACCGACACTGGTGGTTATTTCGTGGCCGCATTGGACGAATCAAGCCAATTGACTACCGTAGGCCCGCATCAGGTAATCGCCTTATTAGAAATTGAACAAAATGAAACTATTTTACTGAAAAGTAATATTGTAACCTATACCATTGATGAAAAGTTTGATGTTGTTCTGGACCCGATTAACGGTGATGTGGCTTTAACAGTCAGTAATATTACGGAGGATGAATTTACAAATCTACAGGAGAGATACAAGCTAAGGGTTTTACCCTCCAGTGACTATGAACAGCTTAAATACAGGTGGTTAAGTTATGAACAAATGTTTAGCTGGTTTACTGTTTTTGAGTGGACTATTTATGTAATAATTTTACTTTTTATCCCATATCTTTTAATCAGAAGATGGAGGAGAAAAAAAGCAGAACATAAATCTTTCTGGTCGTTAGGTGATGGTATTTACTTTCAGCACGAGCAACCTAAATAGTATTGTAAATATTAAAAAATCGTCATTAAATGGCGATTTTTATTTTAGTTCGAATAACTACCGAAAGGGTCCCGAGCGCTGTGCCCCGTTGCATAACGGGGTAAGGTTAATTGTACCAATTTACTTAGTGTTTTGAGGGATAGTGAGTATATGGATGTGTTTCTGGCGAAATTTGAGGCGATAAAGTATCTGATGCAGACAGAGGGGCAGGTTTAGTTTATTGATTATACCACCCAATAACTCACAATTTCAAAAGTTGTAGTTGATATAATTGTCGCACTGTTTTTAAAGTGATAAACTATACTTGTATGCAAAAACCAACGTTAGTTCAAATCAAGACAAAAGATGGTCTAACCTTACCTGGAATGCTTTATAGACCAAAAAGGTCAAAAAGTGCCGCTATTCATCTGCACGGAAATGGGAGCTCCTCAGTTTTTTACCACGATGATATGCGTGGGGAGATGGCAAAAGTTTTAAATGCAAAAAATATTTCTCTGTTGTTATTTAATAATCGTGGTGCACATTATATAAAGAAACTGCATCCTTACAAGAAAGGGAGAGAAACATCGAAACGTTATGGAATGGCCTATGAAAAAATAAAAGAGTGTATTTTGGATGTTGATGGAGCAATTGATTTTTTAAAGAAACAAGGTTATAAGAAGCTTTACTTGATTGGGGAATCAACTGGTGCAAATAAAATTTGTGTTTATAACTTTTATAAACCACGGAATAAAATTTCAAAGTATATTTTATTGGGGGGAGGCGATGATACAGGGATATACTATTATACACTTGGCAGGAAGAAATTTAATAGATTATTAAAAGAAGCGAGCACTAAGATTAAGAAACGTAAAGGTGGTGAAATAATCGAAGAACTATTACCTGGTATGATTTTTTCTTATCAAGGATTTTATGATATTGCCAATCCAAATGGTGATTATAACGTATTTCCTTTTTATGAGGCATTGAAAAAGATAAAACTTTCTAGTAAACCATTATTTCGTCACTTTATATCCATTAACAAACCAACACTTGTTGTTTATGGGGAGGAAGATAAGTATGTGTGGGGTAATGTTTCTAGAGTTGTAGATATACTTCGGAAGCGGAAACCGGAGTTTGAGTATAAAGTTATCGAAGGTGCAGATCACTCATTTAGTGCCCACCAAAATCAATTAGCAAGAATTATGGCTAATTGGCTTTCTAGTTAACTATAATTAAAATTATTGGGTTAGATAATTGTTTATTTTGAAATCAATATCTTGACTTATCGCTCCGCCTACCGTAGGGTTGAAGTAGAATTGTGATCTTTGATAATTCGTTAGTTTTAATGCGAAAATCGTAGAGTTGTTGATAAGGATTGAAAAAACAGAAAGGAGCTGATTATGAAGGATCAGTACAAGCAAGAGGTGATAGATCCAGGAGATCGTGCGTCACATCTTGCAAGAGAGGTATGTTACGGGAGTCACAGTAACTGTCCAGCGGTAATTATCGTACCGCATCAACCGGGGAACTTTCGTGGTCCAGTTGGTTTTGCTTGGCAAAAGCACATTCTGGAACTAATGATGCAGTATGAAACAGATCCAACCAGTGGGGCGATTACTGTTTGGACTATGCTCCAGGAAATGGAGAATGACGGTGCTGGAGGGAAGCCACAATTCTTCACTTTAATTGGCGACTCCGAGGTGTTCCGTGGACTTGGCTGGGAGATCATCACGATGACGGCTGATGACTTTGCCCGGACTGGCCGCTTTCCTGCAATAATGGACAACACGATAGACGCCAAACGGATCACCGACAAGAGCTTTCCCCTGTTTCAGGCAGTGATCGAGGGATATGGCGATGCGCTTCAACAAGCCGGACTGGTGAATATCACCGGCGAAGTGGCCATAATGAAGCACAGCGTCACGGCTTTTTGCGATGTGGACCCAGATTCACAGCTGGTGATGAACTGGGGAGCATCGTGTATCGGGTTAGCACATCGTGATTTGCTGATCGACGGATCGAAAATCAAGCCAGGAATGCCTATTGTTGGCTTTTCCGATCCCGGCTACCGGTGCAACGGTGGCACATTCTTTACCAATGTCGTTCTGGCGAAGTTCGGACCGGACGTGCGAAAGGTTATGGAATCTGCGGAAGCACTTGAGTTTGTCCGCAAACTGACCGTCCCATCGCAGAGCTATGCCAGGACAGTATGCCGTTTAGTGGGATGGAATCCCGATGGTAGCGTTGGCACTCCAATGGCTAATATCGCTGGAATTGCCCATATCACCGGCGGTGGCATATGGGGCAAATTCGGTGAAATGTTGCCGGAAGGCGTAGGTGCGAATCTGCACTCTATGCCAAAACCCGCTGATGTGCTTCTTGAAGGGCAAGAGCTATCCCAAGGGACGGATTTTGCGCTTTCCGATCTCCAAGCGTATGGTACATTACACGGTGGTTGCGGTATGTTAATCATCACGAGTGAGGATGGCGTATCCGCTATCATCGATGAAGCGCAAAAGGACGGCATAAGCGCCCAGGTGGTCGGTGAAACGACAGTATCAACCGAGCGTGAAGTTACCATCCAGTCGCAATTCAGGGAGGGCAGAGTTCTTTCTTCAAAAGAGCTGTAATAGCTTTAAATAACCGAAAGGTGAGCCAACGTGGCCCACCTTTTTTTATGTAGATTATTAATAAAAAACTATTCTTGAATAATATTTTTTTCTTTAAGTATTTGAATATAGCCATCTAATTTAAGAGGGCATTTTATTAAATTTCTAAATTGATCGTCATCAACCTCTAGTTGTTGTCGAATAAAGTATGGTAATTTTCCTTTTAAGTCGCCTTTTTTATGTGGAACTTTTGTCCAGATATACGGTTTTCCATTATAGTAAAGTGTTGCCAGAGTATCACGTCCCTCCTCCGTAACCATTTTTAGCTTTTTAAAGATTTTATTTATATCTCTAGTTTTTACTGACATTTTTTATTATTTTATTTAGGAAGTTATAAATTACACTTTGCTCTTTTGGTAGTTTGTCCTTATCTTTGTCGAGTAAGAAATAAAAATCCTCTAAAGTATTACAAAAATCTCTTATTGCCTCAATTTCATTATTACCATATCCGAATATATTTAGGTCGTATGAATTCGCAATAACTATTTCTGATGTCGAATCTAAGGTAATATTAATTGGACTGCTTAATGCCAGTTTTTCTGAACGAAGATTACTCAAAGGTATTGTTTTTACTCCAAGCGATTGTTCTTTAACTAATTTTGTCAGTGCTTCAACTTCTTCTTCTAATTGTGAAATTCTATTAACCATAGTTGAGATACCAAGATTATCTAAAGCTTCATAAATTTTATCAACATCGACAACACTTTTACCCCAAGTACTTTCTTCTATCTGGGTGTCCTCTAAAGTTTTTTCATTTAATTTTGGATATCTAAACTTATCTATCAGTGTTTGCGGATATGATGTGGTAGGGGCTACGTTGTTTATAAAATTATCCATTATCTTGTAATTGATTAATAATTTCTTTTAATTGATTATAATCTTCTTGAATATCTTTCTTTAGCGATTCTATTGGTATTGAATTTTGTGAGTGATTAACATTTGTAGAAATTACCAGTTGTTTGTTTGAATTATCAACAGAAGTAATTTCTAATTGAATTCTTTTGTCATTTTTATTAAAAATTACGAAATTACCAACTTTTAATATTTTATTCTTACCAACTATTTTATTTAGTTGATTAGATAACATTTTATTAAAATTTATCTCATCACAATCAATTATAAATACAAAATTAAATCCATAGGCCTTAACAGAAAGGTTTCTGAATACTTCGTAAACTTTTTCAAAATGGTCAGTAAGTTTTTTAAAATTATTAATTTCAGTACTTACGTCATTAATAAGTAATCTATTATTTTCAATTATTATTTCAATACCGCGATTTGGTAGAAGTATTACTTTAGAAGGAGGAATATCAATATATACTGGTTTATCCTTTTCATTATCTATACTTAAAACTGGTTTAATTGAATCAGTTCCGATTGATTGAGTAGTTTCCGAAAATAGTGCCGTAATGTTTGGCTTTTTTAATTTTATTGATGATATTTTCATACAATTAAATATAGGTAATTATATATCTTATAGGTTCAATTTACAATTGTCAATATTTATTAGTATATTTATTAGTATAGTGATTTATTGATTAGAAGTAATATAAGTTATTAAAAATTTAGATCACCCAACTTAATTAAGTTAGCTTTTATCTGGCTTAAGTATTTATTGTGTATCTTTTTTTCTCGCATAAATTTTATAATACGAAGGTGAAATTGATTGAATAGTATTTTACCAGATAACACTTTAAGGTTTTTGAGAAACTCATTTTTTTTAACCTTTGGGGTAAGCTCATATATTCTTTTTAAATAGTAATCACTGATACTAGTAAGGAAATCTTTCTGATTGACTAGATCTAAAATTTTATTTTTTATATCACTCGATAAACGATAGAGATTACAGCTTAGAAATCTTTTTAAAACAGTATCCGACTTAAATTCTACACCAGTGTCATTCCTTTTAATAAATATATGGAACGCTTTTTCAATCGATTTTTTATTATTTTTATTTGTGAGTAATTTAAAAATATCGAAGGACCAATAGATCTTAAATTTTTCTCTATTTTTAAAGAATTTTGCCTTACTTGCATTTAAGTTTAATCCAATCTTTGCTAATTCTTTTGAGGCAAGAAACATAATTTCCTTTGCGGTCGTTTCATCCCGGGCGGCAATAATTTGATCATCCGCATAACGTAGATAGCCTGCATTTTTTAATGTGGCTAATCTATACACTCTTTGATCATAATCCTGTAAGTAAAAATTTGCTAGGATTCTTGAGCAATCACCAACTTCATCTTGTGGCAAACCAGTGTTTTGTCGTTCATAATTTAAATCCCTCTTTCCCCAATTTGATAGGAAATAAAAAAGTAAATTTACGATTGGGGTTTTGTTTTTTTGCGTTGCTTCCCTTAATAACATTTCTAATCGGCTTAATCTTACTGAATCATAAAAATTCGCAATATCAAAAACTATAAAGTACTGAAAATTATTGTTTTGATAAAATTTATAAGCTTTCTGTTGATATTCAGTCCAAGCTTTCATCCATTCAAATTTATTGTAGCTACTATCAGGTACAGATGGAGCGTCATCAAAATTTTCAATCTTTCTTATTTTACCTCCCAATCTCCAACCACCATAAGTACCTTTAATACGGTTTTTAGCAATCTCATCTTCTAGACATTTAATACAAAAAAAGTATACACAGTAATCTTCAAGTGTCATTGTTGGAATAAATCTAACCACCAGATTTTGTTTATGCGAAACCACATATGCTCTTGGAGGAGATGGTACGTATTGCATCTTTTCAATTTTTGCTGTAAGGTTTTTTAGAAATTCTTCCCGTTTAGGAATAACCTCATTATATGGTATAAGGGTTTCTTTTTGGATGTGCTTCCAAAATCTTCTACCAACATATTTATTTATTTTTTCATATGAAATCATAATTTTTTAGTTTTTTACAATTGGCATATAAAAAATTTGAGCTCTGGGAATTCGATCCTGTTTATCAGTTAGATTTTTTATTGCCTCAATATTTTGGTTTCTTACTTGGAAAGTAAATTTATGTTTAATAGTTTTATCAACAAGGTGAACTTTTAATAAACTTTTATATTTTTTAATTTTTAACTCAAATGGCTCCCATCCTTCCTTGGGTTCAAATTCAATAGCTCTTTCGTGGATAACATTAGCCGTAAGATTGGTATTATTGTCTAAGGGAATCATAGAATTACCGATTTGTTGTATATAATGTCTAAATACGAACCAACCTAACCCTGAAATATATAATTGAGCATTATTAATACTTGTCTCCTCTTCGCACTTTATACTAAAGTGCACTTGAATTTTATACATTTTATTATCTTGCGAGACCACGATACCAATTTTATCTTTAGTTGATATATAGTATTTTTTTTGTAATGAGGGTAAAAATTCAACTTCAACCCAGTTAAAAAATTTTAGATTTTTAACTTTTAGAAATTTGAGAGCAAGAATAAAAAAGATAATTATTGCCAGTATAATTATATAATCCCAAGTTCCCATAGATGTGTTATTTTTCTAATAAAATTTCTGAATATATTTTTTCTTTGATGAATTTCATAAATCCCGTTAGCCCGTTTGGATACTTTTTCTGCACTTCCTGTTTTTGTGAAAACATATTAGGTAGCATAAATATTTGTGGAGATAAATTTTCTTCACCCGTATATTTATATTTATCTAGAATATCGTAAATAGCTCCCCTGATCGCATCTCCATATTGGATTAAATTTTGGGCATTTTCACGCAAAAAGAGTTTAATTCTGTCCTCTCTTGTCAGAAGTGGAGCGTTAAAGGCGAGATGGGCAATAATGTCAAAACTATCGCTATCCCCTAAATTATCTATTGATTTTATCAGCTCAACGTTCACATTGCTGTCTTCCAGATTTTTCAGGAATTTTTCCTTTTTTTCTGGATTAAGCCAGATTTTCTTTAATTCATCGCTTGAGTGGATCTTTTTCCTTAAATTTTCACTGGAATACTTTCTGTATTCGGCGTAAGATAATTTTTTACCCTCAAATTCAATCTCGATTTCTTCCTCAACAGTCACGTCAATACCTTTGACTTTGATTTTTTTACCTTTAACTTTTAGGGATTTTAATCTAAAAATGTATGAGGTGTCATCTTCAGATTTTTGTGGTTTAATTTTTTTGTATACTTTTTTATAACCGTCCTTTTCTGCCGAGAAGCTAATCGTATTATTTGATGGCAAGCCAAATATCTTGAAGACACCATTTTTATCAGTTACTCCATTTTTATACCATCTGCCGACTTTAGCGGCGACATTAGCTCCCTGAATTGATTTTTCCGTTTTATCGTCAACCAAAGCGCCAAAAAGTAGTTTATTAAAGGGCGGTTTGGGCTCTGCTGGCGGCACGGGAGGCGGCGGCGGTGGCGTTGGGATATCCCATTCATCAATAAGCCGCGTCGCATTAGTAAAATCAATTATTCGGAAAAAGCCCTTACCCTCGAATAATCGCGAGCCGCGACCTATAATCTGCTTAAACAACACTTGGGAGCTAATCGGCCGCATAAAAACAATATTCTGTAGGTGCGGTATATCTACGCCCGTTGAGAGCAAGTCCACTGTTGTGGCAATTACGGGCATAGGCATTTCCTTGTCTCTAAACGGCGTCAGATCGTCTTTATCTTCAGCCACTACTCTCGTGGCGTATTTTTCATTTTTCTTTAATTCATTGAGTTTGTCCTTAACGTTTTGAGCGTGAATCATATCCACGCAAAAGATTATTGTTTTTCCGTAAGGATTTGTTTTTTCCAGCAATTCAACGACTTTTTTTGACAGTACGTCTATTTGGTCGGGAATGTTTACAACTCTTTCATATTCCGACGGCTCATAAAAATCTTTTAATTCACTTGGATCGATTTCGTCGTCGTAGATTACCTCTTCGGCTTCATTGGTATGGAGCCCTTCTTTATAAAGGTTGGTTGTGACTTTGTAAATTTTGTAAGGCACGAGAAAACCGTCCTCAATCGCTTGGCCCATACTGTATTCATAGACCGGCTCCCCAAAATAGTCATAAACGTCAATATTGTCCTGTCGTTTGGGAGTGGCGGTCATACCGAGATTATAGGCGGTATTAAAGTGGTCTAATATAATTCCCCAATCTCCATAACGTGAGCGATGGCACTCATCAATGACTATTAAATCAAAAAAGTCATTACGAATCTTTTTATATAAATTATCGGCGAATAGCGTTTGGTAGGTAGAAAAATAAATATTCCTTTTATCATTGAATTTTCCCTCTTTGATAATATTTCTTGCTTCGCCGAATGGCTCGAAGTCCCGGCTATAAGCGTCATCCCTTAAAATTTTTCTGTCAGTTAAGAATAATATACGGTGGAAGTGTTTCGACTTAACGAGTTTCCAGATCGTTTGAAAGGCAACAAATGTTTTACCTGTACCCGTTGCCATCGTAAGTAAAGTTTTATTATTTCCTTTTGCAATATTTTCAGTAATAGCTTTTATGGCGGCTTCTTGGTAAACTCTCGGTTTCTTTGTGCCTGAAATATATAACGGATAATTTAGGGCGTCCGTGTTTTTCTTTTCCAATTTTTTCCATTCAAGGTAGCACTGATAGATTTCCTCGGGTTTAAGAAATTCGTCTACTTCCTCAGCTTTTAGTGTTCTGCGGTCATATAAAATTGTCTTTTTGCCGTTGGATATATAGACAAAAGGAACGTCCAAACGCTTGGCATAATTTTGAGCTTGCCCTAAATGCTTTTCAGGATCTTCGTTTTCAGCTTTTGCTTCAATAATGGCGATGTTTACTTCCTTATATTTCAAGACATAATCAGCGAACAACTTTGTATTTAACTTGCGATATTCTTCTCCTTCCACAAAAAATCTGTCTTGCGCAATTGGATATTCGCGCGTGATCAAATTTTCTAGCCATCTACTTTCGTGGATTTTTGGATCAATGTATTTAGCTTTAATGTCAGCTTCGGATAGTGGCATAATCTCACAATTTCCCCTTAAATGATTGATTTAATACTGATTGTCTTAATGTATCAAAATCGCTTAATATCTCCTTAAGCTTATCTTCTCCCATAGTGATGTCTGTAAGTAATTCATCAATTTTATCTACGATTCTTTTTTGTTTTTTAAGGTCTGGCTGGTTGTTTATAAAGGGTAGGTTAATTTCAAATTCTTTTAATACATTAATTGGAAGAGTTAGACGTGTTGCCCCTGTAGATAAGGACTCTAATAGTTTTGTAATAATATGTTGATTCAGATAATATTCTAAATATTTAGGATACACTTTACTTTTATCTGGCTTAATAAGCATTAATCCAACGAAAATACTAAATTCATAATCTACCTTTACCATTTGCGTTCTACCTACCGTACCGCACTTCGCCATTAATAAATCATCTTTTTCGGGCTTTGCCCTTTTTATTAATTCTTTGTGTTCTTTTTCGTTAATAAATTTTTGATATTTAGAAAAATTAAAATCGCTTGCATAGGGAACGAGATTTACCGTTGAAATAAATGGCACACCCTTCTCAACGTATTGTGGTGTTTTATGTGTGCCATCTGTAATTTTTAAGCACACTTTCTTTAACTTAATGCTTTGCTAGTTTTTTGATGCTGACTCAATAATCACAAAATCTTTTTTAGTTTTACTTAAAATTTGCTCCGTTTCTTTTTGGGATTTAGCAATGCTTTTAAGCAGTTCTTCTGGCTCTGGTAATTCTTCCTCTGCTAATTTACTCGGATTCTTCGCCGATAGATCGAAATTCCTCTTAGCGATATTATCAATGGGAACAATCCAAGTGTTTTCTGATTTTTCTTGCTTTTGCTGTTTCTTAAATACTTCTTCAAAATGTGAATCGTAGATGACTTGTTTCTTGGTAAATTTACCACCAACTTCCCCAAACCAAATTTCTTTTGTTGAACCAGTCTTATCAAAAAAAACTAGATTTGTCTTTACCCCAGCACCCATACTGGCAAAAACACCTTGTGGTAAGGAAATAATTGTATGGACGTTGAATTTTTGGAGAAGTTCTTCTCTAATTTTTTTGAATGCTCCACCGCCAAATAAAATTTGTCCTTCGGGTAAAACAATTCCGCAACGGCCACCATTCTTCAGCCGTCTCATCACATATTGCAAAGCTAAACCCTCGGTTGCCGCTACGGGAATTGGAAAATTATTCTGAACGGTTTTATGCTCTTGCCCGCCAAATGGAGGATTAGTCAGTATTACATCTACTTTTTGAGATTCAGGGACATTATGAACATCTTCCATTAGAGTATTAGTTCTAATAAGATTTGGGACCAATATACGATGGAGGATCATATTCATAGTGCCTATGAGAAATGGTAGTGGCTTTTTCTCCTGTCCATAAAATGTTTTTGTTTGCAGAGCATTCCATTCCTTAACGCCAAGCTTTGATTTCTTTTTTAAGTTTTCTTCAATATGATGAAAGCTTTCAACTAAAAAGCCAGCCGAACCAATAAAAGGATCTAATATTTTGTCACCTAACTTGGGGTCAATAATATCAACCATTAAACGAATAATCGGACGCGGTGTGTAGAATTCACCGGACCAGCCGCCCTCAGCTCCCATTTCCTGTAATATTTCTTCGTATACTTGGGAGAGAAAATGTGTGTCTTGGTAATGCGTCATTTCAATTTTATCCAAGATTTCTATTACATCCAGTAAAGTATAGGGAGAGCGGATTTTATTACCGTCCAGTTCACGAAAAATCTCCCCAATTTTTTCTTTTTCATTTGTATCTTTGAGCTTACGTAAATAGGGGAATAATTTATTGCTGACAAAGTGGATCAGCTCATCTTTATCTTTCCAATCTTTTTTAGCCCAGGACGACCATTGATATTCTTTATCAATAATAGTTTTATATTTTTTTCCTTCTGCCTCGGTAATTTCTTTTAGTTGAGCTTCAACGTTTTCAAACACGCGTAAAAAAAGCAACCACGATAATTGCTCAACGTAGTTGCCAGCTCCCACTCCATCGTCTCTGCGGAGAATATCGCAGGCCTTTTTGATGTCGGATTTTGATAGTTGCTGGCTAATCATTATGATTTATTTAATAATTTTAATATATCTTCTTTTTTATATCTTCTGTCTTTTCTCTCCCCAAATCGAATAGCCACCAATATTCCCTTTCTGTCCCATTGGCGCAGGGTATTGGGGTGGCACTTCAATATCTCACAAGCTTCTTTAAGAGTGATAAGTTCTGGCATTTCTTGTTTAGTATCTTGCATTTTTTGGAATTGATTTATTACTTAACATTTGATAACATTAGTATACAGGAATTAAATGAATATATCAATGAAAATGAATATTTATGAGTATTGAAGAACAATTTAATCAGGAAGTAAAAAAAGTACTTGAAAGGATTAAGTATCTTGATCTTGCAACACCAAAGGATCAACAGATTGAGTTTAAGGTTGAGCCTGATAAACATATCACACCCCTAATGAGCGGTAGGACGGAACAGATATTACATAAATTAGAGGAATGGAAAGTGATAACTATAGAATCTATATATAACCCACCTGGTGATATGTATATGAGGAAGTTTTTCAATATTAAGGTAATACAGCCTGAATTTGATAAATTATTTGGGGATTATAAATTAGGAAAGGGGGTAATTGATAAAAAAATAGTGAGTGGTGATCATAAGATTGAACTAAGGGTAGAGAATAATAAAGGTATTTTATATTTTAATCACAATAGTGGAATAGATGTCGGAGGTAAAAATACAAGAAGGTTTAAGCTTTTACAATGTTTATTGGTTCCAAAAGTCGGTCTTGCGAGAAAAATTGATCAAGTATTTGAGGCGATTAGGATAGATAAGGATCAAAACAATAAATCCTTAAATGACCCGTATCTAAAGGCCAAGGAAAAAATGAAAATCATCGAAGATACAAGGAGAGAAATTTATAGAGCAATAGCAAAGAGCAAAATGAGAGGATCTATCAAAATTCATATAGCAGGCGATCAGGCTTGGATTGAATTGTGTTAAGAGGTGGAAATTATTACATTTATCAATTATTTGGTTAATTTAAAAATTATTTATTTAGTAATATTAACAGCATTATAAAGTAGAATAAAAAAACACTAGTTTACACTGGCTTCATTTTGGGCCGGTGTTTTTTTTATAATTAAATTATCCACAGTTAAAAATAAGAATTAATTCATATGAATAATAATGAATTTTCAACATTTGATCTGAATCTCGCATCCGTTTTAGTAACGCTTAATTTTGAATTACTAGAATTAGGGAAAGCTAATCCCAAAAGGATACGATTTGTTTTTAAGCGTGAAAAAAATATGGAGAAGATAATAGATGATTATTTCAGTGATAGAATTGTTCTCTCTGCATTAAGTTTATTCAATAATCAAAAGAATCTTAAGAATCGTATTTATTCAGATACGTAATTTTTATATGAAAAACGAAACTTTTAAATTTATTAGTAAGAAGTCACTAACGGGCGATCCCTTAATTTTAGTAATTACCGAGCAGACGGTTCAAGATTTCGCGGAAGCGAATTATGGCCGAAAGTTAAGTGATGAGGAGCTTCAAAAAGCAAGTAACGAATCTTTTCAAGCTGATAAGTATTGCTGGATAATGATGCAATTTATAGACGTAGCCGTGCGTTATACCCTTTTTAGTGAAGAATAATTTTTTATGAAATATAATTTTAATTTTTAATGAAAAAAGAACAAGAAAAACAGAATAAGGAATTATTGAAGCAAGGTGCGGATTTGTTGGCTGATATTTTTTTCGAACAGATTTTGAATAAATATATTAACACCAAGAAAGTTAAGCAAGATGATCGTAAGGAGAAATAATAATTTATAAATTTTATTAACCAATATTACTATGACTATTAAATTAACAGAACCAGAATCAATAAAAGAATATATAAAGCGAAAGGGCGTGGAGAAAAGTGAAATTGATAAATTCGAAAGTAACGAAAAAATAGAAGGAGTTGAAAAAAATAAATTTGCACCCTTATCTCTAGAAGAATTGGCTGAAATACTTGGCTTAACAATTAAAAAGGATAAAGAAAATAAAATAATCACATTTTTATGCGAACTCTCGGCCTATACGGAATCCTCACAGTTTAATATCAGTTACAATGCTCCTTCATCAACGGGCAAATCATACATACCAACAGAAATAGCTCATTTATTTCCGAGAGAAGATATTATTGAAATTGGTTATTGTAGCCCTACTGCTTTTTTTCACGAGGTCGGTCAATTTGTTAAAGAAAAAAATGGGTATGTAGTTGATTTATCAAGGAAGATTTTAGTTTTTTTAGATCAACCGCATATTCAGCTTTTGGAGCGCTTAAGATCCTTGTTATCTCACGATAAAAAAGAAATTCAATCAAAGATAACGGATAAAAATCAGAAGTTTGGATTAAGGACAAAAAATGTTTTTCTAAGAGGTTTCCCGGCCGTAATTTTTTGCACTGCTGGTTTAAAGATTGACGAGCAAGAAGCAACTAGATTTTTATTATTAAGTCCTGAAACAAATCAGGAGAAAATAAGGGAAGCGATTTATGAAAAAATAAAAAAAGAAACAGACACTCAAAATTACAAAAAATGGTTAGAAGGGAATCCCAAAAGGATCCTTCTAAAAGAGAGAATACTAGCTATTAAGAGGGCAAATATTAAAGAAATTAAGATTGATTCACCTGAATTGATATCGGAAATGTTTTTAAGTAAAGACAAAATCTTAAAGCCAAGACATCAAAGAGATATTACATGAGTTATTTCTATGGTCAAATCTTTAGCATTATTGAATTTTTTTCACAGAAAGAGGGATGGGGATATAATAATCGCCTGTGAAGAAGATATCAAAACAGCTTTTAATATATGGAATGGTATTTCCGAAAGCCAAGAATTGAATTTACCACCCTATATACTTGATCTTTACAAAGAAGTTATTCTTTTAGCTTGGAATGAAAAAATTGAAGTTAATAAATTAAGTGAATTAAGTATTGAATCTGGGTTAACAAGACAAGAAATTCAAAAAAAACATTTTCAGGTATATGGGAGGTATTTAGCAGGTTGGTTATTGCGACAGCAGATTATACCAATGCTTGAGACAGCTGGGTTAATAGCTCAGGAGGCAGACCCTAATGATAGAAGAAAAATGTTAATTTACCCCACCACCCCACTCACTATTTCACGAAATCAAAAATATAGTGAGTCGGAGTAGGGGGTACAAGGAGTTGATTATTATGCAAATACAGCAAGTGCAAATCAAAACATTAAAGTTTTCAGATTATAACCCACGCACCATAAGCGAAAAAGAAAAAAGTGATTTACGAGAATCAATCCAGAGGTTTGGATTTGTGACGCCAGTCGTAGTAAATTCTGCTCCCAGTAGAGAGAATATAATTATTGGTGGAAATCAAAGGACTCAGATCGCGAAAGAAATGGGGATTGAAGCAGTGCCAGTGCATTATGTAAAAATTTCTGATTTAGCAAAAGAAAAAGAGTTGTGTTTGAGGTTAAATAAAAATTTGGGTCACTGGCAGGATGATTTACTCGCTAAGTTTGATGAAAATTTACTAGTAGACGCTGGTTTTAACAGCGAGGAGTTGGATGAGATTTTTAATGTTGATTTGGGACCGGCCGAGACGTTTGATTTACAAAAGGAATTACAGAAATTGAAAATTGAAAAGATAGAAACAAAAAAGGGAGATTTGTTCCAGTTGGGAGATCATCGGCTTCTTTGTGGTGACGCAACTCAAGAAAAAGATATAAAAAGATTGATGGGTAATGAAAAAGTCGATTTTTGTTTTGTCGATCCACCCTACCAGCTTCAATATTTAAAGACGAAGTATAAAGGCAAGTCGCCAGCTAAAGGTTTTGGTTATAAGAGTAACCGTCAATACCTTGAAACCGATGTAGCCCCGGAATTTAAGGATTGGTTACCCTTAATTGATAAAGTAGCTAAAGATAATTTTAACATCATAGTATTCGAGAATTGGAAAAATATCATTCCTCTTTGGCAGGAGATGGAGAAGCTCTGGAAAATAAAAAATATGATAATCTGGCACGTTGGCAACAGACACCAGGGTTTTGCGTCAAAGTATAAATTTTTCAGTAAGCACGATATTGCCCTTTTTGGATCAAGTCAGGATAATGTGGAATTTAATTTGGAAAATGAGGGAGAGCTGGAAAATGAGTATCAACTTGCTTTATATGGTGTTAAAGGTCGGCCGCAATGGGAAGGTTATCAAAAAGGAAAAAGAATCTGCCCGACTGATCATATTGATTTTAGAGCCAGCGATGAAAAACATTCAGGACAAGGGATAATTTTCGGGACAAAGCCACTGGAAGTGCTAATTCCTTACATAAAAGTTTTAACCAAAAGAGGTGATATTGTTTTGGACACGTTTGGTGGCTCGGGATCGACTCTTTGCGCTTGTGAAAAGATGAAAAGACGGTGCTTTATGTGTGAAAAAGTACCGACTTACGTAGAGGTTATAAAACGGAGATTTGAGCGCTTAACCGGTCAAAAACCGCTAAAATTAGACAATTAAAGGGCTTTGTGAGCAACCACAATCGCCCGTGTGAGGAGTTTGGGAGCTTATAGGTATATCTCATCAATTATGGACAATACAACAAACCACAACAAAACCGAGAAATCCAACGAATCCAACACTATAAAAAGGAGAATTATTGAGCAACAAAAAACTTTTTTAGAATTTTACACGAAATATCAAGGCATTGTTACCGCCGCCTGCAAGGCAATCAATATAAATCCCTCTACTTTTTATGAGTGGATTAAAAAATATTCAAGTTTCAGAAAAAAAGTCGAAAAAATAAAAAAAGAACAGGTTGGATTTGTGGAGGATAAGCTGATCCAGGCCATTGCGGATAATAATATATCGGCGATTATTTTTTACCTTAAATCCAAGCACCCGGATTACAAACCAAGGCAGGAAATCACTTTTGGCGATAAAGAACAGATGGATAAAATACTCAATAAAGTTGATAAACTTTTACCCTAATTATGAAAAAAGATATCTTGAATCTATCATCGTTATTTCTCGACGAAGCAGGCCAGCCAATTGTGCTAACTGATGGCCAGAGAGGTATTTTTCAAACTATCTTAAACAGGAATCCTAAGAGAAATATAGTTATCTGTGCTACGCAATATGGCAAATCATTAACAGTAGCGTTAGGAATAATTATTCGAGCGGTCATCAAACCGGAAAAATGGGCGATTGTTGCTCCCACGGAAAGAAAAGCGCAGATAGTGATGAATTACGTGATCCAGCATATTTTTGATAATCCCCTGTTCCTCTCCCAGTTAGATGTTGATATTCCGCTTGAAAGGTTAAAAAGGGAGAGAAGCAAACAAAGATTGACTTTTAGGCGAGGCGGTGAAGTATTTGTTTTATCCGCTGACGCGAGAAATAAGAAAAAGACTGGTGAAGCACTGATGGGATTTGGCGCGGCTAACGTGGTACTTGATGAAAGCGCTTTAATTGACGATGAATTATACGCTACCGTAAAAAGAATGTTAGGCGGCCATAAAGATAATTTTCTTTTAGAAATCGGAAATCCCTGGAAGCGAAACCATTTCTTAAAGGCCTGGCATTCTGATAATTACCATAAAATACTAATTGATTATCATCAGGCCATTCAAGAGGGTAGATTCTCCCGGGAATTTATCGAGGAGATGGAGAAAGAGGCATTTTTTAAAGTTTTGTATGAATGTAAATTCCCGGAAGCGGGCGAAATTGATGAAAGCGGTTGGACACCCTTGTTGATTGATAAACAAGTAGAGGGAGCCATAAATAATATCGTTGAATCACGTGGTAGAAAGCGGTTAGGAGTGGACGTGGCTCGGGGCAGAAATTACAACGTTTTTGTTTTAAGGTATGACAACTACGCCAAGGTTCTGGAAAAGAACAAAGATCCAGACCTAATGTCTACTGCCGGGAAAGTAAAAAGATTTATAGAGGATGAGGGAATCGAGGCACGAGATGTTTTTATAGATGACGTTGGAGTAGGAGGCGGCGTGGTGGACCGACTCAAGGAGCAAGGTATTAGAGTAAATGCCGTAAAAGAAGGTGAGAAAGCACGGGATGATAAAAAATTCGTTAATGTAAAAGCGGAAGCTTATTGGGAATTACGGAAGTGGATTTTGGATAATGGGTCATTAGAGAAGAATGAAGATTTTTTCCAACTAATGGAAATTAAATATAAAGAGGACAGCTCAAGCCGTTTGAAAATAGAATCAAAAGAAGAAATGTTAAAAAGAGGAGTTGAGAGCCCGGATGTGGCTGACGCTTTAATGCTTACTTTTACCGGGGTGGAGAGTAAATTTACAGGTCCGATAAAAATTAATAAAGCGGGATTTTTTAGACGTTAGTAGTATACAGGACGACACCAAACAAGTACTGGACACGCTAAACCAACGCGGTACCATAGGCCTGAAGGAAAATGCAAATTGACAAAACGGCAAAAATAGGGCAAAATATAGCTACATAATTAAATAAAAGCAGTGCGACACAAATCCTCCCGTTCGGAGGCAGGTCGCACTGCTTGGACGCAAGTCCTTAACTCCGACGGGAGGTTTTGATTTTAAGACCTCCAGTCAGAAAGGAAAATGAGTATGAATAGTGAACAACCTCAGCAAGAACAAAAACCAAAAAAGAAAAGTAGGAAGTGGTTTTGGATCGCGGGCGGCTTTATATTATTGATTATTATCATCGCCGCGGCTGGAGGAGGGAGTGAGGAGAATAAAAATACCAACGTAATCTCGGCAACGAATCAGGTGGAGGAGGTAAATACAGCCGCAGAAAATACAAATCAAGAGGCGGAATCCCCAACTAATGAATCAGTGGAAGAAGAACAACAGCAGACAGAAGCTATAACATTTGTCTTCCAAGAACCGTCAAAGTTTCAAAAAGATTCTGCTGAACGCGCATTAGCTGAATTTGTTGAGGCGTGGAAGAATCAAGAGTGGAGTAGTATGAAAGAATATACCCAATTGACTTGGTTAAATGGTAAAGATGATCCCGCGGCGGAATTGGAGGCCACTTATGGCTTTAAAACCTTAAAGGGGTTTGAAATTACAAATGTTAATGAAGTTAGTGATGTTACCACTGATATTACCTTTACCGTCCAATATGAGGTCGTTACTGACCAGGTGTCTAAGAAGCAGATTACTGCAAGGGTCATTAAAGAAACTGATGCTTATACGCCCAGCGAGGATGGTCAGTGGGGTGTTAATCCAATTTCAACTTTTAGTGAAAAGGATGTTAATTAGAAAAAGAAGATGAAAATTTGATAACTATAAAGTAGAGCAAGAAAATAGATAAAAAACCCCTCACCACGAAGTAAGAAGTTTTTTATGCAATGCTTAAAGCCTGCTTTAATATACTATCACATACTTAATAATTAAATCAATAGTTTGCATCAATTCTATGAATCAAAGTAAAAAATATAAAATTAGACTGGAAGAAGCTGATATTCCAAAAGAGGAGAGGAAAAAAAGAATAGCGGAAGTTTTTAATATACTTTTAACTAATTTTAAAAAGGAGAAAAAAATATGAATAAAGCTTTAATCTATTGCAGGGTATCTACCGAGGAACAAACCGGAGGTGGCCACCATTCTTTAGATGCCCAGAAAAGTGTATGTACGAAATTAGCCAAAGATTTAGATTACAAGGTTGTTAAAATATTTGAGGACCCAGGGAGAAGCGCTACCAATATGAACCGTCCTGACCTGAAGGATATGTTAATCCGTTGCCAGGAGGACAAATCCATCAAAGCGATTTTTGTGCAGGACACGGATAGGCTGGCTAGAAACACAAATGATCACCTGACAATAAAAGCAATGTTGCAAAAAGAGGACGTGAAACTAATTTCAGCCTCTCAGCCTACGATTGACGAATCAGCCGAGGGGAATATGATTGATACAATTATCGCATCAGTTAATCAATTTCAGTCAGATATTACATCTCGAAAAACTCTTAAAGGATTAGAAGAAAAAGTAAGGAATGGAGGATGGCCACTGGCCGCTCCAGTAGGATATAAGAATGTCACGGATCAGCACGGAAATAATACCATAGCCATAGATGAGGTAGTGGGACCTTTAGTTAAAGAAGCATTTAGAATATACTCCACTGGCTCTCATTCAGCTTTGAATGTTGCGAATATGTTATATGAAAAAGGTTTTAGATCAAAGAGAGGTTTAAGGATGCAAAACAGCAAGATAATTGGATTGTTGCAAAATAGATTTTATATAGGAGAGGTGTGCTGGCGAGGTATTAAAGCAGAGGGCAAACATAAACCATTAGTGAGTAAAAGAACATTTGACGCCGTGCAAACGATAATGGCTGAACACAATCGCCACGCTAACCGAAGTCGCAAGCATAACTATCTCTTAAGCGGATTTTTGCACTGCGCGATTTGCGGTAACCGTTTTACCGGGGAGAGTCATCCAGAGAAAAAAGCAAAGTATTACCGCTGTACCAAAAGAATCAACCATAAAGAAAAGTATACTAAAATGGACGATTTAGAGAAGCTGGTGCAAGAGAAATTTAAGGATCTGCAATTTTCACAAAAATTCATCGGGATGTTAGTCCAACGAGTCAAATATCGATTTAACGAAAAAAAGGAGGAGATAGAAAAAGGCAGAAAAGTTTTATTTAATAAAATGCGAGGTGTAGAGCAAAGAAGGGATGTTGCCGAACAGAAGTTGTTTCAAGGCGTAATTTCTAATGAGGATTATGAGAGAAACAAAAAAAAGTTCAAAGCGCAACTGGAGAGTATTCAAGATCAGGTTGATAAGCTGAAAAAAGTAAGGGAATTAAGGATTAACGAAGTACAAGAGGCGCTTAAGCTAGGCAGAAATATATACAAGGCCTATGATGAAGCGCGCCCACTGCTAAAAAAGCATTACTTAGGTCTTTTTTGGGAGCGATTTGATATCAAGAATTCAGAGATAGTTAAGGCAGTACCATCAAGGATTTTTGAGGCGATACAGGATGACCTAAAAGTTTCCCAAATACAACACAAGCCCGTTCTTTATAAACGAGCTTCTGTTGTTTGGGGTGACCATCACCCCATCCAGCCCACATTGAACCCAGTAGGAGTTCAAATAAGGTCCGAATGGGGTGGCTATCGGGATTTGAACCCGAGCTAAAGCCTCCACAGGGCTCTGTGCTACCATTACACTATAGCCACCACGTTATTTCGTTGTTTAGTTTTAGTCT
>JAHIRB010000044.1 GCA_018818885.1 Patescibacteria group bacterium | reverse complement strand
TTCCTGAGAGGGTGAGATATGAATGTACATGCAATCACCAGCCAACCAGGTTGCCGGCAATTGAATTTTTGATTGCATTTTGATCGCTGCAGCTGCTCCGGACAAAGCGATTCTGCAATCAGATTCCCAGGTATCGAGGGCAGCGCCGGTCAGGTCGACGGCCAGCTCCCCAGGGCGGGGATTGCATTTTCTTTTTTGGAGTCCGCTATTTTGTTTCAGCTTTGACCTGAATAGTAGACACCTAAACTTGTGGACAGCTTGATAATGTGAGATGTTCGATTTGGCAATATCAAAGATGGACAGCTGGATCACCTGTAAAAATTTAATGTAAATATTCGCCTATAGTATCACAATTAAAGTGTAACGGCTCTAGTTGCTATTCACACTCATAGCAAATCGTTAAACAAACAGAATCAGCATTTTAATGAAAAATTTGAATTGGCAAAATATTCTCGTAGTTAAACGATAAATCATAATTCTTAATTAATTAAAAACCACCGTAAACTATAAATGGAGCCCAGTAAAAAGGATCTGGATCTCTTTTCATCATCTCTCTCTTCGCAAAAGCACATGATTCTGCTATAGACTCACCAGAAAAGAGTGCTGAGTAAAAATCATTCATAAAAATAGATGACTTTTCATCTTCAACATTCCATAGACCAACAAGGACCGATTTTGCCCCTGCTTTTAAGAATGCTTGAGCAAATCCTAGTAATCCCTCTCCTGGTTGATATTTACCCATCCCACTACGGCATACAGATAAAACGACAAGGTCTGCGCATAGTTGAAGCTTAGCAATCTCATCAGGTTTCAATAAAGCCTTTTCAGCAAAAGAAGTCCACGTTTCAGCGTAAGATGAAAAGAGAAGAGAATATAAGTTTGGATCATCATCGAAAAAAGCACCACCGTGAGTAGCAATATGTAAATGTGTAGCGGATGGTGCCTCAACAAGGAAGTTCTGTTTGGTCGCTTCATTTCCTAAAAATGATTTAGGAAATATATTTTCTAATCTATTTTGTTTTGAAAAAATATTAGCAATGGCTTTGATTTCTTTTTCAGTCTCTGGAAGAGGACCAATCCTCATTGCTTGAAAAATAGAAAATAAAGAATCAGAGAAATTTGGATTCCCGAAACCAACAAACTGCAAACTCGCGTTATGCCTGAATCTAAATTGCGTTTTATTATTAGTATTATTAAGAAAATATACTGAAGGTAGATATGAAAAGACATATTTCTTTATAAGAAATTCTGTAGACTGAGAATATGTAGAATAATCACTTTTAATATCTTCTTCGATTAAAGCTTCAAAAGGAATATAATGGAGACAAGCATCAGGAACAACCAAAATCTTTTTAATACCATAAAGAGCTGGTTCAGCTTGTTTAAATAGAACTTGATAAAGATATGTTGCACTTGCTATCTGATTCGCTAGTCCAACATGATGATTTAGGCGTTTGACGTCATCAATATCAGGTTCATTTGATTTCACCTCCCAATCGAACGTCTCTTTTATGCTTTTTCTTCCCAAAAAACATATAAATGATTTTGATTGTTCTGGAGTATCAAATCGTTCTCTAAAGTAAGATATTAAAAGTTCGTTGACCTTTCCCGCAAAGTGTTCGCCAAGCCATGGTCCTAAAAAACCACCCCGAACAAAAGGCATTTTTAGATTAAAAATTTGTTGTCTTCCTTTCTTAACAATCCACCCAAACGCATTTTGGTGGCCCCAATAAAATGTTAGTATAGCAGTGTTATCATCAGGTAAAAAATTAACAATTTCTATAATACTCCCTATAGCTTCTGCTTCACACGAAGGAGGGGGGATATCAAATTCAGGTAAAGACGATAAAATTTTGGCGCGCTCAGAATAAACAAAGGCTTCGTAAAGACGTTTATTTTCCATTAGGGCAGAAATTAGTAGACTGCATGTTTTCCAATATCGCGTAACCATTAAAGATCGTTGTTGGGGTTGATCTCGTGGGACTTGAGCAATAAGTATTTCAGCAATAGCAACAGACTTAGTTAAAAGATGAATGCTGTCTGTGGTCATTGTCAATATCCTATTGGAGTTGTGCGAGCGCACTTAAAACGGCTGCCATTTCTTCGGATTGGGGAGCAGCTTTATCAAGTATCTCTTTTGCTAAAGTCATAGACTCCTTTGCTTGTACAAGATATCCTTGGGTTGCCAAGGTATTTCCAATCCAGAAATACCTGATTGCTGTCTGGACAGATGTCGGTGATATAGCTAAATCTATTGTGAGTGCTTTTCTAAAGTAATTAAGAGCTGTAGAAAAATCTTTTAGCTGATAATAAATGCCTCCTAGATTTCCTAGAGCAGCAGCAGCATCAGCAGAATTTGGGTCTACTCTCAGATGGATGTCAACCGAACGTTTATAATCTTGTTCTGCATCTTTCAAATTATTCTTAATTGCTTTGATAACCCCTCTATTACACAATATTCTTGCGATTAAAGCATCTTCTCCAGTTGTCATTTTAGCTATTTTCAATGCGCGAGAATAACATTCAAGTGCTTTTTCGAAATCACAGACACGTCGGCAAAGTTGCCCGAAATTATTAAGGATATTTGCCATATCAACAGATTCAGGCGAGCTTTCTTCAATAAGGTTTATAGCAGATTGAAAAAAACTCATAGAATCTTTATATCTACCTTGTAGCATTAAATTATATGCCAAATTTTGACAAAGTGCTGCTTGTCCCCTTATTTCATCTTTCTCCTTCTTAGTGATTTCAAGAGATTTTAGAAGTAATTTTTCCGCTAATTTAAGTTGACCATTAATTTGATAATATCTAGCCCTAATGCATAATATCTTTGCTTTTAATAAATTTATTGAACACATTATATTTGTTATTTTTCATGTAACATATTTAATTCTTCTAAAATTTCTTTTTCCTCTTTTAAACTATGAGCCACAAGAGTTACTTTTGTATCATTCATTTCCAAAATAATTACTTTAGAATTATGTCTTTTAAGTAAATCACATATAATTTTATACAATGCAGAAAAAGCTCCAGCAGACCCTAAAGTTACAATAATCTCCATTGGAGGAATAAAGCCACGAGTAGATATATATTCGGTATTTGTGACAGGGTAATAAATTTTTGAAGCAGAATGTTTAAGCGCACTCATTGTTTCTATTAGGAAACTTAAAGGAAAATTACTATTACTACTAATTTTCAATATATTATCCATTTTTATTCACATCTTAAATATAGCTAAGTAGAGATAGTAACTTGATGAAAATTTGAGCCATTTTCATACTTTTGACACATACGACCTTGAACCCACAAAAAAAGCCGAACCACCTTTTTTAAAAAGGCAGCTCGGCTATCTATTAAAGATCCGTGGCTTTCTGCCCCCATCTCACGATGGGTTTAGCTTTATCTTTATCATTAAATTACTTTTACAAGATGATATTTTGGTTGTAAATAGGGCAATTTGTCACATCCTTTAACAGTTAAACTGAGATTTTTATTTGACAGGCAAGGCGTCAGCTGTAAAGCCGCATCCAGCCTAGCTTTGGGGCGTTGGTAAATTTTTCGCGTGTGTCTACACTCTTGTAGTACTTTTCGGTGTGTGTTTTATGCCAAAAACCCTTGCCGGAAGCGGGACCGCGAGTTTTTCAAGGAGGCGATTTGCTTCGCCGGCAATCTCATTTAATTGAAAAAAAACATGCCCCGGCGTTTGAAATTGCGTGGCCT
>JAHIRB010000043.1 GCA_018818885.1 Patescibacteria group bacterium | reverse complement strand
TGGACCCAGAAATATAAAAGAACCTATTGGGCGCTGGGTAGAACCGATGCCAGTGCGATTTCTTCTGATAAATTCCGCTACTGTTTTTAAAGCGTGATCTTGGCCAATAATTTCTTTGGCTAATAATTTTTCTAGATTCAAAAGTCTACTTCTTTCGCTAGAAAGGAGTTCCTGCAAAGGTAGACCGGTCATTTTAGCTGTAGTGTTTATGATGTCTTCCTTTGTTACTTTACCGATAAAAGTTTTTTTTGTTTGTGAGCGTTTTTGACGCAAGGCTAAAATTTTATCAGTAATTTCTGTTTCTTTAGATTTGTAATAAAGAGCAGTGTTAAAATCTTCTGCTAAAACCGCATTTTGTTTTTTTTCTCTTACTAAAGCTAGTTCTTTTTCTAAAGTTTGTATTTTTTTTAAAAAAGCGTCCGAACCTTTAGAAATTTTTATACTCGAAGCTGCTTCGTCTAAAATATCGATTGCTTTGTCTGGTAAAAATTTTTCTTGAATGTAACGATGAGAAAGTTGAGTAGCTGCTTCAATTGCTTCGTCAGTAATTTCTACTTGATGGTAGTTTTGATAGTTGTGCCGAATGCCTCGCAAAATTTCTATAGTCTTTTTCAATGATGGTTGAGCAACAAGAATGGGTTGAAAGCGTCTTTCTAGCGCTGGATCGCTTTCGATATGTTTTTTAAAATCTTCAAGCGTAGTTGCACCAATGCAGCGGATTTCACCACGCGCCAAGGCAGGTTTTAAAATATTGGCAGCATCCATCGAGCCAGTAGCAGAGCCCGCGCCTACAATATTATGGAGTTCATCAATAAATAAAATCACATTAGGATTTTTTTTGAGTTCATGCAAAACATTTTTCAGTCTGTTTTCAAATTCACCACGAAAGCTAGTGCCTGCCACCAGCAATGTCAAATCTAATGTATATATTTTTTTGTTAAGAAGTATTTCTGGGACATCACCAAGCAGAATTTTTTTAGCCAAACCCTCGACAATAGCGGTTTTACCAACTCCAGGATCACCCAGCAAAACCGGGTTGTTTTTTGTACGACGGGAAAGGATTTGAATTAAACGTTGAATTTCGTCTTCGCGCCCTACTACTGGATCAATATTTTTTTGAATTTGCTGATTTGTAAGGTTAGTAGCAAAAAAATCTAATTGAGACGATTTTGTTTTGGTAATAACCATTTGTTGTTCACCAAGATGTGGGTCGCCGGTTTCTTTATGTTTGTAGCTTTCAATTGAATCAGTCAAATCTGGAAATTTTGATGTGCTTTTTAACACATTTTTTAGTTGACGTTCCAGGCTAGGTAAATCCACGCGCAAATTATTTAAAAAATGAATTACTTTTTCAGAATTGATTTCTAATATTGCGGAAAGTAGATGTTCTGTTCCTATATATTTATGTTTGTGAATGTTAGCAACAATAACAGCTTTTTGGATAAGTTTTTTAGAAAGAGGGGAGAGCGTTGGTCTATTAGTTAAGTTTTGTACGCTGGGATTTTTTTCAACTAACAGAATAATTCTTTCTGGGTAGATTTTATATTTTGAAAGGATTTCTGCAGCAATACTTCCTTTTTCTGATGCCAAAGAGTATAAGATGTGTTCTGGTTCAATTTTTTGCTGTTTTAAATCAATACCAAGCTTACCAGCTTTTTGTAAAGCATCTTTAGAGTGAGTAGAAAATTTTTCTAAAACACTAAACATTTAATTATTATATTTGATTTGGAATTTATATTAAGCCATGTTCCTTAACGCTTTAACACGTTCGTTAATAGGTGGATGTGTGGAAAATGATTTTGAAAGAAATTTTTTTGTGGAACCAAAGGGATTAGCAATATATAAATGTGCAGTTGCATTGCTTGTTCTTTGTAGGGGAGTGGACTGCGCTGCAATTTTTTCTAGCGCACGAGCTAGACCTTCAGGATACCTTGTCATCAAGCTTCCAGAAGCATCAGCCAAGAACTCACGTTTTCGCGAAATAGCAAATTGAATCAACCGACCAATAAATGGAGAAAGAATAATAAATACTATTCCAACAATTATTAATATGCCGTTGGCATTACTTTTACTGCTACCTCTTTTGCCATGAAAGCTGCTCCTAATAAAAAAGTCTGCTAGAAGTGTAATCACGCCAATCAAAACAATCACAATTGTCATTAGCCTAATATCATAATTTTTAATATGCGAAAGTTCGTGAGCAATAACACCTTCTAGTTCTTCATTCTCAAGTTCTTTAATTGCACCTGTAGTCAATGCAATTGAGGAATGCTGAGGATCACGGCCAGTAGCAAATGCATTTATTGCTGGGTCATTAATAATATAGATTTTAGGTAAGGGCATGCCAGTGGCAATACATAAATTCTCGACCATTCGATATACGTAAGCATTATCTTTTTTTTCGATTGGCCCCTTTGCGCCTGCTGATAACAATGCAACCTTATCTCCTTTATAATAGCCACCAAGTGACATCAGCGTTGCAATAATTACCGCAATTACTACAGCAGCATAACCAGTATCTGTTACTACGCTGAACGTCCATCCAATAATCAAAATTACCATAATAAAAATTACAATCAAAAAAGCAGTTTTTCTTTTGTTCGAATCAATTTGCTTGTACATGGGTCATGAAACATGAAGCATGAAACATGTAACCATCATCGCCAGTCTGTTACATGATACATGCTACGTGATTAAAACTTAACTTTTACAGCTTCTTTCTCCCCACCTTCGGCCTCAAAGAAATCATATTTTTTAAAGCCCAAAGTGTTGGCAATTAAGTTAGTTGGAAATACTTGAATTTTTGTGTTGAAGTCTCGAACATTGCCATTGTAGAATCTTCTAGCTGCTTGGATTTTATTTTCTGTGTCACTTAGTTCATCTTGGAGTTTTAAGAAGTTTTGAGAAGCTTTCAAATCAGGATAATTTTCCGTTACTGCAAAAAGTGATTTTAGAGTTTGCGAAAGCATGTTTTCTGCTTTGGCTTTATCACCCATACCTTTAGCACCCATAGCAGCAGATCGAGCTTTTGTGACGTTCTCTAGTAGTTCTTTTTCGTGTTTGGCATAACCTTTGACAGTTTCGACCAGGTTTGGGATAAGGTCGTAACGTCTTTTTAGTTGAACATCAATATCCGACCATGCTTCGTCAGTACGGTTTCGTAGCTTAATTAGGCCATTGTAAACTAAAACAAGCCATGCAATTATTAGAGCAATGACTATTAGTACAACCCAAAGTATTGTTGGCATATTTGTTTTCCTTTCTTTGAAAGTAGAGAAGTATTTTTCCACTACTTTACTTTAGTTAAAGTGTTTTTTATGTTATAATTTATCTATCAGATTTACGATAATTATATTAAAAAAAGGCTAAATTGTCAAAAATTTAAAGGTATAAATAATTATGGGAATATTTTCCAAAGAGACCAGTTATTTGGGAGTAGATTTTGATAGCAAAAGCATAAAAGTAGTTGAACTTTCAGAAGCTAGCGGCAGGCCAAAATTAGTTACTTACGGATATTTGGATTTTGATATTGAAAAAGAAATCGAAGAAAAACAAAAAGTCATACAAATTGGAGCTTATTTGAAGGAAGTTTGTAAAAAATCAAATACAAAAACAAGAATGGCAGTTGTTTCTCTACCCACTTATGAAGTATTTAGCTCAATTATCACTATACCTAAAGTAGAAAAAAAAGATTTTCCCCCAGTTATTAATGCAGAAGCAAAAAAGGTGACACCAATGCCTTTGGAAGAGATGGCATTAGACTGGCATGTTATATCAAAAAAATTTGAAAGCGGAAACGAAAAGCAAAAGCAAGCACCGCAAGATGATAAGATAGACCAAGTACGAGATGTTTTAAAAATTTCAAAAGATGGCCACGACAATCAAAGAGTCTTGATTAGTGCAGTGGAAAAAAAATTAATAGAAACAAGAAGTGCAATAATTAAAGAAGCGGGATTAATGTTGGTAGGAATAGAAAACGATACCTTTGCCTTGATGCGTTCGTTGGTTGGACGTGACTTAGCAAATGTAATGATTGTAGATATAAGCGCAACAGTTACTAATATCATAGTTATTTCTAAAAGTATTCCCGTAGTTACAAAAACAATGGATTTTGGTGGACTAGCAATTACCAAAGCTTTGGCAGAAAATTTAAATATAAGTTTACTACGAGCAGAGCAGTTTAAGTACGATATCGGTTTGGGAAGTGGCGAAACAGCTGAAAGTAAAATTCCACTATTAATTCAAGAGCTTGTTAAAACATTAGTCCAAGAAATTCGTTATACGGTAGATCAGTTTAGTGGTAAGGACCAAACAAGAATTGAAAAAATAATTTTAACCGGTGGTTCGTCATTACTTGTGAACCTGCCTCAATATCTAGCCAAACAATTAGATAAAAAAGTTTATTTAGGTGACCCCTGGGCACGTGTAGAGTGTTCGGAAGAATTAAAACCAATCTTAGATGAAATTGGCCCACGTTTTGCTACTTCAATTGGGTTAGTAATGGGCATGTATAGAGGTAAGGATGCCATTGATATTAAGATGAATTATTTAAAAAGTATCAATAAGAAAAAAATTGATAAAGAGGTACAATAATAAAAAGATTTTTAGTATACAATAATTTTATTAACTTAAAAAAATATGGCTAACAAAAAAACAATACTTCTAGTAGAAGACGATGAATTTTTAGCCGAGTTATATGCAACTAAATTAAATTTAGAAGGTTATGAAGTGCTTGTAGCTTCTGACGGAGAAAAGGGATTTAAAACTGCTAGTGATAAAATACCAGATTTAATATTATTAGACATCATTTTACCTAAGATGGATGGTTTTGAAATTTTAAAAAAACTAAAGGCAAATAAAAAAACAAAAGACATTCCCGTTATTTTGTTGACTAATTTAAGCCAAAAGGATGAGGTAAAAAAAGGTTTAGACTTAGGGGCAAATGATTATCTGATAAAAGCTCACTTTATGCCATCGGAAGTAATTTCAAAGATTAAAAAAGTGTTGAAAGAAATCTCATAGTTCTTACTAAATTTTTTAAATTGTGTTATAATATAGTTGAACTGTTGATAACTTTTAACAGAAAAATATTTTATATATTAATAAATAAATTAATCCTTTCGCGTAATTTAATTAAAAAAACTTAACGCGAATGAAAGGAGGTGAAACATGCGTAAAAAAGGTTTTACCTTAGTAGAATTGTTAGTAGTTATTGCAATTATTGGACTACTTTCAACACTAGCTGTCGTAGCATTAAATTCTGCACGACAGAAATCACGTGATGCAAAACGTGTAGCAGATATCAAACAGATCCAAACAGCACTTGAGTTGTTTTTCAACGATCAAAATGGATATCCAGTCGCCGCCGCTGGCGGAACATTAGGAGTTGGTGGTTTTGGCTGTTTAGGAACAGGTGGTTGGGCAGCAACCGGTTGTGGAGGTCCATACATGTCACTTGTACCAACAAATCCAACACCTAGTGGTTCATCTTATATATACACTGCAGCCACTAATGCATCGTATACTATCACCTTTAACCTAGAAGCAGCAACAGGAGGTTTAGGTTCTGGAAATAAAACAGCAAGTCCTGGTGGTATAACTGATTAGTGAAATATTTCTTCAAATAAAGAAAAACCCTTATAGTTTTTAAGGGTTTTTCTTTTGTAAATTTGATATGATATATGATAAGATTATTATATCAATTTACAATTTTAATCTATGAATATAAAAAGATTTAAACTCTCAAAGGTAAATGTTGATTTGATATTGTTCTTATTAATATTTTGCATTGTTTTTAGCGTATATCTTTTTACCTTAGCTCCTACAGTTTTTATTGAAGATTCTGGTGAGCTAATTACTGCAACAACTCAATTAGGAATAGCACATCCACCAGGATACCCACTCTATACAATTTTAGGAAAATTTTTTAGTTTGATCCCTGTTGGTAGTTTAGCGTGGCGAGTGAATATGATGTCTGCTTTTTTTGGCAGTCTGGCAGTATCAATTCTATTTTTGATAGTTAAAAAAATAACAAACAGCAGAGCAATTTCTTTTTCTGCTGCTTTGTTACTTGCATTTAATCCAATCTATTGGTCACAAAGTATTTTTGCCGAAGTCTATACTCTAAATGTATTTTTTGTTTCTTTGTGTATTTATTTACTTTTAATCTGGCAAGAACAAAAAAAGGAAAAGTATTTATTTATTTTTTCGTTTGTTTTTGGATTAAGTATCACTAATCATCAAATGATGCTACTCCTCGCCCCAGCATTCGTTCTATATATTGTATTAAACAAAAAAGACATACTCAAAAATTTTAAACTTATTAAATCAATGTTTTGGTATTTCCTTATTGGTTTAGCAGTTTATCTATATTTACCTTTACGCTCTTTGCAAAATCCAGTGCTTGATTGGGGTAATCCAGAAACTTTAAGAGCTTTTTGGGGACATATCGCACGAAAACAATACGGAGATTTTTCTATACTTTCACAGCCTTTAAGCAAATTTAGTCTTGTGGCAATTTTTGTTTATTCTTTAGTGCAAGATTTTTTGTGGCCAATGTTTGTTTTATCTGCGCTTGGCATATTTACTATGTTTAAGAAGAATAGAAATTTTGCATATTTGTCTTTATCAATTTTTTTACTTAATAGTGTTGGTTTAATATTGTTGCGTAATTCAGGTGGCAGCAATGAAACAGAATATGTATTTAGAGTATATTATCTGCCATGTTTTTTAATTTTAGTAATTTGGTTTGCCTACACAATAAAATTTGGATTAGATAAAATAAAGAAATTACTATCTAAACAAAAGTCGTTATTAAAAATTGTAAATTTGGTAGTTTTGATTGTTGTAGTACTCTTGCCACTAAATTATTTAGTAGCAAATTATAAGTTAAACGACCAAAGTGATTTTTGGTTAACATATGATTATGGTAAAAAGCTTTTAGCTAGTCTAGAGCCTAATGCAACATTACTTTATTATGGTGAGGGTAGTATCGCATCAGACACGCAATTGTTTACGCTTATGTATTTACAGATGGTAGAAAATTTTCGTCCTGATGTTTTTATTGTTGATGAACTAAACTTTTTTAAAAGCCAGGTCAGTATCGCATTTCCAACCCAACATTTCAATTTGGTTGAAATAAAACGAAAGGATGCTTTATTAAACTTACTTTGGCAGGCCACTCAAGAATACGATTTACCACTTTATACTTCCTTTATCGTGAATGAAAAATCTGCCAGAGACCTAGAAATATTCAGCCGTTCTAATGGATGGGTAAATAAAGTATATCCAAACATCGAAAGTGCCAAAGAGGGTCAACAACCAACAGCAGATTTTAGCCTTAGAAATTTAGAAAATAAAAGCCTAGAACTGGATTATTCTCTGGGAAGCTTTTTATCAATATATTATTATGGTATAGCTACTAATTATTTAGAAAACGGACATGACGATTTAGCTTATCAAACGTTTATGAAAGCAATAGAATTAGATCCGCAGCCATTTAGCCAAAACTATAAAGATTACATAACTCATAGAGAGGAGTGGAATAAATAATATGTTTTTGCCAATATTTACAATTTTTATTTTGGGATTAGCTGCTGGAAGTTTTTTTAATGTAGTGATTTTTCGTCTTAAAGATGTAAAGACAATATTTATCGGTCGTTCAAAATGCTTGAGTTGTCTTAATCACTTGCATTGGTACGATAATATACCATTATTAAGTTACGTTTTATTAAGAAGAAAATGCAGGTTTTGTAAAAAAGTAATTGATTGGCAATACCCAGCAGTAGAGCTAGTTACAGCATTGATATATCTTTTTGGATATTTTAGATTTGGTTTAGATGCCAATTTTATTGCTTATATTCTTTTTAGTTCATTTTTGATAATAATTTTTGTCTACGATTTAAGATATTATTTGATTTTAGATAAGATAACAGTGCCAGCTATGGTATTGGCGCTAGTCATAAATCCATTTCTAGGCAAAAGTCCAGTTGATTTAATTTTTGGGGCAGTAATTCTATCAGGATTTTTCTTTTTTCAGTTTATAATTTCTAAAGGTAAGTGGATTGGTGGGGGAGATATACGTCTTGGGGCAGTGATGGGATTTATGCTTGGCTGGCAGTTTGGTTTGTTAGCATTATTTTTAGCATATATGATAGGAGCAGTGGTTGGTATAGTTTTGATAATACAAAAGAAAAAAGGTTTTAAGAGCGAAGTTCCGTTCGGTACATTTTTGTCATTAGCTACATTAATAGTATTATTGTATGGACAAGAAATTTTGAGTTGGTATTTAGGAAAAATTATTTACTAAGAACATCATATTAAAGAAGAAAGCGCTCAAGTTTCATAGAAACTTGAGCGCTGTTTTTTGCGAGATTCCATGAGCGTGCTTTATAGCCAAGCTCGATTGCTTTAGCTTTCACCTTTCTCATGTAGTCCCATGATTTTTTGTCGTTGCCGTTAAATCTTCTGACGGCTTCCCAAACGTCATATTGGTATCCATGACGATTGAGATAGTTCCCGACAGCTAGCAGGCAATCTGCCAGGTCATGGTGATTACGTCGACCGTCGCCATTGCCATCTTCTGCGTCTATAAGCCATGTTTCTGGCAGAAAATGGTATAGGCCGATTTCACCCCAATCACCGCCCCTTTCCTTATAAGGATCGAGTCCGTTTTCACCGCAGATAAGGAGTAGAAAATCTTTGCCTCTTTGATCAAGACGGTTGATGACATAACATTCACCAATATCTGTACCGCTTGAGGTTTCTACGGCGAAAATCGCCTTGTATATGATCGGGTCAATGTCTTTGATTTCTCCCGCGGCTTCGAATGGATCATATTTTTCAGGATGTTTTAGGCGTTTGTGCGGATCGGGAGGGATTAGTATTACTATAAACATCCATCCCAGCAGAAAAGTAATACCGATCAAGATGAGGTAGTTTCTTATTTTACGAATGTAACTTCGCATGTTTTCACCTCCAGTTGTGAAGAAGGCCAGCGCGTGGAAGGTTTACCTTCTTTACGCGCTGGCCAAGTTGGCGGTTGCCGACGTTAACGACAGGGTCTAAAGCCCGCGATTCTTCCAATCGCAGATTTTCGGTCTGGTAGGCCCCCGGCATAAATGTATTCGACTTTGAGATCATCCCATTTTTTTATTGGGCCGTTCTTTGTTTGTATGCTGTACGGTCCACCGGTGAGAGTATATTCACTGGGTATTTCTTTTCCCAACCGGGAAATAGCTTTTCGTATTTGTGATTTTGACATCGTGTTTTCATGTTTGCCGTGGTTGATTGGATCTGCCTTTTCTTGCAGCTGGGCGGATATTTCCACCGGGCTGGGTTTGAGACTTTCCGTATACGCCGGAAAAGGATTGGCTCCCTCGGCCGGCGGTGCTATGAGACAAAACGTCACGATGATCATTAAGTAGAGGATAGGTCCTCCAAATACTGCAATAGCGAAATTTTTTGCGTTCATTATATTTCTCCTTGTCTGATTTAACTCCAATTGCGTCTAAATTCATTTCAGTTGGTTTGACACGTTCCCTCCGCGCCCTTATAGATGACCCCGCCAGGTCATTTCCACTTTTATATTATCAGGCAATTATATATGCCTGCTAGTTTTTAAGAACAAAAATCGCTATTATAGCGATAATTAATATTAGCATATTTTCAATATTTTGTCAACCCCAATAGGCGACAAAAGCCTTATTTTTTGGTAAAATGACAGTGTTAATACATCATATATAATGGATAAAAACCAAGCAAAAAGAAGAATAGCTAAATTAAGAGATGAAATAAACCATCATCGGTATCTTTATCATGTTTTGGATTCCCCAGAAATTTCTGATGGTGCTTTGGATTCCTTAAAACATGAATTAGAGAAATTAGAAAATCAGCATCCTGAATTAATCACCGCAGACTCACCAACTCAGCGTGTAAGTGGTAAGGCCTTGGATAAATTTGAAAAAGTCAGTCATAAGACAAGAATGCTTTCTTTAAATGATGCTTTTTCAGAAAATGAGATGTTTGAGTGGGAGGAAAGAATTAAGAAAATGATACCAGGCAAGTCAATAGAATATTTTTGTGAAGTTAAAGTTGATGGTTTTTCTGTTTCTTTGGAATACAAAAAAGGTATGCTCCAAACTGGATCAACTAGAGGAGATGGTCAAATTGGGGAGAATGTAACTCAAAATTTAAAAACTATTGAAGCAGTTCCATTGCATTTAGAACAAGATATTGATGTAGAGGTGCGAGGAGAAGTTTTTATGACAAAAAAAGTTTTTGACAAAGTTAATAACGAGCAGAAAAAATCAGGAGGCAAAATTTATGCCAATCCACGCAACTTAGCAGCGGGTTCTATCCGTCAGCTCAATCCAAAAATTGCAGCTTCACGTCAATTAGATTTTATGACTTTTGAAATTACTCAAGGTAGTAACGTCAGCACTCATAAAGAAGAACATGATTTAGCTAAGAAGTTAGGTTTTAAAACCGTAGACCAAACAAAACAATGTAAAAATATCAAAGAAGTAATGGAGTTCTACAATCAAATAAATCAGAAACGAGATAAACTGCCTTATCAGATAGACGGAATTGTTATTTCAGTCAACAACAATGATCTAAAAAAGAAATTAGGAGTAGTTGGCAAAGCTCCGCGAGGAATGATTGCTTTAAAGTTTGCAGCAGAACAAGCCACAACTGTTGTAGAAGACATTGTAGTCCAAGTTGGTCGGACAGGTGCATTAACTCCGCTGGCACATCTTAGGCCAGTTCAAGTGGCAGGTAGCACAGTATCACGGGCAACACTGCATAATATAGATGAAATCGAACGCCTAGATGTTAGAATAGGTGACACAGTAATTATTGAAAAAGCTGGTGATATTATTCCAGACATTGTTTCTGTATTACCAAAACTTCGCACAGGCAAAGAAAAGAAATTTGTTATGCCCAAAAAATGTCCAAGCTGTGGAGCTGATGTAATAAGAAAACTAGGAGAGGTTGCTCATTATTGTACTAACCCAAAATGTTTTTCAATTGAAAAAGAAAAGATTATTCATTTTGTATCAAAAAGCGCTTTTAATATAGTCGGGTTTGGACAAAAAATTGTCGAACAACTTATGAACGAAGGTGTAATAACAAGTGCTGCTGACATTTTTATTTTGACTGAAGACAATCTTAAACCCTTGGAAAGATTTGCGGAAAAGTCTGCAGAAAATTTAGTTAAAGCTATCAAACAGTCAAGAAGAATCAACCTGCAGAGATTTATTTATTCATTAGGCATTCGGCATGTTGGCGAAGAAACAGCCTTTGTCTTAGCTCGCGAATTTGGCAGCTTAGACAATCTAAGAAAGTCATCTTTAGAAAAATTGGTAAGTATTAATGATGTTGGGCCTGTTGTAGGTAAAAGTATTTTTGGTTGGTTTATGGAAGAAGAAAATATTAAATTAATTGAAGATTTATTAATGCATGTTGAAATCGAAAAGATGGAAAAGCAGAAAAAGAAACAAGGTGTAGTCGGTAAGACATTCGTTTTGTCAGGTGGCCTTGATTCGATGACGCGGGATGAAGCAAAAAATCGTATTAGAGTATTAGGTGGCGAGGTTTCGTTATCAATATCAAAAAACACAGATTACTTAGTCTTGGGTTCAGAGGCAGGATCAAAGCTTGAAAAAGCCAAGAAATTGAATGTCAAAATTTTGGAAGAAAACGAATTTATTAAGCTGATTTCTTAGAAATTTAAACAAAAAAAAGAAGCTGCTTTAGGCTTTTTTTATAATTCCTTTGGTTTTTGGAATGTTGCTAAAACAGCTCATCGGCATATGGAGGGCGACTCCAACAGTAGTCTCCGCACATGGAGGGATCCTTACGGAATGACCCAAAGGTCACAAATGACTACCAGTTGCAAAGTCGCCCTCCGCGCCGTTCGTACTATTTGTTATTATGGATAACCAGTATAACATATTATAAATAATTGTCAAGCCTGCAGGGCTTTACATATCTTGCCAAGATTAGACATAGCTTATATACTGTAATAAGTTATAAATAATCCATTTTTTTTACTCTATGGCATTAACTAAAAAAGAAGTAGAACATATCGCAAAATTAGCTCGTTTAGGGTTAACTGACGAAGAAAAGACAAAATACGCCAGACAACTTTCGTCAATATTAGAATATGTTGAACAGCTTAAAGAAGTTGATACAAAAGACGTAGAACCCACTGCTCAGGTTACTGGTTTAGAAAATGTACTAAGAGAAGATAAGGTGGAAGGTTGTGACGAACTAACACGCGATCGTTTAATAAAAAATGCACCGGAAGCAGAAGATGATCTTGTAAAAACGAGGTCTGTCTTTTAGTATTGTCATGTAACATGGAGTATATAACATTTTATGTCAAATTTAAATGAACTTACAATAAAAGAAGCACACAAAGGTTTAGTCAGTAAAAAGTTTTCTTCTGTTGAGTTAACTAATGCTTGTTTAGATCAAATTAAGAAGGTCGATAATTCATTACATGCTTATCTTGAAGTAGTAGAAAAATCAGCACTACAAGAAGCAAAAATTGCAGATCAAAAGATATCATCTAATGATGATATTAATATTTTATGTGGAGTGCCGACTGCAATTAAGGATGTAATTAATGTTGTTGGGCAAAAAACAACAGCTGGCTCAAAAATTTTAGAAAATTTTATTTCACCATACGATGCAACAGTTATCGAAAAATTAAAATTGCATCAGGCTGTCTTTTTAGGTAAAACTAATCCAGATGAATTTGCTTGTGGGTCTTCAACTGAAAACTCCTCTTTTGGTTCAAGTAAAAATCCATGGGACATTGAGCGCGTGCCAGGAGGATCTTCTGGCGGATCTGCAGTTGCAGTTTCTGCAAATGAGTGTATATATGCATTAGGATCAGATACGGGTGGCTCTATTCGTCAGCCTGCTTCACTATGTGGGATGGTTGGTTTAAAACCTACATATGGGAGAGTTTCACGGTATGGATTACTGTCAATGGCTTCTTCTCTTGATCAAATAGGTCCAATGACAAAAACAGTAGAAGATTCAGCATTGGTTATGAATGCTATTTCTGGTGTAGATAAAAATGATTCTACATCCATAAGTAAACAAGTCCCAGATTATACCATGTGTTTAAACAAAGATATCAAAGGATTAAAAATTGGAGTTCCTAAAGAGTATTTTATTAAAGGGCTAGATAGTGATGTAGAAAAAATAGTAAGGGAAGCAATAAAAAAACTTGAAGAGTTAGGGGCAAAAATTAGTGAAGTCAGTTTACCAAATGCAAAATATGCACTACCAACTTATTACATTATTATGCCATCTGAATTAAGTTCTAATCTGGCACGCTATGATGGTGTTAAGTATGGCTATTCTGCCAAAGAAAAAGGTTTAATGTTAAATTACTTCAGATCAAGAGCTGAAGGTTTTGGTCCGGAAATTAGACGCAGAGTTATGCTAGGAGCGTATTCGCTTTCTTCAGGTTACTACGATGCTTATTATTTACAAGCACAAAAAGTAAGAACAAAAATAAAAGA
>JAHIRB010000042.1 GCA_018818885.1 Patescibacteria group bacterium | reverse complement strand
GAAGGATGTCTCTGGAAATTAAAAGCTGAAAGAATGGCCATGGTCAGGCAGTGAAGTATAAATTGCCTGACCTTCTCCATATTTTGTACCATACATTTTTAAACCGGATATTCTTGGACATTTTCACGCCGGTGCTAACAATCGATAGCTAAAGTACAACTTTAAGCTCTCTTCTCAATAATCAATGCCGCAAAAATTTTCAGTAAAATATAAAGATCACTCATGACAATATCTAATACACCATAAAGAACTATATGGTATAGTACCATACCATTTAAAACACTTTTATTCTATACTATGTTAAACAAAATAATATTTTTTGATTTTACGCTATACAAGTTTATGTTATTTAAAACAAAATTAAATGCTGAAATACATTTTTAAATAATTTTAAAGCATTTGAAGTAATATTAAACAAAATTAATTATTATAAAGTGTTATAAATCAGTGTAATGCTGAATACATTTAAATAATTTAAATTATAACTATTTGCAACAATGCGAAATTATAACATGCAAATTTAAGGCATTTTAAACTGTTTAAAAAAAAATAATTGCACTTCATATAAAATAATTGTAAAGAGCACTAAATAATATTGTTTTAAATGCCAATAAATAATACCAATGCATATTGTTTAATATAAAATTTTATGGTATTAAGCTAAATTAAATTATTGAATAGTAAAAGATATCAAATGGTATTAAGTAATTAAAAGGGAGAGTCATGATTATTCTTATTGGTGGAGAAAAAGGGGGGACTGGTAAAAGTACATTAACCATAAATCTGGCGGTCTGTCGCGCAATCGACAACAAAGAGGTTTTAATTGTTGATGCTGATAAGCAGGGGACAACCAATCTATGGTCTTCATTAAGAAATGAAAAAACGATTAACCCTCAAATCACATGCATTCAAAAACAGGGCAAACAATTACATAAGGATATAATTAGCCTTAGTGATAAATATGAAACTATAATTATTGATGCTGGGGGTAGGGACTCAGTTGAACTAAGGTCAGCAATGCTTGTGGCTGATAAATTTGTGACGCCCATAAGAGCAAGCCAAAGTGATGCATGGACCCTAGATAATTTAGAACAATTAATTACCCAGGCTCTGGTAATAAATGAAGATCTGAAAACATTTATCGTTATTAATCAGGGGCCAACAAACCCAGCTATATCTGAAATTGAAGAAATTAAAGGTCTTTTAGAGGAATTCAAATCATTTTTACTGGTTAAATCAATAATAAGGGATCGTATTTCATTTCGCCACGCTTTAAAAGAGGGGTTAGGTGTTATAGAACTAAAACCATTTGATAAAAAAGCTATTAATGAAATTACAGAACTTTATAAGGAGATCTTTAAATGAATCCATCAAAAGTTAAAAAATTTACCAGAGCCAAAAATTTAGACCCTACCAAGGTAGAAGAATTTATTAATGGTGCTGAACCAGAGGATAATGCTGGGGTCGTTCAACCGGCTAAACAAAACAGCGCTCCAGAGTCTATCACTGAAACAAAACCTTCGCCCTCATTTGGAAACTCAACTCCAACCTCACCACTGAGCACATCACCGGCTGACGACACTGCTATCCCAAAATACCCGTGGGATGACGCAAATGACAGAGTTATCAAAGGTGTCAATCTGAGATTGACAGAAGTTCAATGGGCGAAATTGAGATTTATTGTTGATAACACCCCATTTAGTATCCAAAAATACATCATGAATTTATTGGAACCTGCAATGGAAGAAACCATTAAAAAAATCCAAGATGCGTTAAACCGGTCTTAAATTAAATTATATAATATCGTATTAAATGGTACCATACCATACCAATTATATTGAAACCAACTGGACACATAAAGTGCTTTGAAAAAATCTATATATGATTATAACGGCATTGATTTATGAATTATTAATTTTATACCAAAAGGAGAGGGTGGGTATAAGATTAAGTGAAACAGGCAATCCCGCAAAATTCCACTTTTAGTTAAGATTAATTAGGGATATTCTGATGATCCGTTGCCAATGACATGGCCCCATCTTCTAAGAGACCTAAAATTGTTTCTCTATTCATTTTTACACCACCAAAAAATTCGATGTATTCCGATCCCATATCCCCGGACAGATAAAATTGCTGGTTGTCGTAAAGAACTTTTATTCCTGGTTTGATATTTATTTTAGTTTTGGTTTGTTTTTTGATGATACTATTTTTCACAGATGGAATGTCATAATCTTCCTTTAAAGCTGATATGAAAAAACCTGTAGCCGATTTTTTAATTTCGCCATTTTTAATTTTAGCTTCAATAAAATCCAAATGTTTTAAAATATAATTTTCTTCATATTGAATTAAAATTTCGTCTATTATCGCCTTTTTAAAACCCAATTTCATTAACCTTTTTCTTAATTGATAGTTGAGTTTATCTTCGTCGCTAAACGAGAAGGGAAGGGTAAGCTGTTTTCTTTCTTGAATGCTAAATTTAAGATATTTAATTTGTCGCCCACTTCTTTTTGATTTCACATCAACCAAAATATCTGTAACCCGATTAATTTCTTTTATAGCTGGCTTTATAACGTACTTATTTAAATCTTTGTACTGATCATAACTTTTGACTTGATCTGCACCCATCAACTCTCGAAATTTTTGTATCTCAATCCAATCCGTAGTTCCCACTTTTTTATACCGAATTAAATTTTCATATAGGGCCAAAGCATAATTCCCGTTGATTGTCCTCTGAATCTGTAAATTAATTTTAGCATAGTAAGCGGGATGATATAATCTTTCGCGCAAAATATGCGGGTACGCATATTTACAGACACCATCTTTGATGATGGCCTCAGACAAACTCGAACAGACTCCCCATTCTTCTTTCTTACTTTCGTCAAGGATATTCCATTCAATTTTTATAGTAACGAGTTTTCTAAGAGCCCCTTTTAAAAGCTCTATATCATTGGAGTTAAATCCGACCTCGCTGGCAAGTTCTTTAATTTGGATTTCGTGGATATCTTTTTCTAATAAATTGTTGTAGGCATAAAATAATAAAACGTTGGAAATTTTTCGTTGCAATAACGATAGCCTGTTTCTGATATGAATTGCACCTGTATGTTTTTTTATTATTTTCATAAATAATTTTTTATAGGTGAATATTTAACAGACTTTTTATATCATTGCTTTCCACCTTTTGTATTTTAGGGGAAGAATAAAGTCAATAATTATTTTCAACAATTTTAAAATAATTCTAAATAATTAAGGTGGTTATGCTCAATAAGCTGCTATTTTTTAAAAATCTATTATCCCGTAAAACTCCACTTTAAATCCCGTAAATTTCCACCTTTAATGCAAAATACCTAAACATTTTCAAAATATACGTTTTGTAAAAATTTTGGGTATTTGAATTGCTCCGAATCCCGTAGACTTCCACCTTTTGCCCACTATTCTTCTTTAAAATAAAGTTCGATTTATAAATACTCTCTTTATCCCGTAAACTTCCACTAAAATTAACAATATCACCCCGTAAACCTCCACCTTTCTATTTTAGTCCAAAATCAATCCTTAAAAAACACCAAATAAAGATGTTGTTAAGTTTTTCAAACACAACATGTTGCGTACGATTAAACTCATTGAGGTCATATATAGTCAAACATCTTATCATTTTATCCAGCAGCTAATTCTAAATAAAATTAAATGTTTCCCCGTAAGCTTCCACTTATTGCCCTGTAAACTTCCACTTGTATACAATCACCATGTTAAATATATAAATAATATAAATATGTTATGAATTAACGCTATTTGTTTTTTTAGAATCCCGTAAAGCTCCACCTTAAAAACAATATCAAATTTTAATCCCGTAAAGCTCCACCTTTATACTCTGTGTTTAACATTATTATAGAGAAATTGGCTATCAGAAGAGCAACGAAATTTTTTTTTAACACAATATGTTGCGCACTATTGAAATCAGATGGGGCATATATATAGTGAAACGTTATTTTTTTCCTTTTTTAGAATTATAAAGAAGCCTATTATGACTAAAATAATGGGTTTTCCTGTAAGCTTCCACTTTTTAACCTGTAAACTTCCACCTTTGCAAAGAGGCCATATCAATTTATTAAGTAATATAAATTGTTTACATTTAAACT
>JAHIRB010000041.1 GCA_018818885.1 Patescibacteria group bacterium | reverse complement strand
GGACAACTTACGGCTGCCATCACCTATGCCCCCGATAGGAATCGAACCTATATCTAAGGCTTAGAAGGCCCTTGTTCTATCCGTTGAACTACAGGGGCATGGGTGATGGCGGGGATTGTTATACTATCCAGTTGCTTGCCCCGCATACGAACGTAGTGAGTTGTGCGGGGAGCTACAGGGACATGTCGTCAAGTGCCAAGTAACAAGTATCAAGTAGTGGGATACAATTACCAATTCTATACTAATTTTTATATTTTGTCAACTGTACCTTGTGCCTTGACACTTGTTACTTGTCTTCAATACTTTTCCCATGATATTTCTTATGTATTTCACTTAAATGTTTATCTGTAATATGAGTGTAGACTTGTGTTGTGGTAATTGATGCATGACCAAGCATTGCTTGAACTTCTCTGATATCAGCACCACCTTTTAGTAAATCAGTGGCAAATGAGTGTCTTAAGGTGTGTGGGCTGACATGTTTAGTGATGCCTGCGCGTTTGGTGTATTTTTGCACTAATCTTTGAATAGAACGTGGTGTTAATCCTTCTGTATGTTTTCCTTTATTTTCTGATGATCTTTTTGCTTTGTCGTGTCTTATAAATAACCATTCAGTTGGATCTGATCGTTTATTTAGATACTCTTTTACCCAGTGCTTAGCTTGGTTAGACATAAAGACAATGCGGAGTTTGCTACCTTTGCCTCGAATAGTAAATTCGTCTTTTTTAAAATTAACATTTTCTCTTTTTATTGACGCTAGTTCGGAAACTCTAAGTCCGGTGGAGAAGAATAATTCAAGTATTGCCTTATCGCGTGTTTGAATTATTTTTTTGTCGTCTGTTTGTAGGGGAGCAGTCAAAAGACGTTCTAAATCAGAACCTTCTAAAAATTCAACTTGTCTTTGAGGCATTTTTGCTAGCTCAATTTTTTCTGGTGCCATTGTTTTGATGTCACGTATTGTCAGATACTTCAAAAATGCTCTTAATGCTATCAAGTGATAGTTTTGTGTAGATTTTTTTAATGTTCCATCTTTTCTTGAAAGTCTATTTAGCCAAAGTCTAAATTCGCGCACTAAGTCCATATCAATTTTGGCGGGGGAGGTAATCTTTGACCATTTTATAAAACGAGTTAAGTAAAATTCGTAGTTTTTTATGGTATACAAACTTCTACCACGTTCTATTTCGAGGTAGTTTAGAAAGTCAGTTAAGAGTTTTTGAATTTCGTTGGAAGGCATAGGTTGGGAGATCCCTCGACTCAACTATATAAAAGTGGATCGTTCGGGATGAAATTAATGGAATAAATTCCATTAATTTCATTTTACGACACTTTTAGTCTTTTAACAACATCTTGACATCATCTATAATATAATGATAATATCTATTGAAATATCCAAAATTGGATATTGTGTACTCAACGATTGTTAAGCCATAACTAATGGAGGAATTATGAGCTCATTACCACCTTTGACCACTCAAACGATGGAATCGGCATTGCAGAATGATAATGCCTCTAATGTGATTGCGGAATTGACCGCAGGAGGTAGGTTGGACGCAGTAACCGATTCAGGTAGCAATATCTGGCAGTACATGGGTACTAGCAAGTGCCCAGAAAGTACAAAGGCATTATTGCAATTGATTAGTAACGAGTGTGCCCCGAATATGTTGAGCCAGATGTTCGGGGGAAAAGACCCGGCAGAGATATTAACCGCACGAGATAAAATGGGTTACACTGCGATTGAGTTCGCGCGTGAACGCGGTCATATAGAGATCGCTGAGGTTATGGAAGAGATTATGAAACGACTCAACGTGCCGGTTATGGCCACATAGGAAGGGGAAAAAAAATACCGCCGCGCCACGGAATATTTCGAGGCGCGGTTTTCTTTTGTCAATGTATGTCAAATTGTGATAAAGCGATGAAGTTAAAAAGCGATGGAGTAGCTAACTATATCCCTATATCGCTCCTATCGCTTTATCGCTATAATATACTAAACAATTGACAAAATTCATACCTCATGATACACTCTTAATGTCAAATAATCTAAATAACGTACGCTTTCTTGGATTAGGAGCAGTCGACCTTTTGCTAGGAAATGCGTTAATAAATCAAAAGACTATAATATGTTAGACAAAAAAGTAAAAGACAGAATAATCAAAAAATTTAAAACTCACGAAACAGACACTGGTTCAACTCAAGTTCAGGTCGCATTATTAACTGAAGAAATCAAACAACTTACAGAGCATCTTAAGATGCACAAAAAAGATTTTTCTTCACGTCGTGGTTTAATTCGTAAAGTTGCCGAAAGAAGGCGGCTTTTAAATTACCTTCATCGCGAAGATGCGCAAGGTTGGGAAGACTTAGTTAAGACTTTAAAACTCAAAACTCCTAAACCTGCAGAAAAGAAACAAGAGGTAATTGATAGAGAAGAAGCTCACCAAGCCGGAGCAAATGATCCAAAAATTGAAGCAGATTCCTCGGAAAGTTCAGAGGACGAAGAAAAAAAATAAATTAAGTAATACCTCACCAGATTCTTCGACAGGCTCAGGATAAAAAAAATAATACAAAAATATATGATGAAACACAAAGAACAACGAGTAGGTGTCTTTGTTGATGTTGCTAACATGTATCATTCAGCAAAGAATTTATATAATGCTAGAGTAAATTTTAAAGAAGTATTACGTGTTGCAGTTGCGCAAAGAAAATTAATTCGTGCCATTGCGTATGTGATCACTTCGGAAACAACCGGAATACCACGTGGCAAAACAGCAGAAAAATCTTTTTTCGAGGCTTTAGAAAAACAAGGCTTTGAAGTCAAAGCCAAAGATTTACAAGTTTTTTTCTCGGGAGCAAAAAAAGCAGACTGGGACGTAGGTATTGCAGTTGATGCAGTCAAGCTAGCAGACAGACTTGATTCACTAATTTTAGTAACAGGTGATGGAGATTTTGCACCACTAGTATCATACCTACAAGAAAATAAAGGTTGTCAAGTAGAAGTTATCGCCTTTTCTAAAACAACATCTCAGAAGCTATTAGAAGTTGCAGATGATTTTATTGATCTTGGTAAATCACCAACAAAATTTTTAATAAGAAAATAGTCTTTTAATATGAAATTACTTTTTGGAATAACTCAAAATTCAGAATGTTTAAAAAATTATGAAAAGATAGCTTTATTGATCATTTTATTAATATTTTTACCAGTACCGATTATTTTTTTAGTAATGATTGGGTGGGCACCTCCTTTTTTTGGAATTGTTATGGCAATAATGTCAATAATTTCTGCGGGAAGCATAGGTACCATCTTATTATTTCTAGGTATTATCCATTTAATCATCTATATATTTGTTTTCAGTTATATAATTAAGCTTATTGGTAGAATATCATCAAGCAAGAGATGGATAGTAATGATTTTGCTTGTAGCAATTTCAGGTTTATTAATCATACTTTCTTCACAACCAATGTATAGTTTTGGTGATATAGGTGGTGGTGGAGATTCATATAGTTATTTTAGTATAATCAAAGAGCAACAAGAATATGATACAAGACAAAAGAGAACGGCAGGTGAGTTATGCGAACCACATGAAATAAGAAGTAAATATACTAGATGTTATGCTCAATATTTAGAACCGGTCATTAAAAATGAGGATATTAGTTTATGTGATCAAGAAAATATGTTGAGCAATATTGTATATAATTGTTATATCGATTATGGTATTGAATTTAAAGATATTACTGTATGCGAAAAAATTCCTAAGGATGCTAATGATGATCGAGAACAGATTAAAAATTCACAAGAAAGATGTTATGAAGAAATTTTTCCGATATCTTATGAAGATATTTCTATCTGTGAAGAAATACCAGATTTAAATCGTCAATTAGAATGCAAAAAACATGCAATGCGTTCGAGTGTAGGCTCGACGACTTGTACGAATATTATTGACATTAGTCTAAAAGACAAGTGTTATTATGATTATGCAATTTATAAGGAAACTGGACATATGTTCAATTGTAGAGAAATTGTTGATACTACCTTAAGGGATAAATGCAATCATGATTTTGTAGTAAATAAAGATGTTAGAAGTCATAATGCTTGCAGCGACATTACAGAAACTATCTTACGAGATCAATGTTATACAGTTGTAGTAGGTAGAATTTTTGGAGAAGATGAATGCGGTGGTCAAAGTAATGATGAAACGATTATTCATTGGCAAAATATATGCTATTATCTAAAAGCGCAGAAATTTAATGATAGTACATATTGTAGTATGGTCAGAGAAGAAGTTTTAAGAAATGAATGTCAGAATTCATTATAAGAATATTTAAATAATAATTAATAATTGATCTTTGAGCGAAAAACAGGTAGATTATGTAATTCATAGTCTAAAGTTTTTCGCCCAGAGTAACAGGAGAAATAAATTTTATGTCTGTTCAAACTTTTGAAACAGAACTCGCGGGCACACCTCTCAAAATTAAAACAGGGCAATTAGCTCTACAGGCAACAGCTTCGTGCGAAGTTTCGTATGGCGAAACTGTTGTTTTGGCAACAGCTGTTATGTCTAAACAACCTCGAGATGGAATTGATTATTTTCCATTGATGGTTGAATACGAAGAGCGTCTTTATGCTGCCGGAAAAATTAAAGGTAGTCGTTGGATAAAAAGAGAAGGTCGTCCATCCGACGAAGCAGTTTTAACTGCCAGGTTAGTAGATAGAGCAATAAGGCCACTCTTTCCAGAAGAACTAAAAAACGAAGTTCAGGTAATTTTGACAGTTTTGTCTTACGACGAAGAAAACGATCCAGATATCGCCTCATTAATTGCTGCATCAGCAGTTCTTTCTATGTCTTCCATCCCATGGAAAGGCCCAATTGGTGGAGTCAGAATAGGACAAGTAGAAGGCGAATGGGTAGTAAACCCAACCGTAGAAGCTAAAACAAAATCAAACATGAATTTAATTGTAGCTGGTGGTATAGATAAGGTTACAATGATAGAAGCAGATGCCAATGAAGTTTTGGAAAAAGAAGTTTATGATGCAATTGAATTTTCTCAAAAACATATCAAAAAAATTATTAAATTTATTGAAGAAGTAGTAGCTAAGGCTGGAGATCAAAAAGTTGCACCGGAAATTAAAGAAGCTGCAGAAGAAGAAACAGAAGATGGAGAAAAGAAGGCTTCGATTAAAGAGGTTGAAGAACTAACAAAGAATTGGGTAGAAGAAAATGTTTCTAAAAAGCTATTTGCAAAATCATTAGGAACAAAATCGTCACGAAAAGGAGTTGTTTATGAGTTAGCAGACGAACTGGCACTATATTTAGAAGAGCAGGGTGTAGGAAAAGATAGAAGAGCAAAAGCTGCCAACATGTATATGAAGCTAGTTGAGGGTGTGGTAACAGATGCCATTCTAAAAGATAGTAAACGAGTGGATGGAAGAAAGCTTACAGAAATAAGACCGCTAAGTTCTGAGATAGCACTTTTACCAAGAACACATGGTTCTGGATTATTTAACAGGGGAGAAACACAAGTTCTTTCTGTGGTAACTCTGGGTGCACCAAGCGACGAGCAAATGCTAGAAGGTATCGATGAAAGTGGAACTAAGCGGTTTATGCATCACTATAATTTTCCAGGCTTTTGCGTAGGCGAAGTAAAACCAATGCGCACACCTGGTAGACGAGAAATCGGACACGGAGCTTTGGCAGAACGTGCATTACAACCAATGATTCCTCTAAAAGATGAATTTCCATATACAATTAGGGTAGTATCCGAAGTTTTGGGATCAAATGGTTCTTCTTCTATGGGTTCTACCTGTGGATCAACACTAGCATTAATGGATGCCGGTGTGCCTATTAAGAAGCCAGTGGCAGGAATTGCTATGGGTATGGCCTCTGATAATAAAGGAAATTACAAAATTCTAACTGATTTGCAGGATTTAGAAGACGGGCATGGAGGTATGGATTTTAAAGTTGCAGGAACAGTTGATGGTATTACGGTAATTCAAATGGATACTAAAACTGATGGTTTGAGTATGCAAATTTGTAAAGAAACACTGGAACAAGCAAAAACAGCACGATTAGAAATATTAAAGAATATGGCTAAAGCTATTGCAGTGCCAAGGCCAGAACTATCTCAATACGCACCTAGAATCATATCATTTTCAATTGATCCAGAAAAAATCAGAGATGTCATAGGTCCTGGTGGTAAAATAATAAATGAAATTATTAATAAAACTGGAGTTGATATAGATATAGAACAAGATGGCATGGTAATGATTACAGCGGTATCAGAAGAAGGCGGAAAAAAAGCAGCTGAATGGATTAAAAACATTGTTAGAGTTGTAGAAGTAGGTGAGGTTTTTGAAGGCAAAATTACTCGGATAATGGATTTTGGAGCATTTGCAGAGGTATTACCTAATCAAGAAGGATTAATACATATTTCCGAGCTTGCTCAACGCCACGTAACAACAGTAACTGATGTTGTTAATGTAGGAGATAAAGTACCGGTTAAAGTAATTAAGATTGATGATTTAGGAAGAATTAATCTTTCCATGAAGGCATTACAACCACAAAGTGATAAACGACCAGACGATAGTAGGCCTTCTGGTTCAGAGCAGAGAGATAAAAAACCATTCAAGCCAGGTTTTGGCAAAGGTCCAAGAAAACCTAAACACTAAATTCAATACAATGGATAAAAATCACCAAGGAAAAGCATTTGCTTTTAGTAAATTCTTATTACTAATCTTTGGTGGTTTTTTAGTTGTTGTAATAGTTGTGGTGAGCTTAGGAGGATATTATTGGCAAATTAATAAAGATGATCTTTCTAAGTATGTACCAGAAGATGCAATTTTGTATATAAGAATTAATCAATCGATTTGGCCGAATGAGAATAAATTAAGCGATTTGAATTTAGAAAATTTATACCAAGCTATTAACGATAAATTAAAAATAGATACTGAACAAGACGTGCTAAGTAGGATGGATCGTCAAGTTGCAATAGCATTGATAAAATTACCAGATGATGAAATTGGTACTGCAGTTTTAGTAAAAACAAATAATCAGAAAGGACAGTACAAAAGACTATCAAATCAAGTTTCAAATTATTTAGATTTTGATACAGTGCTAGTCTTTGCCGATTCCCAACAAACAATTGAACAGATTTCAGACACTATACAAAAAAGAAAACTCTCACTAAGTGGAACTGTCAATACAGAATTATTCGAAGATGATTTTGTAAAATTTTATATTAACTTAGACCAAGCAGTAGCAAGATATCAAGCAGAAGAAAACCAAACTCAAAAATTGATTACAAATTTTATCAAACAATCTAATGCAGGATCATTAATTCTTTCACTAGATAAACAATTTGGACATTATAAATTCGAGTCTGATTTTGCAAAAACAGCTGAATCAAATTTGTATCCAAATGAAATTGTAAAATTTTCTGGCATCAATACTATTCCCAAAGATGCAATTTTGTTTATTAAAGGTTTGGATATGGTTTCAACTTTTAATGATATCAAAGCAATTGATACAGAATTAATTAGTGAATATAAAAGTAACGTAAAAAATATTGCTAACCAAAATTATCTTGATGTAGTTAATCAAATAATGCCAATATTTAGTTCGGGAATTGATTTACTGCTAGTTAAAGACAGTAACATGCAACATCAACTGGCGATAAATTTTAGTTTACCAGAAAATTTTGCAATTTCAGATATTTCAAAAATAATATCTGACATTTTAGCTAATCGATATCCAACAGAACAAGAAAGAATACTACCTGACAAAACAACAGTTATAGAAATTATCAAAAGACCACAAGATTTTGAGTTCGAACAATCAGAATTATCAGGTACTACTATATATCATATCAATAGAGAAGAGATCGATTTTAAACTAGCTTATACAATCCAAAATAACGAAATAATACTTGCAAGTTCACTAGATGTATTACAAAGATTATCTAGCAACCCAGAACAACAAATAAATATTGAGCAATTAAACAAACAATGTTGGGCTGCAGGTAGAAATCGGTTTTTAGCCTTTAATAAAGAACAGCTAGTTGAGATGTTGCCACAAGAATTATCAATGCTATTTAATTATTTGCCATCATCTCTATATATAATTTCGCAAGATCGAGGACTAGATTTTAGTGGTTGTATGTATTAGCTATATTTAGCTGAATGTGGATAAACTGTTAATAGTGATATTTTATCAAGTAGACAATAGGTATGATAATTTCATACTTTTTTTTAGCTAATTTAAAACAAAAGAATAAGTTAACCACAAGCAATATTGACAAACATATAAAATTTTGTTATACTTAGTACAGTACATGAAAAATGCCTTGAGCTATTCCGTAATTTATTTTTTGGTACGAAATGTAGCTTGTACCAACTATAAACAAAAACAAAAAAACAAATATGGTGATGTGGTGAATACCAATAAATGATTTACACTCTCACTAGCCGTCGGAATTGGCACGAGGCCAAAGCAGCAGCTACAGTTGCGTCCAAATGAAGTTTTCTTTAGATCTTGTTTTTTGCCTTAGACGGCGAAACTTGAGTAGTAAGAATACTTCAAGGGGCGCACGACGCCATAAAATATTTACACTATCAAATAGTGGGGGGCGCTTCGTGCGCCCCTCATTTTTTTACAGCAAAAATATGCACTTGACACAAATTATATATACGATATAATAATACATACCTTAAAGTAGGTATTTTTTTTCTTAAAACATATGGACAAAGAAAGTTTAGAAAAAATCAAACAAAAACTCCTTGAAGAAAAAGAAAAGCTAGAGAATGCTCTTGCTGGTTTTACAAAGAAAACTTCTGTTGAGGACGATTATAAGGCAGAATTTCCAGACTTTGGGAATAAAGAAGACGAAAACGCAGCGGAAGTTGCTACTTTTTCTGATAGACTTTCATTAGAACAAAATTTAGAATTATCTTTACGTGATGTAAACAAAGCATTACAATACATCGAAAAGGATGATTATGGAAAATGCAAATATTGCGGTGAAGATATTGATGCCAGAAGATTGATGGTAAGACCAACATCTAGTTCTTGCGTGCAGTGCAAAAAGAGATTGAAAGGCGAACTATAAACCCCATACAAATTTTAAGATAGAAACATCCGATAGCAATGGCATAATATTTTTTGGAAAGACATCATCAATTTATAATTTACGGGGTAAACAAAAACAAATGAAGTTTAAAGTCAAAGCATGGCTGACAATTGATTTAGTTTTGCTATTATTTATATTAGACAGAGTACTTAAAATATATTTTTACTACGTCGGCGCGGAGCCGGTTTTTTTATCGAGATTTATTTCGTTTCATACAGAATTTAATGAAGGTGTGGCTTTCGGCATACATTTGCCAACATTAATTATTGTACCCTTGGTTGTAGCAATATTAGCTTTACTTGTTTACTTTGCCACCAAGGCATATCAAGAAAAAAACTATTTTGTTTTTGTAGTACTAAATTTAATTATCGCTGGTGGTTTTTCTAACTTTATAGATAGATTCAAATATAATTATGTTATTGATTATATTGATTTAAAATATTTTACGGTTTTCAATGTTGCAGATGTTATGATAACATTAGGTGTAGGACTGTTGGTATTGGATCGCCTAAGAATATTTAATAAAAAATAGAATAAATAATAAAAAATAACGGCGCAAATGTTGTGCTGTTTTTATTATTATTTCCAATATCTAATTACCAATAACCAATAAAATATCTAATATCCAATGTCAAAAACTTCAAGTATACGATTTAGAAGAACGAACATCAAAGTTTGGGGAAAATGTTATAGAATTTGCAAAAACGATTCCAAGAAATGTAATTACTTACCCGTTGATCAATCAGCTGGTTAGGGCGGCCACTAGCGTTGGATCTAATTATTGTGAAGCTGACTGTGCTGAATCAAAAAAAGATTTTATACATAAAATAAGCATATGTAAAAAGGAAGCAAAGGAAGTACAACATTGGTTTAAAATGATAGTTACAGCTATACCGGAAAGTAGGGATAAGGCACAGAGATTAAAGGCAGAAGCAAGAGAATTAATGTTGATTTTTATTGTAATTGTTAGTAGCACAAAAACAAAAAAAGATAATTGAGAATTGGATATTGAGTATTAGGAATTAAATTTAACTTATGTCTTCAAAAGTACATTCAGCTGCCTTGGTTGGGCTTGATTGTCAGCTAGTAGAAGTTGAAGCAGATGTTTCTGGTGGCACACCAAAGTTTTTCATTGTGGGTCTGCCAGACAAATCCGTTGATGAAGCCAAAGAACGAGTTAGGTCAGCAATAAAAAATTCAGGATATGAGATGCCTCGGATTCGTCTAACCATAAATTTAGCTCCTGCTGATCTAAAAAAGCAGGGACCTGCTTATGATTTTCCCATTGCAGTTAGTATTTTATCTTTATCACGACAAATCCATAATATTGATGACCAATGTCTTTTTGTGGGTGAGCTTGCACTGGATGGCAGGCTTCGTCCAATCAATGGTGCACTTTCTATCGCATTATTTGCGCTACAGCAGGGCATAAAAAAGATATTTTTACCAAAAGAGAATGCGAATGAAGCTGCTTTAGTCTGCGGTGTAGAGGCAATACCTATAGAACGTTTATCTGATTTAGTTTTATATTGTGAAGATAAACTACATATCGAACCAGCAAAAAATAATGCAGATTATTTTAAAGTATCAAAAAGACATTTTGATTCTGATATGACACACGTAAAAGGGCAAGAGCAAGCAAAACGCGCATTAGAAATAGCTGCTGCGGGGGGGCACAACATCCTAATGTCTGGCCCGCCAGGTTCTGGAAAAACGCTACTGGCAAAAACGATGAGTTCAATTTTACCCGAAATGATTATGACCGAAAGCTTAGCTGTTACTAAAATATATAGTGTAGCTGGTCTTTTACCGCATAGACAGCCTTTGATTACTCAACGTCCCTTAAGATCTCCACATCATACTGCATCGAGCGTTGCGCTTGTTGGTGGTGGCACGTGGCCAAAACCAGGTGAAATTTCGTTGGCACATCGTGGAATATTGTTTTTAGATGAATTTCCAGAGTTCCCTCGACTAGTCTTGGAAAATTTACGCCAACCGTTAGAAGATGGTATCATTTCAGTTTCACGTGCTGCTGGTACTTTACAGTTTCCTGCCAAGTTTATTTTAGTAGCTGCGATGAACCCGTGTCCTTGTGGTTATCTCACAGACGTAGAAAAGGCATGTGTATGTTCGCCATCAAACATAATCAAATATCAAAAAAAGATATCAGGACCTTTGTTGGATAGAATCGATCTTCATATTGAAGTGCCCAGGGTAAAATTTGAAAAATTAACTACAGATACAGAAGGTGAGAAATCAAAAGATATCAGAAAACGTGTAGAAGGGGCAAGGCAAATTCAACGAAAAAGATTTCAAAAACTCGGTATTATTACCAATTCAGAAATGTCTTCACAAAAAACCAAGAAGTTTTGCTCAATAGACGAAAAAACAACCCAATTGCTACGCCAAGCAGTAGGTCAATTAAATATATCTGCACGTTCATATTTTCGTATACTTAAATTAGCCAGAACAATAGCTGATTTGGAAAAGTCAGAACCTATAGAATTAAAGCACGTAGCGGAGGCGTTGCAGTATCGGCCAAAAGTGGAATAAACATGTACAAATATAAAAACAAGACGAAAAGGATATATCTTAAACATTGTTATTACTTCGTAACAGTTAAAACATTTAAGAATAAACGAATTTTTCAAAACGAAATTTATGCCAAGATTTTTTTAAATACATTGTTATTTTTAAAACAGCGTGGTGATTTCGAATTGTCAGCTTGCGTTTTGTTGCACAACCATTTTCATTTGTTGTTAATACCCAAAAAGAAAAACATTTCCGAAATAATGCATGATTTGAAGAGTTATTCAGCACAGAAGATAAACAATCATAGGCGAAGTATAACCACAAATCAGAGGCGAGGCATCCTTGCCTCGCCGAGTCACAATAATCATAAGGGTGAGGCTGGAAGCCTCACCTCTGAGGTGGATGAAAATTTAAAACATGTTTGGCAACGGAGTTTCTATTATCACGTTATTGAGAACGATAACGAAAACGATTTTGAAAACCATTATGAATATATATACAATAATCCAATAAAACATGGTTATGTTGATAACCCAAATAATTGGCCATATTTGATTGTCGATACAAAATATCATATTTGATTAATCCAACACAGGCGAGGCATCTTGCCTCGCCGAAGGTGGCAGCATTTCACAGGATATGAGTATGAATTGGTGAGGGAGCTGGTTTAAAAAAAGACAATTTTTTGGTATAATGAAAGTGTATGAACAAATTGATAGTAAGTATTATTTTGACTGCCATTATTACGGCTGGTTTAGCTGGTGGAGGTGTTTATTGGTGGCAACAACATGAATTAAATAGTATGGAACAAAAATGTTCTTCAGAATTTAAAACTTTGTCCGAAAAGACCATTTGTTTAAAAGAAGAAACACCAACATCTCCGACAAGCCAGGAACAAAAAAATATCCAAGAAGACTCATTAGAAATAGAGGATTACCCTTTACTTAGTAATTTACCAAACTTGATTTGCAGTCCCACACTAGAAGAAGAAATTGCGAGAGGGAAAAATGAAAAGTATTACTATTGGTTAAAAGTAAATGGCTGTAATTATACTGCTGAGAAGGAAGAAATAACGGAGTATTACATTGGCAAATGTCTTGATACTCTTGATGCAGAATTAGAATCAAATAAATACAATATTATAAATGGGTGTTTTTACGGTAATGGTGAAAGAATGTCCACGTTCAATCTGTTAGCCGAGGTAAGCTTGGAAAAACCAGAAGGACAAAAAGGGCTTGGCGAAGGAGCAAATGAATGGTTTAGATTCAAAGATGGAGATAATTTGCATATTTATTTAAGTGGTGGTGCAGGATGTGCGGGGTGTTTTTTCATTGGGCCGTATCTTGTAGTTAATACTAAAACGGAAGAATATAAACTCCATTTTGCAGACTTGCCAAATTGGCTAGGCTGGGGCTATTTAGTATTTACCTCGCCTGATGGAAAGCAAGCAATTGAAGTTGTACTCGGCGGAAATAATGAAAAAAATATACAACTGCATCTTTACGATTTTAAGACCAATCAACGTTTGAAAAGAGTATATACAATACCTAATGACGCAGCAATTTTATCTTATGGCCATGGCCTCTATTTAACTGTTGATAATGCAATAAATTGGATAGACAATAATACGATTGAGGTACAACTTTATGAGCGTGATGATAAGAATCTTGAATCTGACTATGTTGTAAGAGCGATTTATGGACAAGAGGAGCCAAAATATTTTAAACTTGGCGAACCAATTAAAATCACTATTGAATAGTTATTATTCAGTTAAAATCCCTTTTATTTACAAGGGTTTTTTCTTTACCTAATCACTTGGTGTTACTCGCCTCGCTTCGCGAGTCGAAGCGGGTGGACAGTATCCCACAGTATATGAGTATGAGTTAATTAGAGAATTGACATATTAAGTTATTTATGATTACATTCTATTGTGATTGTGGATGGACAAAAATTGAGATAAGGAGGGATTGACGATGGGGCTTACTGATGAGCAACGAAGGGACATGGAAGAAGCATTCGCAAAGGATAACAATTCTCACTCACTCGTACTTTTTCTGGACTCCCTCAATACCCTTGAGGAACTCGTAGAAGTTGAAGCATTTGTTGCGGAATCGTATCCCGACAACACACGCACTGTCGCTTTCACGAGAGAGTGCCTCAAGCTGTGGCCTAACCCTGATGAGGGTTTCTCCGACGACTTCGGAGAAAGATTTCCTCTCGTTATGCGAAAACTTGATACACCGCCAAAGAAAAGAGTCTTTCTGCGTGGGGCTCGCTTCTGCTGTGCCGACCCTGAATTTCTGGCAAAAATCGTGGAGTCAATACTCCATGAGCATGAAGTTGGGGGTAAGGATGTCGTTCGCATGAAATTGCATACGAGTGGGGATGAACATAATCCAAAAAACGCCAAATGCTTTGTGGCCAGTGTTCTTGCCCGCTATACACAATGGCCAGCATGGACATTGCAATTGCTATTGCTTTCAGGGAGTGCAAGCGGTACTACTTACGGCAAACAGAAATTCAACTATTGGGACTGGAGGCCCGAAGAGGAAAAAGGAATAGAATCGCTCAACGCCGTATACGAACTGATATAATTACCACAATCACTAACGAATGAACGTTTCATAGGAAGCGTATATAGGGATGACCTGTGATGTCGTCCCTTTTGCATTTATAAGGATTTTTTATATCTCCTAACGTCCTGGTGTTATGGACAGTATCCCACACAGTACAAGTATGAATTGGTGAGGGAGTTGACATTATAATATAAATTTGATAACATATCTCATTGTGAACTAACCAAGGGGCTAGAGCAATACAAACTATTGCATAAGGAGGAAGGAATGTTAAAACTGAATCGTGAAATTACCCTCAAGGCGTTCGAAGAGTGGCTCGCTCAGTCTGAGCACTTTGGATCACCAAATGATGAACTCACAGTTCATCCATCCGAAGATCTGGTTTGCGCCTGCTTTTTGGGCCAACTGGGTGATGTCCAAGAGATGATTTCGGTCATCAAGGGGCATGTCGAAAGATGTATTGCGTGCCAGCATATTGTAGTCGATTGTCTGGAATCTGGTTTTATGCGGAGTTTGAATTTTCCCACAGAAAAACTTCGGGACAATTTTGAAGTTTTTAAGGATCAAGCCAAAAAGAGGCTTGGTTTCGCTCCCGCAACATCGCTAAACGGGTGGTGTGTCCAATAGGTCAAAAACCCAAACATTAGGGGCGAACGCAAAAGTGTTCGCCCTTTCTTCTTGACTAAAATGTAACTATCTACTATACTACAATAACTATGAAAAAGTATTTATTCACAATTTTTTCAATAATTTTTATCCTATCAGCTGTGCTGTTGGTTTTTTCTTTACCTCAATGCGGACACGGTGGGTTTAGTATGGGAGCTGCAATGGATAGTACGGGCGCAAAAAGTTGTGGTGGTAATATGTACGACCAACACTTAGCATTTTTGCAAACAATCTTTTTAGCAAAACTAGAATGGATTATATTTTTATTAATATCACTTCTAATTGCAGCTGCAGCTACGGTAGTATATGTTCAACTTGATTCTATGTTGAATGAGCACCGTATAGAAAAGTTTAAAAATCATTATTATAGATTAACCAAATCTTTTGATACTTTAGCCCTACAATTTCATAGCGGCACTATATTTCAAAAACTCCTCGAGTAGCATTTAGCTAATAGCTTATTGCTTATGGCCATGTGCCATATGCCATTTGCTATATGCAATAAGCTAACAGAGGTGTTTTTTAATTATTTAAGAATTAAAATGTACAAAATATTAATCATTACTACATCCATAATAGGTTTAGTGATCCTACCACAGATAGCATTGGCTCAAAATGATGTTGATGTTTGGGTTTTTGGTACAGCAACTTGTCCGTATTGTAAGGAGCTAAAGGAACATATCAATAATAAATTAAAAGATGACCCGCATATTAAGTTTAGTTATTTTGAACTTACCGGAATAACAAATCAAGACAATCGGGATAATCTTGATAAGCTAAAAGAGATTTATAACGCTACCAACTATTCTGGAATACCAATAACATTTATTGGAGATTCTGTGATAAGAGGAGCTAGGTTAGAAGAAGTAGATGCTGCAATTAAAGATTGTGAAGAAAATGGTTGTGAATCACCAGCAGAAAAGTTAGCAAATTATGTTGAAACCGATAATCCTAATAATAATACAGAGCCAGTTGGCCAAACAGAACAAGCAGTAGGTTGGGTAATACTAACAATATTTATTTTGGTAGTTGCGATATTTGGTGTTAAGATTATTAAAGAAAGAAAATCATTATGACAGACGTAACCCTACCTATAATTATCGGAGCAGCATTACTGGATTCCATAAATCCATGTGCGATTTCTGTGATGGTATTTTTGCTTACTTATCTATTGGCTATTGGTTCAAAGAAATTGATTGTCAAAGTCGGTATTGTCTATGTTGTCACAGTATACATATCTTACTTTCTAGCAGGCCTTGGGTTGTTTAGTGTTATAGCCGCAGTAAATATATCTCGTTATATTATTTTTGGCGCAGGCGTTTTGTTAATTTTAGCAGCGCTTGTAAATATCAAAGATTTCTTTTGGTATGGCAAGGGTTTTTCTTTAGAAATTCCAGCATCAAAACGTCCGATTATAGAAAAGTATATTCACAAAGCATCAATTCCCGCAGCAATTGTTTTAGGATTTTTGGTTTCAGCATTTGAATTACCTTGTACAGGGGCATTCTATTTAGCAGTTTTGTCACTTTTAGCAAAGAACGAAACCATGGTGCTAGGTTTTGTATATCTACTCATATATAATTTGATCTTTGTTCTGCCACTGATTATAATATTGGTGGTAGTTTACAAAGGATATTCATCAGAAAAGTTAAATAAATGGAGAGTAGAAAACAGAAAATGGTTGAAGCTATTTATGGGAATTGGTATGCTTGTGTTAGGAATATTAATGGTGATGGGAATCATATAATTGGTACGAATTACTAATCCTTACCAGCCTCGTCTGCTAAGCGGGCAAATATACGAAACGTCAAGATAAAACCATTATTTGTATATTAGTATCCAATTCGTAATTTGTAAAAAACTATGTTTATTCTAGATAAAATTTTTAAGGGTAATACATTGTATTATCCTGGATGTCTAACCAAATTTGTTGGTAAAGACATCGAAAAAAATTATAAAGAACTCCTAAAAAAAGCAGGAGTAGATTTTGTAGTTTTGCCAGACTTGGAAAAGTGTTGCGGTTCTCCAGTAAAAAATGCTGGTTTTGAAGATGATTTTAAGAAATTGGCAGCTGATAATTTAAAGATATTCAAAGACCATTCAATAAAAAGGATTATTACGAATTGCCCTGCTTGTTATAAAATGTTATCCCAAGATTATCCAAAAGTATTAGGTCAAGAATGGGATATAGAAATAAGACATTTTACAGAATTTATTTTAGAAGCAGTAAATAAAGGTAAAATGAAATTACCAAAATATGACAATTTAAAAGTCACTTATCACGATCCATGCCATTTAGGTAAACAATCAGATATTTACGATCAACCACGCGAAATACTAAAGATGATGAATATTAATTTAGTGGAAATGCAATTGAATAAGAAGAATTCATTTTGTTGTGGCGGCGGGGGAGGTTTGCAATCAAATAATCCAGAACTGGCAGATAAAGTTGCAAAACAAAGAATCGAACAAGCCAGTGATGTTGACGCTCAGATTATTATCACGCCATGCACATTGTGTGACATGCATATGAAGAGGAATGGGAAGGATGGTGGTGTGAGTGTGTTTGAATTTTCCGAATTGCTAGTGAATGCTGAAAAAGTAAGAAAAGCGATAAAGCGATGAGAGCGATAAAGCGATTGTAGCGATTGGAGTTTATTATTGCAGTTTACTATAATCGTATAATAACTACAATCAACTATAATTAACTAAATTACATGAACAAAAAATTTGTAACTGAATATATAGAAAAAAGAAGTAAAGCTCTTAGCTCTAAAGAAGCAGAAGAACTAAGAGACAAGCTTTATAATCTTAAAAAAACAGCCATTGATAATTTAGATGAATACGTAAAAAAAGCAAAATCATCCTTAGAAAAAAATGGTTGCCATGTTTATTTAGCAAAATCAAACCAAGAAGCTATCGAAGAACTCAAAAAAATAATCGGAGATGAAAAGTACATAGTTAAATCAAAATCTAACACCATCAACAAATTAAAAATTGATGAAAAATTAAAGGCTGAAATAGTAGAGACAGACACTGGCGATTTCATTGCGGCATTGGCAGGTAAAAAAGATCCACATCCTGTAATTCCCGCTTTAAGTTTAACAGAAAAAGAAATATCAAAAGCAATTAAAGAAAAACTCAGTAAAGATGTAGAGCCAAAGGCTGAAAAAATTGTTGAATTTGTACGAAATTATCTTAGAGAAAAGATGCTTTCTGCAAAAGTTGGCTTGACTGGAGCAAATGTTATAACTACTCAAGGCCAGATTGTCATATTAGAAAACGAAGGAAACATTTCTATAATTTCACATGTTCCTGAAAAACACATTGTGGTTGCAGGTATAGACAAGATTGTAAAAGATATGGATGAAGCAAATAAGGTGGTAAAAGCAGCAGCGGTATGGGGAACCGGGCAAGACTGGCCAAATTACGTCAATGTAATATCTGGACCATCCAAAACAGGGGATATTCAAAATATTCATATAGAAGGTGCGCATGGTGCACAAGAAGTACATGTTATTTTAATAGAAAATGATAAATATGAAGTTGCCAAGGGAAAATATAAAGATAAGCTTTTTTGTATAAATTGCGGTGCTTGTTATGATTTATGCCCTGTTTATAATGCTATAGGCCAAATTCCAAAACCTAGTGATTTTGAAAGAAATTATAAATGTACCCTATGTTCTAATTGCGCTTTGAATTGTCCGGTAAAAATTGATAGACAGAGTAATTTTAGAAATAATAGAAAAGATTTTAACAAGTTAGAAAAAATTCCACAAGCCAATAAAAAAATGATAGAAAATGTTAGAAAGTATGGAAATCCTTTTGGTGAAATTAAAGATGGAGATACTCCAAAGGAATTATACTGTTGTTAAGTGGAGATCCTTTGGCTATGGTGTAATTTTCGTCAACACTCGCTCAGGATGACATTTTGTGTCATAAAAAAATCCCTTTTAATAACCCCCTCTAACTCCCCATTATCTTAAGGGGGAGAAAAGAAGGTAGGGATTTTTTTTTATATCAAAACTATCTTATATAATTAAGAGGATTTTGTCTATATCCACCAGACCTAACTTCAAAATGAACATGAGAACCAGTAGATCGACCAGTTGAACCCATTGCTCCAATTGCTTGTCCTTTAGAAACTCTGCTTCCTACACTAACATATAACTTGCTTAAATGACCGTAGAGAGTCTGTTTTCCGTTACCGTGGTCAAGTATGACATATATACCATAACCGCCATTCCAGCCACCTTGCGCAGTTATAACAGTACCAGAATCAGCTGCATAAATAGAAGATCCATATGCGCAGGCAATATCCAAACCTGAATGCAGCCAGCCATAGTATTGGGTTATGCGCCTACATCCAGCAGGCCATTGCATTCTGCCTGTACCAACAACGTTTGTAGCACCGCTCCATGAAGATCGAATGCTATAGACTGGCTGCGGTTTAGTTCCACCCGGGATTATTAGATACTCACCAATCATTACGTCAGTTTCTGATGCTAATTTATTGAATTCTAAAATTTTGTCAGCTTCAGTATCGTACTTTTTAGCAATTTTTGTTAGGGTATCATTTTTTTCTACTTTATGAAGCAAACCAGAGGTTGGTAAAATTTTTAGTTGATCCCCAGGTCTAATAATTGAATAGTTTGTTAAATTATTTGCCCATAAAATTGTATTAGACGTAACTCCATAAAGCAGTGCTATATATCTAACATTATCACCTTCTTCTACAGTATGATAAACTATTTTATCTCGTTTTCGAATTTCTACTTCAGCAAGTGATATCAAGGGTTTAACAACCGCTGAATCTCCAGCCACAGTTGAAGGCATAGTGTCGTCTGGGATTTCATCTGAAAGTTGTTGGGGCGGGCTTTCTACAGCAGTAGGGTCTAAGTAACTTGTGATTCTTTTGCCTTCTGGAATTGGTCCTTCTTCCTCAATCAATCCTAGATCTTCTTTTAATATAATTTCAGAAAGAATAGAAGTTTTTCCAATACCATCTTGTCTTATTTCGTATGCGTTTAAATTAGCAGCCACCGTTGAAAATGCGATTACAATTATTGCTACGTGAATTAAATATCTTTTAGTAAAGATAAACAGAATTTTGTTTTTTCTTTGCTGTGGTGAATAAAGTCTTTCAAAAACTTTTTTCAATATTAAGTACAGTTTGTATAATGGAATTATTATAAAACTAAATGTTAGCTTGCCTATAGTTTTTGAAGGTACTATCATTTTGCCAAATTCGATAATACCTACCATTGGAATTTTTAACCAAAACAAAAAGCGAAATGCTTTCGCCGTGGTTTTAATTAATATTTTTTTGAGTTGAAAAGGTATATATTTAGCTTAATTTAAGGGCTTAAATATGAGCTTTTTAACATAAGAAATGATAGCATGCTTTATAGCGTGGGTCAATGAGTGTCTTTTGAAAAAGTTACGTAATTGTGATAAAGTAATGTTATGGAATATTTATTAGGAGCGACAATTTTAATTTTGTTGATTGGTTTTACCAGTCTTTTTTGGCAATTTCAAAAATTAAAAAAAGGAAAAGATTCGGAGCAAGATAAAGGTATTATGATGCTTCAGAATCAGCTTAATGAAGTCACTCGGACATTAGACAATAAGCTGGGTGAGGTACCTAAAATGTTGCAAAACCAGTTTGGCCAAAGTGCCAAGATTATAACATCAGTCACCGAAAAATTAACCAAGCTTGACGAAACAAATAAACAAGTAGTTGGTTTTGCTAAGCAACTTCAAAGCTTAGAGAATGTTTTGAAAAATCCCAAGCAACGCGGTGTGCTCGGTGAATATTATTTAGAAACGCTTTTGAAGAATGCTTTTCAGCCAAATCAATATAAGATGCAATATAATTTGGGTAAAGACGAAAAAACTGGCAAAGATCTTATTGTTGATGCAGTGCTAAAGCTTGGAGATAAATTAATTCCAATAGATTCTAAGTTTTCTTTAGAAAATTACAATCGTATACTAGAAGCTGACGAAGGTCAAAAAGAAAGTTTGGAAAAAGCTTTTAAAAATGATCTCAAATTAAGAATTGATGAAACTTCTAAATATATAAGACCAGAAAAAGGAACCATGGATTTTGCTTTTATGTTTATTCCTGCGGAAGCAATTTATTATGATTTATTAGTAAATAAAGTAGGAGCAGTAAAAGTAAACACACGTGATTTAATTGATTATGCTATTCATGAAAAGCAAGTTCATATTGTTTCACCAACAACTTTTTATGTCACCCTACAATCTTTAGCTCAAGGGATGAAAGCTTATCAAATTCAGGAATCAACAAAGGAGATACTCAAAAACGTAGGAATGCTTGGGAACCATTTGCGTTCTTACGAAGATTATCTAAAAAAATTAGGCAATAATTTAGGAACAACGGTCAATATGTATAATTTTGCTTACAAAGAATTTGCCAAGATTGATAAAGATGTTGCCAAACTAACTGAAGGTGAGAAGAAAGTAGAAGCTTTGGAAATTGATAAACCTAAAACGTAATGACAGTGGCCCCGGAGAACCACTGTCAATTTTTTGTCGGCCTATACCACATTAGTATGCCATTTTTCCGTCAGGGTCATCTCGATACTTGACCCTGTTTACCCATCCTATAAAGAAAGATGAGATACACAGAAAACAAATTATAGCCATACCGACCACCCAATAAATATTTTGGCCTATGGTAGGAAGGCTCGTCAACTCTGTCCAGAATTCAGCCTTGGACATGCGGAAACATATTAACCCAAGCATGAGTGAAACCCCCCACCATTTTTGACTTGGACGCAAGTTTTTTAATTTCATGTTTCTCTCCTTTCTGAGTATGGCAAACTCTGGGAAAAGCTAAAGAACTACTATAATATCTTATCATTTATCTTGTTAATATAAAAGTTGATGTATAATTCAATATTGAAAACAATAGCCTATTTTGATATCTTTGATTATCCATTGACGCAGTTTGAGGTTTGGAAATGGCTGTACAAGTGTCAAGGTACAAGTGTCAAGGTACAAGGTGGTAGCTGTAGGTTGTTAGATGTTATAAATGAACTAGAACAACTAGTAACAGACAATCAACTTGAAACCCAAAACGGGTTTTATTTTTTGCCAGGTAGGTCGGATACAGTCAAAATAAGAATGGATAGATATAACATTGCAGAAATTAAATATAAAAAAGCAATTAGGATGGCAAAATTTTTTAGTATGATTCCGCATAATAAAATGATTGCTGTTTGTAATACTTTAGGTTACAGTAATTCACGCGAAGGTTCAGATATTGATTTGTTTATCATCACAGCCAAAAATCGTATTTGGCTTACAAGGTTATTGAGTGTGTTTTTTTTAAAAATTTTAGGGCTTCGTCCTAAGGGAAAGAAAATCAAAGATAAGTTTTGTTTAAGTTTTTTTATCTCAGAAGATAATCTTAATATCGAAAATCTTGGAATGGGGGAGCAAGATATTTATTTCCAGTTTTGGGTAACTCAGCTGGTACCGATTTATAATACGCAAAATTTATATGAAAAGTTTTTAGATGCCAATAGTTGGGTAAAATCATACTTACCAAATAACTTTGGGTTTGAGCCAGCGCAACGTCGTAAAGTAAAAGAACGAATTAGAATAATCAGAAAGATATGGGCAAAAACCACTTTTAATATAGACGAAAAAGTTGCTAAAAAAATTCAACTGATGATAATGCCAAACAAATTAAAATCATTAGCTAATAAGGACACGCGTGTAGTAATTAACGATCAAATACTTAAGTTCCACGAAAATGATAGGCGCGAAATTTATCGTGACTTGTGGCAGAGGAAAGTAGCATCGTTGTAATTACCAATAACCAAATCCCAAATTCCAAATCGTGCCGGAGGCAGATCCCTGCCTGTGGCAGGCAGGCGCCTTTGGCGGACAAATTTCAACCAGTAAAGTTTTGCACAGAATGTCCCGTATGGAACCATTGGCCCTGTAAAGAAATTCTACGGGACTGGTCCCTGTACGGGATATCCAAATTCTAAATATCAAACTGCAAAGCTTACGGAAATTGGATATTAATTATTGGATATTGTTTGATTATTGGTGCTTGGAATTTGTAATTTTAATTTGTATGTTTAAGCTAAGCAAAATTATAGAATACGGATTTTACCTCTTTGTTTTTTTGTTGCCTTGGCAAACTCGGTGGATGTATTCAATAGGTCAAATTAACGGAAGCGACTGGGAATATGGGACGCAAAGTTTGTATGGAACAGAAATATTACTATGGTCGGTGTTAGTTGGTTTTATTATTTGGACGTATAAAACACATGGTTTAAAGTTGCCATCAATCAAGCAAGTCAACAAGAGTAAATTATTGTTAATGACAGCAGTTTTAGGGTTACTAGTTGTTTCTATGTTAAGCATTATTTGGGCACAAGACACGTCGCTAGCAATTTATGCTTGGTATAGGCTAGTTTTAGCTGCGACTTTGTTTGTTTTTGTATTGGCGTTTAATGTCAGTTTAAAAAAAATATCAATTGTGTTTGTAATGTCAGCAGGCATACAGTCAGTTTTAGCAATTTGGCAATTCTTATTGCAGAAAAGCTTTGCTTCTAAGTGGTTTGGTATTGCAGAGCACATCCCAACTGATTTAGGTGCATCTGTAGTGGAAAATATATCAAGCAGATGGCTACGCGCTTATGGTAGTTTACCGCACCCTAATGTGCTAGCTGGATTTTTAGTGGTGGGAATGCTTTTTTTGATAATGCTGGCAATGCGAACAGAAAAGTCCAAGAGACTATTTGTAATCACGTCATTTTTATTAATTACTCCAGCGCTGTTTTTTACTTTTTCCAGAAGCGCGTGGCTGGCAATGATGATTTGTGTGTTGATTTTAGTTTTTTATCTCTTTTTCAAAAAAGATCATAGTCTGAATAAAATTGTAGTTAAGTCAGTTTTGATTATTGTAATTATTCTAGCGATATTGTTTTTAAATTTGGGCGACCTCGTCATTACACGATTTCTAGGTGCACAAAGATTGGAAAGTATTTCAACCAATGAACGTCAACTATACAAAGAACAAGCAAGAGATTTGATATTCAGTCAACCACTAATTGGTGTTGGGGCGGGGAATTATACGTTAGGAGTATTTAATCAAATTGATTCAGAACAGCCAGCCTATTACTATCAACCAGTACATAATATATTTCCATTGGTTTTTGCTGAACTTGGAGGATTTGGATTTTTATTCTTTTTATTATTAGTCATATTAGTAATCAGTAACACAATCATGAAGGGTCATTTAGATAATATCTCAGTTATATACTTTTTAGCGTTTTTATCATTATTGATAATTAGTTATTTTGATCACTATTTGTGGACATTATATGCTGGTCAAATGTTGATGTGGTTAACACTAGCAATGGCAGTAAAATCGATAAAATTTAGCTAAAATTCTAAAATAATTCAAATCTTTTGACCCGCCTTCGCATACGCTACGGCGAGGCAAGCAACTTAGCCATTTTTAAGGCTATTTTTTACTCTTGACAATATCAGGGGTTTTGTATTAAGATATACTATGTCGCTTCACTTAGCACTCAACAATGTAGAGTGCTAATTTGGGAAATACGAATTACAAATTTATATAAATATACGAATCAACAGGATAGATCAAATATTTGTATAAATTTGTAATTCGTAATTAAAGTAATTAATAAGTAATTTATTATAGTTATGAAACTCAAACCATTAGGTGATCGCGTAGTTGTTCAACCTCTTACTGAGGCAGAAACTACTAAATCAGGTATAATTTTGCCTGACACAGTTGATAAAGAAAAAAAGGCCGAAGGCACAATTGTTGCAATCGGAGACGGGGAAAAGATACAAAAATTAAATTTAAAGGAACGCGATAAAGTTTTGTTCGGCAAATACGCTGGCGAAGAAGTAAAAGTAGATGAGATAGAGTATAAAATACTTTCAGATGAGGATGTGTTAGCTATTATAGAATAGTTATCCAAGTACCAAGGTACAATTATTAATAAATAATTTCACATTATGACAAAACCCTCCTCCGCTAAAGCTTCGGAGGGCGAGCTACAATAATTAACATAAATACATAATATGGCTAAGCAAATATTATTTAACGAAAAAGCACGCGCTGCACTTAAGGCAGGAATTGATAAAGTCGCAAACGCGGTAAAAGTTTCTTTGGGTCCTAAGGGTAGAAACGTAGTTTTAGATAGAGGCTATGGTTCGCCAACTGTCACTAACGACGGAGTAACTATTGCTAAAGAAATCGAATTAGAAGATAAGTTCGAAAACGCCGGTGCAGAACTTATTAAAGAAGTAGCAGAAAAAACAAACGATGTAGCAGGTGATGGAACTACAACAGCAACTGTTTTAGCTCAAGCAATGATAGAAGAGGGCCTAAAAAACGTAGCAGCTGGAGCCGATCCAGTTGGTTTAAGGTCTGGAATTGAAAAGGCTGTCAAAGTAGCTATTAAAGGCTTGCAATCTATCAAAAAAGATATAGCTGGAAAAACCGAAGTAGAACAAGTAGCAACCATTGCTTCTTTAGATCCAGAAGTTGGCAAAATGATTGCTGATATTATGGAAGAAGTTGGAAATGATGGTGTGGTTACAGTAGAAGAAGGTCAAACTTTTGGTTTAGAAAAAGAAGTTGTTGCTGGAATGCGTTTTGATAAAGGTTATGTATCTCCATATATGATAACAAACGCAGAACGAATGGAAGCAGAATTCCAAGATCCATATATCTTAATTACCGACCAAAAGATATCTGCGATTAATGACATTTTGAAACTTTTAGAAAGCCTAGCACAAAGTGGTAAAAAAGACTTAGTAATAATTGCAGACGAGATAGAAGGCGAAGCATTAGCTACCTTTGTCGTAAATAAGCTTCGAGGAACATTTAACACTTTAGCAGTCAAAGCACCTGGCTTTGGCGACAGAAGAAAAGAAATGTTGGCAGATATTGCAGTTTTGACTGGTGGAACAGTTATCTCTGAAGAAATGGGATTAAAATTAGAAAACACAGAAGTCGAACAGCTTGGTCGCGCAGATAAAGTAATAGCTTCAAAAGAATTTACCACAATTATTGGTGGCAAAGGCGATAAAGCAAAAGTTGATGACAGAGTAAGTCAGATCCGAAAAGAACTAGAAAACACTGATTCAGATTTTGATAAAGAAAAACTTCAAGAACGTCTAGCTAAATTAGCTGGCGGAGTTGGTCTAATTAAAGTTGGAGCAGCTACAGAAACAGAAATGAAGGAAAAGAAGTTCAAAATTGAAGATGCCTTAAACGCTACTCGCGCAGCAGTAGAAGAAGGTATTGTCCCAGGTGGTGGAGCAGCTTTAATAAAAGTTGCTGATGCTTTCAACGAATTATTCAGCCAAGAAAATGTTGAACTTAGTGACGAAGAAAAAATTGGTGTAAAAATTGTACAGCAATCTTTAGCTTCCCCTTTACGTCAAATAGCAGCTAATGCTGGTATTAATGATGTATCACTTATTATAAACGACATTAAAGATATAAAAGACGCACATTCTGGCTATGATTTTTCTACTATGAAAAAACGTGACATGATGGAAGCTGGAATTGTAGACCCACTAAAAGTTACCAGAACTGCGTTGGAAAATGCTTCATCAATTGCAGTGATGCTTATTACCACAGAAGCAGCAGTAACTGATTTGCCTTCAAAAGATGATGATGCAGGTTCAGGTGGAATGCCACAAGGTATGGGCGGAATGGGAATGGGAATGTAGTAGTCAAGTAACCCGCCTTTGCTATCGCTATGGCGGGCAGGCAAGGTACAAGTATCAAGTAGTCAAGTGTTCAAGTGTTCAAGTAGATTAGTATTTAAGTAAACAAGTAATCAAGTTACATAAGAAGGCGGGGCATGGATGCCTCGTCTTTTTTATGGTATACTATACCTATTAAAATAACTATTAACTAAAATAAAAATTATGGCAGAAGAAAAAGGAAAAGTTAGCCAACAAGATAAAACTTGGGGAGCAATCTCTTATGTTTGGGTTTTGTCTGTTTTGGTAATAGCCATGAAAAAGGATTCAAAGTTCGCTCAATTTCATGCAAAACAAGGCTTGATTCTATTTGTTGCTGAAGTTTTTTGGTGGGTACCAATCTTTGGATGGATTTTGGGAACAGTTGCTTTTGTTTTGGCAATTGTAGGAATAATTAAGGCTCTAAACGGCGAATGGTGGGAAATACCGGTAGTAGGGAGTTTGGCGAAGAAGATAAACTTATAGGCGATAGAGCGATAAAGTTAATAAAGCGATAGAGGGTTCTCTATATCGCTTTGTCGTTATATCGCTATCTTAACTTTAGATATGAAAAGGACAAAAATCGTCTGCACAATCGGACCAGCCTCTGAAAAACGATCAACTATTGAAAAAATGGTTGTTTCTGGTTTAAACGTGGCTCGTTTAAACATGTCCCACAACACTTACGATCATCACAAAATGCTGATTGGAAATATCAGAGCAGTATCTAAGAAAGTAAAAAGGCCAATTGCAATTTTACAAGATTTGCAAGGACCACGAATTAGAATTGGTGATGTTTCAAAAGGAGGAGTAGAAGTTACCAAAGGCATGATAGTAAATTTAGTTCCAGAAAATTATAAAGTCAGTTTAAAAAAATTAGGGTACTTTATTCCAATTCAATATCCAGATATCTATAAAGATTTGGAAAAAGGGAATCCAATATTGATTGATGATGCCAATATTCAACTAGAGGTAACAGAAATTAAGGGTAAATTAATTCGATGCCGCGTTAAAGTTGGAGGAATTATTAAATCTCACAAAGGAATGAACTTTCCTAAGTCCGAAGTGCATTGTCCGGCAGTGACAAAAAAAGATATTGCTGATGTTTCTTTTGGGATAAAAAACGATGTTGATTTTGTGGCCCTTTCTTTTGTGCGGGATGAACAAGATGTTTTGAATTTAAGAAAAAGAATAATTGCTTTAGAGAATAAACACGGCAAATCAAATCAAAAAGATTTTAAAAAACCAACTGCCAAAGGTAAATGGTCTGGAATACATACTCGCATTATCGCAAAGATAGAACGAAAGGAAGCAGTACACAATTTTAAAAAGATTTTAGAGGCAGCAGATGGCATTATGGTTGCACGTGGCGATTTGGGAATTGAGCTACCACTTGAGGATGTACCATTAATACAAAAAGATATTGTAAGAAAGTGTAATGAAGTTGGAAAGCCAGTAATAGTTGCTACACAAATGCTTGATTCAATGACTAATAAACCCATACCAACACGAGCAGAGGTATCAGATATCGCCAATGCAATCTTAGATGGCACTGATGGTATTATGCTTTCTGGCGAAACTGCCACTGGGAAATATCCATTACGAGCAGTTCAAGTAATGCGAAAAGTCGCACTTGAAGTAGAGGGTGCAGAGATTGAACGATATAGAGATCATAAACCTTGGATTAAAGGTAAACATTCAGTTACAGAATCTGTAGGATTTGCAGTTAACAATATTGCGCATGATGTTGGAGCAAAAGTAATAATATGTTCTACAACTTCTGGCTTTACTGCTAGAGCAATTTCAAGATTTAAACCAGAAAAGCCGCTTGTGGCAGTAACTTCGTTTGAAAAAACAGCCCGTCAGCTTAATTTAAGCTGGGGCGTACATCCACATTTAATTCCACAATGCAAATCAGTTGCAGAGTTAATTAGAAATATTCGAGCAATCTTAATTACGCAAAAACTAGTCGAAAAGGGAGATAAAGTTGTTATTTGTTCTAGTTATCCGTTTGGTTATATTGGGGAGACAAATTTGATTGAGGTGGAGACGATTTAGTAGTTGAGTATTTTAGTAAATTAGTAAACAAGTGTTCAAGTAGTATATTTAAACACTTGTTTTTTAATTTAGTTGATCAAGTCGTTCGAAAGCGACGTGATTGACTAAATTTGCAAAAAAATATAAGATATACCTACGAAAATTGGAGGTTCCTTTCTTTGGAGGGAGGAACTTTTTATAATAGTTCATTGACAAGTTAACTTTGGAATAAATGAATAGGAGAAAAGAAGATGAGAGATTTGATAGAGTTTGCATTAAGGGTAGCTTCTGAAACTCTGGGACGTCGTAAGGACATGCCTGGTAACCCTCGTTATCAGCCAGAGCAGTTGCTGATGTATCTCGCATATGGAACATGGGCAACTTGGTTAGTAATCGTTGAATGGATGTGGTTGTTGTTTCTGGCCAAAAAGGGGATTATGCCCGAAGAAGACGCTAAGCATCTGACAAAAGAAAACTTTGCTAAGGTGTTGGCAATAACAACAAGCCAGATGGATAAAGTTGAAGACAAGCTAAAACACGACATTTTAGCCTTGCTTCAGCTGATGAGAGCCGCTATGCCGGAGCCATTGCACAAGTGGCTGCACTATTCATTAACCTCGTATGATGTCATCAGTACGGCTTATAGCCTGCAGTATAAATACACTTTTAATAAGGCTTTTGTGCCGATGATATTGGAAGTTGATGAACTGTGGCGACAAAGGATTGCAGAAACCGCAGAGTATATACAAATGGGTAGAACGCATATTCAACATGCTTTACCCATAACCGCAGGGTTTTGGTTAGCCTCTGCGCATGCAAGGTTTTTCGATAACGTGTCCGAGATGGCAAGACGAAATGGCCAGCTTTTGGGCAAGTTTTCTGGAGCAGTGGGTTCAAAAGCTGCCGGAAGGGTGTTGATCAGTCAGGCAGGAGATTACGAAGAAGAGGCGTTGAAAATGATGGGTGTTGCACAGCCTAGAATTTCAACCCAAATACCCCCGCCTGAGGCAATTACACGATTTTTGTTTGAAAGCTACATGCTTTCTGGGTCGTTAGCTCAGCTGGGAGAAGATATTAGGATTTTGCAGGCTCCTGAGTTTGGTGAAGTCCTTTCAGCGTCATCGTCTTCTTCTACAATGGCTCACAAGAAAGCAAATCCAATAGCCGGAGAAAACATCGCCGGGATGCAGATTCTCACTTTTGCTGAACTGTGTAAACCTTTGCTGAATCTTGTTAGTGATCTGCAAAGGGATCTGCGTAATTCCTGCGTTATGCGGGATTACTCTGCCATACTGGTATATGTTTTCCAGCAGCTAAAAACTGCCAAGAGGATTTTCAAATCCTTCAAGTTCGACCACGAGCGCGCAAGAGTAAATTTCGAAGAAGACATGTATGTGGTTATGGCCGAGCTGATGCATTTGGCATTGCAGCATTCTGGACTCAAGGATTCTCATCAGTTTGTAAACAAATTATTAATTCCTCAGGCAAAGATGTTTGGTGATGATTTGGCAACAAATGTAGAGCTGATCATTAAGAATGGATCGGAGTCACCAGATCTTCAGTTGGCATGGGAAGGAGTGGACGAAAACATAAAGAAGCTGATGAAAAATCCAGAGAAGTATATTGGCGATTGTGTCAAGCTGGCTAAGAAAGAGGCAGAACGAAAACTTAGGCTTACTGTCTAGGAAAGGAGAAGAAAGAACATGGATATCGTACTACCAAACTGGAAATTAATCAGCGTTTCAGACAAAAAAGATGTTGAGTTTATAGCTGAAGCCATTCTCAAATACGGAAATGTCGATGGCATCTTATCGACAGGCGGCACAGCAACAAGGCTCGATGATTCGGAAATACCGGTTCGCGAGGTGGCGGATTTCACAGGTTTCAAGGAGATGATGGACGGACGGGTAAAAACTCTCCATCCGAAAATTCACGCCGGCATTCTGGCTAAACGTGAAAACATAGAACACATGAAAGCCATGAGAAGACGTCGCCTCAGTCTAATAAGCATCGTCGTCGTCAATCTGTATCCGTTTCAGGAAACAGTCGCGAAAGAAGGTGTCAAGCTTGAAGATGCAATCGAGCAGATCGACATCGGTGGTCCGACTATGCTTCGGGCAGCGGCCAAAAACTATCGCGACGTCGTCGTCATCTGCAATCCCGACAGGTATCAGCAGATCGCCGTGGCGCTGGAAAAAGGCAAGGGAACGATTCCGGAAGAACTCCGGTACAAGCTGGCCTGCGAAGTTTTCGAGCACACCGAGCAATACGACCGCGCAATCGCTGGCTATCTGGCAGCGCAAAGAAACTAAGGAAAGGACAGGTAAGAAAATGATTGATGATGGAATAGAAGTAACAATTTCGGGAAAACAAGTCGATCGATGTAAATATGGTGAAAACAAGGATCAAAAGGGCGCGAGTCTTTTTTCAACACAAGACGGCCCCGACCACACCAAAGATCCTTTGGCAATGGCAAACTTCTTGATACAGGAAGGTAGCGATCGCAGTTTCAACAATTGGTGTGACACCGATCGCCTTGTCGCCACCATGGCACACTATGCTACTGCCCGTTGGGTAAATGAGCTCAAAGTAGCTCAAATAATTATCGGAGTGAAACATGGAAATCCATGTGGTGCAGCGTGGTGTGAAATGGACGAAGATTTCGCTGAAGCCGCGCGATTGATGATGGCGGGTCACCCTCTAGCGATATTTGGTGGTTCGGTGATCATGAACCAGAAGTGTACCAAAGAGATCGCACAAGCTCTGCTAATAGAGGGTAAAGCACAGCTTGATACCGTAATAGCACCAAGCTTCGAGATAGATGCGGTCAATATTTTGTCGCGTAAGTCGGGAAAATGCCGTTTGATTGTTAATCCAGCATTGGAAAATCTTCATGGCCAATGTATGGACACAGAGTCAGTAATTCGACCAGTGCGAAAAGGATTTCTTGACCAGGATGCCTATAGTTCGGTTTTGAATTTCAACGACCCTGGTTTGGCAATCTACGGTACACCGTATTCAAAGTACGAAGAGGCACTGCTTTTCGGCCGGTCAATCAACGCCACATCCAACAGCAATACCATTACCTTGGTAAAGGGTCGACAACTTGTCGGCAATGGTGCTGGACAGCAGGCGAGTTACATTGCTTGCCACTTGGCTGTTTGGTTGGCCAGGGATGCAAATCACGTACTCCATGATCCGGGTGCACCGGTGGTTGCAGATAGCGACAGCTTTTTCCCATTTAGGGATGGCCCTCAAATTTTGATCGATGCGGGCATACGGGCGATATTCGCTACCAGTGGTTCCATCAACGACGAAAAAATCATCGCGCTGTGCGAGAAGCACGGTGTAACTCTGTATATGAAACCGGACGCCGAAATGAGAGGTTTTTTCGGACACTAAACCACGGAGGAAAAAATATCGAGGGCAGGTACTGCAAAAAGCAGACCTGCCCTCTTATAATTGACTAAATTAACGATTTTATATAAGATACTAATCACAAGGAGGGCTCTTTTCCAGGGAGGAAAGAGTTTTTTTGCTCTATGAAAATTAATCACACCACTACAGAAAGGAGTTGATAGCTTGAAGCGAAAATGGTTGTTTGTGCCACTTGATCCAAACCTAAGCAAGGAAGAAGTATCCGAGGAGGAATAGTATGGCAAAGGTCAGAAAAGTCGGAATTATGATCGGCTCAGATAGCGATCTGCCGCAATGCTTACGAGGTCTTAAGTATCTCAGAGAAGTAGAAAAAGAAGGCTTGGTCGAGGTAAAGATTTTTAAAACCTCGAGTTTTCATCGGAATCAAGATGAGTCACGTGAGACAATCAAGAATTGGCTCGGAAAGATCGACGCTTGGATTCTCGGCGCAGGTCACGCGAATCATTTGACAGGTTCACTGGAAGCCTATGCTCGATATGTCCTCAATGACATTAAAACCACTTTTATCGGAGTAGCATTCGAAGCCGATCAGTCGGAATTGAACCGAGCAGCGATTCTGAGCATCACGTGTGTTCCTGGAACACAAGTCGTCTTTAATGATTTTATCGGTGAGATGGGCTTTCTCGAAGCTTGTGCGTTTGCGGTCAATGGAGAATTTCCAGAAATAAAGAAGCCGGAGTCACGTTCAACCGTTGATCGCAGTCTGGAGGAAGCAATCGAAGACGCGGAAAAGAAACTCAAGGAACAGCAATAGAGAGGAAGGTGATGTAAAGATGTCAGGGTTAGTAATACCAAGAGAAGGAAGCGCGAAGGATATTACGCGTGAAGACGGAGGAATTGGTTTTGATTTTGTCAATTACATTTCGGGCTTCGACGTCGGTCGAACCAAACAGGAAATTCCCGGTAAGGGAGCGGCAATATGCACGGTGGCGGTTAAGTCTGCCATGATCGCGAAATGGTTCGGTATTCCCACCGCCTTCATCAAACAGTTGACCGATACCAAAATATTGGTCAGGGAATTCGATGTCATCCTCGGCCGACCATTGACCGAGGAAGACACCAATTGCATCCTGCCTGTCGAGTGGATTACCCGCTATCTGCTTTCGGGAAGCCTTCTCCGTGACTTGCTGTCTGGCAAAAAGAAGCTCGAGGATTATGGTTTTGATCCTACTCAAGGCGTGCCGCCGGAAGGCACAATACTACCGTGGCCAGTAAACCATGCTACGACCAAGTTTGAAGAAACCGACCGCGAGCTGAGCAACGAAGAAGCAATGCTCATGTGCAGCATTGACCCCATCCTTCAAGGAAGAATATGGGCGATGATCAATCGTTACGACGGCATTGCAGCCGCCCTCGCTCGTCAGCTCGGCTACGCCTACTGTGACGGCAAGAAAGAAGTGGCTCTTGTTGGTCCTCAACGCATACCTATGTTGGGAGATGTGTGGCACACCCAAGACGAAGATCGTTTTTTTGAGCTGGCTGCACTGGAAAACGAAGGAAGAATAGAACATCAGGGCAAAGAATACTTCCGCCAGGCGCTCATCGCTATGGGTTACAAAGATATAGTGGATGAAGCCCGCAGGCTCAAGCAGGAAGTTCCGTTCTATCCCGATTTCTCCGAAAGTGTGCTTATGGAGGGAGCACGACGATACACGGCATTCGCCGAAGCGTGGGGTTCGATCGATCTCGCGATGGTAGCCTAATCGAGGCTAACTGGTCCCGCAAACCACACTGTGGTTTGCGGGGCTTTTTCTTTTGTTTAATATTTGCTACAATAGTTAAGCGGAAAAGTTAGTGTTGTATAAGCAGTAAGCCCCAAAAAAATTTATCTTTATTAACTAAAATCATATGGCAGAAGAAAAAACTACAGAAGAACAACAAGCTCCTCCTGGTAAGGAAATTGGAAAGATAACGCATTACTTTGGCAAGATCGGTGTTGCTGTTGTAGAACTTACAGCTGGCCTAAAGGTTGGTGATACCATCGTTGTAAATGGCCGTGGGCAAGAATTTGAACAACCAGTAGATTCTATGCAGGTAGAACATGAACAAGTTCAAGCAGCCAAAAAAGGTGATGCTGTCGGTCTCAAGGTTTCCGAACCAGTCAAAGAAGGAGATGTAGTTTATCTAAAAGTTTAGATTATGGCTTTGCAAAAGTATAAGTCAAAACGGAAGTTTACCAAAACTCCCGAGCCTTCTGGTAAATCTGCAAAAAAAAATCTTTGGCGTTTTGTGGTTCAAAAACATCAAGCCTCACATTTACACTATGATTTTAGGTTGGAGCTGCCAGAAGATGTTGTAACTGGAGATATTGTTTTGAAGTCTTGGGCAGTACCCAAAGGCGTGCCACAGGATTTTGGCATAAAACATCTGGCTGTAGCAGTAGAAGATCATCCTGTTGAGTACATCAATTTTAAAGGAGTTATTCCTAAAGGGGAGTACGGAGCAGGGACAGTTAAAATTTTTGACAAGGGTAAATATCAGCTACTAGATATTGGAGAAAAATCTTTAAAATTTAGACTGGCAGGAAAAAAGCTAAAGGGTAATTACGTTTTGTTTAATTTAGAAGGAAAAAATTGGTTGATATTTAAGAGCAAGAAGTAAAGTGGAAAGAGCGATATAGAGATGAACTAAATATTAGCTAAAGGAGATAGAGTTAGTAGAGTTGTTAAATATATGAAATACATTGGAATTTTACTTGTTCTCGCTGTTATCGGAGTTATCACATATTTTGTACATGCTCCGCAAGGAGATGATCAACCACAAAGTAGTATAGAAAATATAGTGGGTGCAAAAGGTGATGCCGAAGAAACTATAGCTAGAGCTAAATGTATAGAATTATGTAAGGTCAAAACAATAGAGAGTAGTGAAGCGTACTTTAATCTTGGCCCATGCCTTTCAGGACAAATAATTCCAGATTGGGCTTGCGATGTCGCACACAATCCACGACAAGCGGTAGATAACGATCCGGTGAATCAGTGCCCGGAATTTATTGCTGGCCAGGCTCATCATTTTGTTGAAGTCGATATAAATTGTAATTTTATAAATTCTTATTAATCCTTTTGGCGTGCCCAAACATTTTGTATAATCAGCATCATAACGCCCCCTTGTTCCCCCTCTTATCTTAAGAGGGGGAGACGTGCTAAGTGAGTCAGGTGAGCATAGATCGCGTTGTCATATTTAAGTATGGGTTTATTGTTTTGTGACGGGCGGGGAGATTGCTACGCCCTCGTACGCACTTGGGCTCGCAATGACAGTAAAAGATATGAAGGCAATATCAATATACTTAACATGCAAAAATAATGCAGAAGCGAAAAAGATTTCGAATGCATTATTAAAGAATAAATTAGTGGCATGTGCTAACATTTTTCCAGTTCAATCTTTATATTTATGGAAAAAGAAATTAGAACAGAGTGGGGAAGTAGCGATAGTTTTTAAAACATTAAAAAACAATTTATCGAAAATCGAAAAAATAATTTCAACCTTGCATAGTTATAGTGTGCCGGTAATTTCTGTTGAAGAGATAAAGCTAAATAAGAAGGCACAGGAGTGGTTAAATAAAGAAATTAAATAATGTACAATAAAAAATTTTCGAATATTATTTTATATGGTGGCTTGTTAATATTAATAATAGTAACAGTCTGGTCATTTTTGGTGTTAAGCGGTATGCGATTCTATATAAAAGAGATGGTAATAGGTACCATAATATTGCCAATAATTATTGGTATAGGCTATTTGGGAGTTAACACTAAGAAAGTAAAGACTAACAGTAGAAATATAAATAGTTATTTAAGATATTCTGTCGGACTTTTACTTAATCTATTACTCATTTTATTTATTGGTAGAAAATATTTGAGCATTAATACTACCATATTTATAATAATATCATTTGTTATTGTCGTATTCTTATACTCAACTTTTTATATAATTTTTTCTAAGATAATTAAAAAAAAAATATGATCGAAAAATGGAAAATTTTAGTCTTAATAGGAGCAGCAGTTTGGGCAGTATTTTTTGTAGTTATTTCGATTTTGATGTTTACGCTAGAGAGTATACCTTGGCTTTATTGGATTTTAGAATGGATTTTGGCTGCAGCCATAGGGTATTTTGTGACAAAAATGATTTTGAAAAAATATGGTGGTGGTATGATTGAAGGTTTAAAGTATGGAGCAATATTATTAGGTATTACATTAATTTTTGATCTTGCTATTACTGCACCGTGGTTTGCAGGAGGATACGTTGCATTTTTATCAAATTGGGTTATGTGGGTTGGAATTGCAATATCTTTAGCAGCTGCAGCATTTGCTGGTAAGCAAAATGAATCACAACCAGACGTCCCTAGCCAAACTCCCCAAGCTCCTACGTCTCCACCAGTACCAACAATTCCAGATCAATCATAAATTAAGTGATGCAAAATTATTACGTGAACACTCTTTATCTTAGCATCATACCTCTCCCTAATCCTCTCCTATCTTAGGAGAGGGGAAACAGAATAAGGCGCCTACACTCATAATTAAAAGAGTAACTAAATACAAAAAAGTCCCGTGAATGCGGGGCTTTTTTTATTGCATCATAACCCCCTCTATCTCCCCCTTATCTTAAGGGGGAGGAAACGGAGTAGTACACCCCTCACCCTTGTTCCCTCTCCCGCAAAGGGAGAGAGAGACGGGTTGGGTAAGTATGGGTGTGTGAGTATGTTTAGTTATTTTGTGATAGTTCGTAGACGTTTTTTAAAAGCATGGCTACTGTCATAGGGCCGACACCGCCTGGTACCGGCGTGATAAAGGATGCTATTTTTTTCACTTCTTCAAAATTTACGTCTCCTACAAATTTTTTACCAACTAAACTTGTTCCCACATCAATTACTATGGCGTCTTTTTTTACCATACTTCTTGTAATAAATTTTGCCTTGCCAACAGCACTTACTAAAATTTCAGCTGATTTTGTTTTTTGTTCTAATTTTTTGTTGTCAGAAAAAATAACTTCAATATCTAACATTAAATCTTCTAGCTCTTTGACAAAGGTATTATAGAAAATATCGCAATTTGAAACTAGTATCATTTTTTTACCATTTAAGTCTTGTTCGGTTTGTTTGAGGATCTCTCTGATGGCTTGCACTAAAGCAGAATTAATACCAGGCTTTCCAGCCATAATGTCTTTTATTGTTTGAGGATGAAATCCGTCAACATCTTTTTTTGGATCAATGCTAGAAATTACTTTCTCAACATCAAATTGTTTTGGTAATGGTAACTGAACAATTATAGCATCAATATCTGGATCTTTATTTAGAAATTCGATACAGCAAAGAAGTTCTTTTTGAGGTGTATTTTCTTCTAAAAAATATTTGTGAAATGTGATATCACAAAATTGACAAGCTTTTTCTTTGTTTTTAACATAGATATGAGATGGCCTGTCGTCACCAATCAAAATAGCAGCCAATCCTGGTTTTTTGTCTTTTGAAGAAACTTTGCTTTTTATTTCTTCTAAGATTTTTTGGGCTGCTTTTTGACCATCAAAGATTATTGTTTGTTGTTGAGTCATTATGTCAATAGCGATTGGAGAGATTGGAGTTATTATAGCGATTAGAGCACAATATTACGACAACTCTAATTTTTATAATCTCTCCAATATACTATAATTAACTTAAATATCTAACTCCGAATACAACGGATACTTCGAAGTCAATTCTTGCATTCTTTTTCTTACGTCATTGAGTATAGTTTCGTCTTCATGATTTTTGACTACATCTGCAATTCCTTTAGCTATTATTTTCATATCATTTTCAGTCATTCCGCGAGAAGTAACAGCAGGTGTACCAAGCCTAATTCCGCTTGGGTTGAATGGGGATGCTGGTTCGTAAGGAACTGTGTTTTTGTTAACATATATTTCTGCTTTTTCAAGTGCGTTTTGTACTTCTTTGCCCTTGCCAGTAAGATCATTTCCACACAAGTCAATAACCATCAAATGATTGTCAGTTCCGCCTGTCACTAAAGTCAAACCCTGACTAATTAGTTCGTCTGCTAGAGCTTTAGCGTTTTTGACAATTTGTTCAGCATAGTTTTTAAAATCTGGCTTTAAGGCTTCACCAAAAGCTACACCCTTAGCTAAGGTAATGTGATCGTGAGGACCACCTTGGATTCCTGGGAAAACATTAAAATCTATCAATTCCGCTAAATTCTTTTTACTTTCTGGATGATATTTATCGTGATATTTATCTTCGATTTTTGACATAATCATTGCACCACGTGGACCACGTAATGTTTTATGAGTTGTTGTAGTCACTACATCACAATAAGGAACTGGGTTTTGATGTACTCCAGCTGAGCAAAGCCCAGCAATATGAGAGATATCAGAAAAATGATAGGCACCGACTTCATCAGCAATTTTTTGGAAAGCTTCAAAATCTAATTTACGCGGGTAGGCAGTCAATCCTGAAAGAATCATTTTAGGTTTCTCTCTTAAAGCTATTTCGCGAACTTCATCCATATCTAAAATTTGAGTATCTTTTTTAACATTGTATGGAATGCAATGAAATAGTTTACCAGAAAAATTTACTGGCGAGCCGTGAGTCAAATGCCCGCCTGCGTTAAGATCAAGTCCCATAAACTTTTCGCCTGGTTCCATAAGTGCGAAAAAAACTGCCATGTTGGCAGGAGATCCAGAATAAGGCTGGACATTAACGTGTTCTGCGCCAAATAGTTCTTTGGCACGATCAATTGCCATTTGTTCAACAATATCAACTACTTGGTTTCCGCCATAATATCTTTTTTGAGGATAGCCTTCTGAATATTTATTAGTAAAAATTGTTCCCATGGCTTCTAGAACATTCACAGAAACAAAGTTTTCCGATGGTATAAGTTCGATTCCCTCTCTAATTCTTTTTAATTCTTGCTTAACAGCATCATATGCTGCAGGATCATTTTTTTGCAAATTTTTCATAATATAATATTTTAATTATTTTTTTTATTCTTTTTTGATGCGAATGATTTTGGATTTACTTTTTTATAGTTTAACTTTTTTAATCCTTTATACCAGTCGTTAAGATCTGATTTTTCAATTATTTTTATAAATTCTTTGGCAGAATTAGTATTAACAGCTTTTTTAACATTGTTTATCCAATTTTGCATGCCTTGATAGCCAATGTTTACATATTCTCTGGCAGAAATAGCATGCTCCAGTCTATCTGCATCTTCGGCAACTATTCCTTCTAAGGTCTTTAGTTTTTCAACTTCTGACCACAACTCCCTCACTTCTTTTTTTATTTTATTTGGTAATTCTTTTGTTTGGTCATAAAAAGCTTTCTTTTCTGCTTCATCTTTGTTGATATATCTTGAAGCTACTTTTGGTAGATCGGTAACTCTTGTTTCGTGTAAGTCGTGAAAGAGGCATATCATGACACATTTTTGCGGATCGGCTCCTTCAGCGTGAGCTAAAAAATAAGCGATCAAACAGGTTCGCATTATATGGTCAGCGATACTAGTAGAGTCTGCATCAACGCCAGCGAAATACGAACCAACTTCTTTCTGGCGTTTTAGCATTCCGCTTTCAAAAAGTAAATTTGTTATGGTTTTTAATTCTTTTTGATTCATATGTAAAGATATTATATGATATTATCGTAACTCATGCAAATTTAGAGAGATTTAGTCATATAGGTATTTTCTAACTTATACCCAAGTTTTTTATAGTATGGTCTAACTCCAACTCCTGAAATAATAGTTATTTTGTTTACATTGTGTTTTTTGCATATTTTTTCAGCTTCCAGCATTAATTTTTTGCCCATGCCAGTATGTTGAACTTTGCCCTTTTTATCAATAGGAGTTAGGTGTCCATATGTATGAAGTTCACGAATCAAGGCTGCATTTTCAAGTTCAGGTAGTAAAGTGGTTAAGTCAGAGTTGATTAATCTAGGGATACGCAATCTTAAAAATGCATACAAAACTTTACCTGCATTGCTTTCAAAACTTAAAAAATATTCAATACCGTCTGAAGCAGAATATTTTTTTATTCGCAGTTGTTTGGTCTCGGCGAGACGTCCGCTTCGACCGCGAAGCGAGGCGAGCCTTCGACGGGAGAAAGTGTTTGTAATATTTTGTTGGTGCCCGACTTCACGGCAACGAATACACTTGCATACTATCATTTTTTCTTTTAAATCATCAGCTAGTAATTGTCGCAAATTTGATATTTTGTTACCGGCAATTATGCTTTCTGTCGGAATGTCACGTATTACGCGACTAATGCGAACATAATAAGGAACTATTTTTTTAATATTGATAATCAAATTTCGTAGTTGTTTATCTGTGTGTGGTTTATATTTACCTTGTTTCCAAAGTGTGAAAAGTTTGGTGTTTTTTGTTACAACGCAAGGGTATAGTTTTAAATAGTCAGGTTTAAACTTATCGTCAGAAAATAATTTTTTAAACATAGCTAGATCAGATCGCAATGTCGCGCCGAGCAGATTTGACATTAAGTGATAACCTACTTTGAATCCAGTATCTTTTAGTAGTTTGGTTGCTTGAATTGTTTGTTTGACATTATGTCCGCGTCTGTTTATCTTTAATATAGAGTCATTTAAGTTTTGTACACCTAGTTCAACTTTAGTTACGCCTAATTCTCGTAAACGCTTAATCTCGTCAACTGTAATGTAATCGGGTCTAGTTTCGATAGTAATTCCGATGCAGCGATGTTTCGCTCGTTCATTTCTTTTTTGTGCAGTAGGTAAGTCATCTGCAGCTTTTTTATTCATGGCATCAAGACAGCGCTTGATAAATTTTGTTTGATATGGCTTTGTCAGTGCAGACCAAGTACCACCAAGTATGATCAACTCGCATTTATCGGTAGGATGTCCGTTTGCTTGCAAAGCAAGAAGCCTCATTTCAACTTGTTTGTATGGGTCAAATTTATTTAAAATTGCGCGCATTACCGCTGGCTCATTAGAAAGATAACTCTTGGGCATTTTATTTTCAGTTGGACAGTAAATGCATTTTCCTGGACAAGGATAAGATTTGGTCAAAACAGCTATTGGAGCAACCCCAGAAAGAGTTCTTATTTCGCGTTTTTTTAAAAGACTAAATAAAGTTTTATTTTCTTTGATTTTTTTTGCTTTAAGTAACTTACGATAGGTTTTGATAAGATCTGAATTTTGAGGAGGTGGTATTTTGAGGCTATTTGTTATTTTTCGTTTAGTCACGACTAAGTCTGCGCGGGTTTTTATATCGGCGCGTGTTAGTTGTAAAATAATTTTTTCGAGCTTGGAAGGCATGGTTATTACGTAATGTTATAAGGTAAATACTGTTAATATGGTTAATACGTTTAAGCAATAGAGCGATGGAGCGATAAAGTTAACTGTATTGCTTTATCGCAATAAGAAACTTTACTTTCATCGCTTAATCACAAGATAAATTATGGATCAAAATAAAATCACACAAATACTCAACAAAGTCAAGGCAGACTACACAGCCATCGCGCGTGTCAGACAAAAGATCTGGTCTGAAGAAAAATCACTTATCAAATATATCAAGAACAATGATACTGTTTTAGATTTGGGATGCGGTCAGGGGCGTATAGTTCCATTACTAAAAAATAAGAAAATAAACTATGTAGGACTAGATAATTGTACATCATTAATCAAAAATGCTCAAGGATTGTATCCAAATTATAAATTCATAAATCAAGATATCACAAAACTGGATCTTCCAAAAAAAAGTTTTGATAAAATTTTAGTGATCGCAATCTTACATCACATACCATCAAAATCATTAAGATTAAAAATACTTAAAAACATTAAAAAATTACTCAAAGAAGGTGGCATGCTACTAATGACTAATTGGAATTTGGATGATTATCAGCACAAACAAAAAGCAACAGAACTTGAAAAAGGTGATTATTATATTCCTTGGAGAATTAAAAAGGAAAAAGTTATGCGGTATTACCATAATTTTGGTAAGAAAGAGCTAGATGATTTAATTAAAGAGGCAGGACTTACCATAGTCAAAAGCCAAAAAAACAAAAGAAATCTTGTAATAATCGCAAAATATTGATATAATATATTCGATAAATATTAACCCTCATCCGACCCGTATAATTCCTTAATTTTAAGAGGTGAAAACACGGAATCTACGGGTCACCTTCTCCAAGCTTTTATTGATTATAATAAGGGTATAGGAGAAGTCTGTAATAAGTTAATTAAAAATAATATGAAAAAATTAAAGATTCTTGCAATCGTGATGCTACTATTGGGCTTACCGTTATTTACTTTTGCCTATTCTGCAGCAGACGACAATTTTTATTTAGCAGAAGACGAAGTGCTCGATGGAAATTTAATTAAAACAGTTGGTACAGCCACTATTGACGGTGCAGTTAATGGCGACGTTATTGTGCTTGGTGGAACAATTACTATTTCTGGCCCTGTTGCTGGTGATGTTTTTGTCATAGGCGGAAATATAAAAGTTAAAGGAGATGTTATGGGGAGTGTGCGTGTAGCTGGTGGTGATGTAGTAATTTCTGGCTATGTAGAAAGAAACGTAAATGCAGCTGGCGGAACACTAGAACTTTCAGACAGCGCAGAGGTAGGTTGGGATTTGATTGCAGCTGGTGGAAACGTGGTAGTAAATGGAAAAGTAAATGGTAATATAAATATTGCTGGTGGCAATATCATATTTACAAATGAAGTTGGAAAAGACCTTGATATAAATTTAGGTGCTGATGGTTATGCTACTTTGAGATCTGGAACTAAAGTAGGTGGTGATTTTAATTATTTAGCGGCAACTTTAGACCAAGTAGATATAAATGAGAATGTAGAAGTTGCTGGCGAAACAAAACACAAAACAGTAACATCAGCTAGAGTAAAAGCTGCCCCTGCATTTGGTGCAATATACTTTTTTGGTAAATTAGTATCATTGTTTGGAATGTTTATTGTAGGTTTAGTTTTGATTAGTTTAGCGCCAAAGGTAGTTACTCAAGTAAGTGTTCAAATGACAAAAGCACCAGGACGAAGTTTGGGTTGGGGTTTGATCTATCTTATTTTGACGCCAATTGTCATATTATTGCTAATAATTACTATAATCGGTATTCCGCTGGGAATGATCTTAATTCCAATGTATTTTATAGCGATCTACCTTTCTGGAATTTTTGTTGGAGTTACAGTTGGTCTATTGTTAGTAAATTGGTTAACCAAGGGCAAATACAAAAAAACAATGATTTGGCCAATGATCTTAGGTTTAGTTATTTGTGATATTGTATTTAGTATTCCAATAATTGGTTGGATACTAGCTATATTAGCTGTTATGTGGGCTATGGGAGCACTGCTTGAAGTAAAAAAATCAATATTATCTGAGTTACGGTAAAGAATAATATAAAATTAAAAGTAGGTCAGGGAGAATGTTCCTGATCTACTTTATCTAAATTAAATATTAAAGAATTATTATGGCACAATTAGAAAAGACCATGTTTCGTGAATATGATATTCGTGGACGTGTTAATGATAAAGAAATAAATGAAGCATCTGCAGAGATTATTGGCAAGGCATTTGCTAGTTTTTTAAATAGGCGAAGTGTAAAAGACGTAGTCGTTGGATACGATGCGCGTGAATATTCTGAACGTTTAAAAGATGCAATTGTTAAGGGAATGTTAGCTTCTGGGGCCAACATTACAGATGTTGGAATGGTTATTTCACCAGTTTTATATTTTGCTCAATACCACTTTAAATTTAAGGGTGGAGCAATGATCACGGCATCCCATAATCCTAATGGGTGGAGTGGTTTTAAGTTAGGTTATGATTTTTCTACTACTTTGCTACCTGATGATATACAGGAAATGTATAAAATTGTATTAGAGGATGATTTTGTTTCTGGAGAGGGTGAATTAAAAAAATATGAAGGCATCAATGATGATTACAAAAATTATATTTTACCTAAAATAAATTTGAAGAAAAAAATAAAAGTAGTAGTTGACTGCGGTAATGGTACTGCTGGTGAAATTGTACCTCAAGTTTTAAGAGAAGCTGGTTGTGAAGTAGTTGAGAAGTTTTGTGATATTGATTTTAATTTTCCCAATCACGAACCAAACCCTACTTTAGTGGAGTCACAAGAGATTTTAGCAAAAACAGTGCTTAAAGAAAAAGCTGATATTGGTTTAGGCTATGATGGCGATGGAGATAGAATTGGTTTATGTGATGAAAAAGGCCAGGTAGTATTTCCAGACAATGCTATGATTCTATTAGCTCGCTTAGCGTTAAAAGCAAAGCCTGGTTCATCAGTCGTTTTTGATGTGAAAGCATCTCAGGCACTAATAGAAGACATCAAAGCACATGGCGGAAAACCTGTTATGTGGAAGACTGGCCATTCGTATATTAAACAAAAAAGTAAAGAGGTGGATGCAGTTTTGGGAGGTGAGGGTAGTGGCCACATTTTTTATCGTTATGGCTATTATGATTATGATGATGCTGTTTTTGCCTCATTAAAAATTCTAGAATATCTAACCACTCAAGAGAAGCCTTTTTCAGAAATTATGTTAAATACTCCACAATACATAAAAACTCCAACTATCCATGTTGATTGTGCAGATGAAATTAAGTATGAAATTATCGAAAAACTTGTTGAGGAATTGAAAAAAGTCTACGGAGATAAGGTTATTGATATTAATGGCGCACGCGTACAATTTGATGATGGATGGTTTTTAGTTAGGGCATCTTCAAACATGCCTGTAATGACATTATGTGTTGAAGCTAAAACACAAGAAAGGATGGAAGAATTAAAAGAAATTTTAAAAGGTTATTTAGATAAACACCCAGAAATTGGAAAGGAATGGAAGAGCGGATAAAATTAAATTTATGATAGGAATTTTTGATTCAGGAATTGGTGGGTTAACTGTAGTTAAGGAAGTATTAAAGACACTTCCAGACTATCAAATATTATATTTAGGCGATACTGCGCGGTTACCTTACGGTAACCGTTCACAGGCTTTGATATACAAATTTACAGTACAAGCTGTTGATTATTTATTTAAGCAAGGTTGTCAGCTAGTCATTATCGCATGTAATACAGCATCGTCAGAAGCTTTAAGGAAAATACAGCAGGAATGGCTGCCTAAGAATTATCCGGACAGGCGAGTGCTTGGTGTAATTCGGCCGGTGGTAGAAGAGGCAGCAAAGGTAAGCCGTTTTGGTCGAGTTGGAGTAATTGGTACCCGCGGAACAATCAGTTCAGAAAGTTATATCAAAGAACTAAAAAATCAAAAGCAAGATGTTATTGTTAGCCAAGCAGCATGTCCATTACTTGTTCCTATAGTAGAAGAAGGCATGCAAAATCGACGTGAGACAAAAATGATACTTAGAAATTATTTAAGACCACTTAAATTGAAGAAAGTCGATACTTTAATTATGGGGTGTACTCATTATCCTATACTACAGAAAAAGATAAAGTCTATAATGGGAAAATCGTGCAATGTTTTAGATACATCAGCGATTGTTGCAGAATCTTTAAAAGATTATCTAAATAGACATACAGAGATTGAATCAAAACTTGTCAAAGGAAAAGAACATAGATATATAGTTACTGATTCAACCGATAGGTTTAAGGAAAATGCGCAGAATTGGCTTGGACAAAAGATCAAACTAGAAAAGATTGATTTAGAATAAATTAAATATAATATAAAATGTAGGTCGGGGCCTGGCCCCGACCTACTAAATGTAATTTTAATTGATTTATATCCCGCGTTGTTTGATAGCATCAGCGATTCGGTCAACTGCTAACAAAAAGCTTGCTGTTCTTAGATCAACTTTATGCTTTTGGGAGAGTTCCCAAACACTGTTGAATGATTCAATCATTATTTTTTGAAGTTTAGTAAAGACTTCTTTTTTTGTCCAGTAATTGTTTTGCAAGTTTTGTACCCATTCAAAATATGAAACAGTTACACCGCCAGCATTAGCTAAAACATCTGGTAAAACATGGATACCTTTTTTATATAATTTTACATCAGCTTCTGGTGTAGTTGGGCCATTAGCTAGTTCTACTATGATTTTAGTTTTTAGCTTGCCAGCATTGTTTTGTGTTACTACGTTTTCTAAAGCTGCCAATACCAAAATGTCGCATTTTTGCTGAAGTAGTTGTTCGTTTGTCATGTGTTTGTGGTCTTTGCAAGAACACTTAATTTTGTGACAATCGCAAATATCAACATAGCCTTTTTTCTTTTTAATCTTTTCAATGGTATGTGAATCAAAACCTTTGCCCTTTATATCAAGTATTGCAGTTTTAGAATCGGAATAACCAATGATTTTGTAACCAGCGTGAAACATGATATCAGCCATGTTAGATCCCGCGTTACCAAAACCTTGAATTATTACTTTGGTGTTTTTTGGATTTAATTTTAATTTTTTAACTAGTTCATCTAAGACATAAAATCCACCTTGAGCTGTAGCAGTATCTCTGCCCAGTGAACCACCAACATTCAGAGGTTTGCCAGTAATTACTCCTGGAGTATTTTTGCCTTTAATTTTTGAATATTCGTCCATCATCCAAGCCATGATTTGGGGTGTAGTATAAACATCAGGTGCGGGAATATCAACTTTTGGACCGATAAAATTTACAAAAGCATTAATGTAACCTCTAGAAAGTCGTTCAAGTTCACCAGTAGAAAGTACTTGAGGTTTTACAATCACTCCGCCTTTGCCACCTCCCATAGGAATGCCCACGGTAGCGCATTTTACTGCCATCCAAAAAGCTAATGCTTTAACTTCCGCAAGATTTACTTGTGGATGGAATCTAATACCACCTTTGAACGGACCACGAGCATCGTTGTATTGAACACGATAACCTTCAAAAACCTTTAATGATCCGTCATCCATTTTAACAGGGATAGATGCTTGCAGAATTCTCTTTGGTTTCTTTAGAATTTCTAAAACATCAGAATCTAAATTTAAAATTGTAGCTGCTGTTTTTAATTGTTTTTGTGCATTTTGGAATGGGTTCATAGGTTTCAAATGTCAAGTAACAAGGTACAAGTCAATTGGTATTATTTATTAGATTATATTTAATTATATTAAAATATTTTTTAAATTTGATAAAAATAGGTTTTTGAAGGTTTGGTATCTAAAATTTTGTATGGTTTCCAATCAGGAAAATCGAATGCGTAAGACACGACAATTGTACCATGTTTTAAATTTTCCTTTAATTTGACAGCAACTTTAGGCATTACTTTCGTAACTAAGAAACAAAAGATTATATCAGCATCAGAAAGGTCAACTTTTAAAAAATTTTTTCTATAAATTTTAGTTTTTGCTCCGCTTAGCCAGATTCTCAATTTTGCTCTTAGATAAGTGCTTAATGATAGTTCATAACCTATAGTTTCTGCACTTGTTTTATCAGCTTTGATTAACACCCTTGCATCGCCGCAACCGAGGTCGTATACTTTTTGCCCGGGCTTAATACCTAGTTCATTAATTACTCTATCTATAGTATCTTTTGGCGTAGGTGCCCAAGGGACACGTGTATAAAATAATGTAATTATCGACCATAAAACAAAAAAAGTAAAAACTAAACTTACAACAATTGCGATAAGTGATAACACTACAGCTAGGTAATAAATAAACATACTATCGTATGCCAATTTTTTTTCTAACCTCGTCTAATGTCTGGGTTGCTACTTTACTAGCTTTTGTTGCACCATCACTCAGTATTTTTTTTACGTCATTATTAGAAATTTCTTTTTTCTTTTTTCTAAAATCAGCAAAATATTCAGCAATGTCTGTAGCTAGTTGTGCTTTAAGTTCCGAATATTTTAAGTTACCAGCATTGCTATCATTTACAAATTTATCATGAATCTTTTTATCACTAAATATTTTAATTAAATCAAGTAAATTTTGTGCACCCACGCCCTTGCCGTCACCAGTGTCTGTAACAGCTTTTGCTAGCTTTGATTTTATCGCTTCTGGTTCGTCATCAATATATATGCAATGGTTATCGCCTAAACTTTTAGACATTTTTTTTTCCGGTTCTAGTAAACTCATTACCTTAGGCGTGTCGGTATGTAGGGTTTTAGGTTCAGTAAAAGTATTGCCAAAACGTTTATTAAAAAATCGTGCTATTTGTCTTGTCAATTCTACATGTTGATCTTGATCAATGCCAACAGGCACAGCAGTGGCTTTGTACATTAAAATATCTGCCGCTTGAAGAACCGGGTAGTCAAATAGCCCCATATTAATATTATGCTTTTGTCTGGAAGCTTTGTCTTTGTACTGCGTCATCCTCTCCAGATATGATATAGGAGTCACACAGTTAAAAATCCATGCAAGTTCTGTGTGCTGGGATAGGTGAGATTGAGCAAATATTGTGCATTTTTTTGGGTCAAGTCCAGCGGCTAAATAGTCTCTTGTCAATTCAATAACTTGGGCTTGTTTTTGTTTTGGGTCGTAATCTTCTGATATAGAATGATAATCAGCAATAAAAAAGTAGCACTCATGCTGTTTTTGTAACTCAACAAAATTGCGCAATGAGCCCAAGTAATTTCCAATATGTAGTTTTCCACTTGGCTGAATACCGGATAATATTATTTCCTTCATACCTATATATTTTAATAGTTTACGTGTGTTATGTCAAAGTTTGTATAGTTGGCGACATTCGCGAATGTCGCCAACGGGATGGTATAGATAAAACATTTGAAAAAAAATATTATATAGTGTAAGATTGATGCCCGCTGGAACGAAGCCTGGAGGCAGTAAAAAATGTTAATCAAATCAGTATTACCACAGGAAGGGGAGTTTTCTTCTCGAGGGTGCAACAATATTGCACATCTAATTGCAGAGGCTTTAAAGAGGAATGATCCCGATGGTATTAAAGTTGGCAAAATGAATTCGGAGATTTTATCTCTACAACCCACGAAATAATAAACAACATTCAGACATTCAAACACAAGGGCCAGGTGCGTGCACCCGGCCTTTTCTTTTTATATAAATTTGTAATAATTGAGTTGGGAGGGGAAGCAAAGCTACTGTAGTTTTGCTTCCCCTCGTGACGTCGCATAGTTAGAAACCTCTGTTTCCACCCTTGTAACGCAGTACGTCAAGTGGTTTAGATTTTTCATACCCAGGAATTTTTTGTAGATCGATGACGGCCACAGTGATTTTTGGAGCTTGACCATTTTGAATATGGCCATCCTCACATACGTGAATTATTTTACCGGACGTATTTGCAGTTGCGCGATAACGTCGTTTACCACATTCTGTGCATGCGGTAAAACTGATTACACAAGTAATCTTGATATTATGTGTTTGTTCCAGTGCAGCCTGTTCTTCTTTGGTTAATGACATTTTCAAGATCCCTCCATGGTTATCGGTCTTTTTGACCAGTTGTATCTATGTTATACGCCTACGCTAAAGCTTCGGCGGATTAGTAACTGCTAGTAAAATTTTTATCGATACTTGCTCAAAAATTTTAAGCCAGTTACTAATAAAACCCACCCTTCATACAACAACTTAAAAAGTTATTGGACAAAGGACGGGTTATTATTCCGCCTCCGCTCTTTCGAGCTTCGGCGAGACAAGTTCCGCCTTCGTCCTTTCGGACTCCGGCGAGACAAAGCCGCGGTGCCACCTTTATTCCCGCCTACGCTCTCATTATATTCGAGCTTCGGCGGACCAGATAATGATTAATCGTGCTGGAACAAAAAAATGATTCGTCAGCAAACAAATCAAAATCACTTTACTGACTCAATGACCCCCTCGATAAACTCGGGGCGACATCAGTTAGGCTATGGTTACGGTGCCTGCCGAAACTACACTATCGCATAGTTCACCTCAGCGTGCCCAACCCTTCAACTCGCTTCGCTCGCTTAAGGGCAAGCCCGCGCAATCAAAGGACACACTTCATAGGTTTTAAATAGTTTTCAATGTTATGTATAGGTTAGCAAATATTGCAGTTTTTGTCAAGTCTTTTACTAAGGAAGAACTTTTAGAGGTCTAAATTTAGCATTTTTTTCTTCCTTTTTTTCGTCGAGCTTCGATGATTTTTCGATCTCTTATGCGGTTCGGATTGCTTGGATTTACAATGTCGACGAATTCTGGTTCACCATAACCTATGCCAAATTCTGACCATCTATCTCCGAAATTTCGAACAGCCATTTCTGCTTCTACCGCCAGCCAGTTTATATTTTCACTCATGACCCCCTCCTTTTTCAGCCCTCTAAAAGCTGTATTGGTATTATAGTATGTATGCGTATTTAGTCAATATGGCGATAAAGCGATGTAGCGATAGGAGCGATATAGTTGTTATCTTTATCGCTTTATAACTCTATCGCTCAACTTACACTTCAATCAACACCGGCAAAATCATTGGTCTGCGTTGTGTCTTACTATAAACAAACTGTCCAAGATCGTTTCTTATTTTATCCTTAATGTAACCTTCAAAGGCAGGGGATTTATGATCTGAATCATGCATTATCTTTTTAGCTTTGCTTCTAATTTCCTCTATCAACTTTTTGTTTTCTTTCAAATATACAAAACCTCTAGAAATAATGTCGGGGTTTTGTGCCAATTGGCCAGTCTTTTTGTATATTGTAGCAATGACAACAAGCATCCCGTCTTCTGACATCATTTGCCTGTCACGTAGTACTATCTGTGAAATATCACCCACGCCAAGCCCATCAACAAAAACATAATCTGCTGGAACCATATGGTTTGTCAATTTACATTGATTTTTACTGCATTCGATAATTCTACCGTTTTCACCAATTATTATATTTTCTTTTTTGATGCCTGCTTCTATAGCTAAATCACCATGGATTCTAAGCATAAAGTGATTGCCTTCAATAGGAATAAAAAATCTTGGTTTTATCAACCTCATCATTATTTTTAAATCTTCTTGTTTGGCATGGCCACCAGCGTGGATATCCATCATCTGATAATGAATAACACGCGCGTCGTGTTTGTAGATTGTATCTTTTAAAGTTTGAACGGTTCTTTCGTTCCCTGGCACAACAGAAGAAGAAAAGATAACGGAATCTTTTTGCTTGAATTTAATAAAGCGATGTTCGTTGTTGGCAATTCGCATTAAGGCTGCTCTTTTTTCTCCTTGAGCACCGGTGCAAATTATTACTAATTTTTTATCATCAATTCTTCTAAAATTAGTTTCGTCGACTAGAGTGTTAGGGTTGAATTTTAAATAACCAAGCTTGTGGGCAATTTCTACATTAGTTTTCATAGACCTACCTTCAACCAATATTTTCTTATTTAGTTTTTCTGCTATCCAAAATATCTGTTGAACACGAGAAAGTAGTGAGGCAAAAGTACCGATAATAATTCTACCTGGAGCTTGTTCAAATAATTTTTCTAGTTCTTGACCTACTTCTCTTTCAGAAATCTGGCTACCGGGATGTTCGGCATCTGTTGAATCTGCCATCAAGGCTAATACTCCCTGATTGCCATATTGAGCAATAAGGTTTAAGTCAGCTGGTTTTTCGTAAACAGGATCGTAATCAAGTTTAAAATCACCTGTATGCACGATGGTACCCACAGGACTTTTTATTACTACGGCGTAAGAATCTGGAATGTTATGGTTAACATGAAAAAATTCGATGTTGAACGTACCAAGTTTAAGCTTTGACCTTTCATTAATTTCTTGAAAAATTAATTTAGGTATATTTTTGTGTTCTTCTTGTCGTTTTTGAATAATTCCAGCGGTTAGTTTGGCAGTATAAATTGTAGGGTTTCCAAGCCGTGGCATTAAATGAGGTATGCCGCCGATATGATCGTAGTGTCCGTGAGTAATAATTACACCACGGATATTTTTTGATTTATCTTTAAGGTAATCTATGTTTGGTATAACATAATCAATTCCAGGCATGTCTTCTTCTGGAAATTGCAAACCCATATCAACAATAACAATATCGTTGCCATATTCAAAAACAGTCATATTTCGTCCGACTTCTTCTAAACCACCAAGCGGAATAATTTTTAATCTGTTTTTTGAAATTGGTGTTTGAGTTGGTCTTTGAATTTTTTTACCAGCTCGAATGTTAGATTTCTGGATGTTTTGTTTGACCTTTTGTTTAGGTTTGAATAGCTGTCTAGTTTGTTTGAATTTTTTTGTATTTTTTCTTTTTTCAATCATAGTTTAGTTTAGTTAATGGAGTGGTAATACGAGGTAGTTAATATAGTTAATAAAATTAATATAGTTAATATGGTGGGCGAGGGGAGACTTTTGTCTTCGCTAGCGCTCCGGTGGTTAGGTGAACTGCTATATATTGTGGTGCCGATGGAGGGAGTTGAACCCTCAAGCCCGAAGGGCACACGGCTCTGAACCGTGCGTGTATACCAGTTCCACCACATCGGCGCTTTTATGTTCATAATAATGTTGTATAATAACAGTAAATTTGACAACAGAGTAATTTGTCTGAAAATGGGAGGGTTAATCAAATGCAAGTGAATGATGTTGATATCAAAATGGGGCTTAAGTCAAAGATATTAGTGCGGCCTTTTAAACTTAGTTATGCTACGATACAAGATATTATCGTGGCAATCAAAGAGTCTTTTGGATCTGAGATATGTCAAGAATGGCCTGCAGGTGAAGGATTATTTTTAGGAACGCTTAGAGGTAAGTTTTGTCTAGACATTACTGTTACCAATAAAATGCAAGATGGTAAAACTCACGAAGGGGTAAGAGAACTCATCTTGAAAGCTTTAGACCGATTTAGTACTGAATTGGATTTTGAAAATTTTGTTGGATATTATGATCTAGAGTAGTGAATCCTGCACCCAACTACAATATCGTTTACATAAGATAGCCTTGCGGAATTTGTAAGGCTATTCTTTTTTATATTTTCTTTTTGTTTTAATATACCATTCCTCAATGTTATTGAAGCGATCAGAAGGAATGACAATGCGAGATATATCTATACCCTTGATATCTTTATCAAGGACGTAAGTATAAGTAGGATTAAATAGAAATATTGCTGGAATTTCCGATATAATTATATTTTGGAATTCACTATAAGATTCTTGTCTTTTTTGAGCATCGGTAGATTTTCTTGCTTCTTCTAGCAATGTATCAACTTTTCGGTTGGCATAATTAGCAAGATTTAGGCCTGGGTCTTGGTTTTGAGATGAATGCCAAAACGGAAATGGGTCTGGATCTGCGCCAGCGATAATTCCAAACAATAGTGCCTCATAGTTTCTTGGCTTTATTACTTCTCTAGAAACTCTGGCTCCTTCTACAATGTTTAGATTTGTGGTGACACCAACTTGTTGCCAGAAATTTGCGATCAATTCTGCTGCTTTTAAGTTTTCTGGTTGATCAACAGTTGTTAAGGTAATTTGTAAAATTTTGTCATCATTTTGACGATAAAAAGGCTGATCAGGCACTAGTTTTGATTCTAGATATTCCTCTAAAGTTAGCTCTTCCTCTGTAAGACCTTCTTCTGGAGATGTCTCTTCACCTTCTGCATCTGCTTTTTCCTTTTCCTTCTCCCCTTGGATTTTATTGAATTCTTCTTCTAAAATCTTTTTATAGTCATCAATTTCAAGTTGTTTCCAACCCGTATCTTCTAATGTTTGATTTGCTTGTTGAGGGTTATAGCTTATATCTTCTTGGCTTGGACCATACCCAGGGTAACCAGGTAGTATTGGGCCATCGATAATTTGTCCTTCTAGCCTCAAAGCTTCAGAAAGTATTGTTGGCTTATCAATAGCTAATCTTAAAGCACTTCTGACACCTTTATTTTTTAGAATTTCGTTTTGCTTTTGATTAAAAAATATTGCTGTGTATTGAGGTAAGTTGAAAGAATGGAAATTAAGATTAGTGCTGTTTTTTAAATCATCTTTAAGACGTTTTGGTAGAAAACTAATTCCCCCAACGCTTTTACTTTTTAAACTGTCAACTGCGGTTTCAAAATCAGGGTAGAATTTAAAGGTTAATTTTTCTAAGTATGGTTTTTGGCCGTAGTAATTAGGGTTTGGTTCTAAAATATAAGATTTAATATTACCCAAGGAATCTTTATTCAATTTAACAAATTGCCACATGCCTGTTCCAACTGGCTTGATATTGTATTCATTCAAATTTGCATTAGCTGGCGGAACCTCTAACCATATGTGTTCTGGTAATATACCAAAAGTCAAAGCTTCTAAAAATGGCGGAAAGGCCTCAGGTAAAGTAAAAGCAATTGTGTAGTCGTCAATTTTTTGGATTTCTACTCCACGCAAACTTGGTAAAATTGGACTTTTGAAATCTGGATCTAAAATACTTTCAACAGTAAATATTACATCATTAGCTGTGAACTGTTTAGGATCATCAAGGTTTGAATCATGCCACAAGACATTTTGCCTCAAAGTAAAGGTATATGCTTTTTGATCTTCTGATATTTGATATTCTGATGCTAGGTCTGGAACTAGGTTTAAATCTTTATCATATTTTAATAATCCCGAAAAAATTAAATTTGCTAGATCCGAATCTACATCGTTAGTTTGAGAAAGTAATGGATTAACATATTGTGGGGCACCAATTAAACCTTCTGTATGCTCGCCACCAACAATAGGAGTTGGAAGAAAATTTGCTAGGTAAAATTTAACACCTAAAAAAATCAAACTGATTAGAATTATCAAAGCTGCCACTCGCACCAGCCACAACTCTTTTTTGCTTAGAGTTTTTTTTAAGTGTTTAAGTTGCTTAGGTTTTGGTAATTTATTTTCTGATAAAGAATAAACCAACTTTTTATCAAGTTCATTTTGATATTGCGGCTTTTGCCCATTCTTTGTTGTAGTAGAAGAGGAAACAGAAAGATTATCTGTTTTTTTAAAAGGAATTTTCACAATTAGTTTTTAATTTTTGGATGTTTAGCTTTGCAAGATAACTCCTGCTAAAGCTGTGCCTAAAAATATAATAGAGAGAATAATGGTGAAGTAAAATAGTGACTTTTCGGCACCTCGTTTTGTTCTAAATGAGTTTCCTTCGCCACCAAAAGCAGCGCCAAGGCCAGCACCTTGGTTTTGGACTAAAACCACTATAATTAAAAGAATAGCAGAAGCTATTTGTACTATGGTGAGTATTAACATATTTAATAGATATATACTATCAGATATTAATAAATGTGTCAAGAATGGGGTGGGTACATTCTACTCCGAAGTGCAACGTTTTAAACAATACAAAAAGACATCTCTTTTAGGTAAAATAATAAAGTACCCCTTAATTATTAAGCCAAATATAGAGATGTCCTACCAACATATTACCTCAAATCAAAGAAATGAG
>JAHIRB010000040.1 GCA_018818885.1 Patescibacteria group bacterium | reverse complement strand
CTCATTTCTTTGATTTGAGGTAATATGTTGGTAGGACATCTCTATATTTGGCTTAATAATTAAGGGGTACTTTATTATTTTACCTAAAAGAGATGTCTTTTTGTATTGTTTAAAACGTTGCACTTCGGAGTAGAATGTACCTACACATACTTGACATATTTCCACATTTTTGTTATCTTTATATAGTTAATTAATAAATCACTCATACTCTTATTTATTTTCCTGCCACTAACAAAAAGTGGTTATAAAAGAGTAGAGGATAAAAGGAAAACTATGTCAAAATTGCCTACAATTTTAGAGATGCTGCAAAGTGGAGTGCACTTTGGACATCGTCTATCAAAGCAGTATCCTAAAATGTCACCGTACATTTTTGGACAAAAAAATGGAATCAATATTATAAACCTCGAAAAAACTCAAATTAAGTTAGAAGAGGCTTATAAGTTTGTGAAAGAACTTGCATCGAATGGTGGTACCATTCTTTTTTTAGGTACAAAAAAGCAAGCACAAAGTATTATTAAAGAACACGCCAACAAATGTGGTATGCCTTATATTGATCAACGCTGGTTGGGAGGTACATTTACTAATTACGACACCATTTCAAAAGTCATCAAAAAATATAATGAACTAGTTGATAAGCAGAAAAAAGGAGAACTAGAAAAATATACTAAAAAGGAACAATCAAAGTTTAAAAAAGAAATCGAAAAACTAGAAATTTTGGTTCACGGTGTTAAAGATCTAAAGAAAGTACCAGATGCTGTATATATTGTAGATTTAAAGAAAGAAAAAACTGCGTTACGCGAAGCTAACAAAAGGGGAATTCCAATTGTGGCAATTTGTGATGCTAATACAAATCCAGAACAAGTAACTTATCCCATCCCAGGTAACGATGATGCTACCAAAGCAATAAATTTAATTACTGGAGTAATGGCGCAAGCAGTAGAAGAAGGTAAATCACAAATTAAAGCACAACCAGCAAAAGTAGAAGTTTCAAAATCAAAATCAAAGAGTAGCAAATAAGTAATCAGTAATTAAGATATAAGGGACAAAATTTTACATACTTAATCACGGCGCTGATATCTTATTACTGATATCTAATATCTTCTCAATAAATAACGAACAAAAATATGACTGTAGATAAACAAACTTTAATTAAATTACGAGAACAAACCGGAGCAGGCATGGTAGATTGCAAAAAAGCGCTCGAAGAAGCAAACGGGGATACACAAAAAGCACTTGAGATACTAAGAAAGAAAGGTGCTGTAAAAGCATCAAAGAAATTAGCAGAACGAGAAGCATGCGAAGGTTTGGTTGGAAGTTATATCCACGTTAACGGTAAAGTTGGGGTGTTAGTAGAAGTTGCCTGTGAAACTGATTTTGTTGCTAAGAATTCTGATTTTAAAGAATTAGTTCATGATATTGCTATGCAAATTGCTGCAGAAAGCCCAGAATATTTAGTACCAGAAGAAGTACCAAAAAAAGTTATTGCCAAAGAAAAAGAAATTTATGCCGAACAACTAAAACGCGAAGGAAAACCAGAAAACGTAATAGATAAAATCATGGCTGGAAAAATCGAAAAATTTTATACTGAAATATGCTTACTTAAACAGCCGTTTATTAAAGATGACAAAACAACAATTGAAGAATTAGTACAAGCAAAAATTGCGAAGTTAGGTGAAAAAATCGAAGTTAGACGTTTTGTAAGATTTCAGATATAATATTATGTCAAAAATTGCTCAAATAATTTTTACTCCTTGGGATAAACCTTATGATTTTAGTTTTGAAGAGTTTGATTTGTTGGTTGGAGATTCAGTAGTAGTAAAAACAGAATTAGGAACAGAAGTCGGTAGAGTAGTAAGTATTATTGATGCTAAAAAAGTTGACGACAAAGAACGAGAAATCAAACCAATATCACGTAAAGTTACAACTGCAGATCTTAATAAAGTATCAGACGCAACAAAGCAAAAAGGACCTGCTATAGAATATTGCAGAAAAGCTACAGAAAAATACGGATTAGGGATGAAGATTGTAGATTGTCATTTTTCGTTTGACGGTGGAAGAATAACTTTTGCTTTTATTGCAGATGGCAGAGTGGATTTTAGGCAGTTAGTAAAAGATCTTACTCACCATTTTCAAAAATCAATTCGCCTTCATCAAATCGGAATTAGAGACGAAGCAAAGATGTCTGGTGATTTTGGAACTTGTGGTAGAAAACTTTGTTGCAAAGGCTTTCTAAACGAGCTAGGAAACATTACGTCAGAACTGGCAGAACAACAACAAATTTCACATAGAGGGTCAGATAGACTTTCTGGAATTTGTGGCAGACTGCGTTGCTGTTTAGCTTACGAAAAAGATCTTTACGATGATTTAGCAAAAAATTTACCTGCCATTGGAACAGTAATTAAAACAAAGAAAGGCAAGGGAGAAGTAATCGGTTGGCATACCTTGCGACAAACAGTTGATTTGAAGCTAGAAGGAAAAGATGGTAATAAAGGAGATATAATTGAAATTAATCCTAATGAATAATATAATTCCATAATCTCATTATTTATGAAGAAACTAATCATTACAACACTAATTTTATCCTTAAGTTTTTCGCTTGCAGGATGTAAGCAAAAAAAAGATCAAAATGGTAATGGCGAACAACTTCCACCTCCAAGATTCGAAACAGGAGTTATCTTAGATATTACAGACAAAACTGGCGAAGAAATAAACGTACAACCAGGAGATCTAATCAAATTTACTTTAACGGGTATTAACGGAGAAGGTAGACAATGGGGTGCAAGACCTCTAGAAGGTGATCAAATTATTGAATTAGATGGCCATACAACAGAAAATTTTGTTCCCATGAAAAAGGACGAAAATTTCTATTCATATTGGACATTTTATGTAAAAGATACAGGCCAAGCAGAATTAAAGTTTTATTACGAAACTCCACTTCATAATGATGAACCAACAGACAGTTTTGAAGTAACGATAATTAGTACCAAGGAGGGACAACTGTAAATTCCAATAACCAAATCCCAAATCCCAAACAAATTTCAATATTCAAATTCTAAATCATGAACCGTAAAGTTATTTGGAAATTGGAAATTAGACATTAGTTATTATTTGATTATTGGAATTTGATTATTGATTATTATAAGGAGTTTTTTCTACGCCTATATTAGGGCTTTTTTGTTTTGGTAAAATAATGTTATAATATTACTACTTGTTAATAATTAATAACTAAATAAATATGGCTACACGTATTGCAATAAATGGTTTTGGCCGAATTGGCCGGGCAGTTTTTAAGATTGCTTTAAAAAATAAAAATGTTAAAGTAGTTGCTATTAACGATTTAATGGACAATAAAACTTTAGCTCATCTTTTAAAGTATGATTCAGTCTATGGTAAGTATGATAAAAATGTACAGGGTACTAAAGATGGGATTAAAATTGATGGCGAACTTTATCCTGTTTTTGAAATTCGTGAGCCAGATAAATTGCCTTGGAAAAAGTTAAACGTTGATGTAGTGATAGAAAGTACAGGAATATTTAGAAAAGCTGAACAAGCTAGATTACATATTGAAGCTGGAGCTAAAAAAGTGCTGCTTTCTGCTCCAGGAAAAGGCGAAGGCATCCAAACACTTGTTTATGGAACAAAAACAACAGAAAAAAATATTGGCAAAGAAAATTTGGTTTCCAATGCCTCTTGCACTACAAATTGTATCTCGCCGGTAATTCAAGTTTTACATAGTGCATTTGGTGTTGAAAAAGCAATGATGACAACTATTCATGGTTATACGTCAGATCAAAACTTAGTCGATGGTCCACATAAAGACTTACGGCGTGCACGGGCTGCTGCTATAAATATAATACCAACAACAACTGGAGCTGCAATTGCTACAACGAAAGTCATACCAGATCTTAAGGGCATGTTCGACGGAATGGCAGTTAGGGTTCCAGTGCCAGTTGGTTCAGTTTCCGACATTACAATTTTACTAAAAAGAAAAAGAGTTACTGAAAAACAAATTAACGATGCATTCAAAAAAGCAGTTAAAAATCCTTTGTTTAAGAAAGTTTTAGCAGTCACAAGCAAACCAGTAGTATCATCAGACATTATAGGGACAACTCATTCATCAATAGTTGATTTGGAGTTTACCAAAGTGGTTGGTGGTAATTTAGTCAAGATTTTAGCTTGGTATGATAATGAATGGGCATATTCAGTCAGACTAGTTGAAATGGCAGAAGAGCTTGGTAAGAAGATTAACAAAAAATAGTGCAAGGGTAGGACAGTCTTTAGGCTGTCCGGATCGGTCGGCCTTCAGCCAAAAGCTGATCCGCCTCTGGCGGAAAAGGCCGATCTACCCCGATATATTTAATAATCAATATCTATACAAAGAGCCGCGTGATTTGAGGGGTTTTATAATACATCGATTTTGTGTTAAAATATATGTTGTATGAACCGAAAGGAGCTATATAAATTTTTAGAATTTCTGTCTCAGCAACACATTGTTTATGCACCTCAAAAAGATGGTGCTAATTTGGTAATTGAAGAAGTTATTGACTCACATAACGTAGTATTAAGTTCAGAAATTCCGCTACATTCATTCAAAAAATATCTAGTTCCTGCCAAAGAGACATTATTTAAGTTCGATAAAGATAAAATTGACGAAGGAATTAATAGCCCAAACCAAGTAATATTTGGCTTAACCACCCCAGATTTAAAAGCAGTAACACTTTTGAACCAAGTTTTTAAAAAAGACCCATACTATCAAGAAAGAAAAAAGAAATCTTTGATTGTTGGGCATAGTTTGGTACCTAAGCAAAAGTACCATTTTTTTATTGAAAAGTTCGAAGAGCATACATTAGAACATTTAGAGTTTGATATTTTTTTAGCTGTTAAAGGACAAAATTTTATTGTTTATACTGGTTCAGAAGATGGCCAAAGAATTTTAGACGATTTTGGTTACAAAACTTACGAGCATATTCAGTTTGCTGGTTATATTAAAGAAGAAGGTCCAGACGAGCAGATGCTTAAGATCAATGAAGCAATGAAACAAGGATCGTATATGGATAAATTGTGGCAGGATCTTGGTAAAATTTGTATTGAGTGTGGTAAGTGTACAATGGTTTGTCCGGTGTGTTTTTGTTTTGACGTAGTTGATCAAGCTAGTGCAGAACCAGGCACAGGAGAAAGAAAGCGTTGCTGGGCATCTTGTTTTTATACTGATTTTTCAGAAATCGCAGGACCAAAAACTTTTGGCGAAAAACCAAAATTTTTACAAAATACAGCACAACGTATTCATTTTTGGTACGAGCATAAATTTGTTAGATTACCTGATGAAATAAAATTAGCTGGATGCGTTGGGTGTGGTAGATGTACTAAAGTATGCCCTGTAGGAATTGATATTAAGAAGAATATTCAAAAAATACTTAAAGTCAAGAGAATTAAGTGAATATACGAATTAAAACGAATAACAAATGAATGAATACGAATATAATATGATAAATCTCTACGTTCCAAAACTAGCCAAAATAATAAATATCAAACAAGAATCTCCGGATTCAAAGTTGTTTACCTTGCAATATCAAGACAAATCAGAATTTGAATTTACTCATGGTCAATTTGTGCAAATAGGTTTGTTTGGATGGGGAGAAGCGCCGTTTAGTTTATGTGGTCCAACAACTGAAGAAAAGACTTTTCAAATCGTTGTACGAGAGGTAGGAGATTTAACAAAAAGAATTCAAAAATTGACCAAAGGGCAAACAATAACTGTCCGCGGACCATTTGGCAATGGTTTTCCAATGGATAAGTTTGTTAATAAGAATGTCATACTTATCGGTGGGGGTTGTGGTTTTGTAGCAATGCGTTCGTTTGTTTTGGATCACAATTTAGGAAAGTTTAATCCAAAAAACAAATTACAGATATTTTATGGTTGTTTAAACGAAGAAAGTGTTTTGTTTTCTGATGAATTAAAAGCTTGGAAGAAAAAAATAGATTATAGAATTGCTTTGATGAAGCCAAGCCCAAAATGGCGTGGTATCAAAGGGGTAGTAACAAAAATTTTTGAAAAAGTAAAAGTGGTAAACAATGCAGTTGCTGTAATTGTGGGGCCACCAATAATGTATAAATTTGTAATTGAAGAACTAACAAAGAAAGGTTTTGCAGATACAGATATATATTTGTCACTTGAGCGAAGAATGTATTGCGGACTTGGAGTATGTCAACATTGTGCAATCGGGTCTTATTATGTATGTAAAGATGGGCCAGTGTTTAGCTATTCGCAATTGAAAGAGACTAGAGGAGCGATTTAGAGTCATATTTTTTTTGTCATCTCGACCGGAGCGGAGAGATCCCACACCATCCTTATTGGTAAGGGTGAGATCCTTCGACCCATTCGATTTACTCAGGGTCGTCCTGAGTTTATCGAAGGGCGACAAGCTCAGGATGACAAATAGAATTAACTTAACTACTATGTGTCAAACGTGTCCACAAAAAATTAAGAGCGTAAAAGGAACTCATGGAATCTTGTTAGATGGGCGAGAAGTTAATCTTGCCTTAATCAAAAATCCAAAAGCAGGGGATTGGGTCATTGTAAATGCCAACTTAGCTATTAATAAAATTACTAAAAAAGACGCAGAGCAAGTACTAAAATTATTAAATCAAAAACATGCTTAAGAATTTAACAACATTACAAAAAGGAATATATTTAGCTTTTGCTACGGCATTGATTTCTGGTGGAGCAAATTTTGTAAATAAACTAAGTATGTCGGCGGTAGGTCAGGGTCCATATCAATACACAACATTGAAAAATATTGTAGTTGCTTTGGTTTTGTTGTTGATTGTTTTAACTCCCAAAATTTTTCAGCGATTACGTCAAATTAACAAAAAAGACTGGCGTAATCTAGTCATAATCGGAATAGTTGGTGGTAGTGTGCCGTTCTTGTTGTTTTTTAAAGGGCTTTCTATGACCAGTGCTGTAAATGCGTCCTTTATTCATAAAACATTATTTATTTGGGTTGCGATTATGGCTATTCCATTTTTGAAAGAAAAATTGTCAAGATTACAAATTGGTGCTTTGGGTTTATTAGTAGTTGGTAATTTTATATTTAGTGGATTCAAAGGATTTGTTTGGGGATATGCCGAAACAATCATTTTGGTTGCAACGATGTTATGGGCAGTCGAAAATATTATTGCAAAAATTACATTAAAGAATGTTGACGCGATTGTGTTGGCTTGGGCGCGTATGTTTTTTGGTAGTATTGTACTAGTCGGATATTTAGCTTTCAGTAATCAATTAGTTGGCATGACTAATTTTAATTTTAGTCAGATGGGATGGATACTATTAGTTTCAGTTTTTTTGCTTAGTTATGTAGTTACGTGGTATTCAGCTTTAAAACGAGCACCTGCCACGGTAGTTACGTCAATTCTAGTAATTGCTTCTCCAATCACAACATTTTTAAATTCGGGATTTTTAACGCATCAATTGTCAGCTAATAAAATTTGGGGAGCATTGATAATAATATTAGCAGTAAGTTTATTTATATATTTTAGACCAAAAGTTATTGCACAAAAACAAACTGCCTATGAAACAGGTTAAAAACATTTTTGATGACGGCATTTTGCAGTGCGCAAGATATGCTTATATGCCAAACCGCTTAAGATATTGCGGTGGAGATAAAAATTTTGATCTTTTTGAATATGTTACCAATCAGCAAACTGACGAAGGTCTAAAAGAAATTTTGCATGATTTTGCAACATTAGATCCATATTTAAAACTGATAGCACAAAGTTCGAATATCAAAGATCAATTTGATAAAAAGGTAATTGAAGCATACTGGATTGGAAATGATTTGCTAGATAAAGTCAAAGTCAGTAAGTTGTATAGGCATTTAGTTGATGAGCATGATATGAAAAAAAAACTAAAACCAGAAATTTGGCAGCAAGTTGAAGTTGTATTACCTGCCGGGGCTAAGCCACATCATAGTTTTCATGTTTTTAATATTCCAAAACGTTCGGGCAATTATCCAGTTGAACATACTATAAGCACAATGGATGAATGCAGAATTTCGTGGGGCAAAATAATCAAAGGCCCAAAAGCGCAGAAGATCACAGTCAAATACCAGCCACTAGTATATCAGAATAACCAGTTCGCTTTGGGTGAGGAAATAGAAAAAGAAGTTTTGTATCAAAATGAAGACAAAAGCTTTGTCTCAGACCTAGAAGTAGGGGATACAATTGCCATGCACTGGAGCTGGGTGTGCGAAAAGTTAAATCCACAGCAGGTCAACAATTTAAATAAGTGGACCAATTACCATATATCATTAAAGAATTTAGAGTATGCATAATACATCAAATACAATATTTAGTGAAAAAGTAGAGTTTATGAGAATTCTTTTATTGGCAATGGTAATTCCAGGATTGCTGATGATATTTCTTCCATTATTTTTGCAGCCTCAAGAAGGTTTTCCCAAAGTTATACTTCCTATCATCGGAATCATTCTTTTGTTGTTAGCATATGCTTCCAAAACTTTAGATATCACGTTAACTGATGAGCAATTAATATTTGGTTATAGTAAGATGAAAAGCAAAGTAAATTTGTCAGACATTAAAGAAACAAGAATTGAAGATTTTAAATTTAGAAATTTTGGTGGGTATGGAATTAGAATAGGTAGGATGAATAAGAAAAAAGTGGTTGGCTATATTCCAAAAGGTGGCAAAGGATTATTTATCAAAAACGTAAAACATAAGAATTATTTTATAATTTCGAATAGAGCAGAGGAATTACAATCATTAATTAATGATAGAATAAAAATTTTGAAAAAGAAAAGACCCGACGAACATGTAAGTTCGCCGGGCGTGGAAGAAACACATAGGTAGGTGCTATTGTTATTGGCATTTATCGACAGGACACTGCCTCATGTGTATCCCCGTTTTTTGGATCAATTTAATGACATTCAGCTCCCAAGTATTGGGAAACATGTCCTTTGGGAATAATTTTCGAATCATGTTTGGATCACTTCCCGTTTTAGTCGCGAGGAGAAGAAGCAATCCTTTTACGACAAAACCAGCAGTGTTTTGCTCTTGAGTACAAATCTGTGTTAAGGAGCCCTCCTTGTCGAGTTTTTGAAGATCTTCAAATGCGAGCTGAACGATTCTTTCAAATGGATTAGTTTTTTCTGACTTGATGTTAAGACTAATGGTACCCCTTCCAAGATCACAATCACACAAATCACACATATGTTTCACCTCCCTTATGACATTTAAACACAAAAAACCAAAAATTGCAATAGTCGGCCTTACTTGTTGTGAAGGTTGTGAGTTTGCTGTTTTGGATTTGGGTCAGAAAGTTTTGGATCTAGCCAGGCACATAGATTTTGTTGAATTTAGAATGATTAAAGAAGATCCAAAAGTTATTGGTCCATATGATATTTGTTTTGTTGAAGGTTCTGCAGTTACGAAGCAGAATCGTAAGCAGTTAATGGAGTTAAGAGAGAAAAGTAAGTTAATGATAGTATTAGGTAATTGTGCAGATACCGGTGGAATACATCAAATGAAAAGTTTTGCAGGAAAAGATAAGTTATTAAAGATGGTTTATAAAAATCCTAAAGGTATAGAAAATTCTGAAATTGAGCCAATATCCAATTTAGTTAAAGTTGACCACACAATTCCTGGATGCCCAATTACTGCAGAAGAGTTTTTAAATATTACTTATCAGCTGCTTTCGGGATTGCCTGTCAAATTACTACAAAATCCAGTTTGTTGGGAATGCCAGATTAATGGCTATGAGTGTCTACTACAAAAAGGTGATATTTGCGTGGGGCCAATTACTTTAGCAGGTTGTGATGCAGTATGCTTAAAAGGCAAACAAGCTTGCTGGGGTTGTAGAGGTTTAATCGAAGAACCAGATGTTACTAAGTTTGTAACTATGCTTTGGAGGAATCACCCATTACCAAAAATATTTGAAGTATTAGAAGTTTTTGGGATTAAAGATAATTGGCAGCAAGAAGCGTTGAAAGAGGAATTGATCGAACAGAAAGAAAAACGAAAGAAAACAAACCCTTCGACGTAGCTCAGAGTAAAGAAAAAGAAATGAGCGAACGAATTTACTTCGTCCGCCCCTAGCCCTTTGATTATTCACATTCTATTTGGTGACGTTTACCTCGATGGCTTTGAGTGCAGCATCAATGCCGGTGTTAGGTGGAATCAGAAAGTGGAATATTTTTCCCGGGTTGATGTTATCTGTTAAGGCAACCTTTGCGTCAGGCAGATTTTCCTTGATTCTTTTTGCCAATTCAAGGCAATGATGGCGTGATACGTCGGGTATATCAGGGACGAGAATTGCCAGACCTATATCTGGGTCTGTAGAAGTGGCAGATTCCGCTCCAGATATTGTACTGACTCCTATGATCACATGTTTTTTTTCACTGAGTGCATCGGCTAATACTCTTAGAAACATCGAATTACCAACCAATAGAATTTTCATCGTTCTCCTCCTTTCAGCAATTACCTTAATAAAATATATTAAAATTGTCAAGTCATAATTAATCATTAATAAATGCAAGAATTCCACTGGCGCGATAAAACTAAACATTTAATACTTTCATTTATAATTAGTATCATAGTATTGCTAAGTTTTGAAAGTTTCAAATACGCACTTTTAGTAATAGTAGTTCTGACAGTCATTAAAGAATTATATGATCATTTTAAGAAAGGTAAAGACACTATATATCACTCGTTTGTTGATGCCATATATAATTTAATAGGATTAGGATTAGCATATTTAATCTATCTGACAATAATTTAATAATATGAAAATAAAAATTAATCATTTAGCTAAAATGGTCCCGTACAATGACTCTTTTTCGACGAACATAGAGTCGTCATTTACGGGATTTGGTGGTGATTTTATGTTTAATTATTGTAATTTTGTCATATGAAGATCAAGATTAATCACCTCGCTAAGATGGAAGGGCATATGGATTTTGAGGGTGCTTTGATGAAAGGCAATGTCGGTCAGGCAAAACTTATCACAACTGAAGGCATAAGATTAATGGAAGGAATAGTAGTTGGCAGAAATTACACGCAAGTGCCTGTCATAACTGCAAGAATCTGTGGAATTTGCCCAGTTGTTCATGCTTTAACTGCTATCAATGCCATTGAGGATGCTTTAGGTATAAAAGTATCTGTACAAACAACCAAGTTGCGAAAAATAATGGAACTAGCACAAATTTTGCATAGTCATGCTTTACATCTATACTTTTTGTCACTCCCTGATTTTTTTGGTATTGAAAATGATCTTGAATTTTTAAAGCAATTTCCCAAAGCAGGAAAGTCTGCTTTAAATTTAAGAGAGTGGGCGACTAATGTGATAAAAATACTTGGCGCTAGAGTAGTCCATCCAATTGCTTGCGAAGTTGGCGGGTTTAAAATATTGCCAAAAGAAAAACAACTTGAAGAAATCTATTTCAATTGGGAAAAAGCAATGTTTGATGCTATAGAATTGGTTTTATTTACAGCCAATATCAAGTATCCATCGTTTGTTAGAAAAACAGAATTTATTTCTTTACATAATAAAAATGAATACGCAATATATTCAGGAAATCTAAATACTAGTTCAGGTGAAAAAATTTCTACAAAAAATATCACAAACGCCATATATGAATACCAGCTGCCAAACTTAGCTGCCAAGCGTGCTAAATATAAAGATAAGCCGTTCATGGTAGGGGCGTTAGCTCGTTTAAACAACAATCACGAACAACTTGCACCCCAGGCCAAAAAAGCAGTAGCAGACTTGACTTTAGAGTTTCCAATTCACAATACGTTTTTTAATGTATTGGCGCAGGCAATTGAAGTGTTGCATTGTACAGAAGAAATTGGACATTTAATTCGTGATATTCTTAAGGTCGGACTCAAAGATGAAGTTAGTCAAGCAAAAAAGCTCAAGCTTATAGCATTTGCTAACCCAAAAAATAAAACTACAAAAGGATCAGCATTGATGGAAGCACCGCGCGGTATACTTTATCATCACTACGAAATTGATCGTGACGGCAGAATTGTTTCCACGCAAATAATTACACCAACAGTTTTGTTTTTAAATAATATCGAAGAAGATCTAAGAAAATTATTACCCCAAACTGCTGAAATGTCACCTAAAGAAAGAGAGTTAAAGATTAAAACTTTAATTAGAGCTTATGATCCGTGTATTAGCTGTGCAACGCATTAGTCACGAATCATATAGCATGTAACATATGCAAAATTATTCTACTTGCTACATATTATATGTTTCATGCTGCATAAACACATATGCACGATTTACATGCCGCTGACAATATTCTTAAAATAGTGTTAGAGAATGCTAACGAAAACAAGTTGATGAAAGTCAACAAAATTGTTATTGAGCTAGGATCAATTATTGAACATGGTGATGAAATAAATTCAGATAATCTTAAATTCAATTTAAAACTACTAGCAAAAAATACACCAGCAAAAGGTGCTAAAATCAAAATAAAAAAAACAAAAGGAGAAAGTTGGAAGTTGGTTGAAATCGAAGGGGAATAATGTGATATAATTCAAATATGATCCGGTAGTAGAAATTCAAATTGATTTTGAACAAAGTATAGTTAATATGCAAGCAATATTTTCATATAAACATAAATTATTAAACAAACACATTGTTTGAATTTTCACTACCGGATATGAAGCTAAAATCAATTAAACAAATCAAGAATCTTACCGGCAAGAAGGTGTTACTTCGCGTTGATTTTAACGTACCATTAACTGGCGGCAAAAATCCTAAAGTAGCAGAAGATATGAGGATTACTGAATCTTTGCCTACACTTAAATATTTGCTGAACAAGAAAGCTATATTAATATTGGTTTCTTCTCTAGGCCGTCCAAACGGAGTGCGAGTGCCAGAGCTTTCAATTAAACCAGTGGCTAAAAAATTAGAGCAGCTGCTAGGAAAGAAAGTTTTGATAACACCAGATTGTATAAGTGATGAAACTAAAAAAATAATTGATTCTTTAAAGCCAGGAGAGATTGTAATGATGGAAAATGCAGAATATCATTCAGAAGAAAAAAATAACGATGTAAAATTTTCAAAAAGACTTGCTAGTTTTGCTGATATATATATTAACGAAGCCTTTGCCAAAAGCCACAGAGCTTACGCAACAATGGTTGGTGTACCAAAATTTCTTCCAAGTTATGCCGGGTTTCTGTTGGAAAAAGAAATTAAAGAACTCTCGCATGTTTTCAATCACCCAAAACGACCTTTTGTTGCATTGATCGGTGGAGTAAAAATTTCAACCAAGCTAGGAGTAATAAAAAATCTTTTAAAGATTGCCGATGATGTTATGATCGGAGGCGCTTTAGCCAATACTGTATTAAAAGCCAAGGGTATCTCAGTTGGTCGCTCTATTGTAGAAGAAGACATGGTTAAAGCACTGCGAAAACTAAAATTAACGGACACGCATTTACATATACCTGTTGACGTAATTGTATCTGATAAAATGACTAAAAATGCTAAAGCAAAAGTTAAAGCAGCAGGAAATATTGCAAAAAATGAATATGCTTTAGATATCGGACCAGATACTTTAAAATTATATGATTGCATAATTAGAGAATCTAGAACAATTATCTGGAATGGACCGATGGGAATGTTCGAAAACCCAAAATTTGCTTCTGGAACTGTTGGTGTGATACATGCAGTAGTACATTCTAGTGCAAAGATAATAATAGGAGGCGGAGAAACAGCAGAAGCAATAAAATCGTTAAAAAGTTTTATGCATTTTGAAAGATCTAATATTTATATTTCAACAGGCGGGGGAGCAATGTTAAAGTTTTTAGAAGACAAAACTTTGGTTGCATTAAAGCCTTTAATCAAAAAATAATAATTAATATTAATTTTATGATGTCGAATAACTCATCACAAGTGGAAGAAATTAAAAAACATTTTCATTCAAAAACAGGCATGGCCTTAAAAACTTTGCTAGTTTTGTTCTTAGTTCTTTATCTGGGAACTTTAATTAGAAATGAGTGGAAAGAATTTAATTACATTGGTAAATCAGAAGAATTTCCACACATTATAAGTATAAGTGGAGAAGGTAAAGTAGTAGCTATACCTGATATTGCTAAAACTAGTGTAGGTATTAGAACAGAAAAATTAAACGTTGCTAACGCCCAAACAGAAAATACTACAAAAATGAACGCATTGATTAAAGAAATTAAGGGCATGGGTGTAGATGATAAAGATATTCAAACAACAAGCTATAATATTTATCCACGTTATGATTGGCGAGATGGAATTAGTATTTTACGTGGTTATTCAGTTGAGCAGAGTGTGACAATTAAAATTAGAGATTTAGAAAAAATTGGTGATATATTGACTGCTGCCGGGCAAGGTGGTGCAAATCAGGTTTCAGGAATTTCATTTGATGTAGACGACCCAGAAGCCTTACGTCAACAAGCTAGAGAAGAAGCGATAAAAAATGCTAAAGAAAAAGCAGAAAGCTTAGCTAAGGTAGCTGGAGTAAAACTTGGTAAAGTTGTAAGTTTTTCTGAAAGTACTTCTGGCCAAGCACCAAAGTATTATGCCATGGAAGCAATGGATGCAGGCATCGGTGGTGGTAGCGGTGTACCAGAAATTGAAGCTGGAAGTATGGAGATAATAATTACAGCAACTGTTGGTTACGAAATCCTGTAAGTTACTAATTACAAATTCATACGAATATACGTATCAACTGATATTAACTCGTATTTGTATATTCGTATTGATACGTAATTCGTAATATTTATTTGGAGTTAATTAATAATTACTTATTTATGATTAAAATTAAGTCTATAAAAGGACGTGAGATTTTGAGTTCAGGCGCTACGCCTTCGTTAGAAGTTAAAGTAGTTTTGTCAGATGCTTCAATCGGTGTTGCTTCTGTGCCTTTTGGTGCTTCTGCAGGGATTCACGAAGCTACTGTATTATTTGATGGTGATAAAAAACGTTATGGTGGAAAAGGCATGCTTAAAGCTGTAAACAATATCAATAAAAAGATTGCGCCCAAGCTAATAGGACAAAATCCTTTTTTACAGAAAAAGATTGATCAGATTATGATTTATCTTGATGGCACACCAAATAAGTCAAAACTAGGTGGCAATGCAATTTTAGGTGTTTCTTTAGCAGTGGCTAAAGCTTCAGCTCAATCAAAAAAAGTCCCGTTCTATAAATATATTCGTCAAACGTATCGTTTAAAATATAAGAATTATAAATTACCCAAACCCATGATAGTTGTTATAGAAGGTGGTAAACATGCAGTAAATTCAACGGATTTACAAGAATATATGATAACACCAGTTGGTGGTAAAAATATTAAAGAAAGCGTAAGAATCGGAGCAGAAGTTTATCTCAATCTAAAAAAGGTTCTTCATCAGAAAAATCTAAATGCAAACGTAGGAAACGAAGGGGCATACGCGCCAGCAGGTTTAAAAAATAACGAATCACCTTGGCTATTGATTATGCAAGCTATTAAAAAAGCAGGCTACAAAGCAGGAAAAGATGTAATGTTGTCTGCAGACCCAGCAGTTTCTGAAATTTTTGAAAATGGAAAGTACAACATGAAAAAGGATAAGAAGAAATTGAGTTCGCGTCAAATGATTGATTATTTTAAAACTTGGGTAAACAAATATCCATTAATAACTTTGGAAGATCCTTTAGCAGAAGATGATTGGGATTGGTGGCCAGTAATTACGAAAGAATTAGGCAAGAAAGTTAGAATTGTCGGAGATGATTTAACAGTAACTAACCCAGAACGTTTGAAAAAAGCCATCGACTTAAAAGCAATCAATGCAATTTTGATCAAACTGAATCAAATTGGTAGTTTGTCAGAAACAGTTCAGACAATTGAAATGGCGCACAAGGTAGGTTTTTGGTCAATCGTATCACATCGCGGTGGGGGAGAAACTAATGATACTTCCATGATTGATTTAGCAGTTGCTACTAATTCGGAATTTGTGAAAGTTGGAATATCGCGAGGAGAACGAGTATCTAAATATAATCGTTTAATGGAAATTGAAGACGAAGTAAGGTAAATCATATTAAATCCAAAATCCAAAGATAGAATGTATATCATGTAACATGAAACATGTAACATATAACAAGTCTTAAATATTGCATGCTACATGAAATTGGATTTTGTCATTTTCTAAACATTATTAATCAATAAATGCCTACAAGTAAGCCTAAAAGGGCTAAGAAAATCAAACCAACTGTCTTATTAATCCTCGACGGTTGGGGTCTTGCTCCAGCAAATAAAGGTAATGCAATATCATTGGCTAAAACGCCGGTGATGGATCGTTTATGGAAAAAATATCCTCATTCTAAACTGCAGGCCTCTGGGAAGTATTGTGGACTTCCACTAACTCAATATGGTAATTCAGAAGCCGGTCACAACAACTTAGGTGCTGGTAGAGTTGTTGATCAAGAAGCAGTTTATATTTCTAAAGCAATTAATACAGGACAATTTTTTAAAAATCCTGCATTTGAAGCAACATATAAGCATGTTAAAAAAAATAAATCAAATTTGCATTTAATGGGAATGCTTTCCAACGGTAGCAGTGCGCATAGCGACCCAGATCATTTGTTAGCCCTTTTAACGTGGGCACGTTTGAGAAAAATTGACAGCGTGTATTTACATTTATTTACTGATGGACGCGATTCACCACCCCATGGAGCACTAAAAATGATAGAATCCATCATGAGAAATTTAAAAAATCATGAGGGTGATGGTAAAAGAACAGGGGAGTGGATTGCCACAATTATGGGTAGATATTATGCCATGGATCGAAAAAAATCTTGGCTTAATACCGAGAAAGCATACAATACAATGGTGCTTAATAAGGGGTTAAAAATTCAGAGTCCTCAGGCCGCAATTACGGAAAGTTATAATAGGGAAGAAACAGACGAATTTATTCCCCCATATGTTATAGTGCGTGGTGGAAAACCAATTGCAAAAATTAAAGATAAAGATGCAGTTATATTTTTTAATTTAAGATCTGATAGAGCTCGTCAACTTGCTAAACCGTTTGTTCAAGAACATTTTAATAAAATGAATCCAGGAAGTTTTCAAAGAAAAAAAGTTTTAAAAAATGTATTATTTATTGCAATGTCTGATTTTGGGCCTGACCTAGGAAATATCATAACTGCATACCCCAACCCAGATCTAGTCGGAACACTACCAATGACACTAGTTGGTCAAAAACAACTCTATATTGCAGAAACAGAAAAATTTGCCCATGTGACGTATTTTTTTAATGGTGGATATGCAGACACTGTCGCTGCTGAAGATAGAATAAAGATTGATTCACCAAAAGTAGATAATTATGCAAAAAAACCAGAAATGTCAGTTAATGAAATTACTACTAAACTTCTTTCAGTATTAAAAAATTATAATTTTATTACAGTTAATTTTGCCAATCCAGACATGATTGGCCATACTGGAGATATCAAGGCAGCTGTCGGGGCAGTTGAAGCAGTCGATAAATGTGTAGGCAAAGTTTATAACGCTGTTAAAGAACTGGGAGGCAATCTAATCATCACAGCAGACCATGGTAACGCCGAAAAAATGATTGATTTAAAGACAAACGAAGTGTATACTGAACACACTTTTAACCCAGTACCATTTATTATCATTACCAAAGAAAAGATTCCTCAGAAATTAAAAAATGGTGTGTTGGGAGATGTTGCGCCAACAGTTTTAAAATTAATGGGCATTATAAAAGATAAAGCAATGTCTAGTAAAGCTTTATATTAAAATATGCCCCGTAGTGAAAATTTGATAGGTATAAAGTCAAATTTGTATGGGGTAATAATATATATGATATATTCTAATAAATCAAATTTCTACTACGGGGTATGACAAAAAAACCAAAACCAGTAGTACTTATTATTCTAGACGGATGGGGGATTGCACCTCCTTCTGGAGGTAATGGTGTTAGTCTAGCAAAGACGCCTGTCATGGATCAGCTCATTGCTACTTATCCCACCATGACTCTGCAGGCGTCTGGCGAAGCAGTTGGTTTAAGTTGGGGTGAGATGGGCAATTCCGAAGTTGGCCATCTTAATTTAGGTTCAGGCAAAGTTATCTATCAAAGTTTACCCAGAATTAATAAAGAAATATCAGAAGGTAATTTTTTCAAAAATGAAGTTTTATTAAAAGCTGTAAAGCACGTTGGAAAAAATAAATCTAAACTTCATCTACTAGGATTGATTTCTAATGGAGGAGTACATAGTCATCAAGACCATCTTTATGCATTGCTGGAACTGTGTAAACAAAATAAAATAAACGAAGTATATATTCATGCCATATTGGATGGGCGAGACACCAAAAAAGATGCGGCTTTAGATTTTATAAAACAACTCCAAGCTAAGATACAAGAAATAGGTGTAGGAAAAATTGCATCTTTGCATGGGCGTTATTATGCTATGGATAGAAATAATCATTGGGATCGTATAGAAAAATCATATACAGTCATGACTACTAGACAAGCAGAAAGCGCTGCCAGTGATCCACTTAAAGCAATTGAGGATTCATATTCAAAAAATGTATTTGATGAGGAGTTTATACCCACTGCTATGCCAGACGGTGCAAAGATAGAAGAAAAAGATGCAGTAATATTTTTTAATTATAGAGCAGATCGCGCAAGACAGATGACAGCAGCTTTTACTTTGCCTGGATTTGAAAAATTTTCACGTTTACAGTATTTAAAGGGGCTATTTTTTGCGACAATGATGGAGTATTCTAAGGATTTACCTGTTGAAGTTGCTTTTCCTCCTGAACCGATTCAATCGCCACTATCAAAAATCATTCAAGACAAAGGTTTAGCACAACTGCACATAGCAGAAACAGAAAAATATGCTCATGTTACCTTCTTTTTTAACGGCGGCAAAGAAGATGAGTTCAAAAAAGAAGAAAGAATTTTGGTTCCTTCGCCTTCTGTTGCAACTTACGACAAAAAACCAGAAATGAGTGCTGCCGAAGTTACCGAAAAATTGATTGAAGCATTAAAAACAGGTAAGCATGATTTTGTAGTATTAAATTATGCTAACGCAGACATGGTCGGACATACTGGTCTTGTGGATCCAACTATTAAATCTGTGGAAAGTGTAGATTCAAATTTAGGCAAATTATTAAAAACAATACTTTCAGTTGGAGGTGTTGCTGTAATAACAGCAGACCACGGTAATGCCGAAGAATTACTTAATCTACAAACAGGAGAAATTGATAAAGAACATAGCACGAATCCAGTACCTTTAATAATTGTTGGATCTGAATACAAAGGTAAGTCATCAGAATTTGGTACTGATGCTATTGGGCGTGATTTGAGTATCATACAAACAACAGGATTGCTTTCTGATGTTGCACCAACTATATTAAGAATTATGGGTATCAGCCAGCCAAAAGATATGACCGGCAAACCCCTAATTTAATTGAATACATTTTGTGTACAAGCAATGCCAGTGCGTTGTTTTTTAATTTGCTAATTTGAACATTACTTGATAAAATAAGTTTGTCAAAAATTCATATATGAACGATACAATTAAGTATAGAATACTAGAAATAATACCAGGCTTTCTTGTCTGGGCTACATTTATTGGAGCGTTTACACTCTCATTTATTAAACCTCTCTGGGCAATTTATTTTATTATTGCCTTTGATTTATATTGGTTACTTAGAATTTTATATATGATGATATATATGTTGACCTCTTGGTTTAGGCACAAAAAAGATCTAAAAGTTGATTGGTGGCACAAATTACAAAATTATAACGAAAAGAATTGGCAAGATTATCATCATTTAATTTTTTTACCAACATATCAGGAGCCACTCGATGTTGTTGATCACACCTTTGCTAGTATATGTAATTCAAAATACGATCTTAAAAAAATTATTATAGTCTTAGCCGGAGAGAAACGAGACAAAAAAAACTTTTTAGAAATTTCAGAAAAAATAAAAAATAAGTATCAAGATAAAATTTCAAAATTATTAATAACTTTGCACGAAGTTGCAGAAGACGAACTACCAGGGAAAGGATCAAATATACATTATGCTGGTAAACAAGCAAAGAAGTATATCGACGAATTAGTATTACCATACGAAAAAGTAATTGTTTCTTCCTTTGATGTCGACACGCGTCCGCACGAACAATATTTTGCCTATCTGACATACAACTATTTAAATCATAAAGATCCTACTAAGACCAGTTTTCAACCTGTGGCAATCTATAATAACAATATTTGGCAATCAAACCCAATTGTTAGAGTGGTAGCCTCTTCAACAACCTTTTGGTTATTAACTGATCTTTCGCGAAGTGAGCGTTTGTTTACTTTTTCTTCTCACAGCATGAGTTTTAAGGCCTTGGTGGATATTGGTTTTTGGGATAAGACAATTGTAACAGAAGATTCACGAATATTTTTGCAATGTTTAGTTCACTATGATGGAAATTACGAGGTTACTCCATTATATATCCCACTTTTTATGAATACGGTGGATGTGGGACAGTTTAAAAAGAGTATAGTTAATCAATATAAACAAATGCGTCGATGGGCATGGGGAGTTGAGCATTTCCCATGGATGGTATGGCATTTTTGGGGGAAGAACGGTAACAAAAAAATACCATTTTTAAAGAAGATGTATTATTTATGGAATCAAACAGAAGGAGTATATTCGTGGGCAACAGCCCCGCTAATTATTTTGATGGTAGGACGTTTGCCTCTATGGTTGGCAACAGAAAACGACAAGGCCACAGCATCGTTTCAAAACGCTCCTAATATGCTTGCTTCGCTTATGACTTTAGCCATGACAGGATTAATTGTAACAGCAGTTGTTTATACCTTGATGTTACCATCAAAACCAAAACATCTTCCGTTGAGAAGTTATTTGGTCATGATATTGCAATGGTTGATGGTGCCTTTTACCTTAATATTGTTTGGTTCAGTCCCAGCTACTGATGCACAGACTCGTCTTATGCTTGGTGGTAAGTTTCGCTTAGGCTTTTGGGTAAGTGAAAAGAAAAATTAAAATATGGAAACTACAACACAATTTGAAAATGTTCCAAAAGTTGCAGTTGTTATTGTCACTTGGAATTCAATGAGATATCTTTTTGATAGTTTTGAATCGCTAGTGCATCAAAGTTATAGAGATTTTTCGGTTATTGTTATTGATAATGGTTCTGATGATGGTACAGTAGAATTTATACGTACACATTATCCAACAGTATTTGTTTTGCAAAATTTTAAAAATCTTGGTTTTGCTAAAGCATACAATCAAGGAATCAAACTTTCTAAAAGCCCATATATTTTAGCTATGAACGATGATGTAGTGTTAACAGAAGATTTTTTGTCCGAAATTGTCTATTTTGCACAAAATAAGCCTCAAGGCGGAAGTTTTGGCGGAAAATTATTAAAACTTTATACCAGCGAAATGAATCCTGCAGAAAAAGAGGGAGGACAAAAGGAGCTAGTTAAATCAGATAAAATTGATGCTGCTGGGCTTAAAATTTTTAAAACTAGACGTGTAATTAATAGAGGAGAGTACCAAACTGATAAAGGACAGTTTGATAGAGCAGAAGAAGTTTTTGGCCTTTCTGGGGCGTGCACATTGTTTAGTAGAGAAGCGTTAAATGATGTAGTAATTAGAAAAGAATATTTTGATGAAGATTTCTTTGCTTACAAGGAAGACATTGATCTAGCCTGGCGTATGCGTTTATATGGTTGGCAAAACTGGTATGTGCCAACTGCCGTTGCGTATCATCACAGACGTTTAGGTGGTTCTAAAAAATCCAGTTCGGTTGGCATTGCTTCTCATCACAAAAAATTACCAAAAGTATTACGATATTATTCTTTTAAGAATCATCATTTAATGCTGGTAAAAAATTCAATACCCAAAAATCTTTTTGTTCATTCCTTGTATATATTATGGTACGAATTAAAAATGTTTGGTTATGCCTTAATTTTAGAACCTTTCCAGATTAAGAGTATTATTAAATTTTTTAAACAACTACCAAAAACTTTAATTAAGAGAAGAGTAATCATGGGACACCGAAAAGTATCTGCAAAAGATATTAGAAAATGGTTTAGATAGCAAGGTACAAGTGTCAATGTACAATAAAGAAATTTGTACCTTGCACATTGTTACTTATCAATTGTACATATGGACTTATCGATCATAATTTTAAATTATAAAACCAAAGGTTTAGTCAAACAATGCATCAAAGGAATTGAGCTTTTAAATTTAGATTTAGATTATGAGGTCATCGTTGTTGATAACGGATCAAACGATAGCTGTGTTGAAATGATCAAAACAAATTATATCGAAAATAAAGACGTAAATTTTAAAGGATCAGTTGAATTGATCGAATCAAAAGAAAATATTGGTTATACAGCAGGAAATAATTTGGGAATACGAAAAGCAAAAGGCCAGAACATCTTGATCCTTAATCCAGATATCACCGTACTTAAAGGTGCAATAGAAAATATGATAAGTTATTTACAAGAAAATGAAAGTGTTGGTATGGTTGGACCAAAATTAATTAATCCAGATGGTAGCGTACAACTTTCTGCATATCGATTTCCAAAATGGTATATTCCAATTCTACGTAGAACAATTTTGGGAAAACTTCCAGCAGCAAAAAAGATTTTGGCTAAATATTTAATGAAAGATTGGGATCACGATCAAAATAAGCCAGTCGAATGGCTATTGGGTTCAGGAATGATGGTAAAAAGAAGAGCGTTTGACAAAGTCGGTCTGATGGATGAAAGATTTTTTATGTATTATTCAGATGTTGACTGGTGCCGCCGTTTCTGGCAAGATAGTTTTGCAGTCTACTATTTAGCAACAGCAGAAATGGTGCACTATCATCAAAGATTATCTGCAGAAAAATCAGGTATAAAGAGCATATTTAGTAAAATAACACGAATTCACATCTCAGATGCCTTTAAATACTCTGCCAAATATCTTGGCGTTAATTTACCCGCTCTGACTCGTGTCTAGCGAGGCGAGCCAAAAGTTGCTTAAATACACATGAAATTCATTAAAAAAATTGGAATTGATCTTGGAACAACAAATACCTTAGTTTACGTACCTAAGCGAGGTATTGTAATTAATGAACCTTCTGTTGTCGCGATATCAATTATAGATAAAAAGATTCTAGCAGTTGGTGTAGAGGCAAAAGAAATGCTTGGCAGAACTCCAGACACCATTATTGCTTCTCGTCCACTTAAAGACGGCGTTATTGCAGACTACAAAACTACCGCAGCTATGCTTAGATATTTTGTAAACAAAGCTTTAGGTGGTGTTCATTTATTTAGGCCAGAAGTTATGGTTGCAGTGCCAGCAGGTATTACATCAACAGAAAGAAGAGCAGTCATTGACGCCACTATTGCAGCTGGAGCCAAAGCAGCCTACATAATCAAAGAACCAATTGTAGCTGCTATTGGAGCAGATATTCCAATCGGCAGTCCATCGGGTCATATGGTAATTGATATTGGTGGCGGAACTTCGGAAATGGCTGTAATCTCGCTAGGCGGAATTGTAGCCTCAACTTCTGTCAGGATTGGCGGAAATAAATTTGATACTGCAATTACAGAATACATCAGACGTAAGCATGGTTTAGCGATAGGGGAGAGAACTGCAGAAAAAATAAAAATAGATATTGGTTCAGCATTATATTTAGATGAAAAAATGTATCAAGATGTGCGTGGCCGAGATGTAGTGTCTGGTTTGCCAAGAACCGTGACTGTAAGTTCCGATGACATCACAGAAGCTATCCAAAACGAACTAGAAGGAATTATTAATGCTTGTAAAGATGTATTGCACAACACGCCACCAGAACTTTCTGCAGATGTAATTGATAAAGGTATGATAATGACAGGTGGTTCAAGCCAGCTGCGTAATATTGATCAATTGCTTGCTCGTGCAACCGGGGTGCCAACATATGTTGCAGACGAACCACTGTTATGTGTAGCTAAAGGCACAGGCATAGCCTTAGAAAATCTAGAAAGTTATAAGCGAAGTATTCTAGCAATGAAATAAACATTTACAACGGCGCATGGATATAACTATATGCCGTTAAAAAGAATATACGTAAACAATCAAATATACTTTATTACAACAAATACATTCAATAGAGTCAAAATTTTTAACGATGAACAATATTGTGAGTTGTTTCTAAAAATTTTGTTGGCGTGTCAAAAAAGATACAAGTTTAAAATATATGGACATGTCGTAATGCCAGACCATGTCCATTTATTAATACAACCAGACGAGAAGATGAAAATATCAGATTGCATGCACAGAATTAAAGGAAATTTTGCATATCAATATATAAAGACGCAGAACCATGAAGGTTCTGCTACGGAAAAAACAAAATTTCTACATCCCGTAGATGACCCTTCATGGGTCATCCGCGCAAGATTAAGAGAAGAACCAATTTGGCAAAAATCATTTTACGATCATATTATTCGAAACGAGAAAGATTTCGATCAAAAATTAGATTACATTCACGATAATCCGATCCGTGCAGGTTTGGTAAAATGTGCAGATCAATATAAATATTCAAGTTTTATCAAATATTATAAAGCACCAAAAGAAACAAGCGAGTATCTTCATAAATATTAAAATTAATAATAAGCTTATAATCTGTATATATAAACATGTGGAAAAATTGATTTGACAATTTTTTACAATCAGCTACAATAATAAACAGCGTGGTGGGGGATATGGTCTCAAATATAACCAAACGCGAGTGCTCACTTCCTCGATTATTAACTCGAGAGTTCGAACCTCTCTATTCTCCCCCACCATATTTTTGCTAAGCAAGCCCTCGGCAGTGTCTGAGGGCTTAATTCTTTATATTATTTCTTTTCACCCACACTTATGATTTTCAAGCTGCGTGTCACGTCGGTCGCGACCGACGTGACGTGCATCGTCGCTTGCGAGTGACGAGGCATGAACAATACTGCAAAGTCTCGAGCTGGCCGAGGGACGAAGTTGACGAGTTTTAGAGTTATTGTGTCATTGACCTAGAATACTTGCAAATATTAAGTTTTATGGTAAAATATGTGTATGCCAAAAATAGATAAGAAGGCTAATTTTAGTGATGAATTTAAGTGGCCTATTGTTGGACACAAAAATATTTTGTGGTATTTGCAACATTCAATTGTTAAAGGCCAATTAAATCATGCTTATTTATTTTCTGGGCCAAAGTCAATTGGTAAAACTAAGATTACAGAATGTTTTGTTTCGTCACTTTTGTGTCGCTTTGAACATCAACAAAATAAAAGTGATCACAAAAATTTTCCTTGCAATGAATGTGTTTCTTGCACACAATACCAAAAGGGGCTTCACCCAGATGTCTATTGGGTCAAAATTGAAGAAAACGAAAAGACAGGATCAGATAAAAAAAATATCAGTATTGCTCAAATTAGAGAATTGCAAAGTAAATTAGCAAGACGCTCTTTTTTAAACTCATACAAAGTCGCAGTGATTACAAACGCAGAAAAAATGACAACAGAAGCAGCAAACTCACTACTTAAAACCTTGGAAGAACCAAGTCCAAAAACCATTTTAATATTATTGACTTCTGATTCAACAAAATTGCCACAAACAATAATTTCTCGTTGTCAGACTTTAAAGTTTTTGCCAGTATCCAAATCAGAAATTACCAGTTATTTACATCAAAAAGGCATTGAACGAAAAAAAGCTAGTCAACTTGCAAGTTTGAGTTTGGGAAGGCCAGGCATTGCATTGGCTATGTCAGAAGACGAAAGCATGTACCAACAATATGTAGATGAAGTTACAAGTTTTTTAAAACTCCAAAATATAAATTTAGCCAGTAGGTTTAAAGAAGTTAGCCACATTATACCAACTGGCATAGGTTTTATTGAACAAGGTAAGCTACTAGATTATAAGCTTAACATCTGGAATTCGATAATACGTGATTTAATTTTGATAAAAAAATCAAGCGAGCAATTTCTTAAAAATTCATATAATTTGTCTGAGCTAGAAAAAGTAGCTAAACAAAATTCTAAAGACAGTTTACTGCAAATTCAGAAAAATATTGCCATTACAAGAAATTATCTAACAATGAATTTAAATCCAAAGCTAGCAATAGAAAATTTATTAATTAATTTATAAATTATGACTGCTAAAAACACAATAAAAGCAAAAAAAATATTTTTTGTAGTCACATTGTTATTAAGCACAGCTTTTTTAGCTGGCTGTATAAATCTTAACACTCAACCACCCCCACCAGTAGCCGGAGTCTACAAATCATTTGATTCAGGTAATACTTGGTTAGCCAAGAATTTGTATGTTTCTGCGTTAGGTTTTGGTAATATGGGTCAACTGACAATAAAGCAAATTATTTTTGATCCACAAGACAACCAAGCCTTATATTTATTAAGTGAAGGAGAAGGAATGTACTATAGTTATGATAGTGGAGAAAGCTGGATGCAGCCAAAACAATTTACTTCTGGTACTGTTGCTTCTTTAGCTGTTGACCCAAATGATAAGTGTACTATCTACGTTGCATATAGTAATCAAATATATAAATCTACAGATTGCACTCGATCATTTGATGATGTTTACACTGATTCAAGACCACAGACTGGGATTACGTATTTAGCAATTGATAACTTTAATATTGGGATAATTTATGCTGGAACAGTGTCTGGTGAAATTTTAAAAAGTTTTGATTCAGGTTTAAGCTGGACGACAATAAAACGACTTGATGATAAAGTAGAAAAAATATTAATTGATCCACGTAACTCCAGGACAATATATGTAGCCACAACTAGAAAAGGTATATTTAAAACAATTGACTCGGGAGAAAGCTGGTTTGATGTCAACGCAGAACTGCAAAAATTTTCTGCAGCGTTTGAGTATCGTGATTTGATTTTTGTGCCAAGTAAGCCAGATGGTTTAATCCTTTTGAGCAGATATGGCATACTAAAAACTAATGATGGGGGACAAACTTGGAATGCGATAGACTTAATTACACCACCACTTGGAGCAGATATCCGTACAGTAGGGGTTGATCCTAAAAATAGCCAAATGATCTATTATGGCACGCCAGCAACATTTTATTGGTCTAACGATGGAGGAGAAAACTGGACAGCAAACAGATTACCAACTGGTAGCCCAGCAGCTAAGTTAATTATCGATCCAGAGGCAACCAATATTTTGTATTTAGGTTTTAGACAAGTAAACAAATAATTTATGATAAATATAGATGAACAAAAAGAAGAATTCGAAAAGTCAATTGATTTTTTAAAGAAGGAATTAGCTGGTATTAGAACTGGCAGAGCTAACCCCAAAATAGTAGAAAATATTTTAGTTGATAGCTATGGCACTAAAACTCAGCTAAAACAGTTAGCATCAATTACTGTGCCAGAAGCAAGGACGCTTTTAATCCAACCTTGGGATAAAAATATAACAAAAGATATTGAAAAAGCTATAAACCAGGCTGGTATTGGTATTTCTCCAGTTGCAGATGGCAATAACATAAGATTAACAATGCCAGCGATGACAGAAGAAAGCAGAAAAGATTTTGTAAAAATAATTAACGAAAAGGCAGAAAATTCACGCATTAGTATTAGGCAAGTTAGAGATAAAATAAAAGAAGAAATTATAAAACAAGAAAAAAATAAAGAATTAACTGAAGACGATCGATATCAACTAATCAAAGATTTGGATGAGTTGACTAAAAAATATAATGAACAAGTGAAAGAAATTGCTGATGCTAAAGAAAAGGAGGTAATGAGCATATAATACGAATTTAAACTAATATTCGTATTCATTAGTTTTTTATTCGTTTATATTCGTATTATATGTTTTTAACCATAATTACATTTATACTAATTTTGAGCCTATTAGTGTTTGTTCACGAAATGGGCCATTTTGTTACTGCTAAACGAGCGGGGGTTAGAGTAGACGAATTTGGTTTTGGTTTACCTCCACGTTTATTTGGTATTTATAGAGTAGATGGGAAATGGAAAATTGCTACTAGAAAAACTAAAGAAACTCAAAACACAATTTATTCAATCAACTGGTTGCCTTTGGGAGGTTTTGTAAAAATTAAAGGCGAGGGAGGAGAACTGGCAACAGATGAGGACAGTTTAGCAGCCAAGAGCGCAGGCAGAAGAGCATGGGTAATCTCTTCTGGGGTAGTTATGAATGTTGTATTGGCAATGGTACTTCTTTCAATTGGATATTATGTTGGTCTGCCGCAAATTATCGACAATCATGAAATTAAAGGAGCAAAGATTAGCGAAGGAAAAGTCCAAGTTATTGAAGTGGTGGATAGGCTGCCAGCGCAAAAAGAAGGAGTACAGATGGGAGATACGTTTGTGTCTATTGATGGTATTGAATTTATGGAGATTGAAGAGATCCAAGAGTATTTAGATAGTAAACTGGCACAAGAAATTAGTTTAGTGATTTCGCGTGGTGATGAACAAATTTCAAAAGTATTAACACCAGAAATTAATCCCGAGACTGAGCGCGCGGGTATTGGTGTTGCCATTGTAAAAACAGCAACCGTTTCTTATCCAATACACTTAGCTATCTGGCAGGGGATTACAACAACTTTCTATTTGATGAAAGCAATTATAGTTGCCTTCTATGAATTGTTTAGAAATTTATTAGTGAGTAAGAATGTTGTTGTTGATGTTGCAGGACCTGTGGGGATAGCAGTTTTGACAGGCCAAGTAGCAAGGCTTGGTATAATTTATATTCTACAATTTGCAGCATTACTTTCACTTAATTTAGCTATTATAAATTTTGCACCTTTTCCAGCTCTTGATGGCGGAAGACTACTTTTTATTATAATTGAGAAAATACGAGGCAAAGCAATAAATCAAAAAATAGAAAATCTAATACATAATTTAGGTTTTAGCTTGCTCTTGTTATTAATTTTGTTTGTAACCTTTAGAGACATATCAAAACTAAGCAATGGATTTGCTAACTTGGTTAATTACGTTAAAGATATATTTTAAAGATGAATTTTGAAATTTCAAGCGAAACTACTATTGATGTAAGAAATTTTTTTAGAAATTGCGGATATCACATACATGATGATCGTAGAGCAAAACAGCAAAGTTTTGTGCGCAGACTATCGTCAAATTTTTATCCAAGATTTCATATTTATCTAAAATCAGAAACAAAAGACAAGATAATCTGTAGTTTGCATTTAGATCAAAAAAAGGTTAAATTAGGTAAACAAATTATCCACGCAGGAGATTATGATAACGATTTATTAAAGGAGGAAATACAACGAATTCAGGCAAATTTAGCATAAATATAAGTTTTCACCTGTTTACTCATTCATTACGCAAATAAATATGTTTGATAATTTTTTAGGAAAATTTTCAAAAGATTTAGCAATTGATTTAGGAACATCAAATACTTTAGTCTATGTTAAAGACAGGGGAGTAGTTGTTAATGAATCATCAATTGTGGCAGTAAATACCAGAACTGATCAAATTTTAGCTATTGGGGAAGAAGCTCAAAAAATGGTAGGCAGAACACCACCACACATTGTTGTTTCTAAACCCTTGGTTGATGGAGTTATTTCTGATTTTGAAGTTACAGAAAAAATGCTTAAGTACTTTATTAATAAAGTACAAAAAGAAAGTTTTTATATGGCTCCTCGTCCTCGCGTGGTGATAGGGATCCCACTTGATATTACAGAAGTAGAAAAAAAAGCTGTAGAAGATGCAGTTCTTTCTGCAGGTGCGCGAGAAGTTTATTTAGTGGAAAATGTTATTGCTGCAGCTATAGGTGCTCGGATGCCAATACAAGATCCTTCTGGCAACATGATTGTAAATATTGGAGGAGGATTAACCGAAATTGCAGTTATTTCACTTTCCGGTGTTGTAGCATGGCGCTCACTAAAAGTAGCAGGCCGAAATTTTGATCAAGATATCATTAATTATGCTAGAAAAGAATTTAATCTACTAGTTGGAGAAAGAATCTCAGAGCGCTTAAAAATTCAGTTAGGAACTCTGGAAGAAGGAAAAGAAACTTATTTAAAAATTCGCGGTCGTGATTTAGTCTCGGGGTTACCTAAAGAGCTTAGTATTAGTCCATTGCATATAATTAATGCAATTGAACGATCCATTAAAATGATTGTTGAAAATATAAAAGCAACCCTAGAAATTACTCCGCCAGAATTAACTGCTGATATTTTTCAAAAAGGGATAGTTCTATCTGGTGGTGGTTCTCTGTTTCAAGATTTTGATAAAATAATCTCAAAGAGCACAAAAACAATAGTTGCCTTAACTGAAGATCCTCAAACTTGTGTAGTTAGAGGGTTGGGTATGCTATTGGAAGATGAAAATCTTTTATCTGAGGTAACAATACCTTCGTCGAGTTCAGAAGAAGAAATGGGTAGATAATATATATGCGGTTTCTTAAAATAAAATCAAACTACGCAATTATTTTGATAGCAGTTACGGTACTGCTAATTTTTTTGCATTTTTTAGGAGTTTTAAGTCCATTCGAAAATTTAGCAGTAAAAATATTAACACCCATTCAAACAAGAATTTATTATGTAGGTACAATTGTAAATGAAACTTTTCTTGGCTCATCATCAATCGAAACATTAGAACAACAAAATCAAAAATTAAATAAAGATATAGAAAAACTTACACTAGAGAATGCGCAATTAAAAATTTTAGAAAACGAAAACGAAAATTTAAGAAATCAGTTGCATTTAATAGAAACTTACGAAAAAGAATATATTAGTTGTAGGGTAATAACTAGACAATTTGATGATAACGCAAATATCTTAATTTTGAATTGTGGCTCTGCACAAGGAATAGAAAAGGGAATGCCAGCGATTGTGGGAGAAGGGATAATTGTTGGAACAATAACAGATATAAAACCTAATTTAAGTAGTTTATTATTAATATCTAGCAAAACAAGCAAGATTGCTACCACCATACTTAATGTTGATAATACATCTGGTATCGTCACTGGCGGCCAAGATATGAGTTTAAAGATGGAATTTATTCCAGTAGATTTGGCTGTTGGAGTTGGAGATATTGTTGTAACCTCATCTTTAGAAAAAAAAATTCCACAAAATTTAGTGATTGGAACTATTGAAAATGTTAGTTTTCCTCCTAATAGTTTTTTTCAGACTGCGGATATAAAACAAATAGTTAATTTTGAAAATATCAATATTGTTTCAATTATCTTACCACCCAAGTTATGATAAAAAAAACTTTGTACGTTTTAATTATTTTGTTACTAATTGTTTCGCACGTTAGCTTTTTTTCTATGCTTAGTTTTCCCTATAATAATCTAAATTTAATTTTAGCTTTAGTAATATTTTTAACCGTATTAATCGATTACAAAAAAGCATTATTATTAAGTATGATTTTAGGAATTTTTCTAGAAATATATTCCCCATTATTTTTTGGTATAACAGTTTTAACACTACTGCTTACAACCATCATCATTAATTTACTCTTTATTCATCTTTTTACTAACCGAACTTTTTTTTCGTTACTGGTGTTAACGTTTGCCGGAGTTGCTACTTATAATATTTTGATATTACTTTTTTCATACATAACATTCTTTTTTAATAATTTGTTGCACCACATGGTATTCAATTATAAATATGTCATAAACGGATTATGGCAGTTAGTCTTCACCTATCTTATCGTTATTGTATATTTTTTCCTTTATACTTCATTTAGAAAATACATTTTGAATATTGATGGTATTAAAACTGCTTAGTATGCCAAAATCAAACATATTTAATAATTTAGAAAATCAAAAAATAAAAGATACTAAAATAAACCATGGCCAAAATGATGGTTCGTTTTTAGAAGATATAATTTCTGATAAAAATAAAGAAACAGGTTTTATAGGTGTAAGTTTAAGTAACAAACGAATTAGTTTTATTTTTTTTATCGTTGTTATATTATTATTGAGTATTTTATTTAGAGTAGTATATTTGCAGGTCGTTAGGGGCGAACATTATCGAAGCGTTGCAGAGGGTAATCGTATACGAGTTATCAGGAAACCAGCAATGAGAGGAGTGATTTATGATAGAGATAAAAATGTTTTAGCTGAAAATATTGTTAGTTTTGAGTTAGCAATTATACCAGTAGATTTTCCCCAAGATGAACAAAAAAGAGCAGAAACAATTAATTGGCTAGCTGAAGTGAGTTTAAAGAATACTGATGAAATTAAAAACTTGATAGATAATCAATCTACTTTTTCTTATGACCCAGTTGTAGTAATGAATAATATAGAATATCAAAAAGCGATTGAAATTAAGTTGTTAACAAGTAACATTGCTGGTGTTGTACTAATTATGCAATCAAAGCGTCACTATCCAGCGACTGAACAAGATTATTCATATTCACATATTTTGGGATACCCCGGAAAAATTTCTTCTGAGGAATTTGAACAATATCAAGATCAAGGTTATCTACAAAATGATTCTGTGGGTAAGGACGGAATTGAAAAATATTACGAAAAAGTTTTAAGAGGAAAAGATGGAGTAGAAAAAATAGAAGTAGATGCGTTTGGTAACCAAAGTAAAATAATTTCTAAAGAAGAACCAATACCAGGCAGTAATTTGGTTTTAACAATTGATTCTGACCTACAAAGAATTGCTAAAGATGCACTATTCAAAACGTTGAGAGCTTACGGTAAAAAGCGAGGTTCAGTGATAATTTTGGAACCAGGTACTGGTGCGGTTTTAGCGCTTGTGAGTTTGCCTACTTATGACAACAACGATTTTACCCTAGGTATTTCTCAAGAAAAATTTGATGAATTGCTTAATGATAAAAATTTGCCATTGTTTAATCGGGCGATTTCTGGACAGTATCCGTCTGGTTCTACTATTAAGCCAATTGTAGCAATTGCCGGGCTAGAAGAAAATATTGTTACTAGTAATACAAAAATAAACAGTACGGGCGGAATATCTGTTGAGAATTGGTTTTATCCAGACTGGAAAGAGGGTGGACACGGTTCAACAGATGTCAAAAAAGCAATAGCTGAATCAATTAACACTTTTTTCTATTTAGTCGGTGGCGGCTATGAAGATTTTGAAGGTTTAGGACTAGAAAAATTAAACAATTATTTTACATTATTTGGTTTAGGAAATAGTCTTGGTATTGATTTGCCCAACGAGGCGAGCGGTCTGGTACCTGATGATACCTGGAAGCAAGAAGTAAAAGGTGAGCCGTGGTTTTTAGGTGATACGTATCATTTGTCTATCGGACAGGGAGATATTCTAGTTACAGTTTTACAGGCAGCAACATGGATGAATTTTTTCGCAAGTGATGGAAAATTACTACGACCTTACATTGTCAAAGAAATTTTGGATACTCAAGGAAATGTAGTCAAACAAATCAAACCACAAAATATCCGACAAGATTTTATCGAAGATCAAAATGTGATAACCGTCCAACAGGGCTTAAGGCAGACTGTTACCTCAGGTAGTGCTGTGGGATTGCAAGGTGTAGGTATGACTTCGGCTGGTAAAACAGGAACAGCCCAGTGGCTTGAAGGAGAAGCACCACATTCATGGTTTACTGGTTATGCTTCGTATAATAATCCAGAAATTGCTATTGCAGTTTTAGTGGAGGAGGGAAGTGTTGGTATAAATACTGCACAAGGGGTAGCTGCTGAAATATTTATGTGGTGGGCGCAAAATCGTTGAGTTTAGGTCAAATGTGGATAAATTCTGGAAATCTTGCCTTGACATAAAGTTTAAATCAATCTATCGTTTAGTTCACACTCAAAAATACTTATTATAGTATTTTTTCGAAAAATAAAAATTAAATTATGACACAATATATTTCAAAAGAGGGTTTAACAAAGTTAATGTCAGAGCTAGAAGAGCTTAAAAATGTTAAAAGAAAAGAAGTCATAGAACGCATTACCAAAGCTAAAGAATTAGGAGATCTTTCCGAAAATGCAGACTATCATGATGCAAAAGACGAACAAGGCTTTATTGAGGGAAGAATAATAGAGCTAGAACATATGATAAAGAATGTTGTAATTGTAGAAAATAACAAAAAGAGTGATATTGTTGATATTGGTCACAAGGTAAAGATATTATGTGAAGGCTCGGAAAGAGAATATGAAATTGTTGGTTCAAACGAAGCAAATCCAGCTGAATATAAAATATCTAATGAATCACCCTTAGGCCAAGCGTTCTTGGGTAGTAAGGTTGGAGATGTTGTGAAAGTCATTGTTCCCAAAGGAGAAATGGAATGTGAAATTTTAGCAATTAGTTAACAGTTGTACAATCAGATTAAACCGTCTCAAAATTTGAGACGGTTTTTTGACTAAAAAGGGTACTTTAGGGTAAAATATATCTATAATATTTGAATAAAATATGACAAACGACCAAGATATTAACGAAAGAAAAACTAGGCAAAACATCGTAAAAAATTTACAGCAGCAGGGGATTGATCCTTATCCCAGCCAATATACTAGATCTCACCAGATTGATGAGGTTTTGTTATTGCAATTAGGCACAAAAAATATCAAAGTAGCAGGCAGAATTATGACAATTAGAATAATGGGAAAGTTAGCATTTGCCAATTTACAAGACGGAAGCGGAACAATTCAAATAGCATTTAAACAAGATACTTTAGGTAAAGAAGAATTTAAGTTTATCAAAAATTTAAATCGTGGTGATTTCATAGGAGTGTCTGGCAAACTTTTTAAAACTCAAAAAGGTGAACTAACAATTGAAGTCAATAAATATAAGCTTCTGACTAAAGCTCTTCGTCCTTTGCCAGAAAAATGGCATGGTTTGAAAGATCAAGAGTTACGTTTCAGAAAACGTTATTTGGATTTAATAACTAATCCAGAAACAAGAAAACTATTTATTAGCCGCAGTAAATTTATTAAAAATGTACGACAGTATCTAGATGACAAAAAATTTTTAGAAGTTGAAATCCCTTCCTTAGAAGCTGTGCCGGGTGGAGCAGATGCACAACCTTTTATCACTCATCATGAAACTCTGGACATAGATTTGTATTTAAGAATATCTTTAGAATTGCATTTAAAAAGATTGATGATAGGTGGTTTTGAAAAAGTTTTTGAAATTGGTAAGGTTTTTAGAAACGAGGGTATGAGTACTCAACATTTACAAGAGTTTACTATGTTAGAATTTTATTCAGCTTATGATGATTATAACGATCTAATGAAATTTGTAGAAAGTTTTTATGTTGATATTATGAAAAAAACTTTTGGAACTTTAAAATGTGATTTTGTAGGACATAAAATTGATTTTAAAAAGCCTTGGGAAAAGGTTGATTATGTACAAGCAATCAAAAAAGAAACAGGTATCGATGTTGTCAAAGCAAGCGATGAGGAGATAATCGATGCTATTAAAAAGCATAATGTAAAAACAGATATAAAGCTAGGTCGCGGAAGACTTATTGATCAGCTTTACAAAAAAGTAGTACGTACAAAATTAATACAACCAACTTTTGTTATTAATTTACCAGTTTCGGTTTCTCCTCTGGCAAAGAGAAGTCAAGAAAATCCAGACATTGCTGAAAGAATGGTGGTTGTAGTAGCAGGTGTAGAAATTGGAAATGGATTTTCAGAGCTTAATGATCCGCAAGACCAAAAGCAACGCTTTGAAGAACAAGTCAAGTTACGTAAAGCAGGCGATAAAGAAGCGCAAATGATGGATGAAGATTTTATTGAAGCCTTAGAATACGGTATGCCACCAACAGCGGGATTTGGCATAGGTTTAGATAGATTATTTATGGTTATGGCTGGTGTTGATTCAATTCGCGAAGTAGTTTTGTTTCCAACTATGAAAGAAAAATAATCAATATGACTAAAGTCATAGTGTTTGGTACATTTGATATATTGCATCCAGGTCACCTAGATTTTTTTAAACAAGCAAAAAAATTTGCACAGAAATTGATTGTAGTAGTTGCTAGAGATGTTAACGTAAAAAAAATCAAGCACAAGAAACCTTTAAATAATGAAAAAGATAGATTAAAATTAGTATCCGAATTAAACGTTGTCGATAATTCAGTTTTAGGAAATTTGAATAATCCTTACAAAATTATACAAAAAGTAAAACCAGACGTGATTTGTTTAGGGTATGATCAAAAAATTTTTACGGATAATTTGAGTAATAATTTTCCTAAAATAAAAATAGTAAGGCTTAAAGCATATAAGCGAAATATTAATAAATCATCAAAATTTAAAAATTTAATATGTTGGATATAAATAAAATAAGAGAAGATAAAAAGACAATAGAAAAATCCTTACTAAAAAGAATGGATCCAAAGAATTTAAATTTGGATGCAATTATCAAGCTTGATGATGAAAGAAAACAATTACTACAAGAAGTCGAAGTATTGAAAGCAGAGCGGAACAAGTATTCTAAAACTAAGCCTGATGAGCAGATTATTAAGAAAATGAAGGTAGTAGGAGAAAAAATTAAAAGTCTAGATGAAAAAATTCGTAAGGTTGAAACAGAATTTAATGTGAAACTGGGTGATTTACCAAATATTACAGCTGACGATGTAGTAGCAGGCGGAAAAGAAAATAATAAAGTTATAAAAACTTTTGGCAAAAAGCCAAATTTTAAATTCAAAACAAAAGATCATGTACAATTAGCAACCGATCTTGATATGATTGATTACGAACGGGGAGCTAAGATGTCTGGGGCAGGGTTTTGGGTCTATAAAGGCCAGGGAGCAATACTTGAGTGGTCACTTTTAAATTATTTTATTGATTTTCATCAAAAGAATAATTATACATTCATGATCCCGCCATTTTTGTTAACTGAACAATCAGCATATACGTCTGGCCACTTACCAAAATTTAGAGATGATTTGTTCTGGACACAAGAAAAAACTTGTCTAAATGCAACAAGCGAAATGATGTTAGGTAACTATCATAGAGATGAGATTTTACTCGAAGAAAATCTACCCCTAAAATATTGTGCTTATTCTGCATGCTTTAGAAGAGAGGCTGGCAGTTACCGTAAAGAAGAAAGAGGAATGATACGAGGGCATCAGTTTAACAAAATCGAAATGTTTCAATTTACCAAACCTGAAGATTCATGGAAAGGGTTTGATGAACTAACTGATTATGCACAAAAATTAACAGATGGTTTAGGATTGCATTTTCAATCTGTATTATTGGCAGCACGAGATGCTTCTGCAGCTATGGCAAAAACAATCGATGTTGAAGTTTGGATTCCCAGTATGGATACTTATAAAGAAGTTTCCAGTATCTCCAATGCTTTAGATTACCAAGCTAGACGAGGCAATATTAGATTCAAAGATTCAAAAACTGGGAAGAATGAGTTTGTACATACACTTAATGCATCTGGTCTTGCTACAAGTAGATTATTACCTGCAATACTTGAACAATTTCAAAACGAAGATGGTACTGTTGATGTACCAAAAGTCTTACACAAATATACTGGTTTTAAAAAGATACAAAAACCATAAATGTATTCTAAGCGTGTAGCAAAAATTAAAGTTTCTCCTATAAAACAAATAGAACTCCTGGCGTCAAAGATTCCAGGAGTTGTTTCGCTGGCTCAAGGCATTCCTTCGTTTGACACACCCGCCAACATTAAGAATAACGTAAAAGCAGCTCTTGATAAAGGCTTAACTCCAAAATATACAGTACCGCCAGGTTTACCATTACTTCGTGAGGTCATAGAAAGAAAATTAGCTGAAGAAGGCATGAAGTATGATTTTGAAACAGAAATCATTGTAACATGTGGTGCAATAGAAGCCTTAACCTCTACATTTCTTTCAGTATTAGACGAAGGTGACGAAGTTATATTACCTTCACCTAGTTATACCACTTATCAAGAAGTAATTAAACTAGCTTCTGGAACGCCAGTTTTTACGTGGTTAAACGAAGAAAGTGGTTGGCAATTTGATTTAGAAGATTTTAGACAAAAAATTTCTAAAAAAACCAAAGCAGTTTTAATATGTAATCCTAACAATCCTACGGGCACTATACTTTCCAAAGAGCAACTACTCACTATTGCAGACTTGTCAGTAGAACATAATTTTTTTATAATTTTAGATGAGGTATATAAAGATTTTATATATAATGATATTGAGTTTTTTAGCTTAGCAACTCAATCAAAATATAGAAAAAATATTATTCGTGTTTTTAGTCTTTCTAAAAGCTATGCCATGACTGGCTGGCGAATTGCGTTTTTACACAGTGATAAGCAAAACACAGCAGAAATTTTAAAAGTTCACGACAGTTTAGTTACTTGTGCACCAACCGTATCGCAATATGGAGCAATCACAGCTTTAGAGGAAGGAAGTGATTCAATAAAACAATTCCAAGTAATTTATCAAAAAAGGTTAAATTTAATTTGTAAAGAACTAGATAAACTAAAAAATATTTTTTCGTATCAACGGCCTAGTAGTGCATATTTTGTTTTTCCAAAAGTGTTAATGGAAGAGGGGATAGATTCGTGGCAGTTTTGTGTTGAAATTTTAGAAAAGGCAAAAGTTGCATTAGTGCCTGGTATTGCTTTTGGTCCAAGTGGCGAAGGACATATTAGAATGTCATTTGGACGAGACGAAGCAACAATCAAAGAAGCTTTTATAAGACTTAAAAAATATTTTAATACATAAATTTATGCTAAGATCCATATCTAAAAATTTTGTTAAGTATTGGCTCAAAATTTGCGTAAAACTATTCATCTGGCGCCATAAGCCACAGATCATTGCTGTAACTGGTACAACAAATAAATACGCAGTCAAAGACGAAATTTATAATGTCCTTAAAGAAAAATATAATGTGCGAACCAGCCCCAGAAACTTTAATTCAGACATAGGTGTACCCTTGAGTGTATTGAATCTTCCAGTTGGTTATCATTATTTTACTAAATGGGTAATTATTTTATTAAAAGCACTCGCAAAACCATTTTTTTCAAAATCAATCCCAGAAATCATTGTTTTAGAGCTTGCCATTGATAAACCAAAAGACATGGATTATCTTTTAACCTTAATAAAACCAAAAATTGCTGTAGTCACTAATATTTCAGAACAGCATTTAGAAAGTTTTGAAGGTTTAGATAACATTGCACATGAATATTTAAAATTAGCGAAGTCTGTGGGTAGTAACGATTTAGTAATACTGAATGCTGATGATCCAAGATTAAAAGATGTCAAAGACATAAAAGCAAAAGTATGGTATTATGGAATAGAAAATGAATGTGAATTTAGGGCATTAGATGTAAAAGAAAATGAAAGTGGTGAAGGTTTTCGGTTTGATAACACAGAAGTAAAAATAAATAAATTTGGTAAACATTACATATATGCTAAATTAGCAAGTTTAGCAGTAAAGAAATTTTATGACTCGGTAGTAGTCCCGTAAAATTAAAAATTACTATCTGACAATAGATTTATATAATTTACTTAATATTATAAATAATAATTAAATCCCATTTACGGGATCACTAGCGGATATGAAAAAAATTAGAGTTGGAGTAATATTTGGTGGACGTTCTGGAGAACACGAAGTTTCTATTGTTTCAGGTCAATCAGTAATGAAAGCTTTAGATAAAAAAAAGTACGAAGTAATCCCTCTTGGAATTACCAAAGAAGGTAAGTGGCTTTCAGGACCGTTGGCTGTAAAGTTCTTAAAAGAAGGTATACAAAAAGTAGCTAGAAAAACTATTCTTTCTCCAGATCCAACACAAAGAGGTATAATCAATATTAAGCAAGACAATAAGAGTTTAGCCAAGATTGAAAATTCGAAACAAATAGATGTTATGTTCCCAGTGTTACATGGGCCGTATGGTGAGGATGGAACCGTCCAAGGATTAATGGAGCTTACAAACATTCCTTATGTTGGAGCAAATGTATTAGGTTCCGCAGTAGGAATGGATAAAATAATTCAGAAACAAATTTATAAAGAAGTGAAATTACCAATTGTGAAATACGATTGGTTTTTAAGCAATCAATGGAAAAAAGATAAGACTAACATTTTGCGACGCATAGAGAAAAAGTTGAAATATCCTGTTTTTGTGAAACCCGTTAATTTAGGTTCTTCTGTGGGAATATCAAAGGCAGGGGATAGAGGTGCGTTAATTAAGGCTATAAATTTGGCTGTTAGATTTGATAGAAAGATATTGATTGAACAATCAGTCAATAACGTTCGTGAAATAGAAGTTGCAGTATTGGGTAATGATGATCCTAAAGCTTCAGTTCCAGGAGAAATTATACCTTCTAATGAATTTTATGATTATGATGCAAAATATGTAGATGGCAAGTCTTCAGAACAAATTCCAGCTAAGTTGCCTAAAAATATCATCAAAAACATTCAAAAAATGGCAGTAGAGGCGTTTAAATCTCTAGATCTATGTGGAATGGCTAGAGTCGATTTTTTTGTTAAGAAGGGGAATAATCAGATAATATTAAACGAAGTAAATACAATCCCAGGTTTTACGCCAATAAGCATGTATCCCAAAATGTGGGCAAAATCAGGTCTATCCTATCCAAAGTTATTAGATAAGTTAATTCAGCTTGCCTTTGAGAGGCATAGAGAAAAAAATCAACTTAGAACATCATTTGATCCAGGCTCTGACTGGTATAAGTAGTCAAATCCCAAGCACCAAAGGCCAATTTCTAAATCATGCCAGAGGCAGATTTCAGCCAGAGGCTGATGCGCCTCTGGAGCACGCTTCTGACGGACAATAACATATAACCAAATTATAAATTTCAAACATTAAAATATGAAAAGGGTAGTCTCTAAACGAAAGATAGATTATCAGAAAAAGGATTTGAAGAATCCTTTTTTTCAAAAAAAGAAAAAACGAAACATGAAAACATGGTTAATCAGCATAGTTATTTTTGTGTTTGTCGTCATAGGCATCAGATTTATAACTAATTCATCCAAATTTATAGTTACCAATATTATAGTAACTGGTAACGAAACGATATCAGAAAACGAAATTGTAAATATTGCAAGCCAGCAGTTAGAAAAGCATAGATATTTTTTATTGTCACAAAATAACATTTTCTTTTTTGATACTGATAAATTAGAAAAAGAAATTACCCAACTTTATATTCTCGAAGATGTTGGTATTAGAAAAGATTACTTTAATACTATTAGAATTGAACTTAAAGAAACAATAACGTCACTTGTTTGGCTTAATGACACCAATGCCTATTATTTAGATCTAAAAGGAATTCCATTTTCAGAAGTAAAAGGTTCAGATGAGAATCAAGAAAATATTTTGCGAAGCCAAGCAATGCAGCAAGGTCTACCAATTATTTATGATCAAAATAACACAGAAGTCAAAATCGGACAAAAAGTAATTTCAATTGAAAAAATAGAAAATATTTTAGAAATTAATAAGTTACTTGCTCAGAACAACATTGATATTGATTATTATCAAATTGACCCCGAAGATGACACAAACATCTTTGTGACAACTTTAAATGGTTATAAGATATATTTTTCAACTAAAATAGTAATTATAAGTCAAATTAATAATTTAATTGCATTGTTAAGTGAAAAGATTGAAAATATTAATGAGATTGAGTATATAGATCTAAGATACGGTAAAAAGGTGTTTTATAAGTAATTTATGGTGTGGACAAGTTAGTTTGACTGATTTTTAAGGATATTATAAACTGAGTATAATAACTCTTACACTCAGTTCAGATACATTAAATTTATAATATGTCTAATAATATTACTCCTCCACCAGACAATGAAGTGCTTGAATATCTTGAAGATTATTTATTAAATTTGCAAACAAATAATTATTCTGAAGAAACAATATATAATTACGAAAGAGATATAAAAGTTTTTGAAAATTTTTTATTAGAGTTATCTCTCCCATTTTTTAAGGTTGACAAGAAAGTCATTAATCATTATAAAGCATATTTGACTTCTCGTGATAGAAAGACTTCTAACAACGCAACACCTGAAAAAAAATTACAAAGTAGTTCAACCAACAGAAATCTTTCGAGTTTACGTTCATATTTAAAATATTTGATAGAAATGGACTATAAATGTCCTATCTCTCCTGAAGCAATCAAATTAGTAAAAACGGAAAAAAAACATCCACGGGTAGCTGAATTAGAGGATTTGATTAAACTGATTGAAGCACCATCAACTATGGAAAATAATAAAACCATAGCTGCACGTAATCGTGCAATGCTAGAAATTTTATTTTCAACAGGTATGCGTATTTCGGAATTAATTAATTTAGATCGCGTGCAAATTGATGATAGTGGAAAAATATTTATTCGCGGTAAAGGGAAAAAAGAAAGATTTGTTTATTTAACTCCACGAGCAGTGCATCAACTTGATAAATATTCATCATTAAGGAGTGATAGCTTTCCCGCACTTTTTATTCCTTATCGTGGAAGAAATGTTAAAAAAGATACTAGTTTGGCAAAAAAAAGGATATCTACTAATTATTTGCAAGAACGAATTAAGCATTATAGAGAAAGACTTAAAATTAATGTTCCAACCAGTGCTCATTCATTAAGACATGGTTTTGCCACTTATTTGGCAGAAAGTGGAGCAAACCCTGCAGCGATACAGATTCTTTTGGGTCATGAATCTTTAGATACGACCACTCGTTATGTCCATGCTTCTGATAGGTACGCGGAAGACACGCATAGAAAATATCATCCCCTTAGAAAAGATGACTAATATGCAATATAATCGTGAATTAATCAAAAATATTTTTTATTCTAATCGTGATTTCGATGCGGATATGCAATTAATTGTTAATATTTGTTATTTGTTGAATAATGGTTTACTTACTTTCAAAAAAGAAAAAATCTCTACAAAAGAAATTTTTGATGATTATTCTGATGATTTAATAGGAGGTAAAATTCTTAAAGCAGATATTGATGGTGGTGAATGTAGACATTTATCTTTAAAATTGATAAGCAAAGACTATCTAGCAAAACAAGGAATAACAGATATAAAAATTGAATATGAATTTGACGGTTATATACCCGATATAATATCCAGTAATAAAAAAATTATTATTGAGTGTGGTGATACAAATCCTGATAAAATATTCAATTATTTTAAGAATAAAAATTTAGAAAAAGTAATAATTGTCACTTACCCAAATATAGATGATACTGATATATATGCATATACTTTTATCCCAAATGAAGAGTTAAGTGATTTTTTAGTTTTTAAAGATAAGCAGGAGTTCATTAATATTAAGAGAATAATTAATAGGAAAAAGTAGCTACATTGTGTGATACTAACAATATTAAAATTACTATACTTCCCTATTATATAATGAACCCCGCCGAATCATTTTCATGATTGGCGGGCTTTTTAGGCAGTTATCCGACTGGCACTGTTTGGCCGCTCGAGATATGCATCTGGCAGACGTCAATGTTGGTAAACTCGACAATATTAAACGAGCATTTTGATGCCTCTGCTTCGTCTACGAGCATTCTCGCAACATTTTCGTTGCTTTCTGACACTTTGCTGTCAGCCGATTCCCTGCTGAAATCTGTCGCCACGGCTTCTATTGTGGGTAGACTAGCAGGATCTCTTTGCATAGTGTAGACATAAAGATTCATTCTAACCTCCTTCTAGTTGAACGACATCCTTTTTAGGCTGTTGATATGCAGGTTACGCATAATTTATCAAAATAGTGAATACATGTCAATACTGTAACATTTGGTCAAGTCATCCGTCTAATATAAGCTGAAGAGTTCATTAAAAATAACCACCTTGCCCTCCCCCACTTGGTCTATTAGGCCAGTTGAAGGAGGGCTAAAGTGGTAATATACCCCACCATACCAGTTTGGTCGACTGGCGATGTTTAAGCCCTCTACTTAGTAATAAGTGCAATTCTATGTATACTGCACTCAAAGGAGGCTTAACCCTCGCAGTTTTGATCATTGTGGTGGGGGTATTGCTTCCGTTAGTTGGTGAAAAAGTTGTAGAAATCGTCATTATCATCTTAGATCTTATTCTAGATGGTTTACAACAACTTTCAACCCAACTTCCATACTAAAATAAAGAGACCCAAGCATTTGCTTCGGTCTCTTTCTCTTAGTGTTGTTTACTCTATTCCGAGGGTAGTAATAAACGTTGTTTCTGTAGTAGTAGCAGTGTTAGTTGCTGCGTCAATAGATTCTAATATGTAGTAATAAGTAGTGTATGAACTTAATCCTGATAGATCCAAAGAATGAGATGTTACTAAATCAGTTGAAGATACTTCTTCAGTTGATGTTACAGTATTTAAGCTTTCTAAGGCATAAGTTATTTTACTGGTGCTGGCTTCATTAGTTTCCCATTCCACAGTCGCAGTAGTAGTTGATATTTGCCAGAATATATCACTGATTATAGGTGCTGTAATATCTACTTCTTGGGCAGTTGTAGTAAAAGTACTTTCTGTAGTAGTTGCAATATTACTATTGCTATCAGCAGATTTTACAATGTAATAATAAGTGGTTTCGGCAGTTAGGTTATTTAGTTCTAATGAATGAGAAGTTACTAGATCAGAATCTGTTACTGTCTCGGTACTTGTTGCTGTACTTAAGCTTTCTGTAGCATATTCTACTGTACTGTTACTTTCTTCGTCTGTAGTCCAAGTAATTACTGCAGAAGTATTAGAAGGTGTAACTACAACGTTGGTTATAACTGGAGCTGTTTCGTCTTTTTGTGCATCATTAATCAAGTTTATTTTGCATTGACGTGCTGATACAGCAGGTGTTGCTTTTTTACCCTGTCCGTGTGGTACTGCAGCAGTAGCACGACATTTTGTGGTATTTGATTTCCATAAGTCTTTGTAATGCCCTAAAGCGAATCCTTTATTATTTTCAATAGTTTCGGTTGAGTTGATTTCTTCGTCTGGATCGTAATCTCCTTCATCATTAATGTCATTATCCGTTACATAGTCAGGAAAGAAAATTAATGGAATATCGTCAATCAGTTTGTTCCAGTTTTCACCGTATAATTTTCTTGCTATTCTTTCAGTTTTTACCCAGCGCAATTTTCCGTTTTGTGAAACAGCGTAAACTTTAGGGGTATTGGTAAATTTAACTAGTAATACACCTGGTCTGTAACGAATATTGCCACCAATTGTGAATTCTGATAATTCCACTTGGGTAATTGTTACCACATCATCAAAATCAGAATCCCAACTTTTATATGTTTTTTCGTTTGGGAAAACATATAGTTTCCCGTCAGTTGCCACATAATAAAGTGTGGAACTTCCTTCTACTTTAACAACTTGTCCAGTGTGATCATCTGCAGCGATGGCAATATTTACACTAAATATGCTCAAAGTAAATGCTGAAATTAGTAAGATAATTAATGATTTTTTGGTCATAATTTTTTATTAGTTTATTATAAGCAACATTAATTTTACAGGTATAGTAGTTCCTTTGTCAATTTTGGTTTGACACCAACAGTTTTTCTAAAACCAACCCTATCACGTGCTTGATCTGCTAATCCGTGCATTTGACCATATGATATTGTATATTCACCAAACTTATCATTAATATTATCCATAGCTTGAGCTATTTTTTTTCTGCCTAAAACATCATCAAACAAATTCAACTGTTTAGTCAAAGGCGATAAATTGGTAACAGATACTGCGATCATTCTAATTTTAAAAGCACTCATCTTTTTATTTAAGAATACATTATATGCTTGGTTATAAATATCCATGGTGGTGAATAGTGTGCCAGGAACTTTAAATATTTTGTATACGCCTCCCCCGTGCACGTAGGACCAAAAAATAGATAAGTTTTTAGCTTCGAGTTTGCTCTCGCGCAATCTACGGCCAGTTTTTTCGCACAGTTTCATTAAAATAGATAAATGATAGTTTGTATCAGTATTATGTTTTGGCAAGCAGTAGCTATGCCCAATTGATTTTGGTAATATTTCTTCTTGTGTGCGTACACCTTGAATTTCTATGCCGTTGACGTTGGCCCACAAAAAGTAACCAGGTTTACCTAAAACAGCCAAAATATTAGCTACAGGGTAGTTTTTTAGGTCGTTAAGGGTATAAATACCTAATTGATTTAAGCGCCACTGCATTCTGTAGTTAATACCCCAGGCATCAGTCAGCTTGCATCTTTCGTATACCTTTGGCGCAGTTTTGGGTGTTATCACGTCAATCGCATCTGCTTTGGCAATGTCTGCAATAAATTTTGCTAACCAGCGTGTAGTCGATATCCCAATTTTACATTTAAGCCATTCCCCTACTTCTACCTTGATGCGTTGTTGGATTTCTTTTGCGACACAAACAGCATTTGAGATTTTTTTTGTGTATCCCGTCAAATCTAAAAAAGCCTCGTCAATACTGTAAGGCTCTACTCTATCAGTATAATCTGCTAGAATAGAAAAAATTTTAGTTGTTACGGTTCTATATTTAGCTGGTTCGTTTTCTATTAATATTATTTCTGGACAAATTTTTTTAGCGTCTTTAACACGAAACGCAGTTTTAATACCTAATTTTTTTGCTTCCATAGAACTGGCGATAATGCAGCCATTTGGCGAAAGATAAGCGCAAACACCCACGGGTTTACCTCGTAGGTGTGGGTTTGCTTGTTGTTCAACAGAAGCAAAATAGGAGTTCATGTCTATGTGGAGGATGATGTTTTGCATAGTGTTGGCTAGCGATTGTAGAGATTGGAGTTATTAGAGTGATTAGAAAATGCTAACTACAATAACTATAATCTCTACAATTAACTATAATTACTGTTGAATTTTGTATAATTTCATCCATCAAAATATAACTCCTCTATTCTCCAAACTAAGTTATTAGTTGAAAAAGAAAGTTTAAAGTAATTAGCTTTGTCTGTTACGTTAAAATAATAAATTTTTCCTTCGCCGTCGCGTTTGTGGTGAAGTAGATTTAATTTATCGATTTTATACCTTTTGTTCCGCCATTTGAAATACAAAGGCACAATTTTTGTGTCGCAGAACGAAACAAGCACTTCGATTGGTTCTTCGATGACTTCATACATATTGACTTTGTATAGTCAGTTTGTTAATATTTGATTACGTGAAATTTTGTCAAGAGAATATAGCGAGGAGGGTTAAGTAATGGATATTCAATCGGCAGAATTTGCCAGGAGATTTCCTAAAACTCATAAGGTTGTACAGGCGTTAGGTGATACCGGAATAGGATGGGAAGTACTTTCCAGAGAACAAAAGCCAGATGAGACTGACGATCAATACGATGAGAGTATGAGCAAAGTTTTAACGGTCGTTCTGGATAACGTACAATTCATAAAGGAGCAAGGTGGAAATCAATCGGGCCCTCCAACGTCGTAAGAGGGCCTTTTGTTATATTAAAGCATTCTTTTGGGTCATGACCATTTTATTTTTGTAAAGCCGATTGGTCTTAAGAAGTTTTTTGTAGCTTCTCTGAAACATCTGGTTGAAATAATGTTTCCACAAAAATTTTTTAACACTTTTGGGCATATTTTTCTCCCTGCCAATAGTCTACAACTCAGGAACCAAGAGTTATAGACTATTGGCATTAGTTATTATATAATTATTGTAAGCGTAAACTAAGAATGTCATTCTGAGTGAAGATGAGGAGTTTACTTACTGGTTTGATAAGAATTCCTTCACTGGCGTTCAGGATGAAATTGTTGGTTTCCAACAATTTCAAAAGTCCATTCCTTGGACAGCAAAACGTCGTCTTGTATGGAGGTATGAGCGGCGTTTTTGCTTTTTGTCGCGACCCATGAAGGGTCGCTTACGCGCATGGTGATATATCAGCGCGTATCAGAACCTTTATGGTTCTGATCGTTTTACACTGTTTTATATCGTCTGATAACTGCTTTTACTATCCCTTGAATCAATGGATCTTTAACATAGATTGGTTTCATTGTAGAATTGGCTGGTTGCAGTCGGATTTTATTTTTTTCACGATAAAACTTTTTTAGTGTTGCATATGCGTTATCAAGCAGTGCTACTACTACGTCACCGTTTTTTGGGCTTGGGTTTCGTTCTATCACTACATAATCACCATCCAAAATTCCTTCTTCTATCATAGATCTGCCTTTAACTTGTAGAACATAAGAATTAGCAATATCAGTAACTAGATTAGCAGGTACTCCTATTGTTTCGTTATCTTGAACAGCCTCGATTGGTTCTCCCGCAGCAATTAAACCCGCTAGAGGTAAAGATATCGCGTTTTCCATTTTCATTACTTTTTTAGTAAGTTCGATAGATCTTTTTTCGTTAAAGTTAGTTTTGATGTATCCTTTTTCTTTTAGAGCTTGAATATGTTGATGTATTGTTGCAGGTGAAGACAAACCAAAATTTTCACCAATTTCTAAGTACGAAGGTGAAACCCCCTGCTCTGCTATATACTGAGAAATATAATCTAAAATATTCTTTTGTTTTTTGCTTAGTTTAGCCATATATATAAGTATAACCGAAAGAAAACCGAAAGTCAAGTCTTTTGGTGTGGATAAGTTAATCTAACCTTCTTTTTATGATATAATAAGAATATATGGTTATGAAAAATATTTATGGTTATGAGTCAAGAAAATCCGTGCGCAATTTTTTTAGTAAGATTAGTAAAGCGGACGTATCGTCTGAACGTGGTTTTACTAAAGATGCAAGAAGGGCGCTCAAAGCTGAAGGTGTAAACCCTGATAAAAGAAAATGGAATCAAAAAGACGTTAGACAAGCAGAAAAAATTTTAAAGAAAACCGGACATCTTAAGCGTGGTTTAGGAGAAAGAAGTTTAAGAACAAAGGAAAGGACTTTTTTTCGGAGGTCAGGCTCTACTACTCAAGCTCAGTCTCAAGGTCAGGCTGTCAAACAGACTGGTGGAAAAATAGTTAGTATCGATAATTTACGCAAGATGAATGTTAAAGAATTAGAAGAATTAAAAAAATCTGAAAAAAGTTTAGATCAAAAACGAGATATAGAAAAAATAATAAGTGCAAAGCAACCGTCACAAGTAGCAAAAAATGAGGTTGATTCTTTAACATCTTATGAAATTTCAAAAATTCATAACGTTAAAGAATTAGAAGGTATGTTAAAAACAACGAATAGTCTAGATACAGCAAGAGACGTCAAGAACCGAATTAATGAGTTAGAGGGCGGTGACGACCCAACAAGGTCTCAAATATCTAATATGAACATGAAGGAGTTGAAATCGTTAAAAACATCATTAGAAAAAAAAGTACAGGCCAATAAAGGTGGAGTAGATGCATTGGGGCTTGTTGATAAGCGAATCGAATTTTTGGTAACTGCAAGAAATATTGATGGTAATAGAGATTTAAATGATACGAAAACAGACAGACAAATTATTGACGATATTTTACATGATGGATCTGGATCTCAACCCAACACAAAAGAAAGCGATATGATTGATATTAAAACAGGTAAAAAAATGCGAAAACCAGTTAATGATACTCCTGGCTTATCGTTAGAACAGATTAATATTATACGGGGCAAAGAAGATATGCCAGATATACCAGATCTCGAAATTTGATTGTGGCACGCCGTGAAATTATAAGATTTTTAATATCAAAAAACAAAAAAGAGGTTTTTTAGACCTCGTTTTTTTTATGCACAATTAATTTTAATCTTTAAAATAAAACATCCTTAGCCACCAAATAGCCAAGAAGGAAAAACAAGCTGCTAATACGTAAGCCCAAGAATATTCGGTGTCAAAAAAATATGGGATGACTAAAATAACTAAAGCGGTAACATATGCAGTTAAGTCATGACGCCATTTATCTATATAAGTTAGGGTGACTGAAAATTCTCCCTTGCCTTCACCTTTTTCACGTAGTCTTCTAGTGGTTCGCATTCCTCTACTTGTTGCCTTTGCAGCTCCGAAAATAAAAATTGCTAGCGGGGCGATAAATTTTATAATCAAAGTAGCAAGATCATCAATATTTTTATAATACTTTATATAGATTGCTAAAAAAACAAAAAAAACAATCCATAAGGCTAAAATAATAAATTCTTTAATACTGCTTAAAATGTAATCTTTTGTGTTGTCCATGGATTTTCATTTAATGAAGTGGTATGTGATGGAAGTGATAAAAGCTGTCTTGACTATCGCTTTATAACTCTATTGCTATATCGCTTAGTTTATGGTAAATACTCTAGTGGATTAACGGGTATACCATTTAGTCTTACTTCAAAATGTAAGTGGGGTCCCGACGTTAGATTACCAGCGCCAGGTGTACCAGGTGCACCACCCGAAAGTCCAATAATTTCTCCTTGGTTAACATAGACATCTTCTGAAACATAAATTTTTGAAACATGACCGTAGACTGTAGAAAAGCCATCGTTATGTACAATCATAATATAGCTATAACCCATTCCAGCGTCTTTGGCACGCGCAACATATCCAGACTCAGCTGCGCGGATAGATGTCCCCTGCCCTGCTCTGATATCAATGGCAGGGTGTTCAAAAATATATCGGTAAGGATAATCTGGATCGTGAAAATATGCAGTTATGTATTGACCAGGAGTTGGCCAGATAAATTTTGCTGGGCCAAAACTTTTAAAACGTTCAAAGGCTTCTCGTTTGGCTAGTTCTTCTCTAATTTGGCGTTCTAAGGTGCTAATTTCTGCATTAATTTGGTTTTGTTCTGCTTGTAATTTTCGTACTAAATTTTTAAATTCTGCTTCTGATGATTTTGTTTTAATTAGAATGCTTTCTTTGGCTCCAGCCCGCTCATCTAAATCATTTTGTTGGTTTGTTAGTTCCTCAAATAAACTTTCGTTTTCTAGTTTTTTGCCTTCCATTTCAGTTTTACTTCCTTCTAATAATGATTGTAGCTCTTGAACATTGTTTAAAGTATTTTGAAGATCATTTTGAATTTGAAATAAATATTCGATTTGATCAAAAAATTCACTAAAGTCATTGTTCATTAATAAAACTTCTAGATAGCTTCTTTGGTCGTTTTGATAGGTTATCCGTATGTATTCCGCTAAATAGTCTTTTTGCTCATCAATTTGATTTTGGGCTTGCTCGATTTGTCTTTCTACGCGTTTTATTTCTAAGCTAAGTTTTTCTATTTCAATTTGAGTTTTTTTGATATCAAGTTTAATTTTTGTAATTTCGTTATCTAAAATTGCGAGTTGGTTTTTTAGTGTAACTCCTTCTGATTGTTTTTGAGCGATTTGTTGATTGTATTGTTCAATTTCTTCTTTGATTTGGTCAATTTTTTCTTTGCGGGCGTCAATTTCTGTATCGTATTCTTCGAATATTTCTTCATCAAAATTGTATTCTGGCTCTGCGCTAAGTGCATAGAAGTTTTGTCCAACAAAAAAAATAGTAGTAAGAATCACTACTATTCCAAAAAGAAAAATGCTTTTTTTATTTTTGTTTATTTTTTCCATTATTAACATTATAGCATAAAATAATGGGTTTTTCTAGGGACTTTATCTACAATTCATGAATTTTTAAAATTCAAGCTGATAGTCTGGAATTCCCAAAGAAATGCCGTACTTTATAACTTTAACGTATTGCTTTTTATTTAGTATATCAACTTTAAATACCTTTTTATAAAAAATAATATAGTGAAATTTATTGTTTTCGAAATCAGCGTACCAGTCATGTTCAGAATCTAATGACTCGCTAACTTCTCTTGCTATTTTTTCTGCATCATTATTTAATATTTCTACAGTATGCATAGTCCATTGTTTTATCCACGGAGTTTGATGTTTTTTTGTCACCTTTACTATCTTGGTCTTTATGATTTTAAGCTTTTGAAGAATTAATTTTTTCTTAAGGCTTTGTTCAATTATTACACCTGTATAATTTTTTGACATATTGTATTATTTTTTTATCTACAATCAAATGGACAGTTGCATTTTGTTTCCATACCTGTGCAGTTTCCGTCACCGCAATTTGTACAAGTTCCTGCTGGTGCACCAGCTAATTGTCGCAGGTTACAATCAGTATCATAGTTAGATGGCCAGTCAATTTGTATTAAACCTGGACAACATTGGACTGACATGTGCTCTCTATATTGAGGAGAAATAGCACCCGGAATTGTTCCGCCTATTCCAATACAGCCAACACTTATACATTTATTTGCCTGGCATTTTTCGCTTGTTGGACAGTCAGTATCAAGTTGGCAGGAAAAATAAGGAATTGTTGTCGGCATTACACTTTTAATCAATACCCAACTAGATGATGCTACAATAATTATGACAAGTACGAAACCGATTATGATAAGTTTTGGTTCCATATTATATTTCGTTTTTAATACTATTAAAAAAATCTTTGTCTCCTTGATGTGAAAGCGTTTCAATCACCTTATCTTTCTCTACCCAAATAGCTTGTACAATATCAGACTCTTGTGGTTTTAGTTCCGTTTCTTTTGTGCTAAATAAAAACAAGTTGATTGTTTTCAGCTCTTTAGGATTTGATCCGTCAGGCCTCTGGTATGTTGGATATTCTTTAATCAGTTTTAAATATTTAATACCAGTTTCTTCATATATCTCTCTTTTAGCTGCTTGTATTGTTGTTTCTCCTTTGTCAACATGACCTTTTGGAAAACTCCAATCACGGGAATCCATTTGAACAACAGCGATTTGTCCATTAGGATTGATTACTACTCCACCAGCGCTATTGTGAAAGGTGGTAAATTTTGATATATCAATTTTATTCATCAAGTGTGTATGTAATAAAGTAGTGTTTACCACGGGTTTTTGTTTCTCCCGATATTTTTTGGTTATTTTGTAATTTAGTATCATCAGATACTAATACTTGTGCAATGGAAATATTTTGTGTTGAGTTTTGTGGTAATAAATCATTACATTGGGAAGCTGAAATATCTACAGTCAAAATATATTGGGCTTCATCTCCGAGCAAAACATCAGTTGGACAGGCAAAAGGGTTCCCTGTCTCAGGGTCTAGACAGGGGTGTTTCCAGGCTTCTTTGAACTCAATGTTCTTGATCGTCCCTTCCACCTTACAGTTAGGAGAAGGAATTTTAGATGTTTCGTCAGAAATTGCCTGGTTGCTGTTTATGTTTTGATTAGTTGTTGGTTGTTTGTCTTGTGTTATATACCAACCAAATGCGAGAATAGCTAAAATAAATATAGCTATAATTGGGTAGATTACTTTTTTCATAAAATTATTTTTTAAGTTTAAACAAATACTTTTAGGAAGCGGGGAAAACTTTTCGTTTTCCCCTTTCCCCTCCTCTTTGGAAGCTTTTTCGTCAGATAGTCCTCCAGTGCGCGATATCTCTGCGCCAGGATAAGTCATGTTCGAAGCAACGGAGTTGATGTCTGTTCATGCGGTAACATGCCATGGGGTTTATCCCCAGCGATTTGTGAAACTCGTCCCGCCTTATCCAGAGGCGATGCCAGGACAGCACAAAGCTGTCGAGGTATTTAAGCAAGGTTAGGGTGAAGCTTTCTCCTCTTTTGTGGGTATGTAAAAGGCGCATAAACCCTCTTTTTGCTTCGTCAGCTCTCATTTGTTCCAAGCATCGATCGATTGTAGCGAATCTATCTAGATTACTCATGCTTCACCTCCTCGGTTTTTAGTTTTTGTGTACCTCCTAAAAGTATTTGTTGTAAAGAGCATTTTTAGACAATATTAAACTGTACCCGCTAAAGTCTTGACTTTGTATTGTAGCGTATCAGCTAATTTATCTGCTTGTTTTTCCAGTTCATAGCGAGACTGCAAGTTTAACCAAAACTGCGGTGAAGTGCCAAAAAATTTACCCAGTCTAAGAGCTGTATCTGCTGTAATTGCTCTTGTACCATGTGTAATTTCGTTTACTCTTATAGGAGCCACGGAAATATCTTTGGCTAAGCGATACTCAGTGATTTCAAGCGGTTCTAAAAATTCTTCTCTTAGAATCTCCCCAGGGTGTATTGGATTTATTTTTTTAGTCATAGTTTTATAGTTGAATTATTAATGATAGTCAATTATCTTTACATCATAAGCATCGTTTTTATGCCATTTAAAGCAAATTCGCCACTTTTCATTAATACGTATGCTATACTGCCCTTTTCTTTTTCCAGATAGCTTTTCTAGATGATTAGATGGCGGTATTCTAAGATCACCCAGTGATATAGAGGCATCAATCATCCACAATTTTCTCATCGCTATTTTTTGGATTAGTTGAGGTAATTTACGAGAATATTGTCTTTCATGCAGTTTTTGTGTTTCTTTGCTGGCGAAGCTTTTAATCATATAGTGTTATAATAACGCGTTACGTTAATATTGTCAAGTGTTAATAATTATATTTACTATTTTGAACCATCACTTCCCAGAATTTTTTGTTTGGTTTTGTGTAGGAGGTTTTCATAAATAATTTAACATAAACTGTGGATAATCCTTGTTAATTGAGTATTATGTAGATCTGTATGAAAGCTAATTTCAGCTAAGTTTACCGAAAAACACTTGACAGCATTTTTTTAATATGCTAAGATATTAATGAAAAAGGCTCTCGGCCGTGGTTTATATACCACACTTAGCGGATGGTCTTTTTCTATTTAGGGCGTTATTTATCATCGGCAGGAAATACTGACATCAGCCATTTTTGTCCATTTTTCTTTTTTTCTCTTATTTGAACAAAAAATAAATCATTGGCTTTAGTTGCTCCAGCAAAACGGTGTAATATCTCCGCTTGTTTATTTGGATTTTCTTTAGATATAGGTTCAAATTTTGTATTTTTTATAAGTTCTATGGCGCACGGGAAATATTTCAATCGCCTGACTCTATCTCGCCAATTTGGTTTATCAAATAAGTGTTGCCAAAATAGTCCAAGGAATACTTTGTCTTTATTAAAGTAGGTCGACCGTACATAAGGTCGTCTTTTTGATTTTCTTTTAATTTTTTGATATAGAACGGAAGCTTTTTGGTTGACTTCATGAAAGTCCGTGCCAGTTAGTTTGTCTGTCTTTGTTTTATAGATTTTCATAATTAATTATTCAATAACCATCTTTTTCCAGAATTTTTTGTTAGGTTTTGTGTAGGAATTTTTCAAACTTTTTTTAAGGATTGTTATGATTGCATCAATTTAATCATTTCATTGTTATGTTTTCCGCAAGCAACAGCATATTGTAAATATTTAATTGAATTATTATGTTGTTCGACATCATATGAATCCACGCAGTCCAGTGCGAGTATAACTTCATAATCATGTTGATAGGCGTCTATGGCAGTTGTACGGACGCAGGTCATTGTGTTTACTCCCGCTATAATAATAGTGTTGATATGAAGTTGTTTGAGGAGTTTATTTAAATCGGTTTTGAAAAAAGCACTATACCTTTTTTTGATAATTTCATAATCATTACCTTTTATGTAATGTAACTCAGGCAAAAGTTGGCAACCATCAGTACCTTTAATGGTTATAGGTTTATTATGTTTTTTATTGTACAACGGCGCATCGGAAAGATCGGCTTTATATTCTTGTCGTACCCAGATTACAGGTATGTTTTGTTGGTGCGCAGTATCCACAAGTTCATTCACAGATATGGTTAGCTTTTGTTTGTGATCTGCTAACAATCCTTTATTAAAATATTCTTGGAGCAGATCAATTATTAATAATGCTTTTTTCATATTTTTTGGTTAGGTTTTGTGTAGGAATTTTTCATAATCTATTTGTCATCTCGACCGACTGTAAGGAGTGGAGAGATCTCATACTGTGACAATTGTATGGTGTGGGATCCCTCGGCAAGCTCGGGATGACAAGATTAGAAGAGTTTAATCGCATTTTTAATCCTCTCCAAAACTTTCTCTTTCCCCAAAACTCCAGCAACCTCAAAGGGTCCTGGTGATTTTTCTTTGCCTGTTAAGGCTACACGCATTGGCCAGAGGACGTCACCTGTCCCAAGATCATTCTTTTTGATAAAGTCAATTATTTCCTTTTCTAAAGTATCTGCAGTGAATTTGTTTTCTGGTAATTTATCTAAAAAGTCATGGAGTGATCGCAAGTTCTTTTTTGTTTGGTCAGCAGTTGACTTTTTCCAGACTAGCATTTTTTTGTCGTATTTGATATCTTCAAAAAAGAATCTAGTCAACTCGGGCAGTTCTTCTAATCTTTTTACCCTTTCTTGTTCTGTGGCGATTACTTTTTCTAAGAATTTATCATCTGCTTTTATGTTGGCTTTTTCGTAGTATGGTTTTGCAAGTTTTGTCAAATCTCCAAGTTTAGTATTTCTAATGTAATGTCCATTAATCCAATCTAGTTTTTCAACATTAAAAACAGCACCAGCTTTATGGATTTTTTTGACATCAAATTCCTTAATCATTTCGTCAAGAGAAAAAATTTCTTTTTCATCACCTGGGTTCCAACCTAAAAGTAAAATAAAATTAAGTAAAGCTTCTGGAAGATATCCTTTTTCTAGGTAGTCTTTTACAGAAACATCCCCTACTCGTTTTGAGAGTTTTGATCTGTCTGGGTTTAAAAGTAATGGTAAATGAGCGAATTCAGGTTGTTTATAGCCTAAAAACTTGTATAAAATGATGTGTTTAGGAGTAGAAGAAAGCCATTCTTCACCGCGCATTACGTGTGTAATACCCATTTCGTTATCATCAACCACAGAAGCTAAGTGATAAGTTGGAAATCCGTCTGATTTTAGTATGATTTGATCATCAATTAGATTGGTTTCAAACTTTACTTTTCCGCGGATTAGATCATTAAATTCTATTGTTTCGTTTTTTGGTATCCTTAATCTGACGACATGAGCTCTCCCAACATCTATTTTTTCTTTTATTTGTTGATTATTAAGTTTTGAGCATAAGGCGTCGTACATTGTAGGCTTTTTCATATTTTTTTGTTGCTGGTGTAGATTCTCAAGTCGTTCTGGTTTACAAAAACAATAGTATGCTTTCCCCTCTTCTACTAGCTTATGTGCTATTTTTTGATAAATATCCAACCTCTTTGATTGATAGAACGGTTTATTATCATAATATAAACCAAATAATTTTAATCTATCCATAATATCTTTATCTGAACCCTTAACCAATCTCTTTTGATCTGTATCTTCTATCCTCAATAAAAACTTACCATTGTTTGCTTTAGCAAAAAGGAAGTTATATAAAGCTGTTCTAAGGCTTCCAACATGCAAAAAACCTGTTGGGCTTGGTGGAAAGCGAGTTATTACTTTTGACATAAAATATTATTTAGTAAACTTTATGGTTGATATCATTTTTTCAAATATGATATCTAATTCTTTTTGGTCAACTGGTTTACCCCCTTGATAAACTGGCTTATAATAATAAACACTAAACTTATCGCTTTCTCTATCACAAAGGATATAAGTAATTCTTTCAAAAACAGCAGTTTTATCGGTAAAGTCTTCAGTGTGTTTTGTACATTCTATATTAGAAATTTTGAACTTTTGAATATCACTACTTGTTTTTGGAATTGTATTATTATTACCGCTACTTAAAATCGCAATACGAAAAAGTGGGATACCTGCATCGTTTTCGTGTGAAAAAATTATTTTATTCTCTCTTTTTATGTACGAAATTGAAACTTCATTAGGATACTTCATCTCGAACCCATATTCTACATTTTGATATACATTCCATACCTTAGTCCTATCATCTGATTGATACATCCAATAGATAATGCCAGCTACGACTAATGATAGTGCGAATATTAGAATAATTATTCTTTTCATAATTATGTTGTTATTGTTTAATCTTATCAATAATTACTAAAATTGGAAATTTAATTACTGCGTCATATATCCTTTTAGCTCTTTTGGGTTGCTTAGCTAATCTATACATCCACTCCAACCCCAATCCTCTCATTATAACCGGGGCTCTATTAACACGACCAGAAATATAATCAAATGCACCGCCTATACCAATTGCTATTTTTACAGATGGAAGGGAATGTAAATTTTCTTTAATCCATTTTTCCTGTTTAATGTGTCCAAACGCTACAAACAATATATCTGGTTGTGCAACATTGATATGATCAAGATTAGTGCTTTCAGATGTCATGCCGTCTTGATACCCAGCTATCTTCAATCTCTTGCATTTTTTTTGTAGTTTACAGGAAGATAAATGTGCTATATCTTTTTCTCCGCCTAATAGATAAATCGTATAACAATGTTTTTCAGCATGCTTACAAATATCCTCTATGAGATCTGTACCTGTAATACGTTCTTTAATTTTGAATAATGATGCGAATACAAGCCCAACACCATCTGGCAAAGAAAGATCCGCCTTGTTCAAAACTTTTTTAAATTCTTTATCCTTATTCGCAGCTACTAAAAATTCCGGATTTGGAGTTACAATGTAATGTTGTTTTTCTGATTTTAAAAAAGATGCAATTTTTTGCATTGCTTGATATTTTGTTGTGTTATCAATTTTTACTCCAAGGATTTTTATCATATTTTATAACTTTCTAATACTGTATACTCTGCTCCGCTGAGGGTGAGTTTGCTTTTCATAAGATCAATTGAATCTACTGTAAAGTCAATCTTGGGTGCCGCGAAGTCTGGTACTTGAAACTGATCATCATTTTTTATTCTGCATAATGTCAGATGGGCGTTCCATTTACGTTTATCAATTTCGAAATTTGCTTTTTCTAATTTTTGGCCTAGATCACCTTGTATATCAAGTGCTTTTTTTATATCACCAATAAAATCTATAAAAACCACGTGGCTTTTTTCTAAGTTTGGAAATCCCCCTAGCTCATTAGTAGTTAATGAAAATTTTGTTTTGTGTCACTTTTGATAAAATCAATTTGACCTTTTCGATTTGATCATTAGTCAGATATCCTAGAAAGTGCAACGTGAGATGCTGACCTTCTGGTTTTACATATTTGAAGTTGTGTGATGAATTTATTTTTTTTATTTTTGATATGTATTGAATTAATTCTTGTTTTGTATGATGTGGTAGATTTATCGCAATAAAAATACGTTTTTTTTCCTCATGCATATACTTGATTTTATCAATTTTTTGTTATAAAATCAATAGTGAAAGGAGGGGTAGCATATGAGCATGATAGAAAGAAACGGTCACACGGGTGATAGCGGATTCAGTTTTTTTGATATGTCAGAAGAAGATCGAACCAATTTTTCAGCTTTTTTAGATGGAATGCAGGAATATTGTAACTGGCGTGACCTGAGCAGATTACACAAAATGTTAAGTGTTTGAGCGAACCATTGAGCCTACCTTGGTGGGCTCTTCTTTTTTTGCTAAAATTAAGTTATATGAAAAAAGCAGATTTTTTTCAAAAAATTAATGATAACAAAGTCAAATGCACTTTGTGCAACCAAGGATGCGTGATAGCAGATAATCATCGTGGACTTTGCGGTGTACGAGAAAACAGAAAAGGTATACTATACTCCTTGGTTTATGGAAAGGTTATTGCTCAACACGTTGATCCTATCGAAAAAAAACCATTTTATCACTTCTTGTCAGGAAGCCAATCATACTCAATTGCCACAGTTGGTTGTAATTTAAAGTGCATGCATTGCCAGAATGCAGATATATCTCAGAGTTCAAAAGAAGGTTTTTTTTACGATAAATATGAGTTACCCGGAGAAAATGTTACCCCACAACAGATTGTTGAGGAAGCTAAAAATTCAAACTGCCAATCAATTTCATATACCTATACTGAACCAACGGTATTTTATGAGTTTGCTTTAGATTGCATGAAGTTAGCAAAAAAAGAAGGTTTAAAAAATACTTGGGTTACCAATGGTTATACTTCTACAGATGCGCTGACAAAAGTAGCTGAGTTTTTGGATGCTGTGAATGTAGATTTAAAATTTTTTAAAGAAACTACCTATCAGCAAATTTGTGGTGCAAAACTACTACCTGTTCTTAATAATTTAAGACTGCTAAAAAAACTAGGTGTGTGGGTTGAGGTTACTACATTGATTATACCAAAGCAGAATGATTCAATTGAAGAACTAACTAATATTGCCAACTTTATTAACAACGATTTGGGTTCTGAAACTCCATGGCATGTTACTGCTTTTTCTTCTGCTTATAAAATGATCAATACACCACAAACATCTCAAAGAGCTATCTTGAAAGCAGTAGAGATCGGTAAAACTGCTGGCCTAAAATATGTGTATAGTGGTAATATTATGGATAATGAAACAAGTATCACTTATTGTCCAAAATGTAACGAGAAAATTATTGAACGACTTGCTTATCAAACTAATAGATTAGATGATAATGGGAAGTGCTCAAAGTGCAAAACAATAATCGACGGGGTATTAATATAATGTCATTGCGAGGATCGAAGAGACGAAGCAATCCCCTAGGAGATTGTCCGCCAGGGGCGGATCTGCCTCTGGCATGACTTCACTTCGTTCGCAATGACGAGTAAGACAACCATGAAAAAAATTATCTCAACAACTATTATCATCTCTATACTAGGAATCAGCCTTCCTAGTTTCATTAATGCTTCGAGTATATTTGATCAAAACTACATAATTTCCGACCAAGAACTCACTGATTATGAATCACTATCTTTAGTAGACATTCAAAATTTTTTGGAAGCAAAACAAAGTACTTTAGCTAACATGTCTTTTCCAAACTTTTTAGGACATACAAAGTCAGTAGCTCAAATTATTTATGATGCATCGCGTGAAAATCAAATTAGTCCAAAATTCATAATTACCATGCTGCAGAAAGAACAAAGTTTAATAGAAGGAAAAAATCCAACACAACGTAATTATGATTGGGCAACTGGCTACGCTTTGTGTGATAGTTGTAATTCTTCTGATCCTGACCTTGCTTTCTTTAAGGGTTTTGGTACTCAGGTTCATTTTTTAGCTACCATAATGCGTAAATATATCAGAAAATCATCAGAATATAATTATCAAGTAGGCAAAACTTCAGAAGTTGATTTTTATATCGTTACTCCAATTAACCAAGCAACTGCTAATTTGTACAATTACACACCTCACATTTCTGGCAATAAAAACTTTTGGCGTATTTGGCAAGATTACTGGGATTATACTTATCCTGACGGATCTTTGCTCCAAGTGGTTGGTGATTCTGATGTCTGGTATATTCACCATGGTATAAGAAAACGAATAGACTCTTACTCAGTTTTGCTTTCAAGATTTGATGTAAATAAGATTATTACAGTTGCTAGTTCTGACATAGAAATATATCCAAAAGGTCCTGATATTGAATTTGCTAACTATTCCCTACTCCGCATTCCAACAGGAACAGTCTATTTATTAGTTGATGATACTCTACGCCACATCTCTTCTATGGAAGTATTTAGAACAATCGGCTATAACTGGGACGAAGTAGAAAATGTTTTAGAATCTGATCTAAAAAGTTTAGAAAAAGGAGATCCTATTACAATGTCTAGTGTTTATCCAACAGGAGCATTACTGCAAGACAACAAAACTGGCGGAATATTTTATGTTGCAGACGGCTTAAAACATCCAATTTATTCAAAAGAAATTTGGTTAGCAAAATATCGCAACAAAGAATTAACATCTGTAAGCCCGGATGAATTAGAAAATTACTTAACCAGCAGCCCTGTTAAATTTACTGATGGTGAGTTAATTAAATCAATGAATGAACCAGCAGTATATGTAATCTCTGAGGGCAAGCGCCGACCAATTATTTCTGGTGATGTTTTTGAAAGCTTAGGATACAGTTGGCGAAATATTATTATTACATCTCCTAATGCAGTAGGTATTCATCCTTTAGGCGAAGTGATCGAGTAAAAAGAAAATGCAGGCTCCATATTTAGCAGGAGCCTGCTTTTGATGTTCTGGTGCGTTCATGGAATCGCTAAACGCTGGCCATGATTAATCTATGAGTGATTTTTAGCCTGGCGCATAGAACAGAGTATCTTTCGGAATCGTTTTCGGAATCGAGTGATTCAGCGAGAATTTCGAGATACTCAACATCCTCGGTTGTGTTTTTTCTAGTCGCCATGTCGTCGCAAATTTTTTCCATGATTTCAATGGTTTCTTTGGGGTTCTCGTCGAAGAGATCTGCCAAAGTCATATGGATCCCCGGAAGGTTGTTTTTTAGGAACATGATGGGTAAAGGGTAGTCGTGATGAAGAAAGTAGTCATAGAGCGCCTTGATCAGTGAAGTCTGATAATGGCTTCTTCTCTCTACGCGTATCCACCCTGCGTTTGTTTCCACGAATGCCGCAAATGGTTCATCTTTTGTGAATGGAGCGTCTTCGATATGAAGAATCTTGCACATTTTTGCTACCCTCCCTATTGTAGTTTCTTCTCATCAAGATTATTTGGACAAGTGCTTGGAATTGTTGTAGCTGTGTGGCTAGAAACCATTTCGGCTTGCGGCGGGTTACATTTTCCACCATTACTGAGCACAACTAGTGCCGGACACATTTGTGGAGTACCATGACCACAATCCAATATTGTTTCTGACGTCATGAGCTCTAGGCGTTGTCCCATCTTAATCCCTCCTTAATTGCTCAATAATCCGAATAGTTTATCATAATTTATCAAATTTTTTCATTTTTGTCAATATTAACAAGATCAGTATTATAATATATAATTAATTACAAATTACTAATCTATACAAATATACGAATAAAAAATTATTAGTAATATGTATATTCGCATAAATACGTAATTAGTTAACTATGTCACTTGAATTCGCGTGTATAACCCCTCATCCTCCAATACTAATTCCTACCATTGGTAAGAAGCATCTTGATCTTGTCCAAAAAACAAAAATTGCAATGGAGGAATTAGAAAAAGAACTTTATGTTAGAAGGCCAGATTCTATTGTAGTTATTTCTCCGCACGGTAATATTTTAGAAGATGCGTTTTCAATAAATATCGCACCAAAATTTGTGTGTGACTTTGAGCAATTTGGTGATTTTTCTACTAGTTTAAAATTTGATTCTGACTTTTCTTTAATACAGAGCATACGAGCACACGACGAAAATCACAAATCTGTTCCTTTGGCTTTAATTACTGATGAAAGAGTTGATCATGGAGTTTCTGTCCCATTATTCTATCTCACACAACATTTAGAGGATGTACCAATAGTTCCAGTAGGATTTTCCATGCTTAGCTTAGAAGATCATTACAAGTTTGGTTTATACCTACATAATCAAATATGTAGGTATGACAAACGTGTAGCAGTTATTGCTTCTGGAGATCTTTCTCATTGCTTGACAAAAGATGCTCCGGGTGGTTACACTAAACAAGGTAAAATATTTGATCGAAAATTAATTGATCTCATTGAAAATAGAGATGTTAAAGGGTTAATTAATTTAGATGAGGGCTTAATCAATCAAGCTGGTGAATGTGGCCTTAGGTCATTTATTATTTTGATGGGCATACTAAAAGATATTGATTATCAAGTAGAAATAATGTCTTACGAGGGACCGTTTGGGGTAGGTTACCTAGTGGCAAATATTAAGTTTTAACTAGGTTAAAATATTGAAGGGAGGGGTCAATGATGAGTGTTGATGAAAATGTAATAAATACAATCATACGTGATAAGTCAGCACAAACTCACGAAGAAATTCGGCGCCATCTTGGTATAGAGAGTATGATGGATAAAATGGCTAAAATTGCTGAAACACTGAGATTTCTTCGTGAAGCTTTCAGCGATGAGAGAAATCTTGAATAAACTACTGAATATTTTGATGATGCAATACGTAATCAATTGGGAATGCGGTAAAAAATTGGGGGGGAATTGACAAATGAACTTAGAATCAGAAAACACAAACGAGGTTGGTCTTCACAATGTTACAGATGAAGAAATTGGTCAGGCGCGTGTGGTGCTCAAAAAGTATGAGGAAAAATTTGGGATACGATCAACTTTAGCACCTGATACGGGAGACGATTAATATGTGTCATTATCCTTATGAACAAACCATTGAAGAATTTCTTTCTGAATTGTCTTGGTGGCAATTTCTCCGTACTATCATTTGTCTTCTACACAGGTACTAGTGTACCAAAAGCAACAAATTTGTTAACCACGAGAAAGGAATTTGAGTGATATGTGTGAAATATGCACAGAAAGTCATGACTATGTTGGTATGCCACCGCATACACATTTCAGCCCAAAAATCATCAAAGCTCTCAGGGAGTCTGCAGATCAGTGGGTCGAACAATGTCGACAAATAGAAAAAGAACACAGGCAAGCAATTAATGAAAATGCGCAAGAAGATCCTGTAATATTCAGAACTGCTTAGTGAGTGTATAGACACTCGATAAATTAAGAAGACCGGAAGCTTTTTATGCACGGTCTTCTTCTCTTTTTGTATAAATGTTAAAATAACTTTGTATGCCAAAATATGTAGAAATAATTCAGTATGTTCGTTTGCCTAAATCTTTGGGTATTTTTGATATAATACAAATGCTATGGATAACATCAAAGACATTTTAAATAAGAAACAAACCATTAAAGCACCAGCTTACCCATGGCAGGATTTAGCTTTAAGGATAATTGACGAGTTAAACATCCCTCCTCAAAAAAGAAATTCAGTCTTTTTGGTTTGCAAAAAAAACTCAAAAAACGAAGTGGAAAAATGGCTCAATGACACCAAGGAACTCTGCAAGACCGGCGAATGCTGGAAATATTTTTTTAAACTTGTAAATAACAAAGAAACCGTCAATTGAGGATTTCTTGAGCAGAATATGTGCCAAGAGTTCGCGGCAGGTATCGTTGGTATGTAGTTATAAAATTATCTAATTCAATATCTCAAAAAGAAAAAGGAAAAATAATGTCGCAAGTTCCTGACGACTGGATCGTTGACATTAATCCTGATTCACTGCTATAATCTATTAATTATGGCAAAGCTATTACCCATCACATATTTTCCCTGCAAAGATCTTCGCAAGAAATCTAAAAAAGTTGTTGATTTTAAATCTAAAGAATTTCAACAGCTGATTTTGGATATGGATAAAACCATGCAAGAAAAGGATGGACTTGGATTGGCAGCACCACAGATTGGAAAAAATATTAATATGGTGGTAATCAATACTTCGGACGGATCAATAGTTTTAATCAACCCAAAGATAATGAGAAAATCATGGAAAAAAGAATCAGCAGAAGAAGGATGCCTTAGTCTGCCAGATATTTATGGAATGGTCAACCGGCATAAAATAATTCGAGTAACCGCATTTGACAAACAAGGCAAAAAAATAAAATTTATTGCAGAAGATTTGTTCGCACGTGTTATCCAACACGAAATTGATCATTTACGAGGAGTATTATTCATTGATAAAGCTAAAGAAATTACCAAAGGAAAAGATAAACTTGAGGAGATGAAAAAAAATGACTACTGCTAAAATAATTATATATTTTGGTACATCCGAAATGTCAGCATTAATTTTAGAAAAACTATTAAGTCATTTTAAGATTAAAGCAGTAGTCACTCAACCAGACCGGCCGTCAGGCAGAAAACAAGAATTGACTGAAACACCAGTTAAAGTTATTGCAAAAAAGCATAATCTAAAAATTCTTCAACCACAAAAAGTAAGTGAGGCTGATTTTTTAGATCAACTAAATAATATAAATGCTGATTTAGGAATTTTGGCAGCTTACGCAGAACTTATTCCAAATAACATTATTGATATGCTTCCACTAGGAATTTTGAATGTACACCCGTCACTTTTACCAAAATATCGTGGTGCTTCTCCCATTCAACATGCAATACTTAATGGTGATAAAATTACAGGTGTAACAATTATCAGACTTGTCCAAAAACTGGACGCAGGACCTATTGTAGCACAAAAAGAATATTTAATATCAAATGAAGATACTAACATAACTTTGCATGATAAATTAGCAGAAGTTGGAGCAGAAATATTAATCGAAATATTACCTCATTACATTGATGGCACTGCTCAAATCATAGAACAAGATGAATCGAAAATGACCATGACAAAGGAGCTTGGACGCGATGCTGGCAAGATTGATTGGAGCAAAAAAGCTGTTGAGATAGAACGTCAATTTAGAGCCTTTCAATCTTGGCCTGGTATATTTACTCATTATGACAAAAAACGTCTTAAAATCATTGATTTGAGCGTTTTTGAGGGTGAAATAGGGGCAAAATTAAAGAATGGAGAGGTATTTTTAGGACAAAATAACGAAGTTTTGATAAAATGCAAAGAGCATGCAATTCACATAAAATCCCTTCAAATGGAAGGGAAAAAAGTAATGTCAGCTAATGATTTTGTAAATGGCTATTCAGATTTCGTGGGTTCACAACTTGGATAAAGGAGGCGATTTAAATGATTGGTCTAGGTGCGATTTTCTTTTGGGCATTAGGACACTTACTGTTGTTTGCAGCTAAAAATTATTGTGAGAAAAATTCAGTTTTTCTTTGGAGGAAAACTCACATGTATGATCCCGAGACGTGCGCTTGTTTCTATTGCGGTCAAATTATGTAATATTGAATACATGCTGTAACTCCTAGTTTTGACCCGGTGACATTATTATGTCGTCGGGTCGCTTTTCTTTTTGGAACAGCGCTGTCAGCAGCAACACATAACCTATTCCGAGTGGATGGTTAAGGTATGGGGTAAATACGTTGGCAATGACTAAAGATGTTAATCCAAGCAAAAGTCCAAGTATTAATGTCTTATGTCCAGATGTTTTGTAGAGTTTAAGTCCATAAAGAATAAGTAAACCAATCAAGATTAAGTAAATCAGCAGTCCAATCAGACCAATTTCTAGCCAAGTATCTAAATACCCCCACTCAAAGGCATAAGTGGTATACATGCCGTCAGGATTTTGCGAAACTATGCGCGGATCTGCAGATTTATAAGTAACAGTTTTACCAAAGCCATGTCCCAATAGCGGGGCTTTTTTTATTTCTGCAAAAATTGGCTGTAGTTGATTAATACGTGAGCTACTAGCAGCTTCGGTAGTCACTTCTGTGGATCTAGCCATGAGAAGTTCTATTGATGAGCTTTGTGTTATTAACCAAATAGCTACAGAATCAAAAATACCTAAAATCAATATAAATACTAGTAAGCCAATAATGATATTTCTTTTAAGCTTGAGTTTGAATAAGTAAAATATCAATGCACCAAAAAATGTTACTAAACCTGCTACCCAGAAACTCCTAGACTGACTGATCAATAATGTAGTGCTAACTAGTATTGTAAAAAGTGTCAAAATGAATAATTGATTTGACCATTTGCTTTTTGCAAAAATCTGTTTGTCTTTAATAGAATAAACAAATAACGTTAACAAAACAAAAAAACCAATTAGGACAAAGATATGTGATTGAAAAAATACTCTGAATATATCATCTTGAATATGTGTTATTTCCCCTACTCCAGTGTCGCGTAACCACTTGTAAAATCCATCACCAATTATTACAAAACGATGTGAGAACAAATACAAAACAATAATAGTTTTTAAGCTAACCCAAGTAACAGAAGCTAAAAGAATGGAGGTGACCTTTTTAAGTAAGTCAAGATTGATCGACTGTATAAAAATCAGAAATAAGGCAAAGAAGAACCAAGAGTTGAAGTCGAAGTAAGCGAGGTTGAAATTATTTTTTAGTAATCCATTGATTATTCCATAGGCTATGGAGATAAGCAGTAAGCAGTAAGCAGTAAGCAGTAAGCCATTTTTCTTTATTAGTGATGAATATTTTGATATTAGATTATGTCTGTCTATATATTCTTTATATAACCACACTCCTAATATTGCCAGAAACAAACCCATGCGGATGGAAATTGATGTTTGGCCAAAATTTATAGCAAAAAGATATCCTTTACCTCCGATGAAAAGCTCAGTCAAAATTATCAGTAAACCGTATTGAAGATTCTTTATAGATAAAACTAGGGTGACTAAAACAATAGCTAAAAATATCAAAGCATTAAATAAAGGATTAAAAAATACTAAAAGCGACAATGCTTCTAGTATTACAAACAAGATAAATGTGAATTTAAAAATCTTATTAATTTCCATTTTTCTTCTTAAATAATCCTGCAAAAAAAGCTAAAAACAAACTATCAAAATGTGTAGAAGCAATCATAAACCAAGAAAATTTATTATGATGCTTTTTAAAATAATATCTCATTGATTTGTTAAATATTTTTTGTTTTTCTACTGTTAACTTTTGATTAAAACTTAGCGAACCATGATGTATTATTTTGGCTTTGGGCGTGTAATAAACCTTATATTCATTCTTTATCAAACGTTTACAAAAATCTACTTCCTCAAACCATAAATAAAAAATTTCGTCAAAATCCCCTATTTTATTAATGATGTCACGCTTGGTCAGAATAAAGGCACCCATAATTTGATCAACTTCTGATTCTTTTGAATAGTCAAAGTCCTGAGCGAAATAATTCCTAAATGTTCTCAAGCTTGGTAGCAAATGATGGAGCTTGTATAGTATTAGCATTTGTGACCAAAAAGTTGGAAATCTTCGAACTGATCGCTGGATTGTGCTATCCGTATTAAGAATTTGACAGCCGACAGCGCCAGTGTCTTTGTGTTTTTCAAAAAAATCAATAGAATCTTTAAAAGTGTTTGATAATATTTCAGTGTCTGGGTTTAGAAACAATACGTACTCGCCTTTAGCAATTTTTATTCCTTGATTGTTCGCTTTAGCAAAGCCATTGTTATTTTGGTTTGTTATGAGTTTTACTTTGGGAAACTCTCTCCTTGCCATGTCAGATGTGTTGTCAGTTGATGCATTATCAACAACTATTACTTCAACATCTAAATCACCTTGATTTTTATAAATAGATTCAAGACATTTTTTTAAGTAGTCTTTTACATTCCATGTAACAATTATGATTGAAAGCTTCATATTATAGGTGATGTTTTTGTTTAATAATTTCTACTGCTTTATTATATTCTTTTACGGTTTTTAAAAAGGGTAATTTGTACATGAAAGATGGTAGCCATTTTCCACTGATTTTTCCTGATTTAGTACTAATTTTAAACATAACTTTGTCAAGCCAAATTCCTTCATGACTCTGTTCCAACATTGTTAAAAACAAATCCCAGTCTTGTAGGCGCTTAATATTTTCATCAAATCCTGGAAAGTGATCAAATCGAATTAATGATTGAGTATTGATGTAAGGCATCTTTTTAAGTTTTTCAGCATTAAATGGGTACAATTTGAATTTTTTATAGCCATAGACAAATGAGGTATAACAATATGATTTTTCTGGATGATTTTCTAAGACCTCATTAGTCAATTGTAGAAAGTTTTTATTTAAAGTGACATCGGCGTCGCAAAATAATACATATTTTACATTTTTTATTTCTTTTGCTCCCCTATTTCGTGCGGGATTAGAACCTTTGTTTTCTTGTGATATAACTTTTATCTTTTTTTTATCAACTTGATCTAATTGATCTATATACTTGTTAATTTCATTTAAAGTATTGTCAGTTGATCCATCATTAACTATTACAATTTCAAAATCATTAAAACTTTGCTTAAATATGCTATCTAAGCATTGATAAATTTCTTTCTCGTTATTATATGTTGGTATTATTATACCTATTGTTGACATATTACTTATATTATTATAAAATACTTTTTAATCAGGCAACCGAATGGAGGGAAACATGTATTACTACTACAAAACTTATGGTGTGCCGTTTAATGCAACTGCTCGCATGACAAACGTAGCAATACTAAATCACAACATAACATTGTTCCGATACGATAAAATAACCGGCAAGTGCTTATTAGAAAAAAAGTAGAAATATGCAATATTTTTTGCCTGATTACAGGGTACCTTTCGGGGTACCCTTTCTTTTTATTTTAAATATCTAATTATACTTAAAGCAATCTCCCTCTCTGACCTAATTAATATCTTGTCTTGGCATAAATCAATTGCATCTTTTATACCACCGCTATCTCGTCCAATCACTGGCTTATTAAACATATCTGCTTCTAAATATACTATTCCAAACCCTTCGACATCACCATTATCTAATTGTTTTGATGTCATAATAAATGCATCACATAAACTATAGTATGCAGCTAGTTCTTTTTCGTTGACGCTACCAGTTATCACAACATTACTTAATTTTGAATCTTGAATTACTTTATTAAGATTTTTCCTCTCTGGTCCATCACCTATAATGATATAGACTAAATTTGGTATTTCTTTCAATACTTCTGGTAAAGCTATGATAACATCGTCAAAACCCTTTCTTTTCACTAACCTACCAACGCTTAATAGTACTTTTTTATTCTGTAAGTTATACTTTTCTTTAATTTGATTTATTACATTCTGATCAACCAAGTCTAGTAACTTTTTGTTTGGTTTGGGATGTATGATTTCAACTTTATTCTCACCAGCACCTAGTTTGACTAATTCTTGCTTGGTAAAATTACTATTAGCAATTAGTTTTTCTGACTTTTTAATTATCTTTTTTAATACAATTTTTTTACGTAAGTTATTTTGCGGAATTGTGATATCCATGCCGTGAGCAAATACAGTAAAGGGCAATCTGGTAAACAATACTGCTTCTCCAACTGGTAAAATTTGTCCTACATGAATGTGTCCAATATTTTCTTGTTTAACTATTTTTTTTATTGCGAATATCATTTTTAACCACTTTGGCCAAATAAATTTATACAATAAATCATTTCGATATATTTTATACTTTTGCTGGCTGTCAAACTCTTCTGATTTTTCTTGGTTCATAGTCAAAACAACAATCTTATCTGATTCAAAATCATTACATATATCTTGATAATACTTTGCTACTCCACCCAGGTTAGGTGGAAAATCAATTGTTACTAGTAGTGTTTTCTTCATTTCTTCTCATTGTATTAGTAAACAATTTAATATCATCTAAAGTAAAAGTTTTTAATAGATATGAAATCACTATATATACTACTGCTCCTACAGATACAGTGATCATCAAATTCATATCAACATAATATATTACAGCTGACATTACTGCTACTGCGATTAGTATTTTAATTAGTGAATTCAACAAATATTTTTTGCTATATACTAGAACTTTATCTACCCAAATTAAATCTAATATCAACAAAGTTACGTTAGTAATTAAAAAAGCAATTCCTGCACCAAGCTGAGCATAAACTGGTATTAATAATAAATTTATCACAACACTTATCAAGGTAATGATTCCGCGGTTGATGGTGTTATTTTTTTGTCTATCACATGCGTTAAGTAGAGTTCCTGTTGCAAAAGCTAAAAAGATAAAAGGCATAGCTAAGGCCATGATTTTAAAAGTCTGTATGGCAGGAGAATATTCTGGCCAAATTTTATATATGATTTCTGGCGCTAAGATAAATAATCCTAAAGCCATTGGTATACTTAAAAACATTAAATAAAAAAATGCTTTTTCGTACAAAAGTTTGAGTTTTTCTTTTGAATTAATATAGAAATAACTGTAAGCTGGATAAATAACTGCGGCAAAAGAACCCGGTATTATCATCTGCAGTGCAAAGACTACTTTAGCAGGCACTGCAAAATATCCCACTGCTTCATCATCAGCCAATATGCCTAACAGAACTGAATCTGAAGTATTGTAAATTTTAATAAAGATTCCAGCTAAAGCAAACGCGGGTACAATTTTTAAAAAATGTTTTAAGACATCTTTTTGCCACACTGGCATTAAGCTAAATTTCAATTTCAATTTCAATAAACTTAAAGAAAAAATAAAATTAAATAAACTAGCAGTTACTAAAGCCAGCATAAGATATCGTACATCTCCTGTCATTTTCAAAGCTGTAATACCTAACGCAAAATTGATAATTTGAAATAAAATTGTACCAATACTTTCAAACTTTAAATTCTGTGCTGATCTAAATATCGAATAAAAACTCAAAGTAAAAGAATCCAGCACCATAATACTACAAGCTAGATAAACAAGAATTTTAACAAGCTCTGGTCTGCCGAGTAGATTAATACCAATAACTGCAGCGATGATGGTAATAACTGCTAATGGTATTTTGATACCTAAAACATTTTTTAAATAATCATTACTTTTGTAAACTTGTTTCGCAGATTCACGAATTAAAACCTGTGAAAGACCAAGATCAATAAAAATTGAAAATAAAGTCGTAAAAGAGAGCGCAAAAACATACTTACCCAATGCATCAGGAAATAGGTTGTTTGAGATATACCAAAAATAAATAAACGATAGCATTTTTTGCAATACCATCGAAGAAGTAAACCAGGTAGTGTTTTTAGCAACTGATTGTTTCATGCCTATATTATACTTGATATTATGCTATTTTTGAAGTATTCTATATCTAAAGGAGGATAGGCAAAATGAAAAAACAGGAAGCTAGGAAGAAGGCTTTTGCTTTTGCAATTCTTGGTGTAATATCAGCAATAAGTGGTATTGTGGCAGTAAATCTTTGGATTATGATCTTTTGCTTTATGGTGGCGAGTTTTCTAATCTATAAAGCCTTAAAACTGAATCCTTTCTCATTTTAAGAGAAACCTATAACAACGTCACGTGACAAAGCAAGACCGCCGGGTCTTGCTTTACTTTTTATAAATCTATACAAAAACTTCGTTTAGCTTTTTGGGGCACTGGTCTTTAATGTCTCTGTCTACTTTGTCAACATACATTTTTGTAAAATGTCCGTAAAACTCTTGCGCCAATGTATCTGCTCTTTTGTTAAAAACATTTTTATCAGTATTACTTTCTTCTGGATTTAATATTTTTGAATCAATCCCGTCACAAGTCTTCGGAACAAAAAATTTAAATCTTTCATCTTTTTGATATTCTACGTTGTCGAGTTTATTGCTTAAGATGTTATCAATTATTTTTCTACTAATACTAATATCTATTCTTTCACCTACTCCATACGGACCACCTGTCCAGCCAGTGTTTACTAAAAATACTTTGGTATTATACTTTTTTATTTTTTCACCTAATAGTTCAGCATAATCATTTGGATTACGTGGCATAAAAGGTTCGCCAAAAAATCTGCTGAACACTGTTGTTGGTTCCAGCACACCAGTTTCTGTACCTGCAAGTTTTGAGGTATATCCCATTAAAAACCAAAACATTGCTTGTTCTGTATTCAATTTTGCAACTGGTGGTAGTACTCCGTTTGCATCAGCTGTTAAAAAAATAATTGTTTTAGGATGACCACCACTTCCTTGCAAGTTAACATTACTCAAATACTCAATTGGATATGAAACGCGTGAATTTTGAGACAGTCGTTCATCATCTAAATCAATATAACCATCAGGGTATATCATGGCGTTTTCAATGATTGTACCGTCTTCCAAATGATGCCTGTTAGTAAAGACAGCGTTATATATTTCTGGTTCTTTTTTAGGATTTAAATTAATTAGTTTTGCATAACAACCACTTTCAAAATTTGCTATTCCGTCGTTAGACCATAGATGTTCATCATCGCCAATTAGTTTTCTTTGTGGGTCTGTTGCTAGAGATGTTTTGCCTGTCCCAGAAAGCCCTAAAAAAAGTGCTGTATTTCCCTCCTTGTCTTCGTTGGCTCCACAATGTAATGGCAACACGCCTTCTTCTGGTAATAAATAATTCATTACTGTAAAAATCATTTTTTTTATTGAACCGTTATATGCAGAACCAATAATCAATCCTAATTTTTTATCCATATCCATAACAATTGCCATATCTCTAAGATCAATATCTATATATTTCTTTAGATCAATCTTGTCGTAAGGCAAAACAAACAAAGTAAATTCTTTATTACTAAATACACTTTCTTTAATATTCTTTGGTACTTTAGGAAACATATTGTCTGTAAACAATGCCGCTATAGCTCGAGAGGTAATTACTCTAACAGGTAGGGCATATTTTGTTTGTGTGCCCACCACCCTATTTGTAATATACATTCTTTCTTTCGATGAAATTAAATTTATTGCATCATCAAATAAACTTGCAAAAATTTCTGGCTCCATAGCATGATTATTTGGTGAGTTCCAATCAATATTTTCCATACTTTCAGTTCGCTTTACAACGTAGGTATCTTTCGGGCTTCTGCCAGTTGAATCTTTGGTAGTCCAAGTAGCGAGCGACCCACTAGCAGAGACTATAGCTTCTCGATATTGTATCGCATGTTCAATTAGAACTTTCCTAGACGCATTATCAAAAACATTATTGTGTTTAGATAATTCTTGTTGTAATTTTGATAAAATATCCATTGATATTATTTATTTAGTTAATTTTACCAAAAGAGTAAAACAGATGATGTCTTACTCTTTGTTTTAATAACAATTATTCATCACTGATAATTCGTCCAGAAATTTTTATAATTAGGTTATTTTTAATATTTTCCCTAACAGCAGTTCTGATTAATAAGTCTGTAATAAGGTCTTGAGTTATGTATTCATCAAGTTCACAACTAAAAAATATTGGTATAGTGCCTGGTGAAATACCTGACATGTTAGGTATTTGTAACCATGAAGTAATTCCACCATAAACTTCCCACGTTCCTTCTCCTAAAACTTCGACATTCTGAATAAGTTGCGGGCATTTTTCTTTTCCTATCGGATGTGTAAATAATAAACTAGACACATCGATGATTGGAGCTTGTGGACCTTGATCTGTGTCATCTTCTTCTGGCTGATCTTGAGCACCCTGATCAGTTCCATTATCTTCTGGCTGATCTTGTGGAGTACTTGAAGTATCAGTTACTACAGGGGCAACATAACATTCTGAATAGATTTCTTTTATATATGCATTTCTGCCATATCGATAATTTATAATTAAATTATCATCTCTGGTATTTATGCGGTATAAATCAGAGCGCGCTCTACCAGGACTGGCAGGATCATGAAAACTTAAATTATTATCGGTTTGTGAAGCGTCAGTATACCTCCATGTGCCAACTACTGTTACCATATGTCCGCCAATTACTTCGCCTCTGCTACTTTTAAATTTGATTGTTGCCTCTACGTCGCAATTTTTGCTAATTTCTTCGTACATTTTATCAAATAAATTACTTTCATAATTTCCACCATACTTGGTAGTAACGATTGGTAGCTGTCTTCTTGCTATTATGGCGTCTTTTCCAGGTTTATAATTGCTACCCGAAATACCATTATCAAAACTCATATCACGTTTTAATTCATCAATCAATGCGTTTTGTGTGCTTGGCATTTTATTTTCAAAATTGTATTTTTTTGCCATCCATAATAATGAATTAGCAGCTGCTGTTGGGGCGCACTCATTTGGTCCTTGTGTGATGTCTGGCATTCCTGCATGAGAAGACAAATGTGTATTTCTTCCAGCTCTCACGACACCAACGCCTGTATCTTTTTCTGGATCAACGACTATCAACTCATCAATTTCTTCTATTTCTATCTTTGGTGCAACTAACTCTTTGTAATAACTGTTTTCTAAATTTTCGCCCTGCCAGTTAACTACTTTATCGGTAGATAAAATTACAGCTACGTTAAAAGAATCTTTATATATTGGATCTTTGTCTACTATAATAAACGAGTAAGTATTTGGCTCATCTGGATCTATGTCTGGTGTTATATTATGCACTATCCATTCAGTTTGCGTTCCTTGTGGTGTCTGATAATCTAGATATTGACCATCATGATTAAAATCAACAGCCATATTGATTAATTCAAAGTCATCATTTTCCTCTAAAAATTCGATAGTGATTCCAGCCCCGTATAATTCCCTATCTTCTGATACGACTTGTAAAATTTCAACGTTATCGCTAATCAAATCTAAATCTTTTGGCGGCTTGTAAACTCCTTCGTCCTTTTTAACAACAAAAAAACCGATTAAAATGATAATCAACGCGATAATAATTGCAACTATTGTTTTACTTTTCCCTCCACAAGTTAACTTATAATCCATATATTATAGATAATTTAAGTGATATAAATTTAACAAAATTTAACTAGTTTGTCCAATTCTAAAACCCCCTTTTTACAGGGGGTTTAAAATCATTATCGTTTTGAAAACTGTGGTGCGCGTCTTGCACGTTTGAGACCTGGTTTCTTTCTTTCCTTCTTTCTAGGATCGCGTTTTAAGAACCCTAATGGTTTAAGAGTTTTTCTGTAATCTTTATCTAAAAGTATCAAAGCTCTTGAAATCCCATGCCTTACACTTTCTGCTTGTCCTCTTACTCCACCGCCTTCCACTTTTACTGTGATTTTAATTTTACCTTTTTGGCCGGTAGCTTCTAGTGGTTTAATAATTATGTTTCTAAATTCGTAAGTTGTAAAATATTTATCAAATGGTTTTTCGTTTATGATTATTTCACCTTCACCTTTTTTGTATAATCTAACCCGAGAAACAGAACATTTTCTTCTGCCAACTGCGTAAATATAATCACGCCTAACTCTTTTAGGTTTTTTTTCTTCCTCTATTCTTTCTTTTGTTGCTTTGGTTACTTTTTTTACTCTTGGCATATTATACAAATTTTAATCTTTTCATTCTTTCTTTTCTTAACTTATTTTTTGGAAGCATATTATAAACTGCTTTCTTTAATACCTCTGCAGGATCTTTGGCAAATACATCTCCCATTTTTTTAGTTTTTAATCCACCTGGAAAACCTGAATGTCTGTAATATTTTTTTTGATCCAATTTAGCTCCAGTGATTTTAATATCTTTTACATTTTTTATAATAACGCTATCACCCATGTCAATGTGTGGTTGATAGCTTGCCTTGTTTTTTCCAATCAATAAAGTTGAAATTTTAGTAGCTAATCTTCCTAAAACTAAACCAGTGGCATCAATTTCGTGCTTTTGACGAATAATTTTTGCTTTAGTTATTTTTTTAGTTGTAGGTTTATTTTTTTCCATACTTATACTAATTCAATTTGAACAATTTGAGCAGCATCACCTTTTCTTCTGCCAAGATTTGTTATCCTGGTATAACCACCTTTTCTATCCTTATATTTTGGTCCGAGTACTTCTAAAGTTTTATTAACTGCTTTTTTAAAGTATAAAATTTTCAATAATTCTCTACGATTCTTTAAATTATTAGTTTTTCCCAGAGTTATTGATTTTTCTACCATTGTTCTTACCGCCTTAGCCTTTGCTCTAGTGGTTTTTACTTTTTCGTAAATAATAATTGAGGTAGCTAAATTTCTAAGCATTGCTTCTCTACTTTCTTTTTTTCTATCTAAAATTTTTCCTTTTATTCGATGCCTCATAATTATTTATCTTCTTTTTTATCTTTATCTTCTTTTTTAACAGTAGCCTTCTTTGTAACTTTTTTTTCTTTAACAGTTTTTCCTTTTGTTTCTTTTTCAATAAAACTAAATTGCTCCATCAATACCTGTGTTGATGCATTTAAAGCATCTTGAGGTGTAATTGTGCCATCAGTTTCAATATTTAGTATCAATTTTTCATAATTTGTCATATGCCCAACTCTAACATTTTCCAGTTTAAATCCTACACTGGTAACTGGTGTAAAAATTGAATCTATTAAATTGTGTCCTACTTCGATTTCTTCTTTTTCGCGATTTTCTGTTGGTACATATCCCCTACCATTTTCAATGATAAATTCAATATCTAATTCGCCATCCTTACTAGTTATAGTGGCAATTGGTAAATCTTTACTAATAACATCTATTTGACTAGGTGCTTTAATATCTGAAGCTTTTACTTCTTTTGCACCTTTTACACTAAGGGTAGCTTTTTGTGGCTCTTCTGAATACATTTTAAATCTAAGTCTTTTTAAATTTAATGAAATTTCCACTAGATCTTCTTTGATATTAGGAATAGCAGAAAATTCATGTTCTGCATTTTTTACCTTAAAAGATGTGATAGCAGCACCGGGTAAAGATGACAAAAGCACTCTTCTTAAAGCATTCCCCAATGTTGTGCCATAGCCTGGAAAACAAGGCCAAATTGAAACAACTGATTCGTTTTCGTCTTTTCCTTTTTCAAATGTGATGTTGGAAGGTAGTGGAATATTTTCCATATGTTTTTTAAATAATAATTATCGTGAGTAAAATTCTACTATCAAGGTTACATTAAACGGTGCTTTGATTTCTTCCAAACCTGGCTTGTTAACTACTTTTCCTTTTAGATCGTTAATGTCTAAGCTAAGCCAAGTTGGCGCATTATAATTTTCTAAATCTTTTGATAAATTAGTAAAGTTTTTCGCTTTTGCTTTAGTGGTTTTTATTGCAATCTCATCTTTTATCTTTACTTGGTATGATGGGATATTTACTTTTTTGTTGTTAACTGTAAATAAATTATGATTTACCATTTGTCTTGCCTGTCTTCTTGATTTTGCTAAACCTAAACGGAAAACTATATTATCAAGTCTCATTTCTAAATTTTGTAATAAAATTTCGCCAGTATCCCCTTGCTTCTTAACTGCTTTTTGATAATAAATTTTAAATTGTTTTTCTAAAATTCCATAGACCCTTTTAGCTTTTTGCTTTTCTGCTAACTGTTGTCCATAGTTTGTTAAAAATCTTCGTCTCTTTGAACCATGAATTCCGGGTGGATAATTTCTTTTAGTGATAGCGCATTTTGGTGAATTACAACGATCACCCTTTAAAAAAAGTTTTTCTCCTGCTCGTCTACATTTTTTACATTGTGAATCTAAATCTTTTGACATACCCGGTAGTAGTAATTTGATTTAATAGTTATATAATTATTTTTTATTTATAGACTTACCCAGAATGGTGAAAAAATATTTATCAAATTTTCACTACCGGGCATAATTTTTTATACGCGTCTTGGTTTTTTAGGTCTGCATCCATTGTGAGGAATTGGTGTAACATCCTTAATACCTAATAAAGTTAAACCATTTATGTTTAATGCTCTAATAGCTGCCTCTCTACCAGATCCAACACCTTTTACAAAAACAGCCACCTCTTTTAAGCCTCTTTCTTTAGCTCTATCAGCAGCATTCTTTACAATAATACCAGCAGCGTATGGAGTTGATTTTTTAGGACCTCGAAATCCAGACATCCCTGCACTAGCCCAAGCAATTGTGTTTCCCGATTGATCAGTAAAAGTAATAATTGTATTATTGTACGTAGCCTTAATGTAAGCACAGCCAGTTGTGACCTGCTTTTTAATTTTTTTACTCTTTGATTTAATTGTTTCTTTTTTTTCTGCCATACCCGGTAGTAGAAATTTAATTTGTTAGTATTTAATTTATTATTTAAACTATTTTAATTCCCTGATGTGAAAAAGTTTATTAAATTTTCACTGCCGGGCATATTAAAATTCTAAGTTTTTTGAGCTGTTGGTTTTTTACCAGACCCCATAGTTTTTCTTGCATTACCTCGAACTGTTCTAGAATTTGTCTTTGTTCTTTGACCGCGAGCAGGTAAACCTCGTGAATGTCTACTACCACGATAAGATCCTACTTCTTTGAGTCTTTTTATATTTAGTAAAATCTCTCTTTTAAGTTCACCTTCCAATTTATATTCCTTTTCTATTGCGTCACGTAATTTTTTTACTTCTTCTTCAGTTAAATCCTTGGTACGTTTGTTGCGATCTATTTTAATGGAATCAAGGATTGTATTTGAAGTTACTCTACCAATACCAAAAACGTAAGTTAAAGCAACTTCGATTCTTTTTTCGTTGGGTAGAGTTGTGCCAGAAATTCTTACTGCCATATTTGACTAAATTATTAGAAATTGAAAATTAGTAATTATAAATTATATATATTAGCCTTGTCTTTGTTTATGTCGAGGATTTTTGCAAATTACAAAAACCCGACCTTTACGTCGAACTATTTTGCAGTCTTTGCAAATTTTTTTTGTAGATGCTCGTACTTTCATAAATTACGTATTACCAATCTTATACAAATACTACAAATTTGTAATATTTGCAATTTATTTGTAATTAGTACCTATATATAATTCTTCCCTTTGTTAAATCATATGGGCTAATTTGTAATTTTACTTTGTCACCAGGTAATATTCTAATTTTAAACATTCTCATTTTTCCAGAAAGATGTGCTAAAATTTCTTGCTCGTTTTCTAGCTTAACTTTGAATGTTGCAGCTGGTAGAAGTTCGGTTACCTCACCATCCATTTCTAGATAGTCTTTGCCTGATGGTACACTAGTATTTTTATTTTGTTTATCCTCCATAAAGTATGTGTAAAATAAAATTCATAGTAAGTATGGTCTTACTAGAATTTAAGTTAAAAACTCCTTTTTTTGGCTAAAATACTTAATATTTTATTATAATTTTTATGTTAATTAAGCAAAAATAATTTTAACTCATTCATATTATTTTGTCAAGCACAATCGCCTCACGACCTTTGCCAATATAGCTAACAATTATCAAAAACTAACAAGTTTAGATTTCTCGCCCGACAAAGCCTAAAAGACGTAGGCGGGTCAATAGCATTTTTATCAAGACAAGACAGCTTTAATTCGTCTTACTCCCGAGGAACTTGATTCTTCCTTTTTTATCTTAAAATAACCGATTGTTGATGTTTTTTCAATATGTGGACCACCACATACTTCTTTTGAGTAAACTTCTTGTGTGTTCGGATTAAACACAGTATATACCTTGACTTTTTCACCGTACTTATGTTCAAAAACACCAACTGCACCAGCTTGTTTTGCTTCATCTAATGTCATCTCTTCGAATTTTACTTCATAGTCATTTTTGATAGCATCATTAACAATATTTTCGACTTCTTTCTTTTGCTCGTCGGTTAATTTTTCTGTATGTGAAAAGTCAAAACGTAATCTTTTATCGGTTATGTTTGACCCTTTTTGTTGTACATGATCTCCTAAAACTTTTCTTAAAGCTGCAAGTAAAAGATGAGTTGCGGTATGATATTTTGTAGCAGTTTCTGAATGATCAGCTAAGCCACCTTTGAATTTTCCTTCTGATGCTGTTCTGGAAAGTTCTTGGTGTTTTTTAAACTCCTCATTAAATTCTTCTACTTTAATTTCTACACCTTTTTCTGAGGCTAGGTTTTGTGTCATTTCAAATGGAAAACCATAAGTAGTAAATAAGATAAAAGCTTCTTTACCGTCTATTACTTTATCCTCGCACATTTTTTCAAATTCTTTCAACCCCCTTGTTAAAGTTTTTCTAAAAGCTTCCTCTTCTAGCTTTAATTGCTCAAAAATAAATTTTTTGTTTTGCTCAATTTCAGGATAAATATGTTTCAGTGTATTAATAACTTTTTCTGAAATTTGAACAGTGACATTTTCTTCTGTGCCTAATTGTTTTAGTTTTCTAATAGCGATGCGAATAAGGCGTCGTAGAATATATCCTTGATCAAGATTACTTGGCACTATTCCCTTTTCATCTCCCAAGATAAATACTGCTGCTCTGATGTGGTCTGCCACAATACTCATTAATCTAGTAGTTTCGTTGTCATCTTTGAACCCTTTTGATGTAATTTTTTCAATTTCTTTAATTATCGGTTGAAATAATTCTGTTTCATATGTATTGTCATGCCCTTGCAAAACTGCAGTAGTTCTTTCTAACCCCATACCAGTATCAACGTTTTGTTGTTTTAATGGTTCGTACTTTCCATCTGCAGTTTTATTATATTGCATAAATACGTCATTCCAAATTTCGACGTACTTACCACAAGAACATTTTGGTTCGCAACTATCTCCACAAGGTTCTCGTAATGTATCATAAAACATCTCTGAATCAGGACCGCATGGGCCAGTAACTCCTGCAGGTCCCCACCAATTTTCTTCTTTTGGATAAACAAATATCCTATCTCCTTCTTTCGCATCTATTTCAACAGTTTTAAAAATATCTTTCCAAATTTGTATTGATTCTTCATCTTTAGGTGCATCTTCGTCACCTTCAAAAACTGTTACATAAATTCTTTGTGGCTCTAACCCTAACCATTTCTTATCAGTTAAAAATTCCCAGGACCACCCCAAAGCTTCTTTTTTAAAATAATCACCTAAAGACCAGTTTCCAAGCATTTCAAAAAAAGTGTTATGCCAGTGGTCTCCAACATCTTCGATATCTGTGGTCCTGATACTTTTTTGTGAGTTAACTAAACGTTTACCTCCTGGATGTTTTTCTCCCATCAGATAAGGCACTAACGGATGCATACCAGCGGTAGTAAACAAAACTGTTGGATCGTTTTCAGGAATTAAAGAAGCAGAAGGAATTATTGCATGTCCCTTGCTTTTGAAAAATTTTAAATATTTTTCGCGCAATTCATCAGCTTTCATACCCGGTAGTAGTCCCGTCAATAGGACTTATTAAATTTATTATTCATACCTTTATTTTTTTCTATAACCCATAGTGATATTAAATTTTACGGGATCACTACCGACCATATGATAAATAGTATAGCTAAATATTCTGCTATTGGCAAGATCAACAAATCACTCCGCCACCAATTAGTTTGTTTTTTTCGTAAATTACGGCAGATTGTCCTGGTGTGATTAGTTTGGCAGGTTTAATAAGTAATATTTTTTGATTTTTGATTTTACATTTGATTGGTTTACTTTGATACCTAATCACTAAATCATAAATTTTATTCTCTTTTGGTTTCTCATTTACCCAATTAATATTTTTTAACTTAAATTCATTTTTATAAAGTAATTTGTCATTTATATTTTTTGAAACAACCAACTGATTATTAATTTTATTTTTCTTTACTACGTATAAGGGTCCAATTCCTCCAACCTTAATACCTCGTCGTTGTCCTAATGTATATAAAGCCAAACCATCGTGTTTACCAACTACTTTTTTTTCTGTTGTAACAATATTCCCTGTTTTGAGTTTTAAGTAACGTTTTAGAAAACTTTCAATTCTTTTTTCTGGTACAAAACATACTTCTTGTGATTCTCTGTCCCAACTTACTGGTAACTTATATTTTTTAGCTAATGATCTTACTTGAGTTTTAGTATAACTACCCAAAGGAAACAAAATTTGTTTTAATTTGTTTTGATTTAAGTTGTACAAAAAGTAACTTTGATCTTTGTTTTTATCTTTACCGCGATATAGAACTTGTTCTTTGTCCCTTGTCCTTTGTCCATTGATAACATAATGACCAGTTGCTAAATAATCACATCCTAATAATCTAGCTTTCTTAATTAACAAATCAAACTTTATGAATTTATTACAACGTATACAGGGGTTAGGTGTATTGCCTATTTTGTATTGTTTTAAAAAATCATCGACAATTTGCTTTTTAAAATCTTTTTTGAAATTTAGAGTATATAATGGAAAATCTAAATAGCTTGCAACACGTTTGGCTTTTTGAAACGAGTCAGCGGAACAGCATCTGTTTTCTACTTTTTTTGGTACTGATGTATCTTCCCAAAACTTCAAAAAAATGCCAATACAATTACAACCTTGCTTTTTAAGCAAAGCTGCTGTTACTGATGAATCTATTCCCCCAGACATGGCAATGGCTACCTTTTTATTTTTCATAATGTAATTTTACGATAAATTATTATTTAATGAAAGCTTAACAAATATCATTCTTGTTTATCAATAGTCTATCCACATCAGCTATTGACAGTTTTGGAAAATAAAAATATAATATAATAGTTAACAATTAAGTTCTGACTAATGCTAGACAGAACTTTTTTTATCAGATTAAAAAAAGTCAGAACACGAAAGGAAAATCTCAAATGATTTTTCATGATGACGAAGCAACAGATGCTTCTACTACAGAAGAAGGAGCAGCAGCACCAGCTGCTGACGAAGCAACTACAGAAGATGCTACTACAGAAGAAGGAGCAGTAGAAACCACAGAAGAAACACCTGCTGAATAAAACAGCAACCGTTCTAAAATAAAACAAATCAGCCTATTATAAGGCTGATTTGTTTTTATATTATTTGATTACAATTTTGTTTGCTTTGACTTCAATAGCAACATTTGCACCATCTTTTATTTTTCCTTCTATTATATCTAACGCTAATTTATCTAATATTTGAGACTGAATTACTCTTTTTAGTGGTCTTGCACCATATACAGGATCATAACCTTTATCTGATAAAAATTCTTTTGCTTTTTTGCTAAATGTAACTTTAATATTTTTTGCTTTTAATCTTTTTGATACCAATTGTAGTTGTAAATCAACAATTTTTTCAATCATCTCTTTTGTCAAGCTATGAAAAATTATCATTTCATCTAAACGGTTTAAAAATTCTGGTTTAAATGTTTTGTGCATCATTTCTAAAATCTTATCTTTCATTTCTTTATCGCTTATCGTTTCTAGCTTTTCTCCGTCTGAAAATCCTAATGTATATTCTTTGATTATGTCTGCCCCGATGTTTGATGTCATTATAACTATAGTATTTTTAAAATTAACAACCCTGCCCTTTGCATCGGTAAGACGTCCGTCATCCATAATCTGTAAAAGTATATTAAATACATCAGGATGCGCTTTTTCTATCTCATCAAACAATATTACCGAATATGGCTTTCTTCTTATTTTCTCTGAAAGCTGACCACCTTCTTCGTAACCAACATATCCTGGAGGTGAACCAATTAATTTGGATACTGAATGTTTTTCCATGTACTCCGACATATCAACTCTTATTAATGCGTTTTCATTATTAAACATAAACTCTGCTAAAGCTTTAGCTGTTTCGGTTTTACCGACTCCTGTTGGCCCTAAAAAGATAAAAGTACCTATAGGTCTATTTTCTTCTGCTATTCCAGCCCTTGAGCGTCTTACAGCATTAGAAATACTTACTATTGCCTCATCTTGCCCAATAATTCGCTGTTTTATATCTACTTCCATTTTAGCTAATTTATTTGATTCTGATTCAAGCATTTTAGATACCGGAATTCCGGTCCATCTAGAAACTACAGCAGCAATGTCTTCTTCTGTAACTTCTTCTTTTAATATTTGATGTTCTGACTGTAGTTTATCAAGTTTCGCTTTAGCTTGTTTCTCTTTCTTTTCTAATTGTGGAATAGTACCGTATTTTATTTCTGCCACTTTATCTAGTTTTGTTTCGCGTTCCAATTTTTCTGCCTGTATTTTTAATTCTTCAATTTCTTTTGATGCATCTTGTACTTGCTTGATTAAATATTTTTCTGATTTCCAATGCACTTCAATTTGATTGCTTTGCTCTTTAAGATCAGCTAGATTCTTTTCTTGTTCTTTCAGCCTCTTTTTTGAAGCAGCATCTGTTTCTTTTTTCAATGCTTGTCTTTCAATTTCTAATTGTGTAATTTTTCTTTTTAATGCATCAAGCTCATCTGGCATGCTGTCTATTTCCATACGTAAAGCTGATGCAGCTTCATCTATAAGATCAACTGCTTTATCCGGTAAAAATCTATCACTAATATATCGTTGAGAGAGTTCGGCTGCTGCAATGATAGCTGAATCAGTAATTTTGATGCCATGGTGTAGTTCGTATTTTTCTTTAATACCTCGAAGTATAGCTATGGTATCTTCTTGTGAAGGTTCTAATACCATTACAGACTGAAAACGTCTTTCTAGTGCAGCATCTTTTTCTATATGTTTTTGATATTCTTTTAGAGTTGTTGCGCCTATCATATGCAACATACCTTTAGCTAGAGCGGGTTTTAACATGTTAGCAGCGTCTACTGCACCTTCTGATTGTCCAGCACCTACCACAGTATGTAATTCATCTATAAATAGTAGAATCTTACCATGTGAGTCTTCTACTTCTTTAAGTACTGCTTTCATCCTATCTTCGAATTCTCCTCTAAATTTTGAACCTGCAACCAGTGTACCCATACTTAAAGAAAGTAATTTTTTATCTTTTAAACTTTCTGGCACATCACCTGCCACTATACGTTGAGCCAATCCTTCAGCAATCGCGGTTTTACCGGTACCAGGTTCTCCAATCAAAACTGGATTATTTTTTGTTCGACGTGAAAGAATTTGCATCACACGTCTGATTTCTGCATCTCTACCAATGACAGGATCTAATTTGCCATCTTTTGCTAAGGCAGTTAAATCGATACTATATTTGTCTAAAGCACCATATTTACTTTCTGGGTCTTGGTCTGTTACTCGATGTGAACCTCGAACATCTTTTAAAACATCTAACACTTTTTCGTACTCAACGCCTGATGATTTCAATAAATCAAATATTGGAGTTTTAACAATTAGCATTGATAAAAAAATATGTTCAGTTGAAACAAACTCGTCACTTAGTTTTTTGGCTTCCTTTTCTGCATTAACCATTACTTTATTAAATTCTGCTGAAACGTATTGTTGGACAACACCACCTTGTTTAATTACAGGTTGTTTTTTTAACTCAGTTTTAAGAATTGCCTTTAGATTATCAACATCGACTTCTAGTTTTTTCAAAACAGATAAAACTATTGAATCTTTTTGTTCTATTAATGCTAAAAGAAGGTGGGACAAAGTAACCTGCTGATGGTTTTGTTCAACAGCAAAAGATAACGCTTTTTGCAGTGCTTCTTGAGTTTTATAAGTAAATTTATCTGGAGTCATAGAAAACTAATATCTAACTAATATCTAACGAATAATTATTTGCTTAGATTCGTATTGGATTCGTAAATACTCACATTAGCACTCTCATGCATAGAGTGCTAATGTGAGTATAAAAAAATTTTGTGATTATGTCAAGAGTGAGCTTAAGTTATTATATATCGCATAAACTATACCTAAAGCAAACATTACAATGATAGTTAATCCGATTAGCTTATGCATGCCAAAACTAAATTCTGGTTTCCTATCCCCTTTTTTCTTAGCTTGCCAATACATCAGTATGATTAATATTCCTGTTAAACCTACTGCGGTTGCACCAATAAAATCTAAGGTACGAATAAAACTATCAACACCTAACAGATACACTATCAACGGAACTGATAATGCTAAAAACCATGAAATATTTTTGTTTATTTGATAATCGTAGTTATAAATATTTTTTAGTGCTAACCCTATTGTTAAAAAACTAGTACCCATGGTAAATAAAGCAAATAAGTTTGCTAAAATAATTACTCCTGGACCAATAGCTTGGCCTAACCCAACAGTAGCAATCTCAGTAGTCTTAAAACCTGTTACACCGATTACAGTAACTGTAAAAAGTAAATAGAGTAAAAATATTACGCTATTACCAATCAGAATTGATTTTTTTAAATCTTTTTCTTGGCCTTGAAGCACGCGCCTCATTTCTGGCACTGCAACTGCTCCTGCAAAGGCTAATAAAATCACACCATATGGAGTGAAAGAATGAGTAATATCAAAAAATAAAGTCTGTTCAATCCTAAATTCTTTAAAAGCAAACATAGAAATTCCAATAACTATGATAAATATGCCAATAGTCATCCATAATTCAAATTTCTCTATTAGCTTTAACCCAAAATAAATTAAAATTGCACCAACAGTAAAAAAAATAAATGTCCAAGACTGCGCAGAACCACCAAACATTTCTGCCAGTATTAAGCCACCTCCAATTATATATGCGGTCATGGCACCATAATATTTAAAAACTTCGGAAAATGTTAATAACCACTTACCCTTTTTACCTAAATATTTTTCTGCATAACCAGGCAATTGATGTTTTTCTTTAGTACGTAAACAAATTTCTGCTAAAAATAGTTTTTCGTAAGTTAGAGCAATTATTACTAGAGCCATAATAATAATTCCTATTCCTAAGCCAGATTTAGCAACAACAAAAGGTATACCTAAAATGCCGGCACCAATAACAGTACCGACTAGTATAGCTATACTTTCCCCTATATCTACATCTTTTTGAAAATTTGTTTCTTTGGGCATGTTTATATTATACATTTTTTTTTATGTTTAGAAAAGATGAAAACAAAAGAGGTCTAAAACTTCTAGACCCCTGGTTGAGAAACTTTTTTCTCATATCCTCTGATCTCCATCAGTTATTTTTTGAAGTGCTGTTTTAATTTCTGATACAGCATTCGTCTTATCGATTATTTCGAAAAAACCTAGCTCAACTGCTTGCTGATGTATTTGAGTATGGAAATATGCATAATCAAACACGACGATGATAGGTACATTACACTCCTGATTTGTTAAAAATCTGATCATTGAGAATGCACCAGGTTCTTCGTTTGGTTGAAAAAATAAATCTGTGACAATACAATCAATTTGGCCTCTACCACATTGAAAAAATCCTTCAAATATAGTTTTGGCCAGTATAACTTCGTGCCCAAGCGCTTTCATTAAATCTTGAAACACATCCTGTAATTCTGGTTTTGACTTATCTGTGTCTGAATCATCAATAAGCAATATTCTCATCTCTATCCCTCCCTTTATTTATATGACTTTTATCAACGTCCTCCTAAGGTAAATACAACCTATCAAATATTTTCTTAGTTGTAAAGGATATAAAAAGGCCCCCATTGCCGTAGCGCTGGGGGCTGTGATTCGTTGACGTGTTGGGTTAGTTTGTAAGCGCTAAATGCAGCGCTTTTGTGAAATCATACACATTAAACGGTTTTTCAATAAGTGGTATTGTTGTTAAAACTCTGGCCTGTTCGATGACTTTTTCATGAGCGTTTCCTGTCATAAACATGGCCTTATAGAAAATACCACCCTTTCTAATTGCCTTAATAGTTTCTACGCCGTTCATGCCGGGCATGCGTAGATCACAGATAATAATGTCAAACATTTTTGCGCTTGAATCACATTCAGACTCTTGGATTTTCCGAAGTCCTTCTTCACCTGTTTCTGCGAACTCCACAATAGGATTTAATTGACTCATGTTTTTATCTCTTTCTATCACATCGCGAATTAAATCGCGAATAACTTCTTCGTCGTCGATGACGAGTATACTTACACCATTCTGTTCTGACATTTCTATCACTCCATTTCTTTTTGTTTGTCTGTGATTGTACAATTCAATATTTGAGCTAAAACTCATTTTTTAGCTCAATCTCTATATACATAGATTCTCCTTTCCAAACCCATTCGTCAACTATAGATATTAGCAAATTTATCTATTTTTGTCAACCTAAAAAACAGCTCCTTTTTGAAGCTGTCTTTTTATCTTGAGTTTATTTTTCGTATTTATGTGCGTCTTTAAATTCTTCTCTAAATTCTGTATTTCTATCCCAAACTCGTTTTAATAATTTTGGATCTGCTCCCGCATCCATGGCAAAGTGTATCATAGCATTGACATCTTTTGGAAAACACATTCCACCATATCCTAGCTGTCCGTCTGGTCCTGGAACTTGGTTATGCGAAGAACCAACTCTTTCATCTAAAACCCAGAGGTCTCGAATTTCTTCAAAACCCAAACCCATTTTATCAATTATATCTTTCATCTCATTTAAAAATATTACTTTTGTAGAAAGATAACAATTTCTCATGTACTTGATCATTTCTGCATTTGAACTAGTGGTAAAATGATAACTTACTTGATGGTCATAGGCTTCGTTATATGCTTCAATTAATGTTTCAGCATCACTTGGGCTACCACCTATTATTAAATCTTTTTCTGCTAGCACATCTTCTGCTGCAGAAACCGCACGTAAAAATTCTGGATTAAATATAATTGTTTTTTTGGATTCTTCTCTTAATCTTTTTGTAGTGCCAACAGGTACGGTTGATTTAATTACTATTAGCGGTACTTCTAGCCATTTAATTGATTTCTCTACAGCTGATAAATCACACACTCCCCCATCACCCATTGGTGTTGGTACAGAAATTAATGCAACATCTGCATTTTTGTTTATTTCTTCCTGAGTGTTAGATTCTTTGGCAATATCGTAAATTAAGGCATCCTTAAATAGTGCATTGTATGCTTGTCCAACAACACCGTGTCCTATAATTGCGATTTTTTTTGACATAGTTTTAAGCCGATAAAGCGATGGAGTTAGTGGAGCGATGGAGTTAATGCTCCGTTTATCACTCTATAATTTATGTTAATAATCTTAGTATCAAAATTGTATCAGATAGCGACACCTTAGTCAATTTAAAATTTAACAGTTTGTCCAGGTTTGACTTCTGCTGTTGAATGATTATTATTTCTTACAGGTGTATTAGTTTCTTTCTTGTTTTGATTAGCAGGTTTTTGATTAAAAGATTGTGGTTTTTTATCCATTACTTGTTCTAGACTGATTTCCGGTAATTTTGGTTCAGATTTTACAGGTTCTACACTTTCTGGGATTTCTCCTGATCTAATTTTTCTAAAACAATCATCACAATACACTGGCCTAATTCCATCTGGTATAAAATTAATTTCTGCTTTTTTACCACACTCGTAACAGTTTACAGAATATTTTTTTTCTTCCTTTTTTTTAAACTTTTTTATGTTTTGTTCTCCACTTTTCCTTTCGCCTGACTTCGATTGATTTGAATCTTCTTTAACCTCAAGCTGTTCTTTGGTCATGCCACTCCAGCGTGCAATTTTATCCTCTATTTCTTCACGTGATTTTGCATAACGTTCACGAGATACTTTTATTATTTTTTCTAGGTTGCTTTGCGCTTCTGGTTCCTGTTGAAATAATGGAGGAATTGTTGTAGCAGAAAACGGACTAGATGAAACCCCATCAATCATAAGCTTCATGTAGACATTAAATTTAGATAAATTGACAAGATCGTCTTCTGTAAAATGTGGAGAAAATTCTTGAACTAAAAATTCTGCATCTGCTGCACCAATTCTAAATAACATCAAAGTACCCACATTTCCAAATACAGCTGCTCTTACTTCTTCTTCTAGTTGTTCTACGTATTGATGTGCAATTATCAAATTAAGTCGATATTTTCTAGCTTCTGATAAAATATTAGCAAAACTTTGTGTAGCAAAATTTTGGAATTCATCAACATATAAATAAAAATCTTTTCTTGTCTCTTCTTTAATATCTACTCTACTCATAGCAGCTAGCTGTATTTTGGTAATCATCATTGCTCCTAACAATGCCGAGGCATCTTCGCCTAGCCTACCTTTTGCTAAATTCATTATCAATATCTTCTTATTATCCATTATATCTCGTAAATCAATAGTAGATTTTACTTGGCCAACGATATTTCTAATCATGGCCATAGAAAGAAATTGTCCAACTTTATTTTGTATTGGAGAAATTGCTTCAACTTGAAATTGATTAGAATACTTTGAATACTCATTTATCCAAAAAGCTTTCACAACTGGGTCTTTTATTTTTTCAATTACTTTATTTCTGTAAGTTTTATCAACAAGCATTCTGGTAACACCAAGCAAAGTACTCCCTGGGTAATCTAACAATGCCAAAATACTATTTCTTAACAAGTATTCCAATCTAGGTCCCCAGGAATCTGCCCAAAGCTTTTTAAAAACTGCTATAAGCCCAGAAGAAATTAAATGTTTTTGCTCTTCGGTTGCTGCTTCCATGACATTGAATGCGATGGGATATTCGTAATCTGAAGGATTAAAATAGATTACATCGTTTATACGTTCTGCTGGAATATAGTTTAAAATCATTTCAGCTAAATCTCCATGAGGATCTACTATAGCGCAACCTTCGCCGTTTCTAATATCTTGTATTATCATGTTTTCTAAAACAGTAGATTTACCCATACCTGTTTTGCCGATACAATAAACATGTCGTCTTCTGTCGTCTTTTTTTATTCCAAAACGTCTACTTTCGTTTCGAAAGTTGGTTTGAGCGAGTATGGTAATTTTTTCTTTAGTATTTTCTTCCATTTTTAGACTGTTGGTAAATTATCAGGTGCTTGTGCTTTTTGTTTATCTGCAGTAATCGGTTGATCATTTTCATGCTGCTCAGCTATGTTAACAGTATCAGAAGTATCAACTTCCACTGCTTTTTTAACTTGACTAACTTGACGCAACATTCTTTCTTCTGTTTCAAGCGGTAGTGCTAATGGCGGCTCTGCTTTTTTACTTTCTGTTTTTTTAATTAGTGGTGCTTTGGTAGCCATATTTGGAAAATGCCAAACTGATGCTAATTCTTCTGTGTTGAGAATGAAACCATAATCATCAGCAGCTATAGTATGTCCTCTATCTCTAAAAAATCTCATATTTTTATTCCTTCTCCAAATTAATCTTCGCTTTGCCATAAAATGTATGGCACCTGTCCAATATTTAGTATGAGGTTTGAATGCATTAGCATCTAATCTATTAAATTGTTTTAATGCTCCGTAAATAACTTTTGAGGCTTTTGTTTTATCAAAAACTTCGTGTTTAGCAACATAAATATAACGCATACGAACATGAAAACCAGTTTTACCACACTTTTTTTCGATATCAGTAACAATATCTTTTTCACCTTGTGTCATATTTAGCCATCTGTTTTCTTGTTCACTATTTTTCTGGTCGGTTGCAGGTGTTGCATTCCAAAAATCCATTATTACATTTATTACAGTTGCAGGAATATTAAATAGCAAATCTAATCCAGTTTGTTTTTCTACCACCTTGCCACCAATTAATTTCTGTATTAAGGGTTGTGCTTTTTCTCCCCAATCATTATCTGCTGCAGTAATTACCATTTGAAACCATACTTGTTCACCAGGACCAATTTTACCTAGGGCCTCCATTAATCCCGACATGGGATCTTTATGTTCTTGAGAAATTGAATCCTCAAAAGCTGGGTGGGTTTTTATGGGATAAAAATGTTTTTTAGCTAGTTTAATTTCCGTTGACCATTGATCGTATTCAGGATGAGGAAACGTAATATTCCAATCATTTAAATAATCTTCTACTTCTACTATTTCAGCATCTGGATACTGAGCATAGAATGCTGCTTCTATCAAATCTCGATAATGAACTTCTGTTCTAATCAAAAACTGGATGTAACCCTCTAAACTAATTATTTCTAAGCTAAAACTTTCTTGTGTTGAACCATCCCACCACTTGTCTAAAAAATCAAAAGTAGCATGTATACCAGCTAAATGCTGAAAAATATTTTCTACTCCCAGAGGTGTTTGTTCGTTTTCTTTTGGAACATCAATTGCTAGTAAAACATATTTTCTATGTTTTCGATATTGCCCTTGGATATAGGCTAACCAAATTTGCCCCAGAGCCCAAACAAAGAAGAATAAAAAAATAATCCAACCACCCCGCAAAAATATAATCCACATCATAACGAATGGATTGTTTTGCGATAATTGGATTATCGAATCAATATCAATATTTATTCCCATATCTATTTTTTATTTTTGATTATTTGTTTTTGTCTAAAAATTTATATAACTATATAAGTATTATTTTCTAGTTTTTTAAATTTACTCTTATCTGTTAATGCTAAATTGATAGTAGATTTTTTTACCATTCTATTTTCTAAAACTTTATTTATGATGTCTTCTTTCAGTAAGGCGTTTTCTGTTTTATTTAAAATTTCTACAATCACTTCTGCAACTGTCCCAGGGTTATATCCCCACTCTTGTAAAGCATAGATACCACGACCGATTAAAACAAATTTATCGTTTAATATTAACTCGTTATGTATTGTCGCTGGATGTGCAATTTTAGCATCAAAATTTGCTTTATTAATATAATCAGCTATTTCTTTAAAATGCAAAGGTTTTTCCTCTTTTCTTAAAATCATGTACACCTTATCGCTCATTCTTTTGGGTTTTATGGTTGGCCACTTAATTAAGCCCCACTCTTCTAAAATATTTTTATCAATTTTGTTACTAATGTTTAAGTAGGATTCAATGGCTTTTTTAAAGTCACCATTTCCGCTTCCATTTTCTTTATCTTTAAGCAAGTCTGGATAAAATACATGTTTGTTTTCTTGGTAATAAGAATGATTCTTGAATTTTTCTACTAGCTTATGAAGTTCAACTAGCTTGTTTTCTGTTTCGATAATTTCGTGCAGTATATTTAATACTTCTAATGTTTTATCTTTGGGTAAGATGTTAATTCTCCAACCAGAAAGTATGTCTTCATTTTTAGTTATCTTTTCAATCCCATCTTCTAAAAGATGTTCTAAAATAAATAAAGCCGCAGATTTATTCTGCGCACTATTTTCTGAATAATTTAAAAGTTTTTCAAGCAATTTATTTTCTTCCATTAAACCACCGTTTTTTTCTAATGTTCTACTAATTAAGTTTTCGATGTTTTCTATTTCCTCTTTTAGATCCTGCATTTCTTGAATTTTTTTGATAGCAGACATTTGTACTTGTCTGATTCTTTCACGGGTGATTTGAAAATCCTTTCCAATTTGTTCGAGAGTTCTTTTTTTGTTGCCATCCAAACCAAAACGTTTAGTGAGTATTTCTCTTTCTTTGGAATTTAGATTTTTTAACAATTTTAAGACAAATTCTGATGGAATAAACTGACTAGCATCCTGAACTTGTTTACTAGCCATTACTTTGTCTAAAATTGAATTTTGATCTGACATATTATTATATAATTTAGCTAAAATAACTCAAAATTAAATAAATCTTTAAATTTATCTAATTTGATATTTAAAGTATATCATAAAAAGCAAATCAAGTCAAGTCTTGACTAAAACAAAGAAACTAATCATGATAGACTAGCTTCAAGTAAAATAACCTATTTTTTAAATATTTTGTTAGCTACTACCAGCAATGGACTAGCTAAAAATATGGATGAATATGTACCAATACCGACACCAAATATCAATGCTAGCACAAAATTTCTAATTGAGCTACCACCAAAGATAAGTATTGAAAAAAGTACAATTAATGTTGTAAATGATGTATTTATTGAACGTGTTATTATTTCTTTTACACTTCGTTCAACAGTTGGTTCAAACTCATCTTCTACATGTTTTGCTAAGTTTTCTCTAGTTCTATCAAAAACTACAATAGTATCGTTAACTGAATAACCTAAAATTGTTAGTATGGCAGCAACAAAGGCAGTATCAATTTCAACAGAATAGATTTTACCTAATATGGCGAAAAGTCCTAGCACAATTATCACATCATGCATTAATGCAATAACAGCAATAATACCATACTTCCATGATGCTACTGGTTTTGAAACTTTTCTAAATACCCAGGCAATATAAGAAATAATAGCAATTATCACGATCAAGGTTGCCCATATGCTTTTCTTTTTTAATTCTTCTCCAATTGATGGGCCAATTGAATCAAAGCGTCTTTCTTCTATCCCAGCACCAAAAGATTCTTTTAAACTTTGCATTACGCTTTGATGTGTATTCTCGTCAACCTCTCTAAATCTCAAAATCATATTTTCTCGTCCGATTGGTTGTACTTCTACTTCCCCTATTTCGAGTGTCCTTAAAGAAGCTACCACTGATTCAGCGGAAGGAACTTCTTCTGTATAAAACGAAACTTCTAGTAAACTACCTCCGGTAAAATCTATTCCAAAATTTAATCCCCACAAAATCAAAACTAAAATACTTACCAGTACCATGATACCAGAAATAATAAACCAAGTTTTTCGTTTTTCAATTATCTTAATCATTTATAATTTCCTCAATTTTTCCTTTGACGCCGAATAACCATGGCGTTTGTGAAATCTTATTTGTCAAAAATATTTTTAAGATTGATTTTGTTACTATCATAGCAGAAAACATTGATACTATAACTCCAATACTTAAAGTAATAGCAAAACCCTTAACTAAACTAGTTGAAAACCACATCAATATAAAACAAGTAATTAATGTTGAAACATTACCATCACGAATCGATGGCCAGGCTCTTCTAAAACCCTCGTCAATTGCAATCCCAATAGTTTTCCCACGCCTAAGTTCTTCTTTAATTCTTTCAAATACTAAAACATTTGCGTCTACTGCCATACCTAAGGAAAGTATAAATCCTGCTATTCCTGCTAAAGTTAAAGTAACTGGGATGAGTTTAAACAAAGCAAGTAAAATTACTCCATAAAAAACTAAAGAAACATCTGCTACGACGCCCAAAAGCCTATAATACAAAAGCATGAATGCAGCTACTAATAGTAAACCAATAATTGCAGCTATTAAACTTTTTTCTACTGATAAGTTTCCTAAAGAAGCACCAATAGTTTCTTGGCTGATAAGATTAATTGGCACAGGCAGTGCGCCTGCGTTTAAACGTTGTTTTAATAGTTTTGCTTCTGGGATATCAAAACCTCCAGAAATTACTGCACGACCAGAAGGAATTTTTTCGTTTACAACTGGTGCACTAATTACTTCTCCGTCTAAAAATATTCCAATAACATTACCTATATTTTCTTCTGTTAATGTAGCAAACAACTCTGCTCCTTCATCGTTAAATTCTAACGCAACTTCTGGTATACCAGTATTTTGATCGAATTCAACTTGCGATCTTTTTAAATGTTTTCCAGTTAATCCTGTATATTCCCATTCACTTTCTCCTTCGAAGTAATCAAGAGCTGATTTTGTTTTTATAAGAATATGGCTAGAGGCAACCTCTGTATCGTCAGTACCGTCTGGTTTTGCGCCACCTCTTTGATCATCTTTTTTAATAATATGAAAACCAAATTGACTTTGTACCAATTCTTTTGAGATTTGACCAACAGCTAAATCTTCAAATATTGCTTGTTCGTATTCTGCAACAAGTATACCTCTTTGTGCCCAGCCTATCGATCCTCCTACAGCTGCAGAGCCTTCATCTTGGGAAAACTCTTGAGCTAAAGTGGCAAAATCTTCGCCAGATAACGCTCGTTTTAATAAACCTTGAACATTTTCAAGTGCCACTCTGTTGAATTCCTCAACTTCTTTTTGTTGATCTTCGTTTAAAGTTGGTACTTTTGGTTCTCCCAGTTGTTTAAATTCTAAAAGTGGAGTTTCACCTATCATATTAATTGCTTGATTAACGTCGGAAATACCAGCAAGTTCAACTATAATTCGCCACTTATCACCGCTTCTGCTTGTTTGGACAATAGGTTCTGATACACCAAAAGCATTTACTCTTCTTTCTATTACATCTCGTACACCTTCTAGCGCTGCTGATTGTTCGTCGTCTGGTACACCAGAAATATCTGCTTGATACACTAAATGAGTACCTCCTTGTAAATCAAGTCCTAATCTAAATGGTGGAAAATCTTCGCTAGTAAAGTTTTTAATATTCAAAGTACTAGCAATTGGATCCCAAATTTGAGGAAAATCTAAAAATCCAGCCGCAAGACCGACTAATATTAAACCAATAACTGTGAATTTAATTTTATTTTTTTGAGATAACATGTATATTGTATCTTCTAATAAGAAGATGATTTGAAATTATTCTCTGGTAGGAGCTCGTCTCGTTAATATTTATTCAAAACTACGGCGAAGCGGGCAGAGGTATTCCACCTACGCTCTTACGAGCTTCGGTGGACATAGTCGAACCCCATATAATATTTATAATTTTTTACAATTTGGTGGGACGTGCAGGATTCGAACCTGCGACCGTCTGCTTAAAAGGCAGCTGCTCTACCAGGCTGAGCTAACGTCCCATAAAAATGTTAATTTATACGAACTCCCGCTACCCGCCGAATCCTGAGCCTGCCGAAGGAGTAGGCTGTACCATCAGCTTAAAAGTCCGCCAGCTGGCGGATCTACCAACTGCCTTCCTGCCGAAGCTCTAAAAGTGTAGACGGAAACAATACCCCATTTATGATAAAATACGAAATTTATAATAACAGATATCATAAATTTTGACAAGCGTATTTTAAATAAAAAATTTGACTGCAAACAATCAAATCTCTAGATACATAAGCCCTTTGATGACATCTTTGATGATATCTTACTGCAGACATCATCAAAGGGCTTTTAAAAACGGAAGAATTAATTCGTTCATATGCTCTCCTTTCAAAAATCAGAATTCAAGTGCTTACTTTGGACAATTGTTCCTTGGCTTGTTTTTCGAATTCAATTTGCAACATTTGCGGATGTTTTGGATGGTTTTCTTTTCCGCAGCATTTTTCTATTCCCCCGCACTGCATAAGCGCCACATACAAACAGCGAGTGTCAGTGGTTGCATGTGTGCCTCGCACCTTCTCTAGCGTGGGACGATGGCAAGTTACACAACCACAAAGCCAGAAAAAGAATTCTACCCATATTTCGGGGGTTCCACAAACCTTTAGATACTTCACTTCAATAAGTTCTACCATTTCTTCCATGATGCTCAGCTCCTTTTATCTCAACTTATTTTCCTTTAATTTATTCAAAGCTTCTCCCTGTATTATTTTTATACTTAATTTAGCTAATTGTCAAGTATCCATTTATCTTATGATGATAATTCCTGCAATCATTAAAATATGATAAAATACAAGGGTTATGGAAAAACATATTTGGCACAATCTAGAGGTAAATAATGTAATGGATGTTTTGCATTCTTCTAAAAGTGGCTTAAATCAAGAAGAAATCAAAAAACGACAAAAAAAATATGGTAAGAATATCTTACCTAAAAAGCCTCCTCTTTCAAAATTAAAAATTTTGCTCAGTCAGCTCAAAAGCCCACTAGTCTACATATTAATCTTAGCTGCCTTAATTTCTTTGATCTTATCTCATTATGTTGACCTAGTGGTTATTTTGATTGCAGTGCTGATTAATACACTTGTTGGTTACTTGCAGGAAAATAAAGCTAACAATTCAATAAACAAATTGCGACAATTAGTCAAACAATTTTCAAAAGTTATTTATGATGATCAAGAGACTCAAATCAATGCTGAGAACCTAGTACCAGGTGACATTATCTTACTAGAACCAGGGGATAAAGTACCGGCTGATGCACGATTGATTGAGTGTGATAATTTGCAAGTTATCGAAGCTGCTTTAACAGGTGAATCTGTTCCATCTGAAAAAACAATTACCATTGTTGATAAAGGAACCACTTTAGCTGATAGAGAGAATATGATTTATATGGGCACTGTAGTAGAAGCTGGAAAAGCTATGGCCATTGTTTGCGAAATTGGGCTAGATACAGAAATCGGAAAAATCACAAAACTTATCAGAGAAACACCAGAAGAACCAACTCCACTGCAGGTTGCTATGTCTACTTTTAGCAGAACCTTAACTTTAATAATTGCTGCACTTTCAATCTTTATCTTGGTTCTAGGTTTATTAAAAGGCCAACCATTTTTTGCTGATGCTACACATCCACAAGGAGGCATGTTAGCAACAGTAGTAGCCTTGGCAGTTGCTTCTATACCAGAGGGCTTAGTAGTTGCTGTTACAGTTGTCTTAACTATTGGTATGCAAACAATACTTCGTCACAATGGCTTGGTGAGAAGATTGGTGGCTGCAGAAACTTTAGGCTCTACCTCTGTGATATGTACTGACAAAACTGGTACTTTGACAGAAGGTAAAATGCAAGTTATACAAATTGCAACTCTAGATAAACAATTTAATATTTCCGAAATTGCCAAAAAAGGTCAGCTTAAAACAACAAAAGAATACGAGATGATCCTGCAAATTTCTACCCTATGTAATGATGCTTTTATTCAAAACCCCGAAGACAAATTAGAAGAACCCATAGTTGTTGGATCCCCTACTGAAAAAGCATTACTACTAGCAGCAGCACAAGCTGGTTATAATCAAAAAGAACTAGAAGATGAGTTTACTAGGCTTGACGAGATACCATTTGATGGGGATAAAAAACTAATGGTCACTCTTAATCGCAGTACTGACAAAAATAATATTATATACGTAAAAGGTGCACCAGAAAAATTACTAGAGCGATCAAACAATATATTAATTCAAGGCAAAAAACAAGCTTTAACTAAAACCACGCAAGAGAAATTAAGATCTGATTATGAAACTCTAACAAAAAAAGGACTAAGAATAATTTCTTTTGCTTATAAGGAAACTAATGACAAAAAACTGGGATCTGATGTTTCTAATTTGATTTTCTTAGGATTTGTGGCAATTCAAGACCCGCTACGTAAAGAAGCCAAAGAAATGATCAGGCTTATAATTAAAGCAAAAATACATCCAGTAATTGTAACTGGGGATCACAAGTTAACTGCTAAAACAATCGCCCAAGAATTAGGGTTAAAAATAAAAGAAGAAAATATTTTAGAAGGTAGTGAACTTGATAACTTAACAGATAAAGCGTTATCAAAAAGAATACGAGATATAATTATTTTTGCTCGGGTTGAACCAAAACATAAACTAAGAATAATTGCTGCTTGGCAAGCAAAAGGTGAAGTGGTAGCCATGACAGGTGATGGCATTAACGATGCACCCGCAATTAAGGCTGCAGATATTGGCATTGCTTTTGGTTCTGGAACTGACGTTGCTAAAGAAACAGCAGATATCATACTACTTGATAATAATTTTAAAACAATAGTTGCAGCAGTTAAGCAGGGTAGAATTGTGTACGAAAATATTAAAAAAGTAATTTTATATTTGCTTACTGATAGCTTTTCTGAGATGGTTCTTATAACTGGCAGTTTAGTTATGGGATGGCCATTACCTATTCTACCCAGCCAAATATTATGGATTAACCTAATTACGGATGGCTTTCCGGGTATAGCCATGACACTAGAACCAGGCGAAAAAGAAGTGATGGAAGGCGCTCCTCGAAAAAAAGACGCTAAAATTCTAGACAAAGAAATGAAAATTCTAATATTTGCCATTGGTATAATTACGGATTTTATCTTACTAGCACTGTTTTATTGGTTATTACAAGGCTTACACGACATTAGCTATGTACGTACAATAATTTTTGCTGCCTTAGGCATTGATTCCTTGTTGTATGTATTTAGTGTAAGATCACTTCGACATTCCATATTTACCAAAAATCCATTTTCGAATAAATATCTAATCTGGGCTGTTGCTGCAGGTTTTATATTACAGCTATTAGCAATTTATGAACCTCACCTGCAAAACATCTTCCAAACTCAAAACTTAACGTGGGAATGGTACTTGATTGGACTACTAGCAGTTATAAAAATTATTGCTATTGAATTAACTAAACAATTTTTTATAATCAACAAGAAATTAAAGTTTAAAAAAATTCATGTCTAAACAGTTAGAGTTAAATGAAAATGAAAGGTTAATTAATTATTTTAGACAACATATTTTTGTTCTAAGATACAAGCTCTTGATTTCATTTATATTAATTGTTGGGCCTTTTTTCTTTTTAACACTATTACTACGTTTTGAATTTGGTTTAATAATTTTCTTTACCTTAATTTTTGTTGGATCTGCTTATTTAACAAAAACTATGATACTATGGCGACTAACAGCATTTTACATCACTAGCAAAAAAGTAATTGATGTAGATTATTCAAAATTATTAAATAAATCTATTTCACAGGTACCACTTAACCAAATCCTAGATATAAGTTTCAAAAAAAAGGGGTTATGGCAAAACCTTATTAATTTTGGCGAAGTCAAGATTGTGATCGCGCAAGGCACATCAAAAATTGTACTTGAAAATATCTCAAAACCTCAACATCTGCAACAGATACTACAAAATACAATAGACAGCGTACAAATTAAGCATGAAGATAACAATCAATTAACACAATAGTGTTTTTGTTGTATAATTAATGTCATGATAAAACAATTTTCACAAAAAAATACTAAAATATCATTCGGAAAAATCTTATTACTAAGTATTGGTTTGTTGGTAGTAATTTTGCTTGGTTATTCTTACACAAAAAACTTTATTTTGAATAAGGAAATTAACGAAGAAATAAATCATATAGAAAACGAAATCACTAATTTACAAAATCAGAACGTTGAACTAACAGAACTAATTAAATATTTTGATAGTTCTGCTTACGCAGAACAAAAAGCTCGAGCTGAACTAAGTATGAAAAAAGAAGGAGAAAATGTAGTAGTAATTTCTGATGAAAACAAATCAGCAGAATCAGAAAATCAAAATTTAAAATCTCTAGCTCTTCAAGATTCAAATCCAAAAAAATGGTTTAAATACTTTTTTATTAAATAACTACAAAATACTATGCCAAAAAATTTAAAACCAGAAGAAATATCAAATTTGAGAAAAGAGGTTCTAGAATCAATTGCAAAAAATGAAAAACCTAACCCCAAGAAACAAATTAAAAAAACTATGCAGAAAACTAGTAAATCAAAAGTAATAAAACAAACTACTAAAAATCTTAAGTCTTCTCTACAGCCTATTAATTTAAATAAGCCTCCTATGAAGCTATTACCTAAACCAAAAAGTAAACATCTGATAATTAATATAATTGTAACTATACTTATTTTAGCAGCTATTGTTTTTGGCTACTTTTATTTTTTTAAGAATGGTCAGCTTCAAACACTCACTTCCAAAGTAACAGATACTGCTATCACTATAAATGATACAAAAATTTCTAGAACTCAATACGACGATGAATTCAATACCTTAAATTATTTTTATACTGGACAAAGAGCTACCAACCCCCAATTACCTGAGATTTCTCCTACTGACATACAAGATTTAGTAATTGAACGTTTTATAAAAAATGAAATTTTACTTAGTCTCGAAAAGCAATATGGCTTTGAAATTACTCAAGCAGACATTGACGAAGAATTTAACAGATTGGTTGAAATATCTGGTAGCTTAGAGCAGGTACAAAAAACACTGCAAGAACTCTACCAGTGGCAACCAGAAGACTTTAAAGCAAATATATTAAGGTACTCTTTGATCGAAATGAAACTTAACGAGCTATTATTGGCAGATCAAAATAATATAGATAAAGCAAAAAATGACGCAGAAAAAGCTAAAGACCTAATTGATAACGAAATAATTACGTTTAACGATCTAGCAACTCCTGAAATCCAAACTCAAAATGAATTAAGCAATGTAATTTTTGAAAACCTCGGATTATTTCCTCGGGGAGTAATGGTTACAGAATTTGAAGATGTTGCCTTTAAAACTGAGATTGGTGAAATATCTGATCCCGTACAAACTGTTTTTGGTTTTCATCTTATTAGAGTAGATGATCAAGAGTTAAATGATGAAAACGAAGTCGAACAAGTAATGGCTTCTCATGCACTCTTTAAGTTTAGTGATGTTATAGATTTATTAAATGCGGAAAGAGAAAAGGTTGAAGTTAAAGTATATATTGAATAAAAAAAGCTTACGTTCGGTATCCCTGTCTGAGGCTGGTGCGCCGTAGGCTCAAGAATTTATTCGAAAAGCCGATGGTGGGATTCAAACCCACGACCTTTCCCTTACGAAGGGACTGCTCTATCAACTGAGCTACATCGGCACAAAGTATAAAGTATTATAATCAATTTATTTACATTTGAAAAGTAAATGATTAAATTTGAAAACGTAACAAAAATCTTTAAACCAAATACTGTTGCTTTAAAGGATATCAATATTCACATTAAACCTAAGGAATTTGTTTCTATTGTTGGACAAAGCGGAACAGGAAAAACAACCATGGTTAGATTAATGACAGCAGAAATCAAGCCAACTAAAGGTAGAGTTATTATTGGCGGCTGGGATATTACTGATATCCGTTCCAGTGAAATACCAACTTTACGTAGACAGATTGGCGTAGTGTTTCAAGATTTTAAATTATTACCCAAGAAAACAGTTTTTGAAAATATTGCCTTTGCTTTGCAGGTATGTAGTGTTGGATCTAAAAGGATTAAAGATGTTATTCCTCAAGTACTAAAAATAGTTGGCTTAGAGGGCAAAGAAAATAGATATCCAAGAAATCTTTCTGGAGGTGAACAGCAACGTGTTGCCATAGCTCGCGCCCTAGTACACAGACCAAAAATACTCTTAGCTGACGAACCAACAGGGAATTTAGATACAGTAAACACTCGAGAGATTGTTGATTTACTGTTAAAAATTAATGAGTTTGGAACTACTGTGGTTTTGGTTTCACATAATAAAGATGTTGTAAATTCTATCAGAAAGAGAGTTATTACTGTAGAAGATTCATCAATAATTTCTGATCAACAAAAAGGAAGATACATTATTTAATATGTTTATTTTATCATCTTATAGAATATTTAAATTTGCTTGGGAAAGTTTTTGGAGAAATATCTGGCTTTCTATTGTTACAATTACTGTAATTTTGCTAGCCTTAATTTCTATAAACTTTTTATATGCCTTAAATGTTGTAACAGATTCTATTATCACTACAGTCAAAGACAGAATTAGTGTTTCAGTTTTTTTTATGCCCGAAATTGTAGAAGCAGATGTCTTAGAAGTTAAAACCTACTTAGACACACTTTCTCAAGTTGAATCTATCGAATATATTTCTGCCAAACAAGCCTTAGATAACTTTATTGCACTCCACCAAGATGATCCTAAGCTACTTGAATCAATTTCTGAACTAGATAAAAATCCGCTAGGCGCTACCTTGAATGTAAAAGCAGTAAAACTTTCTGAATACCCAAGTATTTTAGAAATTTTAGATAATTCAAAATATAAAAATTTAATTCTTTCTAAAAATTTTGATGATCATAAAGATTATATTGATCGTATCAATCAGGTTTCAAACAATATTCAGCAAATCGGCTTTGCCTTTACCATAATGTTCATTTTTATTTCCTTTTTGATTGTTTTTAACACTATTCGCATTGCCATTTATACTCATCGTAATGAAATTGGAATCATGAAGCTAGTAGGAGCAACAAATAATTTCATTAGAAGCCCATTTCTGCTAGAAGCAGTTTTTGATGGCATTATTGCAGCTGTACTTTCGATTGCACTCCTCTACCCTATTTTGAGTTTTATCCAACCATATTTAACTGCAACTTTTATTGGATCTAATTTAGATATAATTGGTTACTTTAATTTAAATTTCTGGAAAATATTTGGTTTAGAAATTTTGGCAATATCACTTCTAAATATTATTGGTGCTGGTATTGCCATTAGAAAGTATCTTGACGTTTAACCCTTGACTATTATGATTTTTTGATTTATTATATATCACTAACACTGATATATTTTTTGTTTATCATAACAACCCAAATCTGCCGGATCGTCCGACTACGTCCTTAACGGACTTCGTCGGACAGGTCTAATGGTAGAATAATTAAACCCCCAAATCTGCCGGATCGTCTAATGGTAGGACAGCGGCCTTTGAAGCCGTCGATCCAGGTTCAAATCCTGGTCCGGCAGATTTGGGGGGTTTTTATTTAAAAAAGGAGCCGCAGGATATTCAGTCCGCGGCTCATTCACAAAGGGAAAAAGAAAGGATTGCCAGTTTTTTGGGTCTTGGATTCAGGACCACTCTAACTTAGTAACCCATAAAGAATTTATAATACTATTCATTATGGTTACTTGTGAGCCGTTTATATGGCTCATTTAGCGCTAAATTGCTTTAGCACTTTACTTGCATGTGCAAGGGCCAATTGCACATTGCGAGGGTATTTATATATTACATATCAATTTTGAAATTGTCAAAAAAATAGAGCCCCGAGCAAACTAGCGCTCGAGGCAAGGCTCATTAACGGATGAGTACCGACTCTTATCAGTGAGTAACTGGATTTTTACGTCTTATCATGACAAGTGTACTTATACGCGGCACACTAGCAGCGGCTCGTTTTGATGGAGAGCAAAACCAATCGTGGCTAGACGATCTCAAGACATGAGCATGGAGCCTGAGTGTCTTGGACCAAAGAGACTTAGATCTCTTTTCCGTAACGAAAAAACTTCACATTATTAGGAGATTAAGCTGTCATTACAACTATAATCAATTTGTTTTTTCTCACCCCCTATATGTATGAGCATAGTAGTTTTTATGCTCGTACTAGTTGGTAGAAAGCTATTTATCGAAGATGAGCGGCATCCAATAAGCATCAATGCTCACGTTCCTTCCCCCCTTTCATACTTATGATTTGTTAAATAAAATACTAGCATAATTACTCAAATTTGTCAATGATTTATATGATTTATTTTATAAAAAAAGAGCCCCCGGACAAATTATGAAAGTCCGGGGCGCATGCGGAGCCATTTAAGGCTCAAATCCTTCTGTGACTCACATCCCCCAGTGTAACCATATATGGCTACTAACGAGTTCATGACATACTTGGCAGGTATATCAAGCTTGGCCTTGGCCTAGTTACTTTTGTTGACTGGGATTAGGAGTCGACCCAATCCGTTGATGGGGTCGTAGTAAGGTTCGGCGGATACTAGTACTGCTAGGTTTTCATAGGGAAAAACGGTTAATCAATTAAGACTTGCATCGGATACCTATAAAACAACATCCAATCCCTCCATGGTTGTGAACGTTAAACGTTCAACCAGAACAAAACGAACCTAAAGTAGCAAAAATTAATTTATCATATATGAAATAATATGTCAAATAAAAAAAAGATCCCGGGAACAAGCTAGGCTCGCTCCCGGAAAAAGACTTCTGCAGAAGGCTTAATGCCTTCAAGACTTGTTTACGCTTTGTCTAAGAGCGCGATCCTTTGCGTCAGCAGGTTTGGATTCGAACCTATAATGTGTGGCTGCACGCTACGTGTCAAACACGCTTAGCAATTCACCGGGACTCAACTCTAAGAGTCCGTACCTCCCAAAGATTCTTAATCGGTGGAGAATCTCCTTCGCGTTCGCATAATGGCATGTACCCCTTTCAAGGATTTGCCGGATTAGGAATTTCTGGCTACGCCAGGCTCACCTTACAATCAACACCTTGTCTTACCAGGTCTCTGTCAAAGGACAATAGTCCAAATTGCAGTATCCTAATAGACTCGCGTCCTGAAGATAAGGTTTGGAGGATGAGCGATTTATCCTCCTTACTCCACGCGTATTTAAAATAACACATTACTTGCCAAAAGTCAACTTAATATTGGTACATTCTACTCCGAAGTGCAACGTTTTAAACAATACAAAAAGACATCTCTTTTAGGTAAAATAATAAAGTACCCCTTAATTATTAAGCCAAATATAGAGATGTCCTACCAACATATTACCTCAAATCAAAGAAATGAG
>JAHIRB010000039.1 GCA_018818885.1 Patescibacteria group bacterium | reverse complement strand
TAATTGTATTTTGTACCTTGACTAAATAATCCTATCAAATAAGCCAAGTAATTTCAAGTTAACTTGACTATCTGCTAAGTTTTTATTAAAGTATGATGGGATATAAAGATTAGCTAATGCAAGCTAATTTAACTAGGGGGGGAAAAGCATGACATTACGATTGGATGTTGAAGAATTTCTTGAAAGAGTAAACATGAGCCTAGTAGCAGACGGGGGAGAAGCTGAACTCGTTGATGTATCAAAAACTGGAGAGGTTAAAATCCGTCTCAAGTATAGTTGTTGTGAATGCGACAATGCTAATTCTTGTTTCCAAAAAACTATTGCAGGAATGCTCAAATTGAAAGTACCAGCAGTCAAATCAGTTATTAAGGTGGACTAAATTGACCAAGGAGGTGATTGTATGATTGATGAACAATTGAAGGAAATAATTGAAAAAGAGATAAAGTCATTAAGTGGAAATTTTGAACCCGACCACAAATTGACATTGATAAAAGTTACTAATAATGGAGTTGTCAAAGTTCGAATAACAGGCCGTGATTCGTTATCAAAATTCAGTGTAGAAAAACTATTCATACAACCTATAAAGGGAATTTTCCCGAACGACATCACTGACGTCACGATAGTCACGTGAGTCAATGACTTCGTATTCAAAAAGCCGATTCAACGTAATGTGGAATCGGCTCTCTTTTTTACAATTGTCATCTTGACCGATATTATTTGATGTTTGGTGAGCAGAAAGATCTCACACCTACCAATTTGATCTTTGTGAGATCCCTCGGCAAGCCTTGTCGCTCGAGAGCGACAAGGCAAGCTCGGGATGACAAATAGAATTAACTTAAAACTTCCTTGAGATATTGGCCAGTAGAACTCTTTTTAACTTTGATTATATCTTTAGGCGTGCCTTGTGCAACTATCTCCCCCCCGCCATCTCCGCCTTCTGGCCCCATATCTATTACCCAGTCGGCGCATTTGATTACATCAAGATTATGTTCAATTATCAAAACTGTATTACCTTTATCTACCAGCTGATTTAATACTTGTAGTAATCGTTTAATATCTTCAAAATGTAAACCAGTTGTTGGTTCATCTAAAATATACAATGTTTTTCCAGTTGCACGACGAGAAAGTTCTGTTGCTAGTTTTACACGTTGAGCTTCCCCACCCGATAGTGTTGTAGCGCTCTGACCTAAGTGGATATAGCCCAGTCCAACATTATGTAAAGTTCTTAATTTTTCGTAGATGATAGGCGTTTTTCTAAAAAATTCCATGGCTTCATCTACAGACATATCCAAAACATCAGCAATATTTTTTGATCTGTAATGAATTTCTAAAACCTCTTGTTTGTATCGTTTGCCTCGACATTCTTCGCACAGCACATAAACATCTGGCAAAAATTGCATTTCGATTTTTACATAACCTTCTCCAGCACAAGTTTCGCATCTGCCACCACGCGCGTTAAAACTAAATTTACCAACATTGTAACCGCGTATTTTTGCTTCTGGAGTTTGAGTAAATAAATCTCTGATGTATGTAAACACTCCAGTGTAAGTTGCTGGGTTTGAACGCGGTGTTCTCCCAATTGGAGATTGATCAATCGAAATTACTTTATCGATATTTTTAATGCCTTTTATTTCTTTATGTTTACCAGGCAAATCTTTTGCTCTATAAAAATGTTTAGAAAGTGCTCGCGCTAAGATATCTAACATTAAAGTAGATTTTCCAGAACCAGAAACTCCAGACAAGCATACAAGCTTCCCTAACGGAATTTGCACATCAATATTTTTTAAATTAAATTCCTCTGCTCCTAATACTTCTACATTCCTACCATTTCCCTTGCGATATTTTTTAGGTGATGCAATTTCTTTAGCCCTAGATAAATATTGACCAGTTAATGAATTTTTATCTTTTTTAATTTTTGCTGGAGTTCCTTGAGAGATGATCTTACCGCCGTATTCACCTGCACCTGGGCCAATATCAATAACTTCATCAGCAGCTTCAATTGTCATGGAATCATGTTCAACTACAATAACAGTATTTCCAAGATCACGTAAATTTTTTAAGGTGTCAATTAATTTTTTGTTATCACGTTGATGCAAGCCTATTGAAGGTTCATCCAAAATATAAACAACACCTGTCAAAGAAAGGCCAATTTGAGTAGCTAGCCTAATCCGCTGTGCTTCTCCGCCAGCTAATGTGGCAGACGACCGGCTCAAAGTTAAATAGTTTAGCCCAACATTTTGCAAGTATCGTAGTCGCGTTAAAATTTCTTTTATTATTTGTTCAGCAATCTTTCTTTCTACTTCTGTTAATCTATCATCATTTTGAATTTCTGAATTATTTTTTGAAATCAAGGCTTTAAAAAATTGTTCACATTTATCAATGTTTAGATCCGTTATTTCTGCGATACTTAAGCCACCTAAAGTAACCGAAAGAATTTCTTTTTTTAAACGTTTACCTTTGCATGTAGGACATATAGAAAGACGCATGTATTGTTCGATTTCTTTTCTTAAGTAATCCGAACTGGTTTCCTGATATTTTTTTTCTAGCATTTCTGCTACTCCCTCAAACTTCATACCTTCGTTAACGTCGTAACTAGTATCACCTGTGCCGTTCATGATTATATCAAGACTTTCTGGTTTTAATTTTTCTACTTCTGTATTCAATGAAAATTTATTTTTTTTAGCTACAGCTTCTATTAACTTCCAATAAGTTGTTTGATTAGAAAAATTTCGTGCCCATGGTTTTATTGCACCCTGTGCTAAAGTTAATCGTTTGTTGGGAATTATCAAATCTTTATCAATTTCTAATTTTGTACCTAAACCCAAACATTTGGTACATGCCCCAGCAGGAGAATTAAAAGAAAAATTTCTAGCTTCTAAACTAGGTAAGTTGATATTACATTTTGGACAATTAAAATGCAACGAAAAAAATGTATCCTTGCTTTTGTTCGCAACAATGAGTTGGCCGTTTCCTAATTCTAATGCTAGTTCAACAAATCTACTGAGGTCGTCTTTAGAAACTTTAGAAGTGCCACTTGATTCAACTGTGGTTATAATTATTTCTAAGTTTGCATTTTTAACTTCTAAATTATCAATTTTGGCTTCGTCGATGGTTAGTACCTTTCCGTTAAGCCTTACTTGTCGAAAACCAGCTTTTTGAATTTCTGTTAATGTATCTTTTATTCTCTCTTTCTTTTCTAGAGGCATTGGAGAAAGAATTGAAATTTGTTTATGCTCTTTTGCAATTTGATGAATTTGATTAATTATTTGAGTTGGTGTAAGTTTGTAAACTTCTTGGCTACATTGTGGGCAATGAACGCGTCCTATTCGAGAAAATATTAACCGAAGATAATCGTAGATTTCTGTTACGGTTCCTACAGTTGAGCGAGGATTAGCTGCAGCCGAACGCTGGTCAATAGAAATTGCTGGGGAAAGCCCCTCGATTAAATCAACATCTGGTTTATCCATCACACCTAAAAATTGCTTGGCATACGTAGAAAGTGATTCAACATAACGTCGCTGACCTTCTGCATAAATAGTATCAAAAGCCAGACTTGATTTGCCTGAGCCAGAAATACCTGTAATTACAATTAACTTATCGCGAGGAATATCAACATTGATATTTTTTAGATTGTGCACACGTGCACCACGAATTATAATTTTATTATTAACTGACATAATAACTATATTTACATAGTAAGAAGCAAATCCCGCAGTCCGAACGAAGCGAGGACTTTGCGGGATGCACACGTGCACCACGAATTATAATTTTATTATTAACTGACATAATTGTAATCGCTTAAACCAAATATGGGGTGAACCCCATAATCTGAACGTAGTGAAGACTTTATGAGGTGATGTTTTGAGCCATAATGGCAAATTATTAAAAAAAAGATAACTTATAAATTTACCCACCCACCTTTTCTAAAAAATATGATGTAAATGGAATCTTATTCCATGATCCATATTACACTAATTGATACACCTTCTATAAAAAAGGTGGGGGGTAAACAGTTATCTATTATAAAGCAAATATACAAATATGTCAAACCTTTTTATATTTATTCAATCTTTTGGGTTAATTCTTGTTCTATAATTTGTTGCAATTGTTCAAAAGTTGGCACACCTTCAATCACTTGATTATTAATAATAAAAGAAGGGGTTGATTTAATTCCAATGCTTACTCCTTCTTCAAAATCTTTCTGTACAGAAGATATGTATTGGTTTGAATCTAGACAATTGGAAAATTTGACACTATCAAGACCAATTTCTACCGCATATCGCTTTAGATCAGATACTGCTAAAGATTCTTGGTTACTAAACAATTTATCATGCATAACCCAAAATTGTTCTTGTGCATGAGCGCACTGGCCGGCAATTGCTGCTTTGACTGCATCAGAATGACTGTCATATAAAGGAAAATCACGATAAATTATCATAATAATATCGCCATATGTTACATTTAGTTGTTTTATTGTTTGTGATGCGGCCGCGCATGCAGGGCATTGAAAATCACTATATTCAATAATTATTACTTTGGCATCATCAGAACCTAAATATGGATCAGGTAGCATTACTTCTATGGAATTTGTGTTAATGTTTTTTTCATTCTTAAGCAACGAACTCTCATTGATTTCTCCTGTTTTTATTTTTTTCAACAACGCTAAGCTGTATAGTAAACCACCAATTAAAATAATTAAAATACTAACTAATATTATTAAACCCTTAAGACAATTATTTTTTTTGCCCTCTGGTTTATTGTGTGATTTTGGTCTTTGAAAACTATTTTGCTCTTCCATATGATTTTGATTTAAATCAATAATATTATATCATATAATTGTAAGAGAAGTTAGCTATATTTAGTTAATTTAAGTTATTGGAGAGATTAGAAAGATTGGAGTTGTCGTTATTTGAACTCTAATCGCTCTAATAACTCAAATCGCAATACTAAACTACATATGCAAAATAACAACATAACAACTTGGGAAGAAAAAGTTGAAAAACAAAAAAAGGCTCGCAAAAAGAAAAAAACTCCACTAATGAAAGTTTCGGGCAGACAAAATTTGAATCTAAAAAAAATCTTTACTAAAAGAGGTGAAAAATAACAAATCTTCCGCAGGCGACATTGGCCTCGCCTCGCTGATGTTTTGGATTTGTATAGGCGAAGCGGGCAATGTCGCCTACCAAATCCGCCGAAGGCTCGCCTCGCTCGACGCCAGCCACGACGGCTAGGCGGGCAAGTCGAAGCGGGCGTCCCCGCCGAGGCGGACTGTATTTTGATGATGATAATTTAAATATAAAAAAAGGAGCTGTCGATATTTCTGACAGCCCCTGTAGTATTGCTTAGGAAACCTTCGGGGGTTTGATTATGTGTGGTAAGACCTCCTTGAACAGTTCCTGTTCCTGTTCACTGTTTTCACAAGGCAGATTGAAACCATAGGGATCTTTTGTCCAAACTCGAAAACGAACATCAATTTTCTGTAATCCATTCCTTTTGAGTTCTCTCCAAATAGTAGTTCTGTCTTTACCTAGCTGTTTAGCTATGTCTTTCTTCTTAATATTGGCTATTAAGAGAGCAGATAGCTCATTTCTTTGATTTGAGGTAATATGTTGGTAGGACATCTCTATATTTGGCTTAATAATTAAGGGG
>JAHIRB010000038.1 GCA_018818885.1 Patescibacteria group bacterium | reverse complement strand
ATTTACTCCATTTAATTTTAAACCTTTTGCAGCTGATTTAGTTGCTGCGCCAGGGTGAAAAGCGGTAATTTGGTTATCTTTTTGATCTGTGACAATGTGCGCGCTGGCAGTTGGTTGATTATTTATTATTTTGATGCCAGAAATATCTATTTTGCTTTTTAGTAACCATTTTTTGTACCTAAAAAAATCATTGCCAGCAGCACCAACAATTTTTGGCTTTTCATTTAAAAGTGATAAATTGTAGGCAATATTTCCAGCCGTACCACCAAAGTTAACTTTTAAATCGCTAACAGTAAAAGCAACAGAAAGCACATGAATTTTATTTGGTAAAATATGGTCGGCAAAACTACCCGGAAAATCCATAATTTTATCGTAAGCTAGTGAGCCAGAGATAAGTGTTTTCATAATGATATAATATTACGCTGGGTAGATTGGGCGCAACTGCCCAATCGCTACGGCCGGGCGCAAGGACCCGGCCTACCCTTTAATTTTTGGAATTGTATTAATTAATAATTTTTTGACATTTTCTACATTCTGTCCAAAAATATCTAAGATCTCTTCCCACGTGACTGGCTTCTCATCTGTCTTCCAGCAATCATAATCTGTAGACATTGCTATGGCAGCATACGGTATACCAGCTTCGTTGGCAAGTATGGCTTCTGGTGCAATTGACATGTTAATGACATCTGCACCCCAACTTCTAAACATGTGAGATTCCGCAACAGTAGAAAACCTTGGGCCTTCGATAGTAACCATGCAGCCTTTTTTGTGATGTGTGATATCTAGCTCTTCGCAAGTCTGTATTAATGCCTCGCGTAAACTTTCTGCAAAAGGAGTACTCATTGGAGTGTGTTTAGCATTGGCTGCACCACCTGGGAATTTATCATAAAACGAAATTTTGCGGTGGCGCGTGAAATCAATAAACTGATCAAGAATCACAAGATGGCCACGATCAATTTCTTTTCTAAGACTACCACAAGCTGTGGTAGCTAAAATATGTGTGCAGCCTAAATCTTTTAATGCTTGAATGTTTGCGCGATAGTTAACCCCGGTTGGGGTAATAGAATGATCTTTGCCATGACGCGCTAAAATACAAACATCAACACCGTTTAATTTACCAATTGTGATTGGTGAGCTGGGCTTACCCCACTGTGTATCAACATCTTTTTCTTCAAAACTTTCTAATAATTTTGGATCATCCAATCCACTTCCTCCTATAATTCCAATTTTTAAACTTGACATATATTTATTATTGATTTAATATAAGCTTGTTTCTTGTGTTACCAGTATCAATACCCGTAACATGATGGAGGGAAGGGTATGTCAAGCAAGAGGAAACGACAAATTGACTTTGGCAACGTTAACAAAGGAGAGATATTTTGGTTCGGAAAGGATGAAATAAAACACAGAAAAACAAAAATGTCTGTAAATAACGGGGATCTAAACGCCGTAGAAATTGAATCTGGAAAGGATGGGAAAGAAAAGTGTTTTCGTAATGAAGCCAAGGTTGTGGCAATAAGGTAGAAAATCCATACGATTTCGTTTTAAAACTCACAATCATTTAGGGCAGCCTTCTTGGGGGAGAGGTTGCCTTTTTTTATCCAGCAACTTCTGTGGTTACTTTTTTTATTCTTTAATGTCCTCGTTATCGTAATCAATTAAATAATTTACTTTGTATCCTTTTTCTGTTAACAATTTTTCACCTGGTAGAAATGTAAGATTGACTATCAAATCAATTCCCACAATGTCTCCGCCCAATTGTTCTACTAAATCAATTGTTGCAAGCATTGTTCCACCTGTAGCAAGTAGATCGTCAGCGATTATTACTTTTTCTCCCTTCTTGATTGTGTCTTCGTGCATTTCTATTGTATCTGGTCCATATTCTTTTTCATAACTAGCCATTCTTGTCTTATAGGGAAGCTTGCCTTTTTTTCTTACTATTGATACACCTGCTCCTAGAATATACGCCATTGCAGATGCCATCAAAAAACCACGCGCATCTATTCCAACTATTTTATCAATTTTTTGGCCTTCATAAGGTTTGCACAGTGCATCTATCATCATTTTAAATGCTTGGGCATCTTCAAAAAGCGTAGTAACATCATAAAATAAAATACCTTGTTTGGGAAAGTTAGGTACTTTTCTAATTCTTTGGTCTAAATATGATTTATCCATAATGTTGATTTTGACTTTAATTTTTAGCAGGTGTAAAATTAGTTAATTGAAAACACTATAAATTTTATCATAATTAACATAAAACTTCAATGAACAACGCAACACAAATCCTAAAACAAGTCAAAAAAGATGCTGTAAAGTATATCCATCTGCAATTTACAGACATTTTAGGTGTTCCTAAAGATATTGTAATCCCCACGCGTCAACTTGAAAATGCGTTGGAAAAAGGAATTTGGTTTGATGGATCTTCAATTGAAGGTTTTGCCAGAATCGCAGAAAGTGATCAGCTATTAATTCCTGATATAAAAACTTACTGCACATTGCCTTGGAGTAAAACAGAAAACAAAGCAGCACGCATTATCTGTGATGTGCATAAACCAGACTCAACGCCATTCGAAGGAGATCCAAGACATATTTTACGAAAAATGATGCTTACCGCAAAAGATAAAGGATATATCTTTAATGTCGGCGCAGAACTTGAATTTTTTATTTTGAATAAAAAGGAAGGCCTAAAACCCATGCCGCACGATTACCAAGGATATTTTGACTTTTCTCCTTATGATGTTGCTTCTAAGATTCGCGAAAACGTAATTGAAGCTGGCGAAGAATTAAATATTGATATTGAAGCTGGCCACCACGAAGTTGCAGCAGGACAGCACGAAATTGATTTTAGGTACTCCGACGCATTAAAAACAGCAGATAACATCATAACATTAAAAACTACAATTAAAGCTATTGCACAAAGTTTTGACGTAAAAGCCACCTTTATGCCAAAACCTTTTGAAAACATCAATGGTTCTGGAATGCATGTTCATCTAAGTTTGTTTGATTTAAAGGGTGAGAATTCTTTTTATGATGAAAACGATAATTATAAACTCTCCAGCACCGCCAAACATTTTATTGGTGGCATATTAAAACATTCAAAAAGCTTTACAGCTTTAACCAACCCAACTACCAACTCATATAAACGAATAGTACCTGGCTACGAAGCTCCGGTTAATATTTGCTGGGCACAAATGAACAGATCTGCATTAGTTAGAATCCCTCGATACACAGAAGGTAGAAAACAATCAGTACGAGTAGAGCTCCGCTCCCCAGATCCATCGTGTAATCCATACTTGGCATTTACTGCAATACTAGCTGCTGGTCTTGATGGTATTGAAAGTAAGATTACTCCCCCTAAATCAGTAGAAGAAGATATTTATAATCTTGACGAAGGTAAGTTGCAAGAATTAAAGATTGATAGCTTGCCTGGATCTTTGACAGAAAGTATAAAACATCTAAAAAATGACGAAGTTATCAAAAAAGCTATTGGCAGCCATGTTGTTGACCGTTTTGTTAATGCTAAAAAGATAGAAATTGAAGAACAAAAAACCGAAGTAACACCAAACGAACTAAAACGATATTTAGATATATAAAAGTACTACAAACAAAATACACGTAGGTCGGGATCAGTCCCCGACCTACTTTTTTAAATAACGGTTTTTTGAATCCTTGACTTTGATTTTGAGTTATGATAACGTGATATCTATATCTGAAGAGCCTCCACGCAACGGCCCCAGCCGTTACTGGACCCAAGAGCAACCTTTCGAATCGAAGGGTTAGAGACCTACTCACCACTCGGGTGAAAAAGAAAATGCTAGATGGGGTGGAGACTCTTCAATTATTTTTTGTACATTGTGTATATGAATTCATTTTTTGGGGAGTTCTCGACCAAAGGTCATCATAGTGGAAATGGAATAAATCTGGCCAATGGTGCCGTCTTGATGATAACTAGGCGGGGACTCTCCGAAATTATTTTGTACTAAAAATGCGCGAACCATAGTGGCTCGCGCATCATTTTTATTATGAGATAGTTTTATTTTAAACCTTCAAACCATTCTATAGTTTTTTTCATACCTTCACTAAAATCTACTTGCGGCTTCCAATCTAATAAATCTTTAGCTTTGGAAATATCTGCTAAAGTGTCATGCGGTTCTATCCTTGGAGGAATATTTATAGATGGTGAATTAATTTTTTCTGCTACTTCATTTACTGAATGATTATCTCCTGCTCCGATATTCATAACTTCGCCCTTGCCTACTTTTTTACTTTTTGATGCTAAAATATTTGCGTTGACTACATCAGAAACATAAGTGAAATCTCTAGTTTGTGTGCCATCACCAGTTATGGTAAGTTCTTTGCCTTGTTTTTTTTGTTGCAAGAATACTGCTATAACAGTACAGTATGCACCTGAAAACGCCATTCTTGGACCATAAACATTAAAATATCGTAAACTGACAGATTCCATGCCATAAAGCATGGAAAACAACCTAGCATAATGTTCACCAACATATTTATGCAAACCATATGGACTCATAGGCATTGGCAGCTGATCTTCTTTGGTTGGCATTATTTCTGCGTCTCCGTATGCAGAAGAGGAAGCAGTATACATAAATCTTTTTACTTTTGCATCTTTTGCTGCTACTAAAACATTTAGAGTTCCGTTAATATTTGCGTTGTGCGTTTCTATTGGCTCTTCAATAGAAAGCTGAACGCGTGGTAAGGCAGCTAAATGAAAAACAAATTCCACGCCTTCAAAATGAGGCTTGATTTGTTCTAAATTTGTGATATCTGCTTCTACAAAAGTAGCTTTAGGATTTATGTTTTCTTTATTACCAGTGGATAAGTTATCGATGATTGTTACTTCATCACCTTGTTGTATAAGCGCATCGGTTAAATTTGAACCGATAAACCCAGCACCACCAGTTACTAAACATTTTGACATATGATTAATTATGAATTGTTAATTGTAACTTGTACCTTGTACATTGACTAAATTACTTCCCTAAAATAATTAATGGTTTGCTCTAAACCATCCTTTAGATCTGTTTTTGGTTCCCAGCCAAGTTTTTCATTGGCTAATTGAATTTCTGGCTGTCGTTGCTTGGGATCGTCTGCTGGCAGTTCCTTATTGACTATCTGACTTTTGGATGATGTCATCTCAATTACTTTATCTGCCAGTTCTTTAATAGAAAATTCTCCTGGGTTACCTAGGTTGACTGGTCCTGTGAAGTCTTTTGATTCCATAAGTTTGATTAAACCATCAACCATATCATCAACATAACAAAATGACCTTGTTTGTTTACCATCACCATGTATAGTGATGTCTTCATCCTTTAATGCTTGGATAATAAAATTTGAAACAACACGTCCGTCATTAACCGCCATGTTTGGTCCATAAGTATTAAAAATTCTGGCTACTCTTATTTCTAAATTATGACTTCTGTGATAATCAAAAAATAATGTTTCAGCACATCGCTTGCCTTCGTCATAGCAAGATCTTATTCCAATAGGATTAACGTTTCCATTATAACTTTCTGGTTGCGGATGCACAATTGGGTCTCCATAAACTTCTGACGTGGACGCTTGTAAAATTTTACATTTCTTAGCCTTAGCCATGCCCAATATGTTTATTACTCCCAATACATTTGCTTTAACAGTTCTGATAGGATTATTTTGATAATGTACTGGCGAGGCTGGGCAAGCTAAGTTATAAATTTGATCAATTTTATCATCAATAAATAATGGTTCTATAATATCGTGTTCAATTAATTTGAAATTTTTCCTGTCTAGCAAGCCTTCGATATTTCGCTTCTGACCAGTAAAAAAATTATCAACACAAATTACTTCATCTCCTCGTTCTATTAATTTTTTACATAGATGAGAGCCGATAAAACCTGCTCCACCTGTAACTAATATTTTGGACATAAATTTGTTTATTCTTTTTGTCATCCCGAGTCCTTCGATTGACTCAGGATCGAGGGATCTCACATCTAATGTAATCGTTTGGTGTGGGATCTGCGCCAGAGGCGTCATGCCAAAGGCAGATTCGCCTCTGGCGAACACCAGCCTCTGGCTGGTCTCCAGGTATAATATTTAACACCGGTCGAGATGACAAAGCCCTATTCCACGGTTACACTTTTCGCAAGATTACGCGGTTTGTCTACATCGCAACATTTTCTCTGTGCAATATGATAGGCTAAAAGTTGCAATGGAATTACTGTTAAAATTGGATTTAGTAAATCTATAGTTTTTGGAATGTAAATTACATCGTCTGCAATTTTGGCAATTTCTTTGTCACCCTCGTTTGCCACAGCAATTATTTTTCCTTTTCGTGCTTTGACTTCTTGCATGTTGCTCATTATTTTTTCGTAAACTTTATCTTTAGTTGCAATAAATACTACGGGCATGTTTTCATCAATTAATGCAATTGGTCCATGCTTCATTTCTGCTGCTGGATAACCTTCTGCGTGAATGTATGATATTTCTTTTAACTTGAGCGCACCTTCTAAGGCAATTGGGAAATTATTACCACGTCCAAGGTATAAAAAATTTCTGTTATCTTGATATTTTGCTGCAATTTCTCTAATTTCATCACTTAAAGTTAAAATTCTTCTGACAGAATCAGGTAATTGTTGCAGTTCGTATATTAACTCTTTTGTTTGTTTAGTGTCTACTTTACCAATTAATTCCGCTAAATAAATTCCAAATAAATATTGTGCAACAATCATTGAGGTAAAGGCTTTGGTTGAAGCAACGCCTATTTCTGGTCCTGAATGCAAATAAATTCCTCCGTCAACTTCGCGCGCGATTGAAGAGCCAACAACATTACATATACCTAAAGTTTTTGCTCCAAGATTCTTAGCTTCTCTTAATGCAAATAAAGTATCAGTTGTTTCGCCAGATTGAGTAACTGCTATAAAAAGGCAGTCCCCATTTATTACCGGTTTTTTATATCTGAATTCAGATGCATATTCAACTTCTGTTGGTATTTCGGTTAAGTTTTCTATTATATATTCGCCAATTAGGCAAGCATAATATGCCGTACCGCAGGCTGAAATTATAATTCTTTTTACACCTTTTAGTTCTTCATCTGATATATTCAATCCGCCAAATTTTATTTTTCCCTCTTCTGGAATTATTCTGCCACGAAAAGTATTAGTAATGCTATCTGGTTGTTCAAAAATTTCCTTAAGCATAAATGTATCATAACCCATCTTTTCTGCCATGGTAATATCCCAATCAAGATTATTGACCTTCTTTTCTTTGTCCGAGTTCTCTAAATCTACTACTTTGTAACCTTCGTGATTAATCACAGCTACTTCTTCGTCATCAAGATATATGACTTTTTTTGTATATTCTAAAATTGGAGTAGCGTCGGATGCAACTATATATTCAGCTTTTCCTATTCCTATAGCAACAGGACTACCTTTTCTTGCCACCACAAGCTTGTCTGGTTCGTCTAAAGATATAACAAGTAAACCATAAGCTCCGATAACTTTTTTTAAAGCCAGACGCGTTGCTTTGGCTAGGTCTTTAACTTCTTTATAATACTTTTCAATTAAGTGAGCTAAAATTTCTGAATCAGTATTAGTTTTAAATTTATGTCCTTCTTCTTCTAATAATTTTTTTAAGGTTTGCCAGTTTTCAATAATACCATTATGGACAATAGCGATTTTATTATTGCAATCAAAATGAGGGTGAGCATTTTCGTCTGTCACCCCGCCATGTGTAGCCCAACGCGTATGCGCTATGCCTACTTCTCCACCAATAATTCCCTTACCAACTTTTTTTTCAAGCTCTTTTATTTTACCAATCTTTTTTTCTGATATTATTTCACCGTCTTTTATTATTGCAACCCCGGCTGAATCATAACCACGATACTCTAATCGCTTAAGGCCTTTTATTAATACTGGATAAATATCCTTTCTTTTTCCAATGTATCCTACAATTCCACACATAGTATTATGTAATTACCAAGTCCCAATTTCCAATTCCTAAGAATTTGTGATTTTAAACGGATATTAGACATTGGATATTAAACATTAATTTAGTAAAATTTAGAAAAAATATATTCATCTTCTCCTTTATAAAAATGGGACTTCAGTTTGACCTCGAATTTCAAACCCATCTTATTATAAAACTTTTGAGCACGCGCATTACTAAAACGTGTCATTAAAAAAAGTTTACGTAATTTTCCTCCGGCTTTTTTGTATTCATTTTTAATTTCCTTTTCTAGCTCATCAAATAATTTTTGGGCTGCGCCAGAACCTCTCTGATCTGGCAAAACTACAATATGATACAACTCTGCTAAACCATGCATTGGACGTCCGTGCATCAAAAAGGTGACTAAACCAACTACCTTACCCTTATCTTTAGCTAAAAGATATGTATGTCCTTTTTTGGTTTCTTTAATAAATTCCCTTTCTCCTTCTTTAGCACTTTTGATGTTAAGCAATTCAAAAAGAACCGCTCCAACTTGTTTTTTATCGCTTAGTTTTGCTTTAATTATTTTCATGTGGAGGTTTTGTTAATACGGTTAATACAGTTATATAGTTAATAAAGCAACTTATCAACAGTATTAAAAGTATAACTGTATTAACACTTAGCTCTACTTTTTAGTTTTCATTTCTAAATATGCTCTTATGAACTCGTCTACTTCCCCATCTAGTACCTCATCTGGGTCTTTCGACTCATACTTTGTTCTATGATCTTTAACCATTTTATATGGCTGTAATACGTATGAACGAATTTGATTACCCCATTCTGCAGACAATACTTCGCCTCGTACATTATCTACTTCTTTTTGTTGTTTATCTAGTTTAGCTAAAAAAAGCTTAGATTTCAAGACCTTCATAGCTGTTTGTCTATTTTGCTGTTGAGAACGCTCATTTTGGCACGAAACCACTAGTTTTGATGGAATATGAGTAATGCGTACTGCTGAATCAGTTGTGTTAACACTTTGTCCTCCATGACCAGACGATTTGTATGTATCGATCTTTAAATCTTCGTCTTTAATATCTATATCTTCTACTTCTTCCATTTCTGGAATCACTTCTACTAGAGCAAATGAAGTGTGTCTCATTTTTTCTGCATCAAACGGGGAAATTCTGACTAATCGATGTACGCCTGCTTCTGCTTTAAGATGTCCAAAAGCATATCTGCCAATTATTTCTATTGTGACTGATTTTACTCCTGCTTCGTTACCTTTACTTTGATCAATTATTTTTGTTTGCCATTTTTTTTGCTGTGCATATCTTAAATACATTCGCATTAACATTGCCGCCCAGTCTTGTGCTTCTACTCCGCCAGTACCAGAATGTATTGAAAGTATGGCATTATTAGTATCAAACTTTTCTGAAAATAAAATAAAAAGCTCTTGGCTTTTGAGTCTTCTATCTATCTCTTTAACTTTTTGTGTAAAATCTTTTTGTAAACTTTGATCATGCTCATCAACTGATACTGTTATCAAACTTTCTAAATCTATTAAATCTTGTTCTAAATTATTCCAAGTATCTAGTTCCTCTTTTAGTTGTTGGCATTTTTGACTTACTTGTTTTGCATTTTCTTGATCCGACCAAAAGTTAGTTTTGGCCATTTCTTTCTCATAAGTTTTTATTTCTTTTTTGACAATGCTTAAGTCAAAGATACCTCCGCATGGCTAAAAATTTCTTTTTTAGCTCGTTTGTTTTTTGTAATATTTCCTTCATCAAAGTAATTTTTATTTATTGACAACCGATTTCTTTGTTCCATGAAACTCCGGCACCTACTATGGAACAATTACAATATGAACCTGTTTTTAATTGCGACCACATTCCTCTAGTTTGTTGACAAAGCTGTTGTGCAGTATTTAACTTTTGCTTATTGTTATCTGTTAAAGCATGACATTTTTCAAATACTAAATTACCATTTTCTGTATAGATTGGTTGGCATTTTGGATTTTCTAAACATCTTTGCTCGGCCAGTAATTGACAAGTGTCCAAACTATAAGCATAAGTTTGTAATTTTTGTTCCCAAATTAATTTATATGCTGCTGCAAAAACACCACCAACAATTATTAAAACTGCCAATATCGAAAACAAATAAAAACTTCTTTTTGTCATATATATAAATTAATCTTTAAATTTAAAACTACTACAATTTTTTTAAGCTCTTTAATGCTCAAAACCAAAAAATTCTAAAAAACTTTAATTTTTTGGTCTGAGCATATCGAATTTGCTATTTATTGTTCTGTTGGTTCTTTGTTCTGATCTTCTTGTGGTTCTTGTGAACCTGTATCTGCTGGAGCTTGCATTTGATCTCCAGCTGGTTGAACACTCTTTTTGCCAAAAAATTTAGCAAAGAATCCTTTTTTTGCTTCCATAAGTATTGTTAAGTTAGTTTATAAATATTTTATTTAATTTTTACTTTTTTTATAGAGAACAACTATTGCAAGTTAATGTTCGTAAAAGCTTCTTGCCATTTATCAAAAACTTCTCTAAACAATGGTGGTAAATATATTGCACCTACAATTATTGGAATAATTATTATTATCCACTTAAGTATACCTAATATTCTATGCCAAAACATCCAATGATGAATTTTTATTATTCCCTTATATATTGTTTTTGAAAACTCTAAATTACTTTCCAATAATTCTTTGATTTCTTCTATATCTTTACCTGATCCAGGCTTTAATGCATCTAATTTTGACTGGGAATACTCTAAATTTTTTCGAGATTTTTTCATTATATCATCGAGTTTTTCTCTTTCTTTTTTGTTTATCATACCAGGTAGTATTACCGTAAATAGAACTTATTATATTTATTATTCATACCTTTATTTTTTTATTCTATGACCCATAGTGATATTAAATTTTACGGGATCACTACCGGGTATATTAGTATCATTATACCAAAATCAAAAAAAGTTGCCAAAGTGTATGACAACTTTTTTATCTAAATTTAGCTTATTTTACAATTGACGCCTGAATTTGTCTCTTTAAAACTCCGTACTTAACTAGCTCGTAACTTCCAAAAAATGCTCCAACATAGAACATATCGCCCATTATTGTGTTTCTAAAAAATGGCAATGCTACAATATAGCAATTTACTAAACCTTGCATAGTCTGCCCATACCAAGGCGAAAAGTACCAAACTGCTAAATTTGTGACGATAAAAAACAAAACTGACGCACCAATGCTTGCTCCTAAAACAGTTTCAACACTCTTGTATCTTCGTACGATTAACCCCAACAGCCCGATAATTGCATAACATAGATATACTGCAACCATTAATTGCCATTCGTAAAAACCGATAAATATATCTCCAACAACCATAGCAATCACGGGTAAAGTGACAGCATACATAGCTCCTAGATAAACTGCGGAAAACAACGCAACTGCTGCGATTGGTGCAAAATTAAATGGATGGGGTAATAACCTGCAAGAGACACCTAAAATTATTAATAATGCAGCAACGATTAATTTATTCCTTGTTGTCATAAATTTTTTTAGATTAATATTGACTCTTAATATATTTAAATAAAATAATATCGCCGTCTTTGAGATTGTGTTTATCAACTGCGTTTTGTGCAAAACGATTATTTACCCAATAATGCCAATATCTATTTGTTTGCGTGCTATTCTCTACTCCGTCAATTGATTCAACCAGTATCCCTAAATCCTTATACTTGTCAGAAAACACAAATTTTAAATTATTGTTTGAAGTAACTTGTTTTAATAAATCAAATACTGTTTGATCGCTACGTAATAATTCATGATTGTATACTACGATTGAATCTTGTCCGTAATCAATCATTAAGTCTACTTGTATCTCTTGAGTAACAGAAACTTCGCTTGGCTGATTTGTATTCACCAGTTTTGAAATATTAGCTAAATCTTGTCCTAAAAAAATTCCAATGACTAAAAAAATGATTGGCACTATTACTTTAAGACTTTTTTTAAGTATTTCTTTCATAGTTTTTACCACCTGTTTTTGCGATCGAACACATTTTTGATTTTTTCAACAACACGTTCTTTAAGTGTTCGATTTCTTAATTTTAGCACAATATATATAACTAGTAAAACAATGAATATGGAAAATACAAACCACAAAACCATAAAGAAAAACAAGTTGTTTAGTATATTTTTTTTATTTTTTTGTACATCAAGTCGTAATGGAACTTTTATGCCTGAGTCAGCGTTGAATTGACGTTTGTTTAATGGCGAAGCAACAACTGATAAGTTGGTGGCATGTTTGCCATAATCATTTGGAGTTATTATTACTCCAATTTTTTTTGTTTCTTGTGGCTCAAGCCTGAAATCTTCAGGACTAATAACTATCCAATCCTTAAGCTCATCTGCGTAAACTCGAAATTGTGCCGGCTCATCTGAAATGTTATAGACAGTAAAACTAGTAGCTTGTTTTTGACCTTCTTCTATCACCACTTCTAAATAAGATGGTTTTATACCAACACCTATCGCATTTGCTTGTGCTATACCCAAAAACATGAGCGCAAACAAGAGTGTAATAAATGTAAATTTATATTTCATAATCAATTAGCTCCAACAGCCCAAAATGTTAAATCACCAGTTTTTACTCCTTGGCTATCGTATTGAGAAGGGACAGTGAATCGAACATCAATTTCTTCTTTGGTAGAAACTGAAAGCGTTGAATAATAATCTTGCCAATTTTTTCCGTTCAACTCGATGTTGTCTTTAAAGATGTCATCACCCGAAACTATCCCTTCAACATATATTGGAATTTCACCTGTGTTTATTAGACTAACTTCTTCTTCTTTTTGTTCTCCAGGATTCATTTGTCCGTAATTGAAATGTTTTATTGTTACCTCAAAAGATACATCCGGCTGAGGGAGTAACTCGATTTCAACTTCCAAACCTATTTTTTCCTCATCAATAGATCCAACTGTTACTGTATGAATATTACTACGAACATAATTAATATTTTCTACATAAATATCGAATGATCCAGCGTCGTTCATGGTTAAGGTTTTTTGACCATTTCCATCCACTGTATAAGAATTTACTCCAACCATAATATCTGCCTCAGGAAAAGCTGCCCAATCAGTACCATTATGATATTCAACTAAAATCAATATTTCTTCCCCCACATCCACGTAAGTTTTATCAACACTTATTCTAGTTGGCTGCCACCCCCATTCACCATAATACCACAAAACTTCTTCTCCTTGCTGTAATGTGTAGTCAGCCGCGCCAACAGGGGGTGAAACATTATTCACAAAATACATCCAACCAGATACGCCAGTAGCATCTTCGCCATTTATACTAAATAAATATGGCCCAAAAGCAGTATCTTGAATTTCGAAGGTATAATTACATGCCATGCTTGCATTTTGTACAATATCTAATGCTGTTGTGCCAATGGTCTCTGTTTCGCAAACTAGATTACTAGAACCTTCAATTCGTAATTTATGTAAACTTGGATTTATCACTAGGCTGGTAATCGGATGAAATTTTTCTGCTAAAGCAATTACTGCAAAAGCTGTCATGGAAGTATAGCTAGTATCATCAGTTGCAATCCATTTGAATGATCCGTCACCTTTTTGTAATGATTTTAGATGATCAACTGCATTATTAGAATTGTTTTGCCAGTCTGGACTTATTGGATCTTGTCCTAATTTATGAATAGCGGAAATTACCCACGCATCTGAACCAGAATCTGAATCTGAACCTTGGGTGTATGGAAAACCACCATCACTATTTTGTTGATTTTTTAAATATTCAATAGCATCATCAATTGCCGTATCTGATTCATTTAAACCTACTTCCAATAATGCCATGATAGCTGCAGCAGTATCGTTAGTATCACTTCCGCCACCAACACTATACGGCCAGCCTCCGTCTTGATTTTGGTTATTGAGTAAAAAATTTTTAGCATCCTGCATTATTTGAGAGTTTTCGTTTTCTCCCGCAGAAGCTAAAGCTAGAATGCCCCACATGTCATCGTTTAGTAATGATGTATCACCAATTTGATTATCTGAATAATAATCAGTTTTGATTTTTTGAACATAATCGATATTACCAAATGTTGTTGGATCTTCTCCAGCAGCTACTAGAGCTAAAACTGCTTTTTGGTAATCAGTAGCTAAAGTACCTTCTACCGTTTCTAAGTGCGACAAATCAAGGTTGGTTTCGCCAACAGCTGATAAAGCCATAGTAACCCAGGCATCTTGAGTTTGCAGTAAAAGATAATCTACAGCAGCTTGGTTAATTTCTGCTTTGACCAGAGAATTTGGTATCAATGTTATGATGAGTGCAAACACACACATCAAAGCAAGGATTCTTTTCTTCATAAAAAAAATCTCCCGCTTCGAGGGAGTTAGTTAAATGCGCCTAAGGCGCACAACTCACATCTCTTTTACCTCGAAGAGATTAACCTCGTTAATTCTTCAGTTTATGAAGGATTGAACGAAGTTTATGAATTAATTATGACACTGGATCAGTTCCCAGGCTTATTTCGTCAAATTGACGAAAATTACTGCTGCGGGACAGCTCCGGATTTTCACCGAATTCCCTGATCATGCTCTAAGTGCAATGACTTAAAGGCAATGTCTTGAAAATTTTAAAGGTAATATGATTATATATTGATTTATAATTTATGACAAGAAATTTCTGTGGATAAACCCCCTTGGCAGACTGGTTTAAGAGAGTAAAATTAAAGTAATAGATAACTATGACCATAACACAGGAGGGAGTTATGGATGACAAGAGTCAAAGAAAAATTTACGAGGAAAAACGTGGTCTTTGGTATGACGTTGTGTGGGATGACCAAATTAAATGTTTTGTGTGGACAGTAGCTCCATACCAAAAAATCGTATTAGATTGCTAGCCAGCAATAGGCAACGAGTGATTTAATCGACCAATAAAAGAGTGTATGTTTTACATACGCTCTTTAACTCACTCTTCAATTCCTAGCCGTGCTTCTAAGCCATTTTTAAAAGGATGCTTAATTGGCTTCATTTCTGTGACATAATCAGCTAGTTTGATCAACTGCTTAGGTAGGCCACGTCCTGTCAATATCAATTCTACTCCTTTTGGTTTTAATTTTAACAAATCAATTAGTTCTTCTTCTTGTATTAGACAAAACTTTATTGCAACATTAATTTCATCCAAAATAACCATATCATACTTTTTGGAAAAGATTATATCAGAAGCCAGCATAACGCCTGCTTGAGCTTTCTTTTTTTCATCTGGTTTTACTTTCTTTGGATTACAAAAATTACGCCGACCTAATTGCTCTACTTTAACACCAAGTTTTTGTAGTGATTTTAGTTCTGAATATTTTCCCTTCTTTAAAAATTGTAAAACAATGACTTTTAAACCTGCCCCACGTGCACGCATAGCTAAACCTAAAGCAGCAGTAGTTTTTCCCTTACCGTCGCCTATATAGATATGTATTTTTCCATTTTTATTTTTCATTTTTTTTGTGCTAAATAATAAAGCCAATTCCTGTGTCCTTTTGGGTTCTTGACCTTTTCTGTGTCTAATATGGTAAAATTGGCTTTTTCTAAATATTGAGCAAACTCTTTTTGACTATGAAAGGAAAAAAAACGATCTGTTTTTAAAAGATGATGATTGTCTGTTACTACTCGTTCGCCTCGACCAGCCTTGATAAGAACTAAAATCTTACCATTTGTCCTTAATATATTATTTAAACTTTTTAACACTCTTAAAAGTCTCTTTTTGGGAACATGAAGCAAACATGCTTTAGCAAAAATACCATCAAAAGTATTCGGTTTAAATTTTAACTTATAAAAATCCATTGTCATCGCTTTTGCTTTTGGTGCAATTTTTTTTACAAATTTTATCATTTCTGGTGATAGATCAACTGCTGTGATATTTGTACTGTATTTCAATAATTTTTTTGTATCAACGCCCGGGCCACCTCCAAGATCTAATATTTTCGCATTTTTTGATAAAGATTCAACAAATCGCTTCAAATATTTATCCGACCAATTATGATCTTTAACTGTTACATAAAAACCTTCTGCAATATAATCATAAGTTTGCTTTAAATTTTTCGGCATAGTACTTATCATTTTATCAAATTAAAAACAAAAAAGCGAGGGTGATTAACGACATTAGTGAATGTCGTCTACGAAAAGAGGAAACATTTTGACTTAATATAACAATATGATAAAATAAGCAAAATAAATTAATCAACAAGGCGCGCAATTTGTGCGTCTTTTTATATTATGAAAAAACATCGCAATTCACAAAAACGTTATTACGATACAAACGAGATTTATTTTGTTACGGTCAAAACGCAAAATAATTATCCCTATTTTAAGGAGAAAATGTTTTGTAATTTATTTATTGATGAGATTAAATTATGCAAAAAATTGAAAAAATTTAATTTATTTGCATTTTGCATTATGTATGATCATGTTCATTTTTTGCTTCAACCAGGGGAAAAATATAATATTTCGAAAGTAATGCAATTTTTAAAACGTCATTTTACGCGGAATGTTAATTATATTATTGGTTATAACAATGAATTGAATCCCATTAACGAAGGCGACATTGGCCAATGTCGCCTTCCGAAAGAGGAACAAGATATGATCAAAGAATTTATTATGAATGTCAAAGATTACCGCGAACAATTTATCAAAAAATATAGGTTCGACAAAACATTGCCTCCTAAATTCAAATGGCAAAAATCATATTATGATCATATCATTCGCAATGAACATGATATGGTATATTATTATGATTATACGGCATACAATTTTCAAAAACATAATTTGCCAGATGATTGGCAATATACGTCGTTGAATTACGAGAAAGTGGTTGATAAAATCTTAATATAAAAAAGCAAGGAACTAACCTCGCAATTTGTTCTATGATTTAACTACACTTTGAAAACCCACATGATCTGCATTTTAGACAACCTTCTCCAATTTCTAAAATATTCCCGCATTCTGGACACTCTGGTGCCATACCAAAATCAGCGATGTCTCCGCTTAAATTCCCGTTTGGATTAGCCTGGGCTTCTTGTGATGCTGGCGCTGGTTTGTATTCTAATTCTAATTTTGATTGATCACGGGCAATATGTTTTTCTAACATCTGCGAAATTGCATCAGGCAACGAAAGTATCATTCCGCTTTCTGACCATGACGGAAGTGGACCTCTAATCCCTTTGATTTGCTTTATAACTTCTTTTGCAGGAATACCTGATCTTAATGCTAAAGATGTTAAACGACAAATGGCTTCTGCTTTAGCTGCAAAAAAGCCTCCAGCTTTTCCAATAGTTGCAAACACCTCAAATGGTTTTCCTTCTTCGTCGTCGTTAATAACAACATATAAATCACCATAAGAAGTTTTTATTTTGTAGGTTGTACCACGCATAGCAATAGGGCGCTCACGCGGAGTCAATTCAACGGATGTTTGTTCTTTTTGTTTTATTTGTTCTTTTCCTGTTGTTAACACTTGAACTTCTCTACTGCCATCGCGATAAATGGTAATTCCTTTACATCCTAACTTGTATGAAAGCTTGTATGCTTTTTCTACATCATGTTTAGATGCAGAATTAGGAAAATTTATTGTTTTAGAAACTGCATTATTAACATACTTTTGAAACACTGCCTGCATCTTTACATGCCATTCTGGACTTATGTCGTGAGCTGTGACAAAAACTTTTTTTACACTTTCTGGTATTTCTGCAATTTTTTGAATTGAGCCTTCTTCTGCTATCTTTTTCATTAATTCTTTTGAATAAAATCCTTTGTCTTTTGCTACTTTTTCAAAATACGGATTAACATTAAGCATCTCTACCCAATCGTCTCCTTTTTTACCAATGTGTGACTTTCGAACAAAACATAAAGCGTAGATTGGCTCTATGCCAGAAGAGCAATCTCCAATGATACTTAAGGTGCCTGTTGGAGCAATGGTAGTTCTGGTTGCGTTTCGTATTCCTTCGCTATCTGGAGTGTCGTAAGTACTTCCTTCAAAATTTGGGAAAACTCCTTTTTCTTTGGCTAGTTCAATTGACATTTTATCTGATTCTTCGGAAATAGTTTTCATTACTTTATCTGCTAAGTCTAATGCTTCTTGTGAATCATAAGGAACTCCAAGATCAATTAACAGATCTGCCCAACCCATTACGCCCAGGCCTATCTTTCGATTATTACGCGACATTTGCCTTATTTCTTCCAAAGGATATTTGTTAACATCAATAACATCATCTAAAAATCTTGTGGCAATTCTGGTTACTTCTTTTAAATGGTCAAAATCAATACGTCCGTCATTATAAAACTTAGCTAAATTTATCGAACCTAAATTGCATGATTCATATGGTAATAGAGGTTGCTCACCACAAGGGTTTGTACTTTCAATTTCTCCAATATGAGGGGTTGGATTGTATTTGTTGATGACATCTATAAATATTATACCAGGGTCGCCATTTTTCCAGGCGTTTTCGATTATTTTTTGCCATACTTCTTTTGCTTTTAGAGTACCTACTTTCTTTTTTGTTGCTGGTTGAATAAGATCGAATGTTGAGTCTTCTTCTAAAGCTTTAACAAATTTATCTGTTACTGCAATAGAAAGATTAAAATTATTTAATTGATCGTTTTCTTTCTTGGCATCGATAAACTCAATAATATCTGGGTGGTCAATTCGTAAAATTCCCATGTTGGCCCCTCTTCTTGTACCGCCTTGTTTAATTGTTTCTGTTGCGGAATTAAACACTGTCATAAACGAAATTGGGCCAGAAGCAGAACCAGATGTTGATCTGACTGGATCGTTTTTAGGACGCAAACGAGAAAATGAAAAACCAGTCCCACCGCCTGATTTATGTATTAACGCAGTATTTTTTATTGAATCAAAAATGCCTTCCATCGAATCTTCTACTGGCAAAACAAAACAGGCAGAAAGTTGGCCTAATTTAGTGCCTGCACCTGTAAAAGTTGGGCTATTAGGTAAAAATTCTAAACTAGTCATTACCTCTAAAAACTTTTTTTCCCATTCAATAATTTCTTCTTTAGGCAGTTTATATTTTTTTTCTGCTTCAACTATTGCTTCGGCAACTCGCCTAAACATTTCAATTGGTTTTTCTAAAAGTTTACCGTTTTCATCTTTCTGCAAATATCGCTTTTCTATAACAGTAAGTGCGTTTTCGGAAAGTTTTAGTTTTTGTGGACTGCCAAATATCATAATATATAGATTTTATAGTGATAAAAAAATAAGACTCAAAATTGGCTTTGGCCTTATTTTAAATTACAAAACTTTTTGTTTTAATCTTTTATGTTTGGATTTTAATTTATTTTTTGATTTTTTTCCGAATGAAAGCCGGGATATCTAGTTCTTCTTCATCGGCTTTTGCTTGAATTTTTGGTGTTGATATTGGTTTTGATACTTTTTTATTTTTTGCTGGTGGTTTTAAAATATCATTTAACTCTTCTTTATCCTGTGTGCTTGAAGTTTCTGTGATTTCTTCTATAAATCGGCTTGGTGTATAAGAACTTTCTGTTGAATTAAAAGTTTCTGATGATTCTCTTTTTTCCGAAAACCCTGTAGCTATAACTGTAACCTTGATTTCGTCTTTTAGATCTTCGTTAATAACTGCGCCAAAGATAATTTTTGCGTTGGGATCAGCTTGTTGAGTGATTACTTTAGCTGCATCGTTAACTTCTTGCATGCCTAAATCTTTACCGCCAACTACTGTAAACAAGATTCCTTTGGCACCATTGATGGAAAGTTCAAGAAGTGGGCTAGTAATTGCTGCCTTAGCTGCTTCTGCTGCTCTATTTTCTCCAGAAGCAAGCCCAATGCCCATTAAGGCTGAGCCAGCATCATCCATAATAGCTTTAACGTCAGCATAGTCTACATTAACTAATCCAGGAACAGTTATTAATTCTGCAATACCCTGAACGCCTTGGCGCAAAACATCATCAACAATTGCAAAACTTTCTAGTAGCGATGTTTTTTTATCAATAACTTGTAATAACTTGTCATTAGGTATGGTAATTATGGCATCAACCTTATCTGCTAATTCATGAAAGCCTTTTTCTGCTAACTCGCGTCTTTGTGCTCCCTCAAAAGAAAACGGTTTGGTAACAACAGCTACGGTTAGTGCGCCTGCTTCTTTTGCAATATTAGCAACTATTGGCGAAGCACCAGTACCTGTACCACCTCCCAGACCGCAAGTAATAAAAACCATATCTGTACCTCTTAGCATATCTCTTATATCTTCTTGGTTTTCCTCTGCTGCTTGGCGGCCTAAACTTGGATCCATGCCAGCTCCTAAACCACGAGTAGTGGTTTTACCAATATGCATTCTCGTATTAGCTGAGCTGTGATGCAGTGCTTGCACATCTGTATTAATAGCAATAAAATCCACCCCTTTTATTTTAGATTGAACCATTCGGTTAACTGCGGCTCCACCAGAACCGCCGACTCCTACTACTTTTATTTTTGCAAATGTTTCAATGGCTGGTTTAACTTCTGCCATATGTTAATTTTAGTAATTAATCTTAGATATTAGATATATGATATTAGATATAAGGATAACATTTAGCACCTTGTTACTTGTACCTTGTTAATTGTTACTTGCTACTTACTTTTTAATTGATCTAAGAATATTTTTAAATTTTGTACCAACTTTGTTAAATGATTTTAAGCCAGACATTAATTGCCCCATTATGCCACTACTCTGTTGTTCGGAAAGTTGCGAACCCCACAATACTAATCCAACTGCTGTAACAAATGCTGGGTCATTTATTTTTTCTACTGCCGATGTAACTCCTAAAGGATAACCTATGCTTGCAGGCAACCTTAGTTTTCTTTTTGCTACTTCGTCAAGCCCTGTTAATTTGGCACCTGCGCCAGTTAGAACTATTCCGGCGGGCAATTTACCATCTCGATCGATTTTTTTTAGTTCTGCATCTACTTTTTCAAAAATTTCTTCTACTCTTGCTTCTATAATTTCTGCAATATATTTTCTGGAAATAAATGTAGATTCTGTACCATTTAATTCTCCAACATCAATTTCGTCGCGTTTAGAAATTTCTTTTGGTTGCGCAGATCCATATTCCAGTTTTATTTTTTCTGCTGCATCAATAGAAATTCGTAATCCAATCGCAATGTCTGAAGTGATATGTTCTGAACCAATTGGTATATTGGCAGTATGCATCACATCACCTTCTTCAAAAACCACTAAGCTTGTGGTAGAACCTCCAATATTTGCCACAATTACACCAAGTTCTTTTTGACGGTTAGAAAGTACTGCCTCTGATGTCGCCAAAATTGCCAAAACAACATCTTCTATTTCTATACCTGTACGATATACTGATTTAGTTAAATTTTTTGTTTGCGAACTTAAACCTTGAATAATTTGAGTATCAACTTCTAAACGGATTCCTGTCATGCCTATTGGATCTTTTATCCCACCCTGTCCATCTACGATAAAACTTTTAGGTATTACATGTAAAATTTCGTAGTTTGGTGGGGTGGCAACAGTTCTAGCTGCTTCAATAACTCGTTCTACGTCGTCGGAACTAATTTCTCCATTAGCTTTAGAAACAGCGATTACTCCTCTACTTTCTTGAGATATAATATGACTGCCAGAAATTCCTACCCACGCGCTATCTATTTGTAAGCCTGTCATTCTTTCGGCTTTTTCTATACAAGCAGTTATAGAAGAAATTGCATCCTCTATACTGGTGATAACTCCTTTTGTTATGCCATCGGCTTCTGTTTCTGATGCACCAATTATATGAAGTTTTTCACCTTCTTCTCCAATTTTTTGGCCCACAGCTAAACGGACGTTATCCGAACCTATATCTAATCCACAAATTATATCTTTTGATGCCATACCCCGTAGTAGTCCCGTAAATAAGGACGATTAATTATTTATTAGTATGATATTTATATTTATTATGACCCTCATAGTGTTATTCTATTTTTACAGGATCACTACGTGGTATAGTATTATTTTCCCCAAGTTTACCCCGTCTTATACCAAAATCTCTAGAGTATAAATTCTATATAATCATTATATCATTAACAGACTAAAGTTATAAACAATTATATACGGGGTAAGTATTATTTTAACACACCGTTTGACCATTTGGCAATGGTAAATTTAAAATATATAAGGCCAAAAAATCAATATTCCTGCAATTATCGCAACCATACTAGCTAAAAGCACACATCCAGCTAAAATGTCCTTAATTATTTCAGCATATTGATGAATTCTAGGTTTTAAGATATCAACAATTCTCTCAAAAGCAGTGTTGATTAGTTCTAATATTAAGACTATCAATATTAATATTAGTAAAATAACAAAATCAATGACTTTAACCCTCAAGACTACAGCTAACAATACTACCAATATCGCAATGCTCACTTGAATCCTAAAATTCTGCTGTTCTTTTAGTGTCCACTTCAACCCCTTAAAAGCTTGTTTAAAACTTTTTCTTAATTTTTTAATATTTACCATATTTAAGTTTTATTTTGATAGAATATCTTGCTCTAACTTTTTCATTTTTGCATGATCTTTTTGTTTTTGATGGTCGTACCCTAACAGATGTAACAAACCGTGAACAAAAAGTAAAGATAATTCTTCTTTGACTGTCTTATTATATTTTTTTGCTTGCAACACTGCTTGCGAATAACAAATTAGAATTTCTCCTAGATAATTTTTTTCTGTGGGAAAACAAAATTTCTGATCCTTTTCTGAAAAACTCAAAACATCTGTTACTTTATTTTTTTTTCGATAAATTCGATTATTTTTTTTGATTTCTGCATTAGTAACTAAACCTAAAGAAATTTTTTGCTTGCCCTTTATCTTTAATAATTTGAAAGTGCTATTGGCTAAATCTTCTAAAAACTTTTTTTTTACAATTTTACCAGCTTGATAATTAATTTCTATTTCTACCATATTACTATTATTTACTAAAACTATTAACCATCATCTCAAAAGTCTTTAAATAATCAAGTGCTGTTCTATTGCCAGGTTTATAAACAATTGAGTAGACCATGCTTAAATCGTTTGGGTTAGCTACAAAATAAGTTAAGCGTAAAAAATCTAAAACACCTACAAAATTATTTACACTGACTGACTGTAATTGACCAACAGCAGAACCAGAAACTTGATTAATATAAAACTGAACCAAATCTAAATTAATAGGATTTTCTATCACTCTTACCTCAATAAAGCTACCAGTTTTTGTATTAAAAACAACAGTGGTTGCGTTATCTACTTCTCGCCAAATCCAAGTTGAAGGATAATCAATTGCATAACTATAGTTTTCATTATTATATGTGGCAACTATACCAGCATCTTGCAAGGTTAACCCTGCATCTTTTGGGCTGTAACCCGACGCTACTTCTTCTCCATCTCTATAGCCGTCTGAATCTGAATCTTTGTTACCAATTGTTGAACCATATAATGATTCTTCGAAATTTGAAAGTTCATCTGCATCATCATCTCTACCTAATGGGAGTTCGCCTGGTAAATTTACTCTTGTGTTGGTGTTTGTATTGATATTAGTATTTTGATTGGTGTTAGCGTTTTGGTTTGTGTTGTCGTTAGTGTTTGTATTCTGATTTTGGTTGACGTTTTGGTTTGTGTTGTCGTTAGTGTTTGTATTCTGATTTTGGTTGACGTTTTGGTTTGTGTTGTCGTTAGTGTTTGTATTCTGATTTTGGTTTGGCATTCTCATAACAACAAAAACAATTATTGTGGAAATAATTAGCACTCCCACAATAATAATTATTGGCCAAATATTAATTTTTTTCTTGGAAACCTGTAAAAAATGTTTTGGCATCACGTGAATAGCATCCTTTGTTTTTGAATCTACTTTATATTTAGGCTTTTGTTCTTTGTTTTCTTTTTTTGCCATGAAGTATAAGTTTAATTAATTATAGTTAATTATAACGATTATAACAGGTTGCTATAATCGCTTAATAACTACAATCGTTATAATTTCTAAAAATTATTCTAGCGCTCTAATTATTAATCTCAAATAATCTGCCTGGTCCTTTTGGATCATAACCTGCTCTAATTTCATCACCATCTTTAAAGCCATCTGCATCTGTATCTGGATTATTTGGATCTGTTTCAAAAGTTATTACTTCGTCACGATCGGTTAAGCCATCAGAATCAGTATCAACTTTGTTTGGGTCTGTACCGTATAATTTTTCGTCCTCGTCGTTTAAACCATCCCTATCTGAATCTACTGTTTTTGGAGGTATATTTGTGTTTTGATTTGTGTTTACATTCTGGTTAACTTGTTGGTTTTGATTTACTGCCGGCTGGTTAATATTTAAAGCCTCTTCTGCACCACTAAAATAATTGGTGTAAACAAAATAACCAGCAGCACCGATTGCTCCTAAACCAATGATTGCTACAATTGCAATAATAATAGTTTTTATTGCTTTGCCACCCTGTTTTGGTTCTAATTCTGAAGTTTGAGAATCATCCATTGGTTGAGTAGGTTGAGCTGTTGAATCAACTGCTTTTAAAGTTGGGCGTGGCAAACCAGATCCTTGATCTTTTGAAGTTTTGTCTACATCGTTAAAGATGTCTTCTGGTGGTTTTGGTTGTGGCTTATTTTCTTGAGGTATTGGTGGTGGAGTTGGTGTTTGTGGTTGATTAGGTTGATTTGGTTGTTGATTTTGATTGTCGAACATAGTTTTTATAAATTATAAATTATATTAATATTTATTGACTATATAATGCTACTAGTGTTGCATCAAAATTATCAGTAAGAGGAAAATCATTAATCCATACGTAGACATCACCTCCTGTATGAGTAAAATTAACCGGTGGGCTTGCTGCACCTGCAGCTTCTGCAATAGCCTTAGTGGCTTGATCTGTTCTATCTCCCACCTCAATACTGGCAGTACCATCATTATAACTAACTGTTACTTCAGTATTCCATGCACCGACACTAGTGTTAAAAGTGTGAGCACTTTGATAGTATTCTATGCGATAATCACCTGCAGGAAAAGTGCCAAGTAAAGAACCTGCAGGCATGGTAGTATTAGTATGATTAGGATCTGTTGAACTTCTTGTGATAATTATTGGACAATCTTGCATACAATTATTTGAATCTTCTCCAATATCACAAGTATCATCACCACAACAACCAGTACCCGAACAATCAGGATCATCTAGAGCGACACAATCGGCAGGACAGTTATTATTACATCCATCAGGAACACACGCAACTACACCTACCTCACACGCATCTCCCCAGCCATTAAAATTACTATCAACTTGACCATTTAATAAGAAAGGACAGCTATCTGGATAGACACTGCAACTATCTCCTATGCCATACACATCTCCATCTGGGTCATAACAACCGCCTGCTTGACAGACATGAAACTGCGGGTAGCTTAAAGTGACACTTCCACTTCCTCCAATAATATCTACATCAACAGGGATTACAGTAGCTGCATCTTCTGTACATAATATATCACCACAATAAATATTATGCCAGCCATCATTAGTAATTGTGGTTGAATCACAAATACTAATATTTAGGTCTACAGATGCTGTAATACCTGCAATAATTTCAGCGTAAAATAATGCAATGTCAGCACCAGCATATGCATAATCATTAGAAGGGCTTAAACATTCATTTGGATCTATTAGATCTTCTGCGTCTGGATTATCACTATCTGTAATACTTGAATGATACATATAATTACTATCAGAAGACCAATCACACATTCTTTCGTGCATATCTGTATAAGTGGTTACAGCAATTGTAAATATTTCTATATTATTATTTTCTATAATTTGTTGGATAAGATTTGGTGTGCCAGTATCCCAAATTGGATCGTAATCATTGGTTGGTTCTCCATCTGAAAGTAGAACAATAACCTTACGATGATTAATTAATGAAGGATCATTTAGCATAGCATCTGCTCTTTCTAAAGCTTGATATGTATAAGTACTACCAGTAGCACTGTAATTATTGACTCCATAAGTTGAATTATTTAGTAAATCATTTTCGAAAGCAGCAGATAATAGTATACCTGAATCAGATATTACACCTGAATTAAACTCAACAACGCCAATTAAAGAACTGCCATCACTATTAAATATATCTACAATGCTGTTTGACACAGCTTGTATAGCGCAAACCATGCGAGTATCGGGGTTACTATCACCAATTCCGCAATCAGGTACAGTATTTGTACCCATAGAGCCAGAAGTATCGGTTACAAATACAACTGCTAAATCTTGTTCCTCTACATCTGTTTCAATAAACATTTCCAACCATTCAAAACCACTACACCAAGGAAGGGTCAAATCGCTACTAGCGCCTGGAGAAGTTACAAACCAGCTAGCACTATAAATACCTTCGTTAAAACCGGAATTAAATACAACACTATTACATGGATCGCAGGCATCCCCTTCAAAATCACCATCCATATTTTCCTGGCCAGGGTTAGGATCATTTGGACAATTATCGCAGATATCACCAAGACTATCACTATCCGAATCATTTTGTGTAATGTTACTTAGATTTGGACAATTATCGCAGGCATCACCTATGTTGTCTAGATCATAATCAGCTTGATTATTATTAAATACATCTGGACAATTGTCTGCAGACCCGCAAACAGTATCGCCGTCAGCATCGCCTAAAGGATCTGCGCCGCAATAATCGCAGGCATCACCCATACCGTTACTATTAGAATCAATTTGGTCTGGATTAAATGCTTCTGGGCAGTTGTCGTCACATTCTTCTGTTTGGTGATCTTTACAGGGATTATCACCGGCGATCTCGCTAAAATCCCCGTCGCTACAAATTTGATCTAGATCAGGGTCAGTACATGGATCACAGACATCTGCTAATGGAAAATTTAAACTATCATCACAAAACGTACCACCAGTACATTGATAACCATCATAACAATACTGCCATAAAGTAAGTTCTAAATTAGGATCAAACAATCTTAACCTTTCGTCTGCTGTTAAAGCTTTGTTATATAGACGAACATCATCTAAAAAACCAACATAACGATCTTCGCCATTGATCTGAGCAATAGTAATATAATCAGTACTTGATAAATTAGTAGAAGTAATACTTGTTTCATCAACTAAAACATTATCAACAAATAATTGGCAGGTTTGAATATCAGCATCTCTAATTGCAATTATATTATGCCAAGTGCCGTCATTATAAAAATCCAAAGAAGATATATCACATTCTGTTGGGATATCAAAATTTACTTCGCCTAGGGCAGTCGTATACAAGCCCCATAAAAGTCCTCCTCCCCCGTTTGTCTTACCAATTATTGCCATTAATTCATCCATTGATGTTCTAAACCATAAGGAAATAGTAAAACTTTGGGTTGTGCTAAAATTGATACTATCGCTGTTTTCAACTGTTAAATAATGGTTACTTGCGCCTTCAAATTCTAAAGCATGTGTTCCCAACTTAGAATCAATAATATAATTAGTGCCCAACCAAGCAGCTTGAGACAACTGAATTTGAATATAACAATAAACAAAAATAAGTAATATTAAAATAACTAATACCGGGTAAATAAAATAACGACTATTTTTATTTTTTACCAAAATCATAATTATTTAGATTTCATTAAATTATGGTCCACTAGCACATTCAAAAATATTATATTCCAAGTCACCTCTATTATTACCTTCATCGCCATCTGAATCGTACAACCAAACATAAAGATTACCACCATTATGATAAAATTTTGTGCTGGGAAAACCATCACTACTTTCTACATTATCTTCTGCATCCCTTCGTTCATCAAAACAGGTAGGATCCCCGGCAGTTGTGATAGTATAACCTACGCCATCATTATAAGATATTGTCAGTAAAGAATTATAACACTCAGGAGACGCATCGTCGTCTGCAGTCCACCCACCTTCTTGTACTATTGCTTGATACCAACCAGCAGGAAAATTACTTGGATTTAACGGGTCTACTCCGGCATCATTCTTATCATCTGACCGTAAACTAATATTACTATCATAATATGCTTCGCAACAAGAATCACTGCACCAATCAAAGTTACCACCTGTTCCACCATCATCACAACTTTCTCCTGCCTCTTCCAATGAGTTACCGCAAACACACGCACCGCAATCAACTATACACGAACTGCAATCTTCGCCTAAACCACAAATAGTATCAGGACATGATCCACTAGCGCAATCTGGGTATAAAGTACAATCACTTCTGCATAAAAATTGCCTGAAAACATCATATATTACGCATTCCATTGAATCTCCGCCAGTGAGCCATACTGCCTGACCACCTGTTGCTACCATAGCGGCACTAGTTTCTGCTTCATAAGATGGATCATACCCTGATGCCATCAATATAAAAGTTCTAACATTATTTTCTATGGCTAAATCTCTTGACAGCGCTAAATACAAGCTATCATCAGTGGTCCATGGATTACCACCAAAAGGTCCTTCGTCTGCCAAAACTACAACTGCCCTTAAATCACTTTGCCAATCTTCATATCTAGAAATATCAGCTATTGCTGGTGCCCAGTGTTCTTTTCCACAATCACCATCACTGCATGGATCATCTGAATAAAGAATGTTACCAGCATATTCATTTAGAACATAACCATCATCGCAAGTTAAATCCCAATCCGTAGGGAAATCTTCACTGATACCCAATACTTTATAAGTTACCAAATCTGAAGGAAAAGTATTGACTACCATATCAATTACACTACAAAAAATTGTTGCTTCATCGTTCATTGAGCCTGAAGTATCAAAAACAAACACAACTTCTACTATTTCATCTCCGCCATCACAATCTTCTATACCTTCTACCATAGCATTGCCGCAACAGCCCGCAGGGTCGCAATCTGGGTCATCAATTATTCCACAAGATGACGGACACCAACCATCACATCTACCATCAGTATTGCAAGGGAATTGAGCATCGTAATTATTTTCTGAATAATCTTTAACTTCGCTAGATAGGGTATAACCTTCGTCTAAACGATACCAAAAAACCATATCATCAAATAAACTTGAATCTGAAAGTACTTCAATTGGAAACTCAATGCAAACACCAGGCGCAAAATCTGTATCATAAGCAGCATCACTATCAAGCAAGGGTACGTCGCAAGCATCACCAACCCCGTTTTCATCACAATCCATTTGTGCTGGATTATAAATACTGGGGCAATTATCTTGGCTGGCATCAATGACACCTGGACATTCACTATTGTGACCAGCAAAAGGATGTGTAGAGTTACCATAGCCATCATCATCACCATAACCATCACCATCAACATCAATACAATAATCACAAACAAAACCTATTAAATCATTATCAAAATCTTCCTGATACGGGTTACAGCAAGCGTGTCCGGTTGGACATAAACCAGCAGGATCTGCACCTGTGCATGTTTCTGTGGCAGGACAGTTATCCATTTGGCATATTCTGGCACCGCTATCAATATCCGCCCGGCCATCGGCATCTACATCAGTACATGGATCACAGGCATCACCCATCCATTCTCCGTTTGGCCACTGATGTCCAAACACATAATCTTGGATAATATCCGTATCACACTGACCTTCTGCATTAACAGCACCTGCGCCACCTGCACAATCTACAGCAGGGTTAGCAGGCGGAGGGTTGTAGACATTAGGGCAGTTATCTATTTCATCACAAACATTATCACTATCAGTATCACCCTGACAATTATTATCACACAAATCTCCATATGTATCACCATCTAAATCTTGTTGATCTGGATTATAAATATTTGCGCAGTTATCTGCATCACCACAAATTCCATCTCCATCTTTATCGTTATTTAAATCATTTGGGCAAGGATCGCATACATCCCCAATATCATCATTATCACCAAAATCATCTTGGGTTGGGTTATAGCAAAAAGTTGGAATTGCACACATAGATGGCGGACAATTATCTACATTATCAAGCACTCCATCACCATCTGAATCCGAAACATTTGATATAGCAAAATTATTAGTACATATATTTGTCAGGAAAGTTGCAATGTTTGGAATTGTTGCTGTGTCTCGCCAAGTACCTGTTCCGCCATATTCAAAATATGTTGTGGCAAAATAAGTATCTAAATCTGTATAGTAGACATAAACATAAGAAGCTAGTGGACAAGCAAAACTCAAATTTGTTTCGTTCCAACATGTTGTACTATTAAATGGTTCGCTACATCCTATAATCCGATTGATGGGATCTACAGGCATGCCCTGACCAATTGTGCTATATATTTGAGTTTGAGACAGTTGTGATTGCAAATTTTGGCTCCAAGAAGGCCAAACACTAATAGTATTTCTGGCTACATATGTTCCAGCATCTAGTGTTGGATAGCGGCCATTAATTACTTGGTATTCTTTAGAGAATAATTCTATATCTCTGATATCACCGTAACGCTTGGTGTCTCTAATTATTTTTTCTTTGTCTGAACGGCACATACCGCCACCAGCAGAAAAGAATATGGCTTGAATTTCTTCTTCACTTAATGCTCGTTTAAATATCATTACTTCGTCTAGCTTACCATTAAACATATTAGCCAATGAGGCATCTTGGAAATTTCTACCAAACCTTAGATCCTGTGAATTGCTTAAAGAACCAGTGGTTGTATCACTTACTGCTAGATTATCTTCTTGGCCATCAACATAAATTCTTAGTTCATCAAGGGTAGTATCTCGTACACCCACTACAAAATGCCAGTTGCCATCAGACATATCTTTTGTGCCTAATATGGCAGGGTTATTTGGTCCATCATCAATACTGAAATTAGCTTCCCCTGTTGTATCATTAACACCTAAATGCCAGCCTGGAAGACCATCTGCTACTACGTTACTTCGTTTTTGAGCCAGTACTTCAAATTGTGTTAATGTTCTATCGCCAGTATTTGCCCACAAAGCAACTGTGAAGCTTTCGTTAGAACCTACACTTAGGTCATTGCTATTTGGAACATAAACGTATTCATCACTTCCATTAAGTTGTAAGCCGTAACTCTGTCGGCCATAAGTCCACATTGTTGTTGAACTCAATGGTTGCAAAGTACCGTTATTGTTTTCTCCAGAAAAATCAGCTGCTCGCACGCCATCACCTTCTGCAAATGGCCAAAAACCAACCAGTGCTGAATCTTGAGCTAATGGATTTTCTTCTAAAGAACATTCTAAATCATTGGTGCAAGGTTCTTGAGTTAAAAAACACACTCTAGCATTTAAAATATCTGTATTATTATTGAAATTCCAATTTTTTATCAAGCGATTGAATATTTCTATTGTCTGAGGTGCAGCGTCTTGGTTATACGACATTAAATAAATATTTGTAAAGAGTGTACCAGAAGCTAAGTTGGTTGCACCGACATAAACGGTTCTACCGTCTCGTACTGCCTGGTAGCCATCTACTGTAGTAATGTCTGTACCTCTATTTGGAACATTAAACCTACAAGGTTTCACTAAAGCTAATTGAGAAACTTCGTTTTCTGCCAACGCCCGGGAATAAACTCTAGCTTCATCAATAACACCATTAAAGAAGCTACTGACAGCATTGTCTGCACCGATATAAAAATTACCAGTGGTTAAATTAACAATATCTGGATCAGTTATGATACTTCTGGCTACTTCGTCTCCATTTAAATATATTTTTACAAAATTACCATCCCAAGTTGCTGCCACGTGGTTCCAAATTGATGTTCTAATTACTGGTTCTGCTGGTGCTGGCGGTGATGGATCAAATTCATATAATAGCTGTTGATCGTTTAAAACAAAACCTAACCCTGAACGTCCGCCCCAATCTGGAGTAAAACCAAACCATAGAGCATCGTTGCCACCATTCATGCTCCGATTAAATATTGTATGATCAGAACTTAAATCTGCAAAATTTACCCAAGCAGCTAAAGTAACTTCTGTATTAACGTTGTTTAAACTAACGCTTGGAGAAACTGATATATATTGATTTGAAGCATTATCAAAGCTGGCAGAAAATCTACTAAAGCCTTCTACCCAGTTAACTCCGTTTTGAAGCGTTCCATCGTTATTATTACCCGTAGAATCTGTAGCAGTTATGCCGCTACCTTCTTCGAACCGCCAATAAGCTTCTAAATTTTGCGAAGATACTGGTGCTGCTACATCATCTTCAAAACAAACCTGGCCATCTGGTGTAATGCCAGAAATATACCAAGTATATGGATTTAAATTATTTGGATTTTGCATTACTCTAACACCAATTGCATCATTGGCTAAAAGTTCTCCAAATCCAATACTTACTTCGGTAATAAATGGATTGGCATCAAACTCATCACCAGTATTTGGAGAGGCATCGGGATCTTCGTAAAATGCACTGCAAGTACCATCAACAACCCCAGCATCACACACGGATTCATCTTGACAGCTATAGCCATGAAAATCTCCACCAAAACATTCCCCTAACCACTCAATTCTAACCTCACTACTGACTGGCTGTACTCCTAAAAGCTGTAATGAATTTGTTGTTATTTGATCTGTAGCTTGAGCATTTATTGTGCCTACGTAACTTTCTACACCCAGTTGTGTTAAATAGACATTAAAATTATGAGAAACATTAAAAGCTGAAAGATCTTGTGGTTGGTAGTTAGAAGATCCATTAGGATCAAACTGATTTAAAGAAGAAATATTTAATTGATAATCACCCTCGTATGGAAAATCAAAACTATAGACAAGTGATGAGCCATTGGGTAATGCACCAGGAGCTCTTAAACAACCTGCCCAACTTTCAGTTTCGTCAAATTCAAAACAATCTCCATAAGTTCCAACCGTCTCATCACCATTCTGACTATCAACTAATAATCCCTGACTTCTGCTTCTATTTAAGAAGAAATACTCTTTAAGTTTTGTGCCAAGTTCACCAATGACAATTGGGTTTGTTTCTAGCGCTGGCAAATCGTCAGAAAGACCAACTCCCCCGTTATCACGGCAATAGAATAGATCAAAATTTAAGACTGGACAAGAACCTGCTGGGATTTGATCGCAAGAAGAATTTATACTTTGTGGATCGGAAAATGGGAATTCATCAAGTGTTGGCCATGGATTTTCGCAAATAAAGACTGTTACATCTACTTGCGAAGTAGCAGATGTTTGGCCAAAGCCCTCAATGTTTGTTACTGCTTTTACCTCTACATACGCATTACCATCTTTTGAATATGGTGTAACATAAGCGCTTGGTCCTTGTGGTGTAATTTCGTTAATAACAATGACATTTTGGTAATCTAAATCCCGCCAAATATATTCATCAACAGTAACTTGAGTTGGTTCTTGATTAGGAATCGAGGTATCGTAACATGTTGCTGTATAGATATGCTGGTTTCCCGACATGTCTGGTAGATTAGCTACGTTGGCTGCATCATCAGAGCATGAATCTCCAGCGCAAGTGTAAAAATCTCGATAGGTAAGAATTGGTTCGTCTGAATCTCTAGTAATTTCTATATCTAATTTATCGCATTGGCAAAAATTATCGTTAGTTCTAAATGTCCACACTACATCTGGACCAACTATGTCGCAAGAACCTGCACCACAATCATCATCATTACCACAAATCTGTCCGTTAGATGCACCGCCTGTACATGTCATGTAATCACCTAATGGTATGCCAAACTCACTTAACAAACCTAAAGGTGCACCCCTGACATACATTTGATAATATCTATTTTCTTCTAGATAGTTTAAAAAGCCCATGGAAAGACAATCAAAGCCAGTACATTCTGTATTATCCTCGCAAATAGCACCATAGTTTGAGCTGGCGATACCACAGTACCCGTAATTATATGCACCTATTCTAACTTCGCTAGATTCAGAATGAGGTAAATACTGTATACCGTTTGTTCTGCATGTACCTTCAAAACCGCAATCATCATTTTTAAAACACAATAATCCATTGTTTTCACCTCCCTGGCATACTTTGTCACTAATAAGATTATTGGCTGGATTTGGTACTGCTGGACAAGTACTTGCATCTCCAGGACATTCTGTTAATATAAAATTTTCGTATTGACCAGATGCATTGACATCTAAAATTGAATTTGTGTCCATGGCCTGGTTAAATATTGTTGTGATTGATGCGTTACGACAAACTGTTTGGCCGTCTTGTGGAATAATTTCTATCACTCTTGGTGCATAGCAGACATGATCTGACGTAGTAAAAGTAAATTCACACATGCCGTTATCACTATCTTCGTTGCTACAATTAAGTATTTCATTATTGATTGAATAAACTAAATCCGTGCTTGGCGCAATACTTACATAAACTTCGTAAATCGCGTTTGGCCACCACCAATTATTGTAGGATTCGCATGTGCCAACGCCAGTACAATCAGTATCAGTTTCACAAATTAAATCATCATTTCCACTACAATGCCCAAAGGCTGGCGGAACAAAATGAGCGGTTAAATTATCGGAAAATTCAAATATGCCATCAGACGCCAGATTGCGAGTTGGATCTAAATAATCACAGGTGTCTGCGCCACACTCTGCGGAACTTGTACAAATAACAGTTGAATCACCGTCACAATAACCAGTCATTTTGTAAACAACAATGTTATCGTTTAAGACACAAACTCCTCCGCCAGTAGAACAATCAGCTGGAAGAGTGCAATGCAAACCATGATTATCCCCACCAACGCAAGCGGCGTAGCGAGTAGAAAGTTTTGGTATATACGAACCAGGTACAGTTTCTTGAATCTGCTGTGTGGTTATGAGTTCAACAGGTTGATCCATACATACTTCTGTTTGGTTATCTTGCGGAGTATGTTGAGTTATTTGAAAAAGAGGAGTTTGTTTAACAACTTTTAAGTATGCTTCTCCTGCAACACTAAAATTACTAATTGGATCAACTGCAGCTGCTTGAATGTAGGTAAAATCTATTGGAGCACTGCCATTGCCTGTTAAAACTAATTGGTATGGACCTATGTTTGGTGGCAGGGTTTCGTATAAAGAGCCTTCGTTGGTACATGGCGGATTAACTCCAGGATTTTCTGTACCATAACATCCATCTCCAGAAGCCTTATTACCATCATCACAATCTTCGCCTGGTTCTCTTCTGCCATTACCACAAATTGAAAGACCATAATTTGTATTTCCAAAATCTCCCTCTGGATCGTCGTATGGAAACCCTGCACTTACCCTTCGACACGGACGTACTCGACATGGCCCAACCCCAAATTCCCAGTAACAATTTTCCCCATGCGTTACACTACAATCGTATTCAGTAAGTTGTGCGCTGCAAGGCGGTGTAAATATATCAAGTGAACTTGAGGTACAACCGTCATCGGCTGCTGGTGGGATTCCAGTAGCAAATTCTCCGTCATCGCATTCTTCCCCCACACCAATAATTCCATCACCACATAAAGAAATTCCATAAATACTACCAGTAAATGTACACCAGTCTGTACAACCATCTGAATCATTTCCGTTTGGCTCCCCCCTGTTATCACATTCTTCGTCAGTTGGATTACCATATCGTTCTACAATGCCATTGCCACAAGATGGTGTATTAAAACTGCCACCTTCGTTCAAACAAATATCAGAACAATAATCTCCAGAAAGTACATTGCCGTCATCACAATCTTCACCAACTTCTGTTACATTATTGCCACAACAATTTGTAGATATTTCGCCAAAATAAACATTGTCGACATATAATTCATCGCCTGGACTAGCATTTCCAAAAAAGATTTCATAATAAGGAATAAATGTTGGGTTAGAAGTTGAAAAAATCAACTGTTGCATAACCCACTGATTAACAGTATAAATTCTTGGGGATTCTGTAATAAAAACTGGACCAGTGCCATCATCTTCGTAAACTCTTAAATTAGAATAAGCACCCCAAGTGCTGTTGGGTAAATATGTCCAACCTTGTAATAAATAAGTTGTCGCATAAGCAGATGCGCCAATTATTACTGAAGTTAGTAGCAGAGTTGTAATTAAATATTTTTTCATTTTATTGTTGAATTGGAAGATTCAAAGGATTGCCTTCAAGCTTGCCTTCTCCTAAAGGATTAGAATGGCTAATTATTTCTTGTCCATCTAAAATGCCATCACCATCAGTATCTGTATTAAGCGGATCAGTTTTTAATATTTTAACTTCATCATAATCATTTAAACGATCACCATCGCTATCGTGTTTAAGTGGATCTGTTTTATATGTTTTAACTTCTTCAAAATCAGTAAGTCTATCTAAATCTGTATCTATTTTTTCAGGATTAGTGCCTAGCTTGATTTCTTCAGAATCTGATAATTGATCATTGTCCGTATCTACATTATTTAAGACATTTTGATTGTTTTCATTAATAATTTGTTTTGAATTTAACCTGTCATAGATTAAATAACCAATAGTTACAACTACAATTATTACAATAATTATGATTGCAATTTTAATATATTTGTTTGTTTTGTCTTTAGACATAAAAAGCTTTATTCACATGTTATTGTTATTGGTTCAACCGTACCAACAAAACCATCTTCTCCTCCACCTGGGCCGCCACCAATACTTTCGCCACCAGTAGCTAATGGCGGGTTAATCAAACCATAATTGCATTGTTTTGTTAATATTCTACCGCCTCCGCCACCTCCTCCATCGCGATCACCATCTGCACCAGTTCCGCCATATGCTGTTATTGCTCCTGAACCATTTATATTATTTGATAAAATATTTATACTACCGCCTGAGCTACCAGCAGATGCTTGGTTCCATAATAGAAAATCACAAGGTGGAGGTGCATTCCCACCATTAGCAGATATGGTTCCGTTATTAGTTATAGTATTTTTAACTGTTAGCATAATAATGCCACCGCCAGGGTTAGCACAACAAGCCAAATTTTTTGTAGCGCCACCAGAGCCAAGAGTAACTGGATTGTATCTATCACCATATGCTAAACCACCAGTGAATAAAGTACCTCCGCCGTACCCGCCTGCACCACCATGTCCGCCACCGCCATAACCAAGATCAGATGTAAGACCGCCGCCATAACCAAAACCAGCAGTGTACGCATTGCCACTTGGAAAACCGGTTTCACTTGCACTTATTATTCCACCACCATTAATCGTTATATTATTTGCGCAAACAGCAAGTACACCACCTTCTGCTATACTCATATCATAAGGTTGCGCCAGCATTCGGCCAGTACTTGTGATAGTAATATTATTATATTGTCTTACCTGTACAACAGAAGTACCGCTAGCTGGGTAATTATTAATTAGATTTCTTACTAATGTTATTTGATTATCTAATATTGAATCAATTACATTGTATTCATTTTGATGTGGAGGTAAATCATGATAAACAATAAGTATTTTTTCACCTACACTAAAGCTACTTGCATCAGCTACATTAATTTGATTAGTTCCTGCACTTGCTACAGCTTGCAGATGGCTAGTAGAGATGTTTGGATATACTGTACCATTAATGTTTGTATCTGCAGTACCATCGCAGGCAATTTCACAAACTATGCCCTCTTCCTCATCAATTAATCCGTTACAATCATTATCTAAGCCATCCCAGCAAAATTCTATAGTATCTTCTGCTGGTTGTGGGTTTGTTGCACCTGGATCAGTTGCTGGACAACCGCAGTATTGCCCTTGACCTGGATAAATATATGGTGACATTGGATTAACTAATGGATCATCATCTACGCAATCTCCATTCATCATATGACATAAATTATCTCCTATTCCAGCGCAATTACTATCTTCTATGCAAAAGGTTCCGTTCGTACACTCGCCGACAACATGCATAGAATGTACATAAAAATCTGTAATTTGTTCATTGCCATAACCATCACCATCTTCATCAAACCATTGTGTTATTGATTGGAAGCCTTCATCAATTTGGCCATCACAATTGTCATCTTTGCCGTTAAAAACTTCGGTGACACCTGGATGAATATTAAAACCATCAATAGGGGTATCGTTGCAATCAAATTCCTGCCCAGCACAGCCATAGCCCCAGCCATCAAAATCTAAATCAATGCAGACTGCACCGCATGAAGGAGAAAATTGGTGATGATAAAGTTGATAAAAACCACCTGATGCATTTCGATATACAACATGATCTCCATATATAATTGGATGCGATTCGGTGGCAGTACTAGCTGCAACCGGCCCGTTTGACCCACCAATTTCAAAATATCTAATATCCTGGCTACCAGATTCACTGTTCTCCCAGACCAATGTATTACCATATACATGTGGCCTAGCTTGAGTATCAGAATCATCAACTAAATTATTAATACAACCAGTAATATCGCACCAATAAACATCATTTACAGTACTCCTAAAATAAACTAAATTATTGCCGTACAAACCTCCTAAATAATGGGTGAAACCTGGATTAAATATAAAAGTAATGTTATCAGCTGGCAATAAATTAAGGTCACGTCTGTAAATTCCTGCTACACCCGAAGCTTGTCTCCATATTAATGTATCCGCGTATAAAATAGGACCACGATTTAGCTCTCCACTAGTAAGTTGTAAATTATCACTGGTAATATCATTTAGATCTAAATAATAAAGGTTATTATCAACCTGTTCCCATACAATTCTATTAGCATAGGCAGCTATAGATAAATCGTTAGCATGAGAATCTAATGCAACACCACTGGTTGTTATCTGGTATGTGTTGTTAGGAGTTAAATCACTACTATTTATATTATATAAATACAAATCATTACCATCACCATTATCGTAATAATATAAAACATAAGAAAAATTAGAATCAGCATACATAATTAATTCACGAGCCAATCCTCCGGCAGGAGCGTTAGAAGCGGTTGCGCCAGCACCTGTTAATTGTATAGAAGTTTGAGTAGTAAAATTATATAAAAACACTTGGTAAGATCCAATTTGTTCACGATAAGCGACATAGTTGTCAAAGATATAATAATCGTATTGGTTTGCTGCGCTTGGTACTAATGGACAATATGATCCGCAGCCACAACAGTCTTCATCTGCTGGTAGGGCCATACATCCAGCGATATCACAAGTGCCGTCGCAATCGTTGTCTACGCCATCCTCGCAATCTGTTTCTGTTGTTACAACAGTTCCACCCTGGCAAATACCTGCTAAGCATGACTGATTTTCTATACAAATATTTTCGTAACACAAAGTTGTATCAGCAATATTTTGACCGCAGGCGTCAGTTGTTTCATTACATAAAGATTCATTAATACATTCTGTTGCAGTATCATCTGTACAAGTTGGGGGTGTTCCGCTTTGATAGCCCAATACAATATCGCAAGTTTCTGTACCATCGCAATATTCCCCATTATCATAACTTATTACACTATGTAAACATGTACCTGTGGCATTACACTCATCATCTGTACAGGCGTTACTGTCATCTTCGCAGGTTGTGCCTGCTGCGACAGGATCATTTTGACAACCTAATACTGAATCACAGGAATCTGTGGTACATATTGTTGT
>JAHIRB010000037.1 GCA_018818885.1 Patescibacteria group bacterium | reverse complement strand
TAATGAAAGATATATGAAGTGTCTAAAATATGCAACACCTCAAGAAAAATTAAATGAATATAGTAAGAAAAAATCAAAATACAAAAAAACAGCGTAAAGACGCTGCAAGATTAAGTGTTCGGTTTGACCCTAGCGGGTAGGCATTTGTTAATTCCTCCTTTTTACCATAACCAATCATTTTGCGACAATATATTAACATATTTACATAAAAAGTCAAGCCCCCGTGCAGAACCATAAAGGTTCTGATACGCGAGGACGAAAAGAACCAACCGCGTAGGCGACCCTTCATGGGTCGACGTTGTAAAGAAGAGGGGGCGGGCAAAATTCAAAATAATATGTCAGAAAAATTACAACCACAACCAGAAAATCAAGAACAACCTGAAAGGGAAGTTATTGTTGATATTGGAACGGGGAATAACCCAGCTTATCAGTGGTCAGAAAAATTGTTAGAAAAAGTTGAGCAGGGAGCAAAATATATTTGTATAGATTGTGAAGAAGAGGACGTACTAAAAAATCCAAAAGTTCAAGGTGAGGATTGGGTAGTCGGAGACATAAGAAAATTACCCATTAAAGATAAATCAGCCGATCAAATTTGGTTATTAAATGTGTTTAGTGACTTTAAGAATTTGCCGGATATTAAAGAAGACGGCACGAAATCTTATAATATGGGATTAACCGATGTATTCGAAGGATTGGAAAGAACTCTAAAAGATAATGGTAGGATAGTAATTGGAGAAACATATACACCGTCGAGAGGTGCAGCAGGTGGTCTTGCAGAAGCTGATTTTTCTGACTGTGGTTTAGAAAAGAAGGTTTATAAAGGTGAAGAATTGGATAAATTTTTTGAAGATAACAAAATACCAATAGAATATGCAAGGGATTATGAAGAAGAACGCCCAGAACATAAACAACCGTATTTTATGGAATTAACAAAAAAGAAAGAGGAATAATCCAAACACGTAGGTGACAGTCTTGCTGTCACCGCCGCGAGCAAGACTCGCGGCTACGGGATAATGAAGAAGAGGGGGCGGGGAAATAATAAATATATGAAAATACAAGTACCATATAGTCAACAATATAATAATAGCGCTTGCGGAGCGGCATGCTTAGTGATGGTTTATAAACATTATGGTTTAAAAGATATTACCCAGCAAGAAATTTTTGAGAAAAATAAAGAACAAGAACCACACGGCACTGGAGCTACCAGAATCGCAACAAGTGACCTTGTTAACGATGCAAAAGAAAGAGGTTTTAATTCTTATTCTGGTCAGGTAGATTATTCAAATAACGATAAAAGCATAGAATTTGTAAAACAAACTATTAAAAATAAAATTCCTTTGATAGTATGTCAACAATGGAAAAAAGACAGGGCAATATTAGGGCATTTCAGAGTAGTTGTAGGTTATAGTAATAAATATATTTGTGTACATGACCCTGACTTGGAAGATGGCAGCAGAAAACAAAAATGGTCGTATGAAAAATTTATGGATTATTGGCAAAGGACAGGGGATAATGTAATAGGCGGTCAATATGTCATAATTGAAAATAAATAATTACATGACAAAAAATAATTCAAGTAAAAAAGAAGTAGAAATTGATAGTACTAAAGTTGAAGTATCAAAGAATGAAGTTACGAATAAGACTAATGACAACCAAAGTCAAGTAGAAATAGTAAATTGGCAAAAGGATCGAGTTAAGTGGGTGTCACTTGTCATATCTATCATCACAGCTTTAATTGCGATATTCACTTTTGGATTTGTACTCATCAATGCTATGTATTTAGAAAGGGCAATGATAAGTGTATCAGATTTTTCTGTGTCCTATGTCAATGATGAAGCCACTGGTGAGACACAAGGGGTATTATTGAATTATAAGATTTCAAACTACGGAAAGGTGCAAGCTGAAAATCTAAAAATCGAAGTATATGCGATTTCAATTGAGGACAACAGTATAGAAAGCAAAGATTGGGCAATTGGTATACCAAGTGCTATATACCCAGATACGTCTTTCCCATTTGGTTATCACATATACAAAGATATTTGTACTGCAAATTCTAATAAACCCATAGCATTAGTATTTGATTTTACTTACAATGATGCAAAAGGTGAATTAACTTCTCAGATGTGGTTTAAATACAACATTGGAAGTAAAAATGTAAAATATTTAATAGAGGATGAACAAAATAAAATATTTGATAAATATAAAGCATTAAAAAATAATTAATCAATAAATAAAAAATATGGGAAAAATATTAGGAATCGATCTTGGAACCACTAACTCAGCCATGGCTATTATAGAAGGTGGCGAACCAAAAGTCTTAGAAAACAAAGAAGGCAACAGAACAACGCCTTCTATGGTTGCTATTTCTAAAACCGGTGAACGCCTTGTCGGTATGCTGGCAAAACGTCAAGCAGTAACCAATCCAGAAAACACAGTGTTTTCTGTTAAACGATTAATTGGTAGACGCTGGGAAGACGAAGAAGTTAAACGAGATGTAAAATTGATGCCATTTAAAATGGTTAAGGCAGGGGATGGGGTTAAGGTAAAACTGGAAGACAAAGAACACACACCTCAAGAAATTTCTGCTATGATTTTGCAGAAATTAAAAGCAGACGCAGAGGAAAAACTGGGTGAAAAAATTACCGAAGCTGTAATTACTGTACCTGCTTATTTTGATGATTCCCAAAGACAAGCCACTAAAGATGCTGGAGAAATCGCTGGTCTTAAGGTCAGAAGAATAATTAACGAACCAACTGCAGCTGCTTTGGCTTACGGCTTTGAAAAGAAAAAGGGGCAACAGATTGCTGTTTACGATCTTGGTGGTGGTACTTTTGATATATCAATATTAGATGTTTCGTCAGATACCGTAGAAGTTAAATCTACCAACGGCGACACTCACTTAGGAGGTGATGATTTTGACCAAGTCATAATCGAATGGATCATCGAAGAATTTAAAAAAGATCAAGGAATTGATCTTTCAAAAGATACTTTATCTTTACAAAGAATAAAAGAAGCCGCCGAAAAAGCAAAAATTGAGCTAAGTACCGCTCAAGAATCAGAAATCAATCAACCCTTTATTACGTCAGACGCAAACGGACCAAAACATTTAACCCTAAAATTAACACGCGCTAAATTAGAAGAACTAATTGGCGATTTAGTAGATAAAACTTTAGATCCAGTCAAAGCAGCTTTAAAAGATGCTGGCTTAGAAGCAAAAGATATAGAAGAAATTATAATGGTTGGCGGAATGACACGTATGCCTTTGGTGCAAAAAAAGGTAGAAGAGTTCTTTGGCAAAAAACCGCATCTTGGAGTAAACCCAGACGAAGTCGTGGCAATTGGTGCTGCAGTTCAAGCCGGAGTGTTGCAAGGTGATGTTAAAGATGTTTTGTTGCTTGATGTAACACCATTGACATTAGGAATTGAAACCATGGGAAATGTATCAACTCCATTAATTGAACGAAACACAACCATCCCAACTGCAAAATCACAAGTATTTTCTACAGCAGCAGATAACCAACCATCAGTTGAAATACATGTTTTGCAAGGGGAGCGTGCTATGGCGCCAGATAACAAAACTTTAGGACGCTTTATGCTAGATGGCATTGCTCCCGCACCACGCGGAGTTCCGCAAGTTGAAGTTACTTTTGATATTGATGCCAATGGCATACTTAATGTCAACGCTAAAGATAAAGGAACAGGTAAAGAACAAAAAATTACCATTACTGCCAGCACAGGGCTTTCTAAAGATGAAGTAGAAAAAATGACAAAAGACGCAGACCTTCATGCCGAAGAAGATAAAAAGAAAAAAGATTTAATAGAAACACGAAACATTGCAGAATCAATGATTCATACAGTAGAAAAAGGTATAAAAGATGCTGGTGACAAAGTAGATAAAAAAACTATTAAAGAAATAGAAGATAAGATTGATGAACTAAAAAAAGTTAAAGATAAAGATGATATAGATGCTATCAAAAAAGCTTCAGAAGAATTAACTACTATTGCACAAAAAATTGGACAAGCAGTATATGGCAGCCAGCAAGGTCAAGCTCAGCCGGGACAGGAACAGTCAACAGCTGACGGTCAACAGTCAACAGAAGATAAAAAGGATGACAAAACAGTAGAAGGTGAGTTTGAGGAAGTGAAAAAAGAAGAAGATAAAAAATAATGTAAGCTGGGTAGTCGAGAGCCTCAGCTCTCGGCATCGGTTTAAGCAGAGGTTTAAACCTACCCCACCAGGGTAGGCAAGGCCCTTGTGCCTTGCCGCTATAGATCGGGCAGTAGCGCCCGATCCACCCATCTATATAAAAAAAGCAGGCGAAGAACGGGTCCTCGCCTTGAGTTGGCAGTATGGGAGTGAACACTTCCGCTAATGGTAGCATGAGGTGATAATGATCCACAATGATATTTGGGTTGAAAATACAACGTAAATAATTGTCCCGCATATGATCGGAATACCAGCTATCGTTGCTATGTTGCATCCGAACCATTGTCGGTATGTGGGTATAAGATCACGGATGATCATTATACATAACACCACAGAACCAATAGCTGCAATTAGAGCGATTGCAGGTAAAAACGGATTTACTGTTATATTCATGACATTTCCCTCTTTTAGTTGTATCATCAATCTATCTTTATATTAATTATAATCAAAATTTTTTAATCAATCAATAACATAATGTCAAAAGACTACTACGAAACTTTAGGAATAAACAAAAGCGCTTCATCTGATGAGATCAAGCGTGCTTTTAGAAAACTCGCGCACGAACACCACCCAGATAAGCAATCAGGCAACGAAGCAAAGTTCAAAGAAATAAACGAAGCATATCAGGTATTAAGTAATAAAGAAAAGCGCCAGCAGTACGATCAATACGGACAAACTTTTGACCAAGCACAGCGGCAAGGCGGGTTTTCTGGTTTTAATGGTTTTGCAGATTTTTCAAACTTTGCAGAAGGCTATCGTGGTGGCGGTCAAAATATAAATTTTGATTTTGGAGATTTAGGTGATGTGTTTGGAGATCTTTTTGGTTTTGGATCAAGGGGCACTAAAACACGTCGTGGCTCTAGAGGGGCAGACATACAAACAATTTTAAATATTACATTTAGAGAAGCTGTAGATGGAGTGGAAAAAACTATTAATTTGAGTAAAGATATTGTTTGCGAAAAATGCGAAGGTTCTGGCGCAGAACCTGGTAGTAAAATCAATACCTGCAAAACTTGCCAAGGCCAAGGCCGTGTAATGAAAAATATAGGAATGGGAATTAGTATGCCAACTACTTGTCCAGACTGTGCTGGCCAGGGCGAAAAGGCAGAAAAGCAATGTGTCACATGCCATAGCAGAGGAATTTCAAGTAAAAATAGTGAAATAAAAGTAAAAATTCCAGCAGGAATTGATAATGGCCAAACTATCAGATTAGCTGGACAAGGGCAAGCAGCTAAAGGTGGACACTTAGGTGATTTATATGTTGCAATACATGTTCAACCAGATAAAGATTTTGAAAGAGATGGCAATCACATATACAGTAAATCAGATATTTCTTTTTCCCAGGCTGCCTTGGGTGATAAAATTATTGTCAAAACACTAGATGGCGATGTCAAACTAAAAATACCAGCAGGCACGCAGTCTGGAAAAGTTTTTGTTCTAAGAGGAAAGGGCGTGCCATACCTGCAAACGCGTGGTAGGGGAGATCATTTAGTAGAGGTGACTGTAAAAACCCCGACAAATTTATCTAGAAAACAAAAGAAACTTTTTGAAGAATTGTCAGAAGAGTAGAATAAGACATTATAGATATGTATATAATATATTGGTTAATAAATGAAAATTTCAATAAAACTTATATTGGTTTTACTAATAATTTAAAAAATCGATTAAAAGAACATAAAAATAAAAGAGTTAAATTCACTAGAAACTTTGGAAATTTTTAATATCATATTATAGAAAAAGTAGATACTTTTGTAGAAGCTAGGGATAGGGAAAAATATTGGAAATCAGCAGTAGGTAGAAAAAATTAAAAAAACTATTTAATACATTAGACAATAATAAGAATTAAATCTTTTGCCGCCATCGCTGTGCCCGCCGAAGCATAAGCGTAGGCGGGTCTAGTGGCTATATTAATATGCCGCCATCGTCTAGTGGTAAGGACATCAGGTTCTCATCCTGGAAACCGGGGTTCAATTCCCCGTGGCGGTAAAAGATTTAATTCTTCCATCTAGTGGTTAGCCCGCTTCGCTCTCGCGAAGCGAGGCGAGCCCGCCTCGACTCGCCGAGGTTTATCCAGGTTTCGTCAAGGCGAGGCGGGGACGCATGGTTCTCATCCATGTAACAGCGGTTCAAATCCGCTTGGGGCTATTTGGTGCTGGATTATAAATAAGCGTAAATTTGAGTTCTGCGCCAGAGGCGTCATGCCGAAGGTAGATTCGCCTCTGGCGAACACCCGTCTCTGGCGGGGATTCTTCGTGGCGGTAAAAAATTCATTTCTTTACTATTGTTCTCATCCTGTCTGCCCCGAAAATTTATTCTTTGGAGTCTGACCGCTATAATCCGACATGATAAGGCGACCTATCGCCCTCCAAGAATCTCTTGGTTGGCGATTTTTTGATTATTTTGTCTTTAAAAAGAATTGAATGAAGCGTTTAAATATGTCATAATATAATAGTATATATGAATAATGACATGTTTAAATTAGACGATAAAATAAAAATTGTTGAATACTTTATACTAGCCATTCTGCTAGCATTTGTTTTTTTGTTAGTTTATAGTCCCCATCTTCAATACAATTATTCCTATCCTTTGCATTACGATGAGTGGTTGCGCATAGGGGCTGTTAAAAATATTGTTGATAATGGTTTTAATAGTGTTTTGTATGCTGGACAATCAAGTAGCCAAGCTGTTTATTTATATTTTATTATCGGGTTTGATATATTTGTATCTCAAATTGTTCTTTTTTCAGACATTGATTTAGTTGCACTCTATCAGTTTTTGCCAGCAGTTTTTGCTGTTTTTACTGCTTTAACAATTTTTATTTTGGTTAAAAATTTGTCAAAAAATTTTTATGCTGGCTTTTTAGCTATAATATTTTTTGCTTTTCTTAAAAGTAATATTTATATTTTGGGTAATTGGTTCTTTTTGCCGTTTACTTTTTCTTTCTTCTTTTTCTTTTTAATATTATTTTGTTTGTCTAAATATGATGAGACTAGAGACAATAAATTTCTTTTTTTGTTTTTAACTTTTTCGCTGGTTTTAATTGTTTCGTATCCCTTGACTTTAATTTTTTTGCTCCCGGTAATATTTGTATATTTTGCAATTTATTTTGACCTAAGAAAATTAATTAAGTATTTTTTTGTGCTTGCATTGTTAATAATGATAGCATTGTTTAGTTTTTTCCTTGTAGCTTTTAAGTATTCTGATTATACATTTGTAGATATACCTTTTGCTACATTTCTAATAGTCAAAGGATTAATTTTTTCTTCTAATTGGAGCGGTTTTTTGGATTATTCATTATCACTACCCGCTTTATTTGGTTATTTTAGTTTCTCATTGTCTTTATATGCTTTGTTTGTTTTTGCTAAAAATAAAAAAAATAATTTGTTTTTATTCATATTTTTTTGGATATTAATTAATTTATTGTTATATAGACTTTTTAGCTTTACTCTACTTTTGTATTATCAACGAGTTGTTTATCTTGGCATGCTGATTTCTTGTGTTCTAGCTGCCATGGGGTTTTATTATATGTTAAAGTCAATAGGAAAATTTATTGAACCAAAACGTAATGTGGCAAAAAGCTTAGTTTTTGTTTTAATCATGATAATCATGCTCACATTATCATTAGCTGGCCCAGTAAGAACTTATTATAATGTTGCTGATAATTTTGATTTAGTTAAGATTATTCAGCCAGGAAATTTTGAATCATTTTCATACATAAAAAATAACTATCAAAATAAGATAGTCTTGGCACCTGCTTTGTATGGCCCAGTTATTTATCCGGTAGCAAATCAAACAGCAGCTTTTTTACCTATAATTGATTTTGTCAAGAAAGGAATTGATTACTATGATCCATATTACAATTTTACCAGCAAACATTTTAACGCTCAAAAGAAAATCGCCGAACTTTATAATGTTGATTTAGTTTTTTCTCCCCATGCTCTTGAATCACAAATACTAAAACCAGTGTATGTTCAAGAAGGAAATTTTATTTACGAAATAATAAAGTAGGTTTTTTATATAAGAGTATCAAACATAATGTTAATGAAACTACAAGTAATCCTAAATATAAATTAAGTTTTGTTATACCTAAAATATCAAAAAATACTTTAATGATGCATAGAAATAAACCAATAATTATTGAAATGGCAACACTTAATCCAAAACTAATTACTAATCTTTCAATTATTTGAAGTTTATTTTTTTTAAATAATATAAGAGATAACAAGAAACCAGGTAAAAATATTGATAAAATCAGTCCAGTAAAATTAGTAATTTGTATAATCATATTTTAATTGTAATACAAAAGCATTATAAATGAAAATACTAGTAGTCAGCCCTTATCTTTACCCACAAGGAAGCGGTGTCGGGCGCATTGCTTCTTGTGTTATTAATGAACTGGCTGCTATGAATAATCATGTTGTAGTTGTCTCCAGTGCCAAAAAAAATAAAGTAATATCAATAAACAATTTAAAAATAATAAATAGAAAACCGCTATTTTATTTTAGTAACACCCCCTTAAGATTTAGACTTTTTTTTGATTTAACGAAAATTATAAAAAAAAATGACTTTGATTTTATTTTAGCTTTTAGTCCAGTGCCATATTATGCAGATATAGCCGCTATTGTAAGTAAAATTTCAAAAATACCATATTTTTTAAGCTATAATACTTTTGATACCAGAAGAGAAAAAAAGTTTATTAATTTTATTACTTTTATTCATCGAAATTTAATTGAAAGATTTACTTTTTTACGAGCCAGAAGAATTTTTATTAATAGTAAATATTTGTTTACTGCTAATATTCTGGCAAAATGTAATAAAAAATTATCATATGTTACAACTGGTATCGATAAACAATTATTCAAACCTGCAATGGCAACCAAACAAGATTACATATTGTATGTCGGTCCTTTAAATTCTGGGCAGTATTGGAAAGGTGTTAACTATCTAGTACAGGCTATAAAAATATTAAGTAGACAAAATATCAATGTTCAATTAAAAATTGTAGGTTCGGGTAATCGCGTCGAGTATTATCAATTAAGGTCAAAAAAGCTAGGTATCGAAAACGTGGTTGAATTTCTCGGCTATAAAAGTAACGAAGATTTGGTATATCTTTACCAAAATTGCAAATTTTTAGTACTACCTTCTTTTGATAGAGCAGAACTGGTGCCAACTGCAATTACCGAAGCTTTTGCTTGCCAAAAAACAGTAGTTTCAACCAAGTGTGCCGGAATTCCTTATTTAGTTCAAGATGGCATTGATGGTTTGTTGGTAGAACCAAAAAATTCAACAGCTTTAGCGGTGGCCATCACTAAACTATGGAACGATGAAAAGTTAAGGCAAAGTTTAGAAAATAATGCTTTTTCTAAGGCTAGCAGTTTTTCTTGGAATCAAATGGCACAAGATATTATCAAAGAAATAAAATCGAATTTAAAAATCTAAATTATTACATGAAAATATTACTAATCAATCCTCCTTATGCTTCATTAAAAAAAATAAATCAGCATATTTTGAGTTTGAGTTTACCATATTTAGCTGCTTACCTAAATCAACAAGGTATCGTCGCAAAATATATTAATGCTGAACAGACTTCAATGAAAAATTATTTTTGGAAGAGTGCTCATGAAATCTATAATCACAAAATTCAAAAAATTTATCACAAAAATTTAAATAATCCAAATTTTATAATTTGGCAAATGATAAAAAAGGAAATATTATTATTCAAGCCAGACTTAGTCGGAATAACTTCAACAACATCTTCACATGATTCAGCAGAAAAAACTGCGCAAATTGTTAGAAAGATATTACCACAAGCTAGAATTGTATATGGAGGTCCTCATGCAACTGCTAAGTATAAAGAATTAGTTTATAATGATTTATTTGATTTTATTGTCCGAGGAGAAGGCGAAGTAACTTTTTATCAGTTAAGTAAGTCATTGGATTTAAAAGAGGACTTAATTAAAGTAAATGGACTTTCTTATAAAACGGAGAGTAGAGTAGTACATAATCCGAACAGATCTAATATAGTAAATTTAGACAGCATCCCTTCTCCTCAATCTTTTTATGATATCAGTAAAGCTAGATATTCTTGCTTTAGTGTTATAACCAGTAGGGGATGTAATAATAATTGTTACTATTGTGCAACACCATTTTTGTGGCCAGGCTTAAAAGTTAGATCTATAGATAATGTGATAGAAGAGCTTAAAGAAGGAATAAGAGTACATAAAACGCGCCATGTATTTTTTTTAGATGCTAATTTTAATTTTTCTAAAGAAAGAGTGATTAAGTTGTGTAATTCAATAATTGACGAAAAACTAAATCTTGTATGGTATGCATTATGCAATTTAAATGTGATCGACGAAGAATTGGCACAAATTATGAAAAAATCAGGTTGTTATGAAATTTATGTTGGTGTAGAGGCAGGTGACGATAAGACCATGAAAGATATTAATAAAAAGATTAAAATTGATGAAATAGAAAAGTCCATAAGTATTTTAAAAAAAACTGGAATTTTATGTAATGCTTTCATTATGTATGGCCTACCTAATCAATCAATCAATTCAATGAAAGCTACTAATCGTCTGCTCCGTCAAATAAAATTTGATGGTATATCACCAAGCATGTTTTTTCCTATTCCTGGCAGCAAGTTTTATGAAACTATTATGTCAAAAAATGAAACATATCTTTCAGATTCAGACTGTAGTTTTAACGATTTTAAGAGCAGTTTTCAATATCATAATGAGAATAAGGAGTTTGTTAGTGTGATTAAAAATTTAAAAATGATATTATTAAAAAAGAAATTTGGATTATTTCTTAAGCGAATATTTATCAAATTTAATTTATTCAAGCATTAAGACTTTATTTATGATAAGTGTTGTAATAGCCAATTATAATACAAAAAAATCTATAGTTAAAACTTTGGATTCTTTAAAACATCAAAATCATGATATAGAAATAATTGTTGTCGATGATGCTTCCACTGATCAATCTGTCGATGTTATAATAAGTAATTTTCAACAAGTTAAATTATTTATCAATAAATCAAATTTAGGCCGTGCACAAAGCAGAAATATTGGTATGCAAAATGCTAAAGGAGACTGGATACTTTTTATCGATAGCGATGTTTGGTTGGATAAGAATACTCTAGATAATCTATTGGATTATAGGAATAATTTTGATTTAATTTATCCAAAATTAATATTTCAAAATGGTACGATCAAACATTCAAAACCGAATCAGAAATACCCAACTGATACAGGTTGCTTTTTAGCTAATAGAGCAAAAATAAACAATATACTATTTGATACTAATTTTAAATATTTAGAAGATCAAGATTTTTTTATTAGATGTTATTTATGTGGATTGAAAGCTAAATATGTTAAATCAGCGGTGGCATATCATCAAGATCCAGAAATTACAAACTATGGTAGCAAAAAGTATTTTGATGAGATGTCTGATATTTTTTATGGCATTAAAAAATTTAGCCAGCAAACCAAAAAAATTGGCTTTAAACACCATTTTAAAAAAATCAATTTGATTAAAGGTTTAGCGGCTGCTATTTTTAATTATAATTATTTCCTATATAATCAGAATATATCAACTATAAAAAAGATTATTAATATATTTACTCCTCACAAAAAATTTGAGGTGAAAAATGTTAAATTGATAAAGTTATTTTTTGTAGCAATAAAAAAGAAAAATGAAACATTTAATGATTTTAGTTAGATTAATACGTCTTAACGAATGGATAGACAAGATATGGCTGTTTTTTATTGCTTTTATTTTTTTGCAAACTATTTTAGGAAGCAAATATCTCTATAAAGAATTTTTAGTGATGATTATTTTTTTATTTTTTTCATTTTCATTTACCTTTTTAATAAATTCTTATAAAGAAAGAGATATTGATAAAGTTGTTGGTAAAGACAGGGCAATGTTAAAAGTTACAGAAAAATTTGTTATTCTGCTTATAATAATTTTTGGATTAATTAGTTTTTTTATACCATTTTATTTTAATAATATGTATATAACAGCCTTAAATATATTTATTTTGCTTTTAGCATATTTTTATTCTACAAAACCACTATACTTAAAATCTTGTCCGATATCTGGGGTAGTTGTTGCTGGTATGATACAAGGACCTTTAGCTTATATGTTTTTTCTTTTTATAGCGCCAGATTATATCACTCAAATACTATTTATAACCTTGTGGATATTGGTAATAAATATTTACATGCAATTAATTCACCAAATCATAGATTACAAAAATGACATTATCACAAACATGAATACCTTGGCAGTCAAAATTAATAAGCATAACACAATTATACTTTCATATTTTTTTATGGCACTTATGATATTTTTTTTGGTCTTGCCATTTTATTTAATCAATAATTTTTATATAGCTGCATTTGGTAGTTTATTATTTTTATTGTATTATTTACCTAGTTTCGCTTGTCACCCAAGTTTTAAAGTGTTCGAATAATTATGATTGGATATTTATTAAATTTAAGTTATAATAATAAGTTCGATTTTTATATTTACAAACGTATCTACTCATATCTGCCGAAATCTCTACGACCAAAACTTCCCAAGACTGTAGGCATAGATCCGACAACATATTGCAATTTAAAATGTCCTCCTTGTATGGCGTGCAAAGATACCCCAGGATTTGAACCCTGCATGCTGTCCTTAGAAAATTTTAAAATAATGCTAGATAAAATGCCGTTTTTAGAAGTGTTGTTGTTGTTTAATTGGGGAGAGCCATTCTTAAATCCACAGTTTTTTGACATGATAAAATATACAAAAACAAAAGGATTGTACGCTTTAACATATTCTAATTTTAGTTTTAAAAAAGATTACGAGTTTTTTAAAAACATAATCAAAAGCGGACTTGATGATTTGTTAATTTCTATTGATGGCACAACCCAGCAAAATTATGAAAAATTTAGAAAAGGAGGTAATCTTGATTTGGTTTTTTCAAATATAAAACTTTTTAATAAGGCCAAGAAAGAGCTGAAATGCAAACGACCAAGGCTATATTGGCATTTTACAGTTGATAAATTTAATGAGCATGAAATTACACAAGCCAAAAAAATTGCTAAAGAATTAAAAATTAAATTAATTTTAAATCACTTGATAATATATAGCAAAGTGAATGAGACAGATCTAGAAGAAATTAAGCGAAAAAGGAAGTACTGGCTGCCTAAAAAAAGAAAATATATTTTAAAATTAAACGATGTTGGACCAAAATTAAACTATCGCTGCCCCAATTTGTTCAGCCTGGTATGCTTTGATGCAGCAGGGTATGCAATGCCATGCAGATTTTTAACTGATAAAAATGATGCCATGGGTAATTTATTAGAAAATAGTTTTGAAGAAATTTGGTATGGACAAAAGTATCTTTCGTCGCGAAGTTTATTTACCAAAAATAAATATTCTAAAAAAGTTGAAACTGTTTGTGATAAATGCACGATGTATAAAAAAAGAACTAATATTTTTTAAGACACAAAAATCATCGTCGATAATGACGATTATTGATATAATAATTAAAGTTATGCAAGATAGAAAATACAAAGTATTGTTAGTTAATCCAACTGACAATTTTAGTAAATTGCATTTTTATAAAGAAAAGTGCCAGATTTCAACAACGCTTTCAATTCGTTCTATTTTTGCAGTTACACCAGAAGATTTTGAGGTAACGCTAGTTAATGAATGTTTTGAAAAAATGGATTTTGATGTTGATGTAGATATTGTTGGTATTACAGGCTTAACCCATAATGTCAAAATAGCTTACAAAATGGCACAAGAATTTAAAAAGCGTAGTAAAACCGTGGTTATGGGAGGTTATCATGTTAGTGCCTTGCCACATGAAGCAAAAAAATACGCTGATAGTGTAGTAGTAGGGGAAGGCGACATTGTTTGGCCAAAGCTTTTGCAGGATTTTAAGCAGAATAAATTAAAACCGTTTTATTATAGTAAAACACCAGTTGATTTAATTAATCTGCCATTTCCTGTTACCGATAGCTTTAAGTTTGAAAAGCTTGGCAATCTTCACACTTCTTTTCCTATCCAAGCTTCACGTGGCTGTCCGAATAAATGCTCGTTTTGCGCTATTACTTATTTCCATAAACATCAAGTTCGATATCGTCCAATAGAAAAAATTGTCGAAGAGATAAAATTAAAAAAACCAAAATATATTTTTTTTATTGATGATAACTTAACTATTAATTATAATTTTGCTAAAGAGCTTTTTGTTGCCTTAAAACCTCTCAATATAAAGTGGAGCGCTCAGTGTTCCATTACCATTGCTCAGCACCCAGAACTTTTGCAATTAGCCAAACAAAGTGGTTGCTTTTGTTTGTATATTGGCTTGGAAAGTATTAATCAAGAAAGTTTAAATTCGGTTAAAAAGGGATTTAATAAAGTAGAAGAGTACAAAAAAGCTATAGCTAAAATAAATCAATGCAATATTGGTATTGTTTCGTTGTTAATGTTTGGCTTTGATAATGATACAAAAAAAATATTTAAGGACACACTCAAGTTTTTAGACGAAGTAAAAATTCTGCATGCTGAATTTAGTATGGTAATACCTTTTCCAAGCACTCCATTATTTGAACAGTTAAAAAAAGGAAGCAGAATTATTGACTATGATTGGAATCATTACCATCCAGGTAATCATTGCGTTTTTAAACCAAAAAACATGACACCCAATGAGTTAGAAAAAGGGCAGAAATGGCTATTAATAAAGCATTGCCTGCCACATAGAGTTCTGCAGAGAATATGGAAACATAGAAAGAATAATTTTTTAATTAATACATATTTAATTTTTGTGGACATACCATATGTAAATTTTTTTGTTGTGCCTTTTTTTGTTAAACTAATATCCATCAAAGATTGGTTCGAACGTTCAGTCGCAATAGATAATAAGTCAGGGTTACCGTAGTTGGAATTTTCCAGATGAGGTTGGGTTACCGTTTTGCTACTGGATTTTGAATATCCGCATAATAAGTTTATCAATTTGTTGTTTAAGATTCAATAGGTAATTTATTGGAAAAAAGTTTAAATGAAATTTGGCATGGGGAAAATTATGTATCAGTTAGAAGTTTATTTATAAAGAATGCCGAGGTTAAAAACAGAAAGCTTACTATTTGCGACCATTGTATAGTATATAAGAAAAAGTAATAGGTAATATGTGCTAGTAAATAATTTTAAATATGAACGTCGTTTTAGTCAACCCTAATCTTGATTTACAGAAGTTACCTCCAAAAATAAATAGATATTATCCCGATCAGCCAATTGAACCACCGCTAGGTATTTTATACTTAGCTAGTTTTTTATTAAAAAATGGGATTAAGACAGAAGTAATTGATAATGCATTATTAAAATTGAATTCTGAAAAGTTATCTGAATTAATAGTTAAAAAAAATCCTGATTTGATTGGATTTTCTGTCCATGCGTTTAATTGGCCAACTGTTTTAACTAATATTCATTATTTAAAAAAAATTACTAAAACCCCGATTGTATGTGGTGGTCCGATGTGTACAATTGATCCAGAAATCATTATTAAGCATTATGAGGTAGATTATTTAGTTATAGGAGAAGGGGAACATACATTATTAGAATTGATTAACTATTTGTCCTCAACCAAAAAGGAATCAAATGTGAATTTAGATTCTATAAAAGGTTTAGTGTTCAAATATAAAAATAATATATTTATTAATCAAAAAAGAGAACTAATAGTCGATATAGATCAACTACCTTGTCCAGCCAGACAATTAATCAATTTAAATAGTTACCAGCGCGATAAAACTAATTTTCTTAAACTTAAACCAGTTGACGTGATTTTTGCTTCGAGAGGTTGCCCTTATGATTGCACGTATTGTGCTAATAAAATAATAAGTAAAAGTTGTTATCGATTCCGCCGGACTGAATCTATTTTAACAGAAATAAATTTTTTGATTGAAAATTATCAAACTAAATCATTGAGATTTGCCGATGCAATTTTAACGGCAGATCGACACAAGATAACCAAGCTATGTCAAGAGATGATAAATAGTAAATTAAACCTACCTTGGCAATGTCATGTACACGTAAATAATTTAGATAATGATTTATTACGTTTGATGTCAAACGCTGGTTGTCGAGGCATCTGGTTTGGTATTGAATCTATTTCGCAATCTTTGCAAAAAGCAATTCACAAAAATATACCAGTTGAAAAAATTAGAGAGGTGGTTTATTTGTGTAAAAAATATAATATATACACTTCAGCAAGTTTTATGATGGGTTTTCCCAATGAAACCAAAGAGGAAATTCAGATGAATGTCCAGCTGGCTAAAAAGTTAAATTTTAACCTCACTTATTTTTCACCTCTAGTAGCTATGCCTAACACAGATATTTACAACACTATTAAAGAAAAGAAATTATATGATTTTGAATGGAATAATTTATTGTTAGCGAGAAATAAAAATTATTCTTCTGACGAGATATATAATCTAGCCAAGTTCTATAATATTTATTTTAAATTTCGTCAATTAGTGTTTCATATATCAACTGCTCCATCAAAAGATTTTTTTTATGCGCCAATAAAATTTTTTAATTACCTTACTTTTATTTTTAAATACAAAATTTTAAAAATTTATTATATATTTAAGAAGTAGCTCTAATTTAATTAAAATGATATAATTACGATACCAGTAAATAAATAAAAAAGATATACTTAATATGAAAATATCTAATCGTGTTTCTTCAACTATTTCGTCACCTTTAAGAAAGTTTGTTCCTTATGCTGAAGCTGCTAAGAAAAAAGGAATTAAGGTTTACCATTTAAACATCGGCCAGCCGGATTTAGAAATTCCTAAGCAGATAAAATCTAAAATTAATAATTTTAAAGAAGATGTTCTAGCTTATACTCATTCTGCCGGTACTATCGAATTACGAACAGCTTGGTCAAAATACTTAAAAAGTCAGAATGTCAAAATAAAGCCAGAAGATGTAATTGTTGCAACAGGAGGTTCAGAAGCAATGTTATGGGCATTACTTTTAATGTTAAACCCTGGTGAGGAGATGATAGTTTTTGAACCGTTTTATTCAAATTATAAATCCCTGGCAAAAATTTCAGGTGTTAAACTAGTTCCTGTTACTACAAAAGTAGAAGAAAATTTTTGTTTATCAAGTGATACAGAAATAAAAAAACAAATTACAAAGAAGACAAAAGCAATACTAGTTGTAAATCCAAGCAATCCAACAGGTACGATCTATTCCAAAAAAGATTTATTACGATTGGTAAACATTGCAAAGAAAAATAAGCTGTGGCTTTTAGCAGACGAAACCTATCGAGAATTAGTTTTTTCTGGCAAGCCAGTATATAGCTTATTGAGATTTCCAGAAGTAAAAGATCAAGTTATACTAGTTGACAGTGTTTCAAAACGACTTTCAGTATGCGGAGCACGTATTGGTTGTCTTGTAAGCCATAATAAAGAAGTAACTGCAAATACTTTAAAGCTTGCTCAAGCTCGTTTGGCTTCGCCGGCTATAGAACAACAGATAGTCTGTAATCTTTTAAAAAATTGTAAAAGTTATACAAAACAAATAACTAAAGAATATTACAAAAGAAGTCAAGTGGTATACCAAGGTTTGCAAAAAATTCCTGGAGTTGTATCTAGCAAACCAGCTGGTGCTTTTTATATCATTGCTAAACTTCCTATTGATGATTCAGAAAAATTTGTACAATGGATGTTAGAGAAGTTCAATCACAACAAAGAAACTGTTATGGTTTCTCCTGCCAAAGATTTTTATATGACAAACGGCAAAGGAAAAAACGAAGTGAGAATTGCTTATGTGCTTTCAATACCAAAACTTAAACGTGCTATGGAATTACTTCAACTGGGGATAAACCAGTACCAAAAAAAGATGTAGAAATTACCCACAACTTGTTATATGATTGGTATAATTTGACGCTAAAATTGGTGTTTTTTTTATCCACATTTTTTTTGCAAAATAGTTAAATTTATGTCATAATTAAGGTGCAAAAAAAATGTTTTTGTTCTCAAAATGCCCTGGGCTTTAGAGCAATTATTTTTTGGTTAAATAAAATAAATAAAAATTGTTTTTAGGAAAAAATGCCAACAAAAATTAACAAAAAGCAAACTAGAAAGGCAAGGAAAAACAGTCAAGTAAAAATGCGGAAAAATTTGTCTACCAAAGAAATTTTGTTTTATCAAAGAAATTCAAAGCACACTGCACCGTTACCTGATCCAGACATAGAAATAAAAAAGTATTTTATTAAATACAGCCGAAGATTTTTATTTAGTCCATACTCGGCTGTTTTTGTTTTTCTTGGTTTTATTATTTTATTGCAAAGTGCTTTTCCCGCACTTTCTTTTAATAATAGTACTAAGAGGTGGCGAACTATTTATGATTGGCAAGAATGGGAAATCCATAATTTAGAAATTACCGACGAAGGGTCATTGCGCTTAGCAGAACTCGATAACATTGAGGTTGTAGAGGAACAAAAAAATACTCAAGTAGAAGTTGAAGAAGAAGAAGAAACAGAACAGGCAGAAGTTATAGAAGATCCATCACTGCAAGAACAAGCGCCAGGAATATTTTTAGGTGAAGAATTTAGTGAAGAAGAGCAAGCTCAAGAGGAAGAAAATTTTGAAGAAGAAGTCACTGAACAAACTAAGCAAGAAGAAGTTACAGAAGAAACTCAAACCGAAGATTTAATTATTGAAGATGAAGTTACTGAGCAAGAAGAACCTCAAGAACAACAAGAAGAATTCTTCGACCCCGCTCAGAATGAAGAAGGAATAGAAGTCCTAGAAGAGATTGTCAAACAATATGTTTATATTGCAGCAGAAAGTATTGAGGAAGAAGTTGCAGAAGAAGAAAACCAACAAGAAGAACCTACGCAAGAAGAACAATTAAATGAGGAGTCAGCTGAACAGTCTGAAGAATCAGAAGAAGTATTGTTAGAGGAAAATCAAAATGAGCCAGAAGAGGAAGAAGAACAAGCTGATGCAGAAGAGTTGCAAGAAGATGAGTGGGTATTAGAAGAAGAATCTCAAAAAGAATTTCAGGCTGAGTCACCCAGCTCTCTGCAGGAAGATCAAGAAATTGTAGTAGATAATAATCAATCAGTTTCTTTACTACCACTGTTTGAAAGAGAAGGTTTTGCAAAATTGCATTTTGTTCCAGTTGAAGAGGCAAGGCAAATTTGGCTAGACTACAGAGCAAAAACTAAAGATACAGACGATCAACATCAAATAAAAATTACATTTTCTAATGATAATCAATATTATGTAGACAATCTAGAAGATATTGATGCAAGCGTTGGTGTTCATATAAAAATTAGTTTTTTTGGGCTTAGCCAAAAAACACCAATTTTAAGATCTCTTACTTTAATATACAAAAATGAATTACAGTATCTGCAAGATCAAGATCAAGTAGAAGAATTGACAGATGACAAAATAGAAAGAAGAAAGTTAAAAGCAATAGCATTAAATCAAAAGCTAAAAGATCGGATCAAACAAAAAAATATTAGAAAAAATGCTATACCAAACGAAATAATAAACGCTAGAAGTAGATATTCTCGAAGATTTTTAGAACAAGACAATGCAATTAATGATGCAGGAGAAGAAGTTGCTAGAATGAAGGCAGAAATATATAGAAAACCAGTGAATTATTTGGATGACCAAGACAATTGGCAATTAATAGATAATGAATTTGAACCATTAAATACAGATGATTTCGAAGTAGTTGCCACAACAGAAACAATAAGTGATGAAACAACTGATCTTGAATCAGACACAGCACTTGATGAATTAAATACGTTAAAAATTCAAGAACCAGCTCCAAATTTCAGTTATGCTACTTTACAAAACCAGTGGCAAACATATTTTCCCCAATATGCCAACCAACCACATCGTATAGAGTACGAAGACCATATTGTTGAATTTTTAATTAATAATGCCAATTCAAACTCACAAGCACAAGCAAACGAAAATCAAATAATATACACTGATGTTTTTGATCAGATAGACTTTGTCTACACAGTAAATAACAGTTCGGTTAAAGAAGATATCATAGTTAAAGCAGAAACCAATATTTCAGAAATTTCATATCAAATGAAAATTGCCAATGTAAATTTTGTTAAAAGTGAAAATGGAAATATTAATTTTTATGATAATAACACAGAAGAATTAGTCTGGAACATACAAAAACCCTTTGCAACTGATTTTATCGGTCAAGGACTTACTGGCGAATTAGATATAATACAGCAAGATTTGGATACCTATCAAATCAGTTTAATTTTTGATTATGAAATATTGCATAATCCAAGAGCGGTTTACCCAATTACCATAGACCCAACAGTAACAATTTATGTTGGTGCAGCAGCAAACTATAAAGATGGACGTGTTTTATACAATGGTTCAACCTACGCTGATGATAACACTACAGCTGATGATGCACGCACTGGTATTTATTCTACTTTAACTCATACTTATCGTAATTATTATGATTTTGACACAACCGCTATTCCTGATGATGCTACCATTTCAGATGTTGACCTTAATGTTTATGTTATTGCATTTGCAGGTACACCAACTCATAATATAAATAAAATGTCTTCTAAAGCTGATACTTACATTGATGTAGCTAACATAGCTGGCCTTTATGGAGATGCAGGAAATACTGATTCAGGTGGCGACAGAGTAACTTATGTATCAGGGACTACTGTTTATCAAACAACAGGCTGGAAAAGTAGAGATTTAGGCACCACAGCTGATTCTGATTTGGAAGATAATTTGGCTAGCGACTGGTTTTCTGTCGGTATAGCTGGTGTACAAACTTCTGGTGATCATTGGTCTAGGCTTGGTACTCAAGAAGGATCTACTGATGCATACTTAAGTATTATTTATAACATGCCTTCACCCTGTACGAATATAACTTTTTCTATCAATACAGCAATAGCAGAAGACATTACTTGCACAGGCACAGTTACAATCAACAGCGGTGCTACACTAACAGTTTCTGGCGCAAGAACCATTACTGCCAATGATTTGGTTTTAAGTAATGGTCATATGGCTAGTAGCAGTAGCGGTGAAGGTACTGCATTAACTTTAGCTATCACAGATGCAATTACACTTTCAAGTGGTTCAACAATTACCTCAAACTTAGATATAACAGCAGCTACAGTAACAATTAATAGTGGAACCACAATTTCTGCTAATGGTAAAGGTTATGCTGGCGGAGCTGCAGCACAAGATGGCCAAGGCCCTGGAGGAGGAAAAACCGCAACAGCTAACAGCAATGGTGGTGGAGGTGGCTATGGCGGCTATGGTGGTAATGGGGATCCATATACAGGTAGTCTTCCTTATGGCGGCGTAACTTATGATTTATCCTCAAGTCCGCAATCTTTGGGTTCTGGAGGTAGTGGTACTACTTTTGGCCCATTCTCGGTAGCTGGAAGTGCAGGTGGCGGTTTAATTGAATTTGATGTAGCAGGCACCTTAACTAACAATGGTACTGTAAGTGCTAATGGTGTTAATGGTGTATTGCTTTCCGTCTCTGAAAGCGGCAGTGGTTCAGGTGGTGGAATTAATATAACAGCAGATACTTTAGCTGGCAGTACTGGTACTTTTACAGCCAATGGTGGAACAAGTGTTAATGATATTGGTGGCGGCGGAGGAGGTGGCAGAATATATGCTAGCTACACAAGTAATACTTACACTGGTACTTACACAGCTAATGGTGGTACTGGCTATCAAAATGGTGGAGATGGTACTATTGGTCTTTATGATCCAGCTAATGATGATCTAATTATTGAAGATGGCTGGCAATGGCATACAGCAGCAGACTTAACTTATCGCAATGTTACCATTAACAATGCTTCTAATATTAGAACTACCACTACAGATACTCTAAATTTATCTGGTACCTTAACAGTATCAACTAGTACCTGGACAATTATTAACACTAGCGGTAATAAATATCCAACTATAGCAGTAGATACTTTGCGTATTAATAACAGTTCCATAATTAACCAAGCTAAAGGTGAAGAAGCAACTACCACGCTAAATATTACCAATGGTATTGTTATGTCTTCTAATTCTTCTATAACTTCAAATTTGAATATTTTCGCTGATTCAATGACCATTGAACCAGGCAGTACGCTTTCAGCTAATGGTAAGGGTTATAATGGTGGAACAGCAGGTGCAGCTGGACAAGGACCAGGCGGACCTTTGGGTGTTGGTGCATTGTGTACATCTGGCGGCGGCGGCGCTGGTTATGGAGCAGATGGCGGTTTAAGTGTTGGTAATTGCGCTGTTAATTACAAAGGTTATAGTAATGGTTCAGAAACGACACCAGTGACTTTGGGATCTGGCGGTGGCGGCGGCGGTTTTGGTGCCGGTACTGGAGGTACTGGAGGTACTGGTGGCGGTATAATCCTTTTAAATATTATTGGTTTTTTAACTCATGATGGCACCATATCATCTAATGGCACAAATGGAGCAGCTGGTGCCGGATTATTAGCCGCCAGCGGAGGTGGTGGTTCTGGTGGTACGGTTTATATTAGAGTTGGTAATACTTTTAACGGCATTGGCGGTGCAACAATCACAGCTAACGGTGGTAATGGAGGCACAGGAGGAAGCTGGGAAGATGGTAGTGGTGGCGGTGGCGGCCGTATATCTACCTGGGAATGTACCGATAGTTTTAGCGGTACTAAATCAGCTGCTTTTGGTACGGGTAATAATCCAGGAGAAGCAGCAACACCTTACAATAACACAACATATTGTCCGCCAGGAGCGACCTTTAATACAGCAGAACAAAGAACTAATGGTACTGGCTTGGTCAAAGTTGATATGGAAGCAATAGATATAGATGATTCTGATGTAATGATAAATGTGCAATATTGCGCTTTGGCGTGTACAAGCTGTTCTTCTGAAAACTGGTCTCCATCTACAATTATTAATCCGGTTGAATCTGCAGATTATCCTGATGGAGGACCTTTGCCAGATGTAAATAATAGTAATGAATATCAGATAGGTACTGTTACAAAAGTAGTTACTTCTTCTGGTTCAAATACAGTGGTATTTGATTGGGATTCTGTAACAGATGGTGAAACTTCTGCAGATGGCGCTTATTGTATGAAGTTAACCGCCGAAGATTCAGACGGCAATGTACAGGTTAGGCCTAATGAAATTGATCTAACCCTAGACAATGCAGATCCAACGGTTTCTAGTTTAACCATATCAGATCCAGGATCTGCCGATTATACTAATGGTGGTGATTGGTACGACCAAGGTGAGCATGCTCAAATGGCATTTACTTCAACTCCTGCAGATACTAATTTAGCATCATGCAACTGGACATGGGAAAACGATGGTGGTTCAGATGATTATTCGGATTCTGATGTAGAAATAGGAACAGACGGAGATATTTCTACTGCAGATATGTCGGGTGCAAGTATTGATTTAACTGATGATACTGATGGCGGTATTACGTTAACTGTAACTTGTACAGATGATTATGGTAATACAGGTAATTCTAATATAACTTATGGTTTTGATAACACAGCCCCAAGCGGTTTAGCAAACTTAGCAGTAACAGATACAGATAATTCATATTGTACTTTAGGCTGGACTGCGGCAACAGAAAGCAGATTTGATCATTACGAAGTTTGGTGGGGACAAGATCAAGATGACGTTAACAATAGAGAAGGAACAGCAACAGAATGGGACGAAGATCAAGACGGAGATTTATCTACTGTTTCAACTGCAGATACTTCTGTCAACCTATTAGAAGCAGATAATACATATTATTTTAAAATTTGGGCTATAGATAAGCTTATTACAAACGAAGCAACAACAGCTGGTACTTCATGCTTTAGTTCTACAAACCAAGCGCCTACAGGTTCGTTTAATTCTGCTACTTCAAAAACAGATGGTACTGGTTACGTTGACATTTCAATCGAAGTAGATGATGCAGACGACGACGAAACTAAAGCAAAAATTGAATACTGCGCAGATGCTTGTGCTAGTTGTTCAGGTGGTCCTTGGCTGGACCCAACTTTATCTGGCCCTACAACAGCTGATTTTCAAGACGAAGGAGGTGTACCAGATGTTGATAATGCAGAAACATATCAAATTGGATCTACTGCTAATTACAGAATCACTACTATTGAAGGCTCTAACACTGTTACTTTTGATTGGGATTCACAAACAGATGTTGCTTCTGGAGATGGTACTTATTGTCTGCGTCTAACTGTTAACGATGATAATGCAGATCAAGCAACACCTGCAACACAAGAGTTAACAATAGATAACGTTGGCCCAACTGTAAGTAGTTTAACAATATCAACTCCTGCTTCGCCGGATTACAGCAGTGGCGGTGATTGGTACGATCAAAGCGAGCATGCACAAATGTCCTTTACGTCTATTCCGTCGGACACTAATACTGTTGCTTCTTGCGATTGGGATTGGGAAAATGATGCTGATGCAGCAGACCAGGCAAATGATTATGATGATAATGATGTTGAGATAGATGATGACTCAGCAGGAGATGGAGATATTACAGCAGCTGAAATGCTTACAGGAGGTATTGATTTATCCGATGACGATGATGGGGAAATAACTTTATCTGTTCAGTGTACAGACAATTACGGTAATACTGGCTCTGCAGCAAGCATTAATTTTACTTTTGATAATACTAATCCAACCCAACCAGGCAGTGCTTCTTGTGATAGCGGTAGCACGTGGTCGCAAGACACTGGAATTGTTGTTACCTGGAGCGCATCTACAGATACTGGTGGTTCTGGTATCTCTGGATATTATGCTGATTATAATACAACACCGCCAGTTTCCTCTCAATCTTCTGGAGATACTCTAACAGGCGCAGAAAACAATACAGCAACATTTTACGTAAGAGCAGAAGATAATGTTGGTAATTTAAGTACAATAGGAAGTGACAGCATAGGCATCGATTTAACAAACCCAGATGGTATGGGAAGTTTTGCAGTTGATAGTGTCACTTATACCACCGCTGTTTTAACTTGGGTAGCAACAACAGAAACAAATTTTAATCATTACGAAATATGGTATGGCGAAAATCAAGCAGATGTACAAAACAGAGAAGGTACAGCAACTGAATGGGATGATGATGATGATGCAAATTTATCAACTATAACTACAGCAACTACAACAATTACTCCATTGAGTTCTGGTACAACATATTACTTTAAGATATGGGCAATTGATGATTCCGGCAGAATAGAAACAGAAACTGATATTAATGAAACAACTACAGCTAACAGTGTACCTACTGGGACATTTAATTCAGCAGCACAAAGAACTGATGGCACTGGCTATGTAGATATTTCAATTGAAGTAGCAGACATAGACGCACATAATACAAAAGCAAAAATTGAATACTGTGCCGACGCATGTGCTAGTTGTGGGGGAGGGCCATGGTTAGACCCACCAACTTTAGTGGGGCCAGCTACAGCAGATAATGCTCCAGCACCAGATATTGCTAATGCATCAGAATATCAAATTGGTTCTGTTACCCCAATACTTACTTCCAGTTCTAATACAGTAACTTTTGATTGGGATACAGCAACTGATATCTCGTCAGCCGATGGCTCCTATTGTCTTCGCTTAACAGCAAACGACGGTTACGAAGACCAGGCATCACCGGCAACCCAAGAACTTACTTTAGATAATGTTAGCCCAGTAGTTTCTAGTTTGCAATTAACATATTCTGCAGACACTGTTAATAGTGGAGGTTATGATTATTATAAACAATCAACTCAGAGTCAGGCAGCGATAACTTCGACACCAACCGAAAGTAATATATCCTTTTGTGATTGGACTTGGGCTAATGACGAAGCAACAAATAATGCTGCTTATGATTATTCTGATTCAAACGTAGAAATTGGAACAGATGGAGGCATAAGCGTTCAAAATATGGTAGATAATTCTATTGATCTTTCAGACGATTTGGATGGCACAATTACTGTTACAGTAACTTGCGAAGATACTTATGGGAATTCTGGTGCAAGTAATATTAATTTTAGATTTGATTCTACCGGACCAACAAATATTAGTAATTTAAGTGCCACGCCAGCTTCTATTTCGTCTGTGGATTTAACATGGTATCAAGCAACAGATAATATATTTGATCATTACGAAATTTGGTATGGCACAGATCAATCTCAAGTACAATCGCGAGGTGCTGGAGCTTCTGAATGGGACGAAGATAATGATGGTAATTTATCTACCGACACTACTCAATCAACAACTATCACCGGCCTTTCTAATGGTACATTATATTATTTTACTATTTGGGCAGTTGACGCACTTGAAAACGATACTACTGGAGGTAACTCATCAGCTACAACAGTTGCAGTTTGTGGTAATGGATCTGTAGAACCAGGTGAAGAATGTGATGATGGTAATCAAAATTCTGGAGATGGATGCGATCCAGGTTGTCAAGACGAAGATGATAGTGGCTGTACAACGCCTAATTCATGTGGCAGTTGGTCAAATTGCGTAGCAGGCCAAAGGACGCGTACTTGTATTTATAGTTGTGTACCTACCCCCGAAACAACAAGTTGTGACTGTAATCCAGGTGATGACCCTCAAACTTGCGGAACTGATGTTGGCGAATGTGCTGTAGGTACGCAGAGCTGTCTTGATACATATTTTTGGGGTACGTGTGTAGGCGGAGTATTACCAATACCTGAAATTTATGATTTGTTAGATAACGATTGCGACGGCCAAACAGATGAGGGCTTTTGTACTCCAACTACAACCATACCATGCGGAACAAACGACATCGGAATATGTCAGATGGGTATACAAACATGCGATAGTGATGGTTTATGGGGAGCGTGTATTGGTGCAATTAATCCAACAAACGAAACTTGTGCAGATAACTTAGATAACGATTGCGACGGCCAAACAGACGAAGGCTGCGGCCCTTGTGTACCCGATGACACCAGAAGTTGCGGAACTTCCGAAGTAGGAGTCTGCGAATTAGGCACTCAAACTTGTCAGCAAAACGGCAATTGGGGTATATGCTATGGTGCTATAAATCCGGCTGGAAGTGATACCTGCGACGATAACATAGACAACGATTGTGATGGTATTGTTGATGAAGGCTGTCAATGTGAACCTGGCCTGGAAAGAGTTTGTGGATATTCAGATGTAGGCGCCTGCGAATATGGTGCACAAACTTGCAACGAAAATGGTTTTTGGCCTGATGAATGTGTTGGCTCAATTGATCCTGTTTCCGAAATTTGTGATGATGGCATAGATAATGATTGTGATGGCTTTGCGGACCAAGGATGTGGAGAAGGGGAATGTACGCCGACCCAAAGCGAAGTTTGTGGAGAAACCAACAACGGCGAGTGTTCCTATGGTATTAGAACTTGCCAACAAGATAGTACTTGGGGAGTATGCGTCGGAGAAGTGGCACCAGTAGTTGAAGTTTGTGGTGATGGTCTAGATAACGACTGCGATGGCTTTACTGACGAAGGCTGTCTTATTTGCAATCCTGGTGATACAAAAAATTGTGGTACAAGCGAAGTTGGCGTATGTGAATTTGGAACTCAGACTTGTAACGATACTGGAGCGTGGGGAACATGCATTGGTGCTATTTATCCTACAGAAGATATTTGTTATGATTTGTTAGATAACGATTGCGACGGACAAGTCGACGAAGATTGCTCTTTTTGCACCAATGGTGATGTTGCCCAATGTGGTTACACCGATGTTGGCGCATGTGAATATGGCAGCCGAAGTTGCACTGATGGCTATTGGTCGCCGTGTACTGGAGCAGTTTTTCCAACTACTGAAGTCTGCGATTATATTGATAATAATTGTGATGGTAATGTAGACGAAGATTGTTGTACGCCATTGTGGGAATATACAGAATGGGGCGACTGCGTAAATGATGAAAGACGCAGAACAGCATATGATAGGAATGGTTGTGGAACCGCAGAAGGTTTAGAAGATTTAACGCAGTCGTGTGAGATGTGCGAACCTAGTTGGGTTTGTGGCTGGAGTGGTGAATGTATTGATGATATAGAAGATACAACTTGTATTGATTCAAATAATTGCGATGTACCAGATCAAGCACCTGTTGAACATCGCGCCTGCGGTGAAGAAGAAGAATGTACAATTGATTGCCCAAGTTGTTTTACGGTAGATATAGAAGAATGCACCTGTGCGGTTGTGGAGCAGTGTTGCGGTAATTTTGTTTGCGAACCCGGAGAAAATTATGAAAGTTGTAGTTATGATTGTGATGCGCTAGTAGTTGCAAGAGAATGCCAAGATGGTTTAGATAATGATGGCGATGATTTAGTAGACTACCCAAATGATCCAGGTTGTAGTAGCGAAACAGACAATAGTGAATCAAGTCTGACAGAAATTGTTTTGAATATTGGTGAAAATTCAGAAAATCTTGTTGAATTTACCCAATTAATTTCAATTAGAACATTAGAGGCTATTCAACAAACAGTGATTAAGCCTATTACAAATCTGGTAAATAATCCAGATGTTGAACAAATTACCGAAGTTGCCATTGCACCAGCCATAGTAGCTGTTAGCGGTGCTACTGTGGTTTCTGCCTTCAATTTTATGAATGTTTTAGCATATTTGCAGTATATTTTTACACAGCCATTTTATCTAATCAACAGACGAAGAAGAAAGAAATGGGGAGCAGTTTATCACGCAGTTACCAAAAAACCAGTTGATCTAGCCATTGTGCGTTTATATGATAGATCAAATAATCGTTTGATAAGATCTAGGGTGACAGATAAATTAGGCAGATACAATTTCTTAGTGGCTCCAGGCTACTATTATCTTCAAGTAACTAAACCTCAATATAATTTTCCATCTCAAATATTAAAAAAGAAAAAACAAGACTTTAAATATTTAGACATTTATCATGGAGATGTTATTGATGTAGTTGATAAGGATGTATTGATTACTGCCAATATACCGCTAGATCCAGCCGTGCCAGTAGAAGAACCAAAAGAAATTTTACGTAAACGACGCATTAAAAAAGTACAAAAAGCTTTAGCTTTTGGTTCTGTGCCTTTAGCTTTTGTTCCAGTGTTAATAATACCAAGCGTAACAACAGTATCATTATTTGGAGTTCAGATTGGACTATTTTTCTTATTTAAAAAATTAGCATTACCGGCCAAGCCAAAGGGTTGGGGAGTGGTTCGCGACAAATCTTCCAAGACACCGGTTAAGAATGCCATAATGCGTATCTTTGATAAGCAATATAATAAATTGTTAGAAACGCAAGTTACTGATGCCAAGGGTAGATATAGTTTTTTAACTTCTGGTGATGAATATTATATAGTCGCCGAAAAGCAAGGATATCAAAAATTCCAAAAAGATATACCACCACTACCAGCAGAACGCGAAGGCGAAAAAGCACAAGTGGTTAGTTTAGATATTGCTTTAGAAAAAGCTGGTGGAGGTAATGATATCGGTCGTCCAACAAGTGGTCGTCCAACAATGGAACCACCAAATGATATAACTAGACCACCAAACACTTTATCAAGTGGTCCAGTTATTAAATCCGATACTACTCAAGACATGTCTAGTAGTAGCACTCAGTCAAGTAAGACTACTCCACCAGAAAATAATAAACCACATAAACCTATACTTAAAGAATAATAAATGCGAATTAAGTTTTTTAAAGATAGAGTAAAAGATAAGGCGTGGCTGGTTTCGGTTGATATGGGGTATGGTCATCAACGTGCAGCTTATCCTTTGAAAGTTTTTGCTATGGATGGAAAAATTATTAATGCCAACAATTACCCTGGCATTCCAGAACACGATAAAGATTTGTGGCAAATGAGTAGAAGTTTTTATGAATTTATATCACGGTTTAGTTCGGTGCCAGTTATTGGTGAAAAGACTTTTGAAATTTACGACAAAAGTTTTCAAGGAATTCCGGCCTTTTATCCAAAACGTGATCTTTCTGAACCCAGTTTCCAACTTAAGACAATATATCGATATATTAAAGATAAAGGCTGGGGGCAGGATTTAATCAAAAAATTATCCAAAAAGAAAATTCCTCTTATCACCACATTTTTTGTACCAGCTTTTATGGCAGAATATTATAAATATCGAGGAGATATTTACTTAGTAGTAACTGATACAGATATTTCACGTGCCTGGGTGCCAATTCATCCTCATAGAAGCAGGATTAATTATTTAGCACCTTCGCGTCGTGTGATGGAAAGGTTGCAACTCTATGGTGTACGAAAACACAAAATATTTTTAACCGGCTTTCCATTGCCTCTAGAAAATTTGGGTGATAACAAGCTAACAACCTTGCGACATGATTTTGGATACCGTTTACCAAATCTAGATCCCAACAGAATTTATATATCTAAATACGAAGCTACTATCAAGAGACATTTGGGAGTAAAAAATTTTAGAAAAAAATCAGATCATAAATTAACTTTGATGTTTGCTGTTGGCGGAGCAGGTGCACAAAGAGAACTTGGGGTAGAGGTTGTTAAGAGCTTAAAAGAAAGAATAACTAGCCGTCAAATTAACGTAACTTTAGTTGCAGGAATACACAAGGAAGTAAATTCATATTTTAAAAATGAACTAAAAGCTATGGGCTTGGGACAAAATATTGGCAAGAATGTCAATGTATTATTTTCAAATAGTATGGATGAGTATTTTAGAAAATTTAATTTAGCATTAAGAAAAACAGATATTTTGTGGACAAAACCAAGCGAACTTTCTTTTTATTGTTCGTTAGGTGTGCCTATCATAATTGCACCACCAATAGGACAGCAAGAAGTATTCAATCAACGCTGGCTAGAAGGTATTGGCGCAGGTATTACATCTGATGATCCTAAATATGCCAATGAATGGTTGTTTGATTGGATTCAGTCTGGTTGGCTGGCAGAAGCAGCTATGCAAGGATTTTTAGAAGCTTCGAAATTCGGAACCTATAATGTAGAACGCGTTATAGTGAAAAAGCCAGAAGAAGCTAGAATTATGGAAACTGTGCTTCAGTATTAACCAAGATAGAAAATTATAAAGTAATCAGATATCAGGCATAAGATACTAGATATTTTAGACATTAGTATCTGATATCTTATATCTAATAACTAACCCATGAACTGGATTGTAATTGCTACAATTGCATATTTTCTATTTGCTATAGCCGCTGTAGTTGATAAGTTGATTGTAGGCGATAGATTGAAACCAACAACTTATGCTTTTTTTGTGGGCTTGCTTTCTGGTGTAGTTTCGAGTTTGTTAATTCCTTTGGGGTTTGATTGGATCGGCTATAAACTTTTATATATAAATTTAATATCAGGAATTTGTTTTGTTATAGCTTTGGTATTTTTATATACTTCTTTACAAAAAAAAGAATCTTCCAGAATTGTTCCTATCATAGGTGGCATGCAACCGATAATAATTTTCGTGCTGGCGTACTTTTTACTTGCCGAAGCATTAAGCAGTTGGGCCTTAGTTTCTTTTGTGCTAATTGTTGCTGGAAGTTTTATACTAGGCATGTCGCAGGGCAAAGAAAAAATTGGCAGACCAGCAATATATTACGTAATTCTAACTGCATTGTTCTTTGCAGTATCCCTAACTTTAGAAAAATACGTTTATGATAATCATGATTCATTTTTTTCTGTTTTGATATGGAATAGGTATGGTAATTTGCTCGCAGCTGTTATTCTATTTTCAATACCAAAAGTTCGGAAAAATATTCTTAAAACTCTAAGGTCTAAGCCAAAAGTATCAGGGAAGCTGGGAACAAGCAAGATTTTTATTTTAGGCCAAACAGCTGGAAGTTTTGGTGCAATACTACAAAGATATGCTATTATGCTTGGCAGTGTTACCTTGGTTTCTGCCTTACAAGGTACTCATTATGTCTTTTTATTGATTCTAACCACAATTTTAACAGTAAAATTTCCCAAGATATTAAAAGAAAACATAACTAAGCAAATACTAGCTAAAAAAATATTTGCCATAGTGTTAATTAGTTTAGGAGTTTTTGCACTAACATTATCATAAGATGAAAATTATTAGATTATTTTTTCAATTAGTCAGAGGACGTTTTTTTAGAAAAGAAAAACGAAGGTTTATACTGCTATCACTTTTACTCACACTACTATTACTATTTATCGTATTGTTGTTTGCTAGAGATTTTGGAACTAATAAACCTATAAAGTGGGGAGTAACTTTTTCAAAAAGATATGCCATAGAACTCAACATGAATTGGCAGGAAGTTTTTGTAGAAATTTTATACGACCTTGGAGCAAAAAGAATAAGAATTCCAGTCTATTGGGACGACGTAGAGAGAACACAGGGTGAGTACAATTTTCAAGATTACGATTGGATGGTACGCGCAGCTGATTTGGTAGATGCAGAAGTAGTATTGGTTTTAGGCCGTCGGCAACCGCGCTGGCCAGAATGCTTTACCCCCGCTTGGACTGATAATCTAGCTGATTCAGAAGTAGAAGAAAAAATATTAAATTTAGTAGAAGAAGAAGTTAATCATTTTAAGCAATATAAAAATATAGTTTCTTGGCAAGTAGAAAACGAACCTCTCCTTTCCATTTTTGGAGAGTGTCCGCCACCTAATAAAGATTTTTTGGAAAAAGAAGTAGCCCTGGTAAAATCGTTAGACTCGCGGCCAATAATATTAACAGATAGCGGGGAGTTGGGTAGTTGGTCTGGTGTTGCAGGTATTTCTGACACAATCGGTACAACTATGTATCGAGTTGTTTGGAATCGTTCTTTAGGATACACTTATTATCCATTACCGCCAGCGTATTATCGTTACAGGGCAGATATTATCAAATATTTAAATCCGAATATAAATAAAATAGTTATTTCTGAACTTCAAGTTGAACCTTGGACAGAAGGTATCCCAATGGTAACAATGACACTCGAAAGTCAATATAAATCAATGAGTTTCGAAAGAATGCAAATGAATTTAAGGTTTGCGCAAGCAACGGGTTTTGACGAAGCATATCTTTGGGGGGTAGAGTGGTGGTATTGGCTAAAATTACGGCAAGGAGTTGATGAGTTTTGGGAATATGGCAAGCGTTTATGGTAATAGTTGGCATAAATGTAAATAATCTAATATAATTAAATAAATTATTATATGAAAAAAATATTCAAGAAAAAATTATTTTGGTTTTTGTTAATTGTGATTATTATAGTAGCGATCATAATAGTTGTTATGCTTGGTCAAGATAATAGCGGTGTTGAATATACAACACAAAAAGTTATTAAAACAGAATTAAAACAAACAGTTTCTGCAACGGGTAAGATAAAATCAGCCGAAGAAATTAACTTAAGTTTTGAAACAAACGGACGTATTGGTGATATCAAAATTAATACTGGCGATAAAGTGACTCCTGGACAATTGTTGGCAAATTTAATAAGTGGTGAATTGGCTAGTAGAGTCACAAAAGCCCAAGCAACTTTAAACGAAAACCAAGCACGACTGCAAAAAACAATTGCTGGTGCAACTTTAGAAGATATAAATATTACTCAAGCAACAGTGGAAAAAGCAAAGTCTGATTTAGATAGCGCAAAAATAAATTTAGAAGATACGAAATCAACTTATAACCAAGCAATTGATAATGCTATAGAAGATGCAATCGTAGAAGCAGAAAAAGCCATAACTAAAGCGGAAATCAGTCTTAGTACTAGTAACGATATCCTAACTAATACTGATTACGACGAATATTTAAGTGTTTTAAATAGTAATGAATTAAATAAAGCTAACTTAAATTATTCAATCGCTGTAAGTAGTGTTAGCGATGCAGTTACTGCAAACTCCTTAGCAAAATCATCCTACAGCGAAGTAGCTGTAAATAATGCAACATCAATTACCTTAGACGCTTTAGATGATGTTGTTCAATATTTAAGTAGCGTTTCAAGAGTTCTAAATAACACTGTCACAGGAACAAATTTAACTCAAAGCTCACTTGATGGTTTTAAAACAAGTATAAATACCGAAAGGACGACAACCGATAGTAGTAAAGCTTTAGTAATAACAGATAAGCAAGCAATTTCTGATGCTAGACTAAATTACACCATTAAAGTAAACGACGGGCAAGCTAACATAAATGCGTATCAAGAAACACTTAATAAAGCACAAGCAGAACTGGAATTTAAGTTGGCACCTACACGCCAAGAAGATATTAATTTATATCGCGCGCAAGTTAGGCAGGCAGAAGCAGATTTATTAATTGCTAATCAAAATCTTTCCAAGACAATATTAAAAGCACCAACTGATGGTATTGTAACAGATGTTAAAAACGAAGTAGGGGAGAGAGTTTCGGAAATAGATAATGTAATTACAATGTTAGCCACTGGTCCATACGAAATTGAAGTTAATATCCCCGAATCAGACATAGCCAAGATCCAAACAACAAATAAAGCAGAAATTACCCTCGATGCTTTTACCGATGATATTATCTTTAATGGTACAGTAGCCATGATTAATCCAGCACAAACAGAAATTCAAGATGTTATTTATTATAAAGTAACAATAAGTTTAGATGAATTACAACCAGCACAGATTGCACAGTATATGTTACAAGTTAAACCAGGTATGACAGCCAATGTTGACATTTTAACCAATATCAAGCAGGGTGTTTTAGTGATGCCCCAACGAGCTATTAAAGAACAAAATGGTACCAAGTATGTGCAATTGTTAATAAATGGCATACCAGAAGATTATGAAGTTACAGTAGGTCTACGCGGAGATGATGGTATGATAGAAGTAATTACAGGGTTAGAAGAAGGACAAGAAGTCGTTACGTTTATTAAGGACAAAAAATAAAATCAAATAAAACAAAATAAATCCAAAGCTCAAGTGATAATCATGAAACATGGAGCATGTAACATGGAGCAAGACAGAGGTATTGCATGTTATACGACATATGTTTCATGTTTTATGAGATTGGATTTTGTTATTTAGTTTCAAATAGAAATATTACATTATGCCCGTAAAAAAAATACTATTTAACTTAAAATACTTTGATTGGCAGCTTTTAGTTGTCGCTATAATTCTTATTAGTTTTGGGCTAGCTTCTTTGTATAGTGTTGCCCTAAGCCGAGGGGAACAAGAATTATTAAATTTTAAAAAGCAGATCGTTTTTTTTATTTTAGGTCTGATTTTAATATTTTTGTTGAGCTTTTTTGATTACAGCTTATTACAGTCTTATAGTTTATTTTTTTATATTGCTTCTGCTGGTTTATTAATTCTGGTGTTATTTTTAGGAATTACTCTTCGTGGTACAACAGGATGGTTTAACATTTTTGGTGTTAATTTTCAACCGGTGGAAATTGCCAAACTTGCCTTGATTATTTTTTTAGCTGATTTGTTTAGCCGAGAAGCCAAAAGAAAAGATTTTTTCAGTTTTATTATGCTTTCCGGTTTTTCGGCCTTGTTGTTATTTGTTCTAGTCTTACTGCAACCGGATTTTGGATCGGCAGTTGTGTTATTTTTGATTTGGTTGTTGATGGTTTTAGCTATTGGTGTTAGAAAAAGTTATTTAGTAATTTTGACAATTATTTTGATTCTTTCTGTTGCCATGGCGTGGTTTTTTGTTTTTGCTGATTATCAAAAAGATAGAATTCGAACCTTTCTAGATCCATCGTCCGACCCATATGGCCGTGGTTATCATGTTACGCAATCCGTGATTGCTATTGGTGCTGGTGGGTTTTTAGGCAGGGGACTTGGTTTTGGCTCGCAAAGTCAACTAAAGTTTATCCCTGCCGCACAAACTGATTTTATTTTTGCAGTTTTGGGGGAGGAACTCGGGCTTTTAGGTGTTGGGCTTGTAATGCTTTGTTTTGGCTATTTATTTTATCGGATATTAAAAATAGCGCGATCAGCGCCAACAGATTTTGGTTTATTTTTATGTTTAGGAATTGGTGCGTTGTTTTTTTCTCAATTTTTTATTAATACTGGTATGAATCTTGGTATTATGCCGGTAACAGGTATATCGTTGCCGTTTCTTAGTTATGGTGGTAGTTTTTTAGTGATGACAATGGTAATGATTGGAATTTTAGAAAGTATAGCAATAAGAAGTATCAAATATCGCGTATAGATCATTTTAGGTTAACAATATATTTAAAGAAGTCACCCGGCAAGTCGTGCTTAGACGTGTCGGGTGAGGTTTTTTGCCTTAGTGTGGCAAGATGGTTTTTGGAAGTGATCATAGATGTACCATTTTTGTCGGTGAATATACAACGTCTTCTTCTGGTTCCTCGGGTGCTAATGCTACTACTACCGCAGCTGTCAACCGATCACGGCAATTATCACAACCTTTATCAAAAACATGCTTAATCAGTTTTTTGAGCAAATCTTTGTTTGGATTTTTTTCCGACATGCACACCGTAAATGGGCATTCATTGTTTGAGTTGTGCTCTCCGCATATTTCCCGGATAGTTTCGTTGGTGGCTGCAATACGGAGTAATTTTAAAATGTCTTCGTGATCAACTTTTGATCCCTGAAGTGGCTGAATGCCTTGCCCCTCCACCTTTTCGACAGTAGTTACTTCTCCTAACAGTTGGCGAAGTTTTTTAAGTGATTCCGATGGTGTTTTGTTTCCTTTGGACTGTGTTTTCCTTCGTAAGCTATGCAGTGATCGTGTCATTTGATCAACTTTTTTTCTTTTATCTTCTTCCATCATGGCAGTTTCCCTCCATTCTACGTCTCCTTGAGATATGAATGAACTCTACTTTATTTTTAACATACGTCTATACATTAGTAAACCCTAAAATTGTCAATAAATTACCTTTACTTGACAAATTAGAGATGTTATAATAATATATATAAATTCATGCAAGATTTTGGCAAAATACCCAACTTTTTTGATGAAAGCATAAAGATAATTTCTTTCTGCCCTGTTTGTAATGCTAAGTACAATCCAGTAGAAGCCAAGGTTTTAGAGGAAAAAGAAGAAGCACATCTACTGCATATCACGTGCAAAAAATGTCAATCAAACGTAGTAGCGCTAATATTAACCAGCAATTTAGGAATTAGCTCTATGGGCATTGTTACAGATTTAAATTCAGAAGATGTTTTAAAATTTAAGTCGTCAAAAGCAGTTGATGCAGACGATGTCATTAATATTTACAAAATTTTACAAACCAAGTCTAAAATTTTACTTGAATTATAATAATTAATATGTAAATTTATGCCAGGAGATGTAGCAGAACATGGACTTATTCCTCAAGAAAAACCGAAGGAGACAACTCCAGATAAGGAAAATGTTAAACAGGCAGCTGAGGCCATAATTATCGAAACACTTAAAAAAGATCCATCTATGTTTAATAGTGATGCCGATATGACAACAGGTAGATTAGCAAAAGACGTTGAAATCCTTAATGAAAGTAATAAAAAAGCCGCTGAGAAATTAAGTGTAAACTTTCGACGTAAAGATACACCGGAAGGAACAATATTTAGTTACACAGCAATTTTAGCAGATGAAGATGATTGGCAAGTCGAACATGTATGGGGTGAGTTATCATGGAAAGATCTAGAGGAACACTTTCCACGAGCAGAATAAAGTATTAACTATAAATTATAATATATTATAACTGATTTTAATTATGCAGTCATATTCACTAAAAGCAACAACAAGAAAAGAAACAAAAAAGAAAGTAAGTCAACTTAGAGAACAGGGTCAAATCCCTGCTGTTTTGTATGGCCATAAAATAAAAACCAAGAATTTAACTCTGGCTTTTAATGATTTTAAAAAAGTATACGAAAAGGCTGGAGAAAGTGCTTTGATAGATTTAGTGGTAGATGAAGATAAATCAGTCAAGACTTTAGTGCAAGATGTTCAATACGACGTTACCAAAGATAAAATTATTCACGTTGATTTGCACCAGATAAAAATGGATGAAGAAATTACTACGTTTATACCGATAAAAGTTGTTGGCGAATCACCAGCTGTAAAAGGACTTGGTGGAACTTTAGTAACTACCTTGGATGAAATCGAAATAGAATGTCTGCCTGGAAATTTAATTCATGAGATTGAACTTGATATTTCACGACTTAAAACTTTTGATGACATGATACATATTAAAGATTTAAAAGTACCAGAAACTATCAAAATACTAAAAGAACCAGAAGAAGTTGTTATGTCTATTATGGCTCCAAGATCAGAAGAAGAAATGGAAGCCATGGAAGAAGGTGCTAAAGTTGCAGAAGAAGTACCAGAAACACCAGAAGAAGGTGATGATACAGAAACACCAGAAGAAGGTGAGGTAAAGACAGAAGAGGTAAAAGCAGAAAAAAAATAAGACAAAAATACAATTAAATATCTTAAATATTTAAAAATGAGATAATTTTTGTGGATAAGTTATCTCGTTTTTTTGATATAATACAATTAAGCTTGTTTTGGAGACTACACATTTGGAAAGGAGGGATAAAGCTGAAGTAGAAAGGGTTGTTGTATAATTTGGAACAGTGAAGTCACAAAACATGTTTCGACGAAGTCGATTTAACAGAATTGGTCTGCAAGACCAACGAATCCAAGCGAGAAGGAGAAACCCTGCTATGAATGGTATAAAGTGGAAAGATGCAAGCTTAAGGTTGGAAAAAAAAGAAGGAAATTCCCGGCTCGTCGAAAACGATAAGAAAACAGCCGGCACGGCCAAAATGAAACTCATCGCTCTCGCGACGTCCAGTCTTCTGCTGTAGTCCAAAGAAAAGGAACAGCTTGCTGGATGTAGAGTAGATAGGTGTGCGGGGAGCCATTTGAGTTCCCCGCATTTTTTTATCCCCCACACCTTCCACTGGGTAGGTGAGTTCCCTTGACTTCGCAAAACTACTGATCGGGTCAAGGGACCCGATCTACCCAAATAAAATTATTTTGTTTTAGACACACCCATTTGGGCTTGACAAATTTCGTGATATATGATAACATGCTTTAAACACGCAAAATAGCGTGAAAATGCGCACAATAGTGATGCGCAAAGGACAATCGCGTAATGACGCGAGGAGGAAAGCTGTATGCTTGTACTGAATAACAGAAAAAGAGAAAAAATAATTGTAATTACAAGATCCGGCTTATTCCGCTATGTGACGACCTCCGCCGCCGGCCCGGCCAACGTGCCCCGGGCGGCCGCCGACCCGATCTCCATTGTGAAAATCACGCTTTGATCGGAACGGCGCCGGCCTCTTGCGTCCAAAAAGGGCGCGATTCGAACGGTCCTCGAAATACTCAGGTTCATTATAAAATAGAGCTCTGAGTGAAAGGAGCATATTTTGCCCCGACCACCCTAAAATTCATCGCCCCACTGGCAAAATTAGTCAGTGGGGTTTCATTTTTTTATACACATTGCACGTGTGTATTTTTTGTTTTATAATTATCTATGATTGTGTTAGCGAATGCGAGACTTAGTGATACCTAGTTCAGGTAGGTCTGCATTCAGTGGGTAAATCCTGCTCAAAAGGAGGTCAATATGACCAGAGCACCAACAATCGTAGCAATGGCTATCGTGATGGAGAGCGCTATCGGATGAAAGCGGCGACCCAAATACTTTTTCCAAAGTATACGAGGGAGGATAACCAAATGACCTGGCCCTAGCTAGGATTTATTACCCCGCAGGATTCGTTCTTGCGGGGTATCTTTTTTACAAATTTACTTTTTGTATTCTAAACCTGTTGGCCAGGTCTTTTTTAGTTTGATTACGAATCACAAATCAATACAAATATACGAATCGACAAAATTAACAAGTTATAAGGTAATTTTTAGTATTCGGTATCTTTTGGCTAAGTCTTTTTTTATGTTGATTTCACCTTGAGGGTATAATCTTTTGATATATTTTGATAGTCCTATTCTTTGGTGAGGGGCAAATTCTATAATTACGACTGCATTAGGAAATTTATACTTTTTTATTTGATGAAATAATTCGTTATATAAAGAAAGTCCTTTGTTACTAGCAACAAGTGCTAGATTAGGTTCGTGTTTTAGCGCTTCTTGTTTAGTCAGATATGGCAAATTGGCAACTATGATATCCAATTTCATATTTTTGATTGGTTCGAGTAGATTGCCATGCAGAAATTTTATTCTGTCATATACTTTAAGTTGACGAGCATTTTTCTTGGCAACAGTCAGCGCATCTTTGGATATGTCAGTTGCGATAAGTTTAATGTTGGGTAAATTTTTAGCTAAAGCAATTGCAATGCAGCCAGATCCAGTACCAATATCACATATAGTTAATGACTGATTACTGATTACTGATCCCTTATTACTTACTACTTTAATAACTTCTTCAACTAACTCTTCTGTCTCCGGGCGGGGGATTAATACCCGTTCATCTACGTAAAAATCAAGTCCAAAAAATTCTTTGTGGTTAGTCAAATAAGCTACCGGTTCACCTTTGGTTCTACGTTTAATAAGTGTTGTTAAATCATTCAGTTGTTTGGTCGTTAAGTTTTTTTCAGGATATGTATAAAGATATTCCTTAGGTTTTTTTAAAACATAAAACAAAATAACCTCCGCATCTAAATTAGGGGAGGGGGTATTATTTTCTTTTAGTAATTTTGAATATTTTGTTAATGCATTTTTTATTGTCATATGTATAGTCAACATTTGACAAGTATATTATTTTTTTGATATTCTAATTTAATGTAACACTGGCAAAGGTCTGACATCAGAAGGGAGACAATTATGTCAGAAAAATCAAAAGTAATCAGTGCACTAGGATTGTTTGATGAAAGTGAGATTGCTGATATCGAAGAGGTGTTCGACAAACGCGATGCTCTTCGCAATCGTATTAAGGCACTCGAGCAGATCGAGAAAGCAATCCTCCAGCTACGGGGAAGAGAAAGTAAACATTTCTCAGCCGGTTCGGACACGATGGCACATGTCTACGAAAGTCTGAGGGTGCTTCGTCCGCAATTCAAACAGCTTGAAGAAGAGTGTCATGCTTTCAACGGCATGATCGAGATCAAAAAGGAGCTGGCAGAGCCGGCGAGCGTCATGTAAGGTGAACAAATTCCCATGCGCTGCAAGCTTGTATTGCGTGAGCCACTGGAGAAATCCGGTGGCTTAACTCTTGTCTTTTTCTTTCAAAGAATCAATTATTTTTTGAATATTTCCATCAATAATGGAATCTATTTGTGAAAAGTTTTTCTT
>JAHIRB010000004.1 GCA_018818885.1 Patescibacteria group bacterium | reverse complement strand
ATATTATTTGGATTAAAATGCTTTAATCCATAATTATACAACCTGCCAAATCCTTGGCAATCATGATATTTGAATCCTATTTGCATACACTTTTACTCCTTTCGGAGTCCAATATGTATGTGAACTTATTCAAGCAGACTTGTTGAAATCTTTTATTGCTGATATTATACTTAAGTGCTAATTACCCGCTTGTCATCTCGACCGATGTTATTGTAGGTTTTGTGAGCGGAGACCTGCCTGCCACAGGCAGGGATCTCACCCCATGCTTATTGGAAGATATGAGATCTCCGCCAGAGGCGGACCAGCCTCTGGCTGGCCTCGGTCTAAATTGTTCGCTCGGGATGACAAATAGAATAAACTAAACTTATGTCATTTTCTATAGGAATAGCGTGAACACAAACCGACATCAATATAACGAAGATAATACTAAGTTGATACCATTTTACTTTGTAATAAAACTTCCTCCTCCACAATATAAGCGTATTATCACAGCAAGAAACAAACAGGGCAGAATTATACATTCTATTCCTGAACAACGCCCCTGACTATAACATTTGATTTTATCACCAAAAGGATTAAACTATAGCTATGGAAGATTTATCTAATTATGAAAAATTAAAAGAAGACGCCAGTAACTATTATAATAGTATTAGGCAAATACACTCGCCAGCTTTTAATGAGGATATTGGTTTTAATGCCGAAGGTTTTAATCATATTATATACAAAACTCCTCGAACTGAGAGGGAAAGACCATCACAGATTATGAGATTTAAGCTTCTGCCTTTAGCACGCAAACTGGTTGAGCTTTCAACTACATTTCAGGAATATGAGGAGACAATAAAAAATTTTAATGTCAAAAAATATAAAAAAAGAGTCAATATATCTCAACCTGTAAAATACTGGAGTATGATAGCCATTATTGATGGACGAAAGATAAAGGTGATTTTAAGAAAAATTGGTGAAAATGGTAAAATGCACTTCTGGAGCATAGTTCCCGCTTGGACAACCAATAAATACCGAGATATTAAGTTTGTCACCACAATGAAAGGCAATTCAGAAGAAGACTAAAAACTACTAAAATAAACAAAAAATCCGCTAAATAGCGGTTTTTTTGTATGCTTGCCTTCAGCTTATGAATTAGCCGAATAGGGCTGACGCCCCACAAGCACAATGTTAATATAGCACATTATTTATTAAGAGTCAATTAAGTTGTGGATAGTTTAATTTCGGCAATATATCACATAAGAGGCTATAAATCCTCTTCGGACAATAACATTCTTAAAGCCCTCTCAATTCTTTCTTCAGCATCAGGGGCATCTATCTGCTCATACTTAATGCTAAAGTCTTCTTTCATATATTATTTGCTATAATCCAAAATTATCTCGTCGCCCGCAATACTTCGGATTTTCATTTTAAATTTATTAGTTGGTAATTCATAGATCCCTTTAATCTTGTCTTTAATTTCAGCCTTGTCTTCCAGTTCTAAATTGCTTGTCCAAGTTCCATTTTTCTTTAATTCAGTATCAAACTGTACCGCCTCAATCAATTCTAGGCCGTTGTCGCTGATTTTAACGGCTTTGTTTTTGTCTTCTTCTAATGTTCCCTTTTTAACCTTTTTGGCGTTATATTCAGCGATTTTAGTTTTAAGATAAGGGCTAAAATACTTTTTAATTTTGACTGATGATTTTTTGCCTTTCTTTTTAACTTCTACGCTGGCGTTATCTTCTGCAAAGAGACTTGGTGCAATCTGCCGTCTTAAGCACTGCCCTTTGAGTTCTCTTGGGGCTGTATTTTATTTGCGGGGATAACACCCGTCCAGCAGATTGCACCAAGTCTCTTTGGAAACTTTCCGTTTGATAACGCTCTGCCAAAAGTAAATTACCGTTGGCATTCTGGTTTCAAACAGTGCGAGATAAACAATCTGAAGATAATATCCGCAGATTTTTCAAATTTATCTGATATAATTTTAGCAAAAAAAATGGAGCTCCGCAAAAAGTGCGAAGCTCCGAGTGTCCAAGAGTCTGGCAAGGGCTAAAGTGCCCAAGAAATCTAGGACTTGCGGACGCCAGCGAACCAGTAATCGCCGCTCCAATCGCCGTCGCTGCGGTCGCAGTCCACGCAACGCCCAACACCGCCCCAGCGGTCGAAGACGAGATAGCTATGAACCTTGCCATCCCGATTCCAGTAAGTTCCGTTGGGCTTGCTGTCAGCCAGAGACGGGTCTTCTTCATTGACCGCGGCTTGGGCATAGGGGTCGGGAACGAGGCCACGCTTTTCATATTCGCGTTCCAGCTCGTCCGTATAGACAAACTTGTCGAGCTTGAAAAACACAACTTCCACTTCCACGTTCTCGTGAATTCCCTCACGCAGACGCGGCATTGTGGCCACGACGTCACCATTCAGATGCTCGGCTCGTTTTGTTGCACCGATGACCTCACGCGGGTCGCGTGTGTAGTCAACGCGATTCGCGATGACGGTGAAGGTATTGGTCAGCTCGGCGAGAACGCGCTGTAGCATCTCGCTGTAGGCGAGGGCGTAAACGCCTCCGTTTCGGATTATGGCGTTCGCCTGTTTACGAGTGAGCGCGCGAAGAGCCTTGTCCGAAAGCCCTTTGATGTGGCCGATCTGGCCATCGGTCGCCATCAATACTTCTGTCTTCGGTGTGTTCTTGATAGACATCACCATTCCTCCTTTTGGTTGAGTTGGTTGTGAGTGCTTGCCTCGGAATTGAGACGAGCGGTTTGGCCATCAAGTTTTGATAAACAAATCGCCAGTTTCAATAACAATCTATGTTAGCATATTTTGAGAAATATGTCAAACGAACGAATTAAATTTCAAATTGTAAAAACAGCTAAATTCTGCTAAACTATCTCTGTCAAATGTTAAAAGTTAATTATCATTAAAATGTCTTTTTCTATAGGAATAGTTGGCCTGCCTAATGTCGGCAAGTCGACGTTATTTAAAGCGCTGACCAAAAAACAAGTTGACGCTTCTAATTATCCTTTCTGCACAATCGACCCAAATGTCGGTGTTGTTGCTGTGCCAGACCATCGCTTAGAAAAGTTATCAAAATTTTCAAAATCAGAAAAAACAATTCCGACTACAATTGAGTTTGTTGATATTGCAGGTTTAGTTAAAAACGCACACAAAGGCGAGGGCTTGGGTAATCAATTTTTAGCTAATATTAGAGAGGTAGATGCAATTGTGGAAGTATTAAGAAGTTTTAGTGATAAAAACGTAATACACGTAGACGGAAAAATAGATCCTGATTCAGATAAGCAGACTATTGATTTAGAACTTATTTTTGCAGACATGCAGACAGTGGAAAAAAGAATGAGAAAAAATCAAAAAGATCTCAACGCTAATAGCAAAGATGCAAAAATTTTACAACCTATTTTAGATAATTTAAAAACTGGGTTTAATAATGGTATCCCAGCCAGAGAAATTGTTACAGAAGAAAAAGAAAAATTATTAATTAGAGATTTAAGTCTATTGACAATCAAACCAATTATTTACGTTTTGAATGTAGATGAAAATAATATTGTAGAGGAATCAGACTATATTACTATTTCTGCCAAAATTGAATCAGAACTAGCAGAACTCCCCCCTGAAGATGCAAAAAATTATCTTGACGAACTTTCTATAAAATATTCTGGATTAGACCAACTTATCAAAAAATCATACGAACTTTTAGATCTCATTACTTTTTTTACTACTGGTCCAAAAGAAACTCGCGCGTGGACAGTAAAAAAAGGTGTCAAAGCACCTCAAGCTGCAGGAGTAATACATACAGATTTTGAAAGTGGTTTTATAAAAGCTGAAACAATAAACTGGCAAGAACTACTAAACCATCAAAGCGAGTTAGAAGCCAAAGAAAAAGGCATGATCAGAATAGAAGGAAAAGAATATGTGATTCAAGATGGGGATAGCGTATTGTTTAGATTTGCATAATGAAACAAGGCGCTGCCTTCTGGCAACGCCCCTGATAGAATCTGTTGTTGTTTACTCTTCGTCATTGTAACCTGGAATGATCACTCGAGTGACCCCTCTGGTTGTTTTGAGTCTGTTTACTAAATCTTCGAAGTATGAAATGCTGTCTACCTCATACCTGAAAGTGACAACCCCTTTACTCCCATCAGATGTCGCACCACCTTTGACACCAATAATTTTACGTATAGCATCGCCAGCCTCGGTTGTTTTTCCTTCCTGACAATGAGCAACCCCATCTCCTGTAATTCTCAACTTTATTCACCTCCCCTCCATAATCCCAAGGATCTCTATTTGCTAAAATCTTATATTAACTAAATTTGTTTGTCAAACCCTGTACTCTTGTGGTGCAGGGACAAATTACCAAAAAAAATCAGGGGGGCTTTAACAAGGAAATCTTTTTTTGTCAAGACTTACTAAAAACCAAAATATTCCGTTTGACCTTTTGTTCTGGACGCGAGTAGATTAGATTGTCTGGGCTCTGTAATTCAAAGCCCAGTTTTTTTATTTGAGGAAGTATATTTAAATGTTGATTATCTATAATAGGAAACACAATTACGATTTTTCCCTTCTGACTTAATACTTTTTGAAATTCTGCAAAAGCATCCAAATATAGTTTTTCTAAATCAGATATGATTTTTGAAATCTGACTTGATGTTTCTCTACCTTTGAGTGGTGGGCCAAGATATGGTTCTGTAATTATTGCATCAACTTGTTTAATATTTTGTGATAATAAACGTACATCGAAATTATATAATTCGGGTAGATCGGGCGCTACTGCCCGATCGTTACGGCGAGGCGCAAGGGCCTCGCCTACCCGGTGTGTGGGTAGATCGAGTTCCTTTATCCGATCTTGCTTAGACGAAGTTAAGGGATCTCGTCTATCCTGGCTAGCTAGCCACTCTAAATTTTCCTTTGTATCGTCAACTGCTTTCTGACTAATATCTGATCCAATAACGTTATTGTAGCCAAGCACTAACGCCTCCTGCAAAACTGTGCCAGAGCCACAAAACGGATCTAAAATTTTTGCTTGTTGACTTACCTGCGTGAGGTTGATCATTATTTTTGCCAGCTTTGGTGGCATGGTACCAGAAACAGTGTCACGCGCTGGTCTGCCAAAATCTCTTCTGCCATATTCCTCAAAATCCTGAACTGCCAAAGTTTTAGCTACATGATTTTTTGTAATTATTATTTCTGCACCTTGACTAAGCAACTTGTTTTTTTTGACTACTACTGAACTAAGCTGTTTTTCTTTAGATATTACCCAACGTACAGGATATCCTTTTTCTTTAATGGTTTTTTTGATATCATGTGCAATTTTATTTATGTTTTGACCTTGCCCATACTGGCTGAATCCAAAATACACTTTTTTCCCTTTTTGTGTATTTGATAGTATTTGTTCTATTATCTGATCTTGATCGATTTTGTCTGCGAAAACTTTTGCTATTTTGATTGTTCCGCCTAGCTGATTCATTAATTTATCAGCGTCAATTTCTTTTTCTGACGAATAGACTAAAAAACCAGGTTCAAGTTCAAATTGACCAGAATTTAATACTGCTTTAGTTTCTGCTACTGACAGTTCCTGATTGCGTCCGAGAATGAATATGTATTTATGCATATAAATATATTATAACTTCACCAAACAGAAAAGGCCAGCGTGTTGCTTGGTGCTGACCTTTAAATAGTTAGGTTTCTCACCGATTTATTCTGGAAGAATAAACCTTGCTACTAATGATCTTGGGGATCCACGATAAACGCAAATTGCTCTTTTTTCGATTTCGGCTATTTTCCCCCTATAGCCTTCCATAAACGATTGCATAGTAATCCTGATCATGCCAGGCACGTAAAAAGCACACCAAATACCAGAGATTAATATCAACCACAAAAGAAATTCGTGAAAAGTAATGTACTGCATTTTATCCCTCCTTTTCTGTTAACTTGGAATCATTATTCAAAATCATTATACTTTAATATAACAAATATACACTTGACGTCAATGCATCTTTTTGCTAACATAACTACACTTTACAAAATAACCTTTCCAATATAGCTTAATTAAGCTATTTACCCCGTAATACGGGGAAGGTGTTGCTAAGATTGATATTCATAATATTTCCGCGGCGCACTGCGGAATTTTTAATTACGAAAACCGTTACGAATTACTAATCAATACAAATGTACTTATTACAAATACGGCGTTGAAAGGTAGAAAATGAAAAGGATAGAACTGATATATCCAAAATTAAGTTACGCAATTGTAGGTATATTATTTGATGTATACAACACACTTGGGCCTGGTTATCATGAAAAGAATTATCAAAATGCTATAAAAGAAGAACTTATACGAAATAAGATTTCTTTTCAAGAACAAGTATATATTCCTATAAAATTCAAAGGTGACAAGATTGGTAATTATTATCTAGATTTCTTAATTGATAATAGAATTATTCTTGAACTAAAAAGAGGCGAAAGATATTATAAAAAAGATTTTAATCAAGTCTATGCATACCTACAAGCAACAGACTTGAAACTTGGTATATTGGCTATATTTGCATCGAAAAATCTTTATTTTAAAAGAATATTAAATATTAACCAATAAAATAAGTATTCGTATATTCGTATGGATACGTAATTAGTAAAATATGACTAACCACTACGAACTACTCTACATTCTCTCTGGACAATTTACCGAGGAAGAAGTAGAAAAAATCAAAGAAACTATCAAAAAACTAATCGCAAAATTCGAAGGTATTGTCTCCTTAGAAGATTCTTTGGGTAAGAAAAGACTTGCTTATCCAATTAAAAAAATTATGCAAGGCTACTATCTTTTAGTTGAATTTAATCTTGATGGCCAAAACCTAATAAAATTAAATGATGAAATAAAACTTGAACCAAAAGTTTTAAGGCATTTGATCACCAAAAAAGTAATAACAGCGCCTAGTTTTGTTGACAAAACTAAAAAACTATTAGAAACTGAACCTGCCGCCCAAAAAGAAGAACTTAAAAAAGCAGACGAAAAGAAAAAGGTAAGCATTGAAGATTTGGATCAGAAATTAGACGAAATCTTAGACGGAGATATTTTGTAATTTACAATCATCAAATTCCAATAATCAAACAATAATCAATCACCAATATTCAATTTCCAAAATCTCAGCTGTTTGGAATTTAGAATTTGAATATTAGAATTTGTTTGGAAATTGGGATTTAGGATTTGGGATTTATAGACAAACATTAAAAGTGAACTAAAAAATATCATCAAACATAATTTTAATAAATTAACAAACAATAACATAACTGTATGGATTTAAACAAAGCCATGATAATCGGCCGCTTAACCAGAGATCCAGAAGGTCGAACAACACCTTCCGGACAAACTGTCTGTACCTTTGGTATGGCAACCAATCGTGTTTGGACAGACGCAACCGGCACCAAACAAGAAAAAGTAGATTACCACAACATTGTTGCTTGGGGTAAGCTTGGTGATATCTGCACCCAATATCTAAAAAAAGGTCGTAAAATTTATATTGAAGGCCGAATTCAAACAAGAGACTGGGAGGCGCAAGATGGCACCAAAAAGAACAGAACCGAACTAATCGCAGAAAACATGATTATGCTAGAATCTAAAAGTAGTCAAAATAATTTTGCACCAAAGCCCGCTGCTCAAGCAAAAGAAGACTTACCTGTAGTTGATGTCAATGCCGATACCGAAGAACAAGATATTAAGGTCGAGGATATTCCGTTTTAAGACTAAATAGCCCTAATAAGTTGATGGAGTTAATACAGCGATAAAGCGATATAGTTCGCTTTTCTCTATCACTTTGTTAACTCAACAACTAATATTAACTAAACTACATGCCAAAAAATACTCCACTAAATGTAAAAGAAAAAAAGTGTCATTTTTGCATCCATGATGCTAAAGAAATCGATTACAAAGATATTCAAACTCTACGTCGATTTATTTCTTCGTATGGAAAAATTGTTCCAAGAAAACGAAGCGCAGTTTGTGCAAAACATCAAAGAAAACTTGCTACAGCAATTAAGCGTGCAAGAATAATGTCGCTACTACCATTTACTACTCGTTAAATTTCGTTTGCGACATTGGCCAATGTCGCCTACGTGAAAAAAATAATTATGATTTCAACACTTAACGATATTAAAGCTGGATTAAATATAATTCACGAAGGGCAACCATATACTGTTATGGTTGCTAATTTTGTCAGGATGCAACAACGAAAACCTGTTATGCAGACAAAACTAAAAAATCTTATTGACGGTAAAGTTTTAGAAATTACCTTTAAACCTGGTGACAAAGTTGAACAAGCTGATCTTTCTCGTAGTAAAGTTAACTTTCTATATACCGACGAACAGGGCTCTCACTTTATGGATAATGAAAGTTACGAGCAATTTACCTTAGATAAAGATATAGTTGAAAAGAAAGCAAAATTTTTAAAAGAAGGTGCAGAGGTAACTGTACTTAATTTTAATAACAAACCAGTAAACATTGACTTACCAATCAAGATGGAGTTTAAAGTTACATCTGCTCCACCAGGAGTAAAAGGAAATACTGCTCAAGGGAAAGTAACAAAGGAAGTAGAAACTGAAACTGGTATGCTACTTCAAGCACCTTTATTTATCAAAGAAAATGATATTATAAAAGTTAATACTGATACCGGGGAATACGTGGAAAGAGTTTCAGAATAAAACATAACCAACAACAGATCGCTTTAATGAGCGATTTTTGTTTACACTAATAATACGAAGTGTTATACTTGTTATGAAAATTATTAACTTAAAAACATATGGATAAAAATTTCTTCACTACACTTTTAATTCTTGCACTATTTATTGCGTTTGGTGTTTTAATTCTAATTGCACAACAAAACTTCTACGGTTTGATTTCTAGATAATATTTTTTGAACGAAAAAGACGACCCGCAAGCGTTTCGTCTTTTTTTTATTTGGTAATTATAATTTTGTTACTCCATACTTTCTATTTTGACCTTTTCCCAAATCTTTTTACCTATTTCCTTGGTCATTTTTTTATCTTCCCTAAGAGTTCTCTTTGCATTTTCTCTACCAACGCCTAGTTTTTCTTCTCCATAACTATATGAGTTACCAGATTTTTTAATTATTTCTTTTTCTACACCTAGATCTAATGTGTCGCCTGCCAGAGAGATACCTTCGTTATACATTATGTCAAATTCTGTTTGCCTAAATGGTGGCGCTACTTTGTTCTTGACTACTTTTGCCTTTACCCTGTTTCCAATGATGGTATCGCCTTGTTTTATCTGTGCTGCACGCCTAACTTCTATTCTGACTGAACAATAAAACTTTAATGCTGTTCCACCAGTAGTCGTTTCGGGATTGCCAAAGTATACTCCAATTTTCTGTCGTGTTTGGTTGATAAATATTACAACTGTTCTTGATTTAGATATTAAAGCAGTAAGTTTTCTCAAAGCCTGGCTCATTAACCTTGCCTGTAATGCCATGTGATGATCGCCCATCTCACCTTCTATTTCTGCTCTTGGGGTTAAGGCTGCTACTGAATCCACCACAACCACATCAATGCCGTTAGAACGAACTAAAGTTTCGACAATTTCTAAAGCTTGCTCTCCGGTATCTGGCTGAGAAATTAAAAGTTCCTTAATGTTAACGCCAATTTTTTTTGCATATTCTGGGTCTAGTGCATGTTCAGCGTCTACAAACGCTGCAATTCCGCCAAGCTTTTGTACTTCTGCTACAATATGCTGGGCTAAAGTTGTTTTTCCAGAAGCTTCTGGCCCATATATTTCGATAATTCTTCCTCGCGGTACACCTCCAACGCCTAAGGCAATGTCAAGCGAAAGACATCCAGTGGGGATAGCTTCTACTTCCATTTTTTTTGCTTCGCCTAACTTCATAATTGATCCATCACCAAATCTCTCTTTAATTTGATTGATAGCATCTTCTGCACCACGTAAGCGATCTGAAATTGCGCCGTCTTGTGCCGTATCTTTTGCTTTTGGCATAAATCTTTGTTATTAATTATTATCCTACCCTCTATTTTGCTATTATAGTTTAGTTTATTAGTATATTTATGTCAATAAGCGATAAGCAGTAAGCTAGTAAATTTTTTGAATATTTTACTATTTTGACAACTTACTAGCTTATAAGCTTACCGCCTACCAGATTATAATTACTTAACAACCTGTATTATCCTTTCTACTCTGGCTTCTTTGCTGTAGCGTTTTTTAGCTGTTATTTCGATAATATTTATACCCTCTTTTAAATTAATATCTTCTTCAAAAAAACCTAATTCATCTGGAAGCACCTGCCGCTCATTAATCATGATATTTGATCCAATTTCTACCTGGCCTGTTATTTCGATATGTAGATCGTTAATTACCATATCAACTTGAGGAGACGTAACAACTAGCGATGGCGGTGAAAAAATTCCTTTTATTTTTACTCCCAGATAAGTAAAACTAATAACCAAAACTAACGCAATGGCTAAAGCTTTTACCAATTTAGGTGTAATTAAAAAACTCCAGCGAGTTGTTTGTTCTGGAGGTAGTTGGCTATCTATTTTACTTATACCAATTTTTTGAAAAGCAACAAGTTCAATATTAAATTTTTCAAGGCATATTTTTGAATCGAGTTTTAAAAATTTACAATATGCTTTTAAAAAATTTTTTGCATACACTTCGCTGGGTAATTCACTATATTGACTTTCTTCCAACGACTTAAGGTGTCGAGAAGGAATTTTCAAAACTTGAGCTATGTATAAGATACTAAAATGATTCTTTGTACGTTCTTCTTTTAAAATTTCGCCGAGTGACTTCTCGGATGTGACTTGTTTGCGTATAAAGACTTTCATATAGCATGTATCATGACTACTCTTCCTCTCCCTGCCACTCCTCTGAAACTTCTTCTTCTGGTTCTTCATAATCTTCTTCTGCTATTTCTGCAGAAAGTATTTCGCGTGGTTTTGCTCCGTCAGCTGGACCAATAAAACCTTGGGCTTCTAGTAAATCTAAAATTCTTGCGGCACGTGCGTAACCAACTCTAAGACGTCTTTGCAAAAGTGATGCAGAAGCTTTACCAGCTTGAACAATTACTTGTTTTGCTTCACCCAATAATTCATCTCCATCTTCGTAACTATACTCTCCAGAAAATTGTGATTTTCCTCTCTGCTTTTCTATTACTTCTTCTAAATATTCTGGCTTTGCTTTACTCTTTAAAAATTCTACAATTTTATGAATTTCTACGTCTGAACAAAATGCACCTTGCAAACGCTTTGGTTTGCCTAGTTCTGCAGTAGTAAATAACATATCACCACGTCCAAGTAATTTTTCTGCACCAGACATATCTAAAATTGTTCTTGAATCTACCAATGATGCCACAGAAAATGCAATACGTGAAGAAATGTTAGCCTTAATTAATCCTGTGATAACATCTACCGATGGTCGCTGTGTAGCAAGTATTAAATGAATTCCTACTGCGCGAGACATTTGAGCAAGACGAATAATTGCTGCCTCTACTTCTGGTCCACGCGCTGCCATTAAGTCTGCGAGTTCATCTATGATTATTACTATGTACGGAAGATCTGTGTGGCCAAGCGAGTGGTAAGTTTGTAAATCTCGTGCTTTTACTTCTGCCAGTATATCAAAACGTCTTTCCATTTCATTAATTGCCCATTTGAGTGAATTGACAGTTTTTTCCACGTCAGTAATAACTGGTGTTAAGAGATGTGGAATACCGTTGTAGATTGGAAGCTCTACTCTTTTAGGGTCAACTAAAATAAGTTTGAGTTGCCCAGGATGATTTTGATATAAAAGACTGACTATTATTGATTTGATTGCTACACTTTTTCCAGAACCTGTACTTCCTGCAATAAGTAAGTGAGGCATTTTTGCTAAGTTAGCTAAATACGGCATACCCTTAACATCTTTTCCAATACCTATATTAAGATGGGTTTTATGTTTTTTGAACTCATCAGAAACTAAAATTTCTTTAAGTGGGACGTTTGCTTTGGTTTGGTTAGGAACTTCTATACCTACCAATGATCTACCAGGGATTGGTGCTTCTATTCTAATTGGATGTACAGCCAAGGCAAGGGCTAAATCATTGTGCAATGTAGTAATTTTTGAAAGCTTTACTCCTTCTGCTGGCTTAAAAGTATATTGAGTAACTGTTGGTCCGACATTAACTTCTCCCATTTCAACATTAATACCAAAATTAGCTAAGGTGCTTTGTATAATCAAGGAGTTAGCTTTAATATCCCCAGAAGTTGGCTTGCCAGTTGTGCCGTTAAGTAAATCAATTGGTATTTCAATTTTTGGACCAGTGTAGCTTTTCATGCTCATACTAAGTTGATCACCTTCAAATTCTTCTTCGTCATCTACATCAACCTCAACACTTTCAATTTCTTTCTGTGTGAACTCCGGCTCTGGTTCTGGCTGCTCTTCTGGATCTTCACTTTCGAAAACTTGGGTTTCTTTTTGTTTTTGTGCTGCTTTTATTTTACGTTTGAGCAACATTTCTGAAATGCTGAGTTGGAGTGTGCGAATCTTGACTAATGGCTGAGAAAGATTTGAAAGCGTAGTATTAAATGTTATCAAAAGCGCAATAACATTAAGTGCTAATAAAATCAGAAAACTAGCCCAAAAACCTAAAAGCCTCATCAAAGGAAAAGAAAACGCAACCCCGATATAACCTCCTCCAAGGCCGTCTTTTGCAGCTTCTACTAAATCTTTAGAATGAATGGTTAAGTGGCTAAGACCAAAAAAACTTAAAACTAATAATGCTAAACCAGCAATATTTGAAAGTGCAACAGGATATTTAACAGGGCGCATCAATATGTATCCTAAAATCACTAAAATTATTGCTATCATCCATCGAATCCTACCAAAACCCATGGCTAAATATTGATCAACATATTCACCAACAACACCTGCAATACCCATCCAACTTAAAAATGCCACACCGCCTAGTACCATAAAAGCGATTGCAGCAATTGAACGCTTAGTTTCTACAGATATGCCCATACCGATAATTCGGTCGTCGTATCTTTTGTTGTAGCGCCTTTTTCTTCGTTTAAATAACTTCATACCCCGTAGTAGACCCGTATATGGGTTCTGATAATAATTAACATTTAATGACTTTGTTTTATCTGATAACCAGACAGTGTTATTTAATATTTACGGGTTCACTACCGGGTCATATACGTAGATATTTTAACACAAAAAAGTGATATTTTCAATTGATATAAATGTTGACAAATTACTAATTATTCTCTAATCTAATGAAACCTGCTAAATACCTTTGGGCAGAAAGATATAGTGGGAAAATCCATAGCTAATGGCAAAAGCCTAAAAAGCGATTGGTGACATAAACTATTCCATAGTTCATGGGACTATTGTCTCTAACGATTGGAGAAAAAAATGGATACTGAACGGATAGTAACAATGGTAACAATGAAAGCAAGAGATCAAATTGTCTTACGTGCTTGTGCAGGTGTACATCCACCAAGCTATGTTTGTACGACAATATATCTGTTTGTCGGCATTAAAAGTGAAAAATCGAAGTACTGCCATCTCAAATATAGTGCCGGCATAAGAGATAGCAAATTGGTTAGTTGCGATCTAACCTTGGTCAACAATAAAATTTTTCCAACTATCGAATTTAAACAGCACCTAGTGGATGTAATTGAGCGCTGGCACAAACCATGGCTAAAGACTGCTGCTGCTTGTGCTTTCTATACTTCACGTAGTGTCGACGTCGACAAAGTGGACTTGCCATGTTCCAGTATTTACATGTTGCAGCATCTGTGTCGAATGCAGATGCTTATCGGCGGTACACAGTTTGTTGATGTTGAAGAAGTATTGAAGCTGCCTCATATATTGTCTTTTTGCGCTGCCGCATATGACCGACTGCAAGGCTTTATATGCGCCCAGAATCAAAAATGGGAAAAACTATTGGGGATTGGTGCTGTTGGCATCACCGGCTTCTAAAAGTCACAAGTAATTCAAAGCTCGTTTGGCTGCCCCCAAACGAGCTTTTTTCTTTACCTCGCCGTAGTCTACCGCAGGTAGACGTAGGCGGGTATTATATCCCAACTCAAAAAACGAGGCATCCATATCCTGAGCTGGTCGAAGGAAAACCTCGCCTTTATTATGTAACTTATTTACTTAAATACTTATTTACTTGAACACTTGACTACTTCCCCTTCTTTTTATACCCAGTACCAGCTGGAATCAACCGACCAATTATGACATTTTCTTTTAGACCTTCTAATCTATCAATTTTTCCTTCTACTGCTGCGTTGATAAGTACGCGTGCTGTTTCTTGAAAAGACGCAGCAGAAAGAAAGCTAGATGTTGAAAGTGAAACTTTGGTAATTCCAAGTAGTAATTCATCTGCGGTTGCCTCTTTTCCGCTAGCTTTTTTTGTTTTTTCGTTTGCCTCTAAAAATTCTGTTCTTTCTATACGTTCGCCTGGCAGTAAATCAGTATCTCCTGCAGTTCTTACCAGTACTCTAGAAAACATCTGACGGGTAATTAATTCAATATGCTTATCGTTTAATTTTTGACCTTGGGAAGAATATATTCTTTGAATTTCCCGTACAATATAGTGTTGTGCCTCTTCTCTTGTGCGAAGTTTAAAAAACTGCTGTAAATCTAAACTACCATCTGTAAGCGGAGTTCCTTTGGTAACTAGATCTTCATCATCAACAATTAAATTAAATGCTGGCGGTATAAGATATTCTTTTTCTTTTTTTGCTTCTACAATTACTTCTATTTGATCGTCTCCTACTTTAACCTTGCCTTCTCGTTTTACTACCACCTTGTCATCTTTATTAGAAAATAATATACTGGCTTTTTTTACTTTTTCGCCATCTTTAACTTCTAGCTTTGGTTTAGTATTTTTTTCAAATGGGTAGCTATCTTTTTCCATATCACTATACGAAACTTTCACAATTCGGCTTTTACTTAGTTGGCCTTGTGCATTTTTTGCTTGTTCGATTTTGATTTTTCCATCTTCTTCGCAAACAACTGCCTTATTTTTTGGACTTCTGGCTTCAAAAATTTCTTCTACCCTGGGTAAACCTTGGGTGATATCAAGACCAGCAACACCACCAGTATGAAAAGTTCTCATAGTAAGCTGTGTACCTGGTTCTCCAATGCTTTGTGCCGCAATAATTCCAACAGCAGTACCTGGTTCTACCAGCTTATTATAACCAAGATCAATGCCATAGCATTTTTGACACACTCCTCTAAATTCCTTACAACTCATTACAGACCTTACTTTAAGTTCTTCTAAATCTAAATCTCTAATCTTTTGAGCTTGATCTTTGGTGACGATTTCTCCTTTTTTAATTATGATTTTTCCTTTTTTATCTTTTACACTTTCTAGAGTTGCTCTACCCAAAGCTCTATCTGCAACTGATGATGAAAATTCTTCACTACCCTTTTTAGTAAGTCTTAAACCTTCTGTATCTTTACAATCTGAATTACCGATTACAATGTCTTGCGAAACATCAACTAACCTTCTGGTTAGATATCCAGCATTTGCAGTACGTAAAGCAGTATCAGAAAGTCCTTTTCTAGCTCCATGAGTAGAAATAAAATATTCCAAAACATCAAAACCTTCTTTAAAGTTACCTTTTACAGGAAGTTCGATAATTTCACCAGTTGGGTTTGTTACAAGGCCTTTCATTCCCATAATCTGAATAAGCTGAGACCAAGAACCACGTGCACCAGATTCTACCATCGAAAACACTGGGCCAGAAGAAGGTAAAGCTTTTCGTGAATGTTCTACAATTCTATCTTTTACTTCCATCCAGGTTTCAATAATTTTTGAATGGCGTTCGCTATCTGTTAATAATCCTGTTTCGTATTGTTCTTCTATTTCTGCAATTTTCTCATCTCCCTTAGAAATAAGTTCTTTTTTGATACCAAGTGTTGGAATATCATCCATTCCCCAAGAATAACCAGAAGCAGTGATATGTTTTAATCCTAGAACCTTAATATCATCTAACAGTTCAGCGGTTTTTTCTGTTCCATATTCAACAAACAACTGACCAACTAGTTCACGTAGGCCTTTGCTATCTATCAACTTATTATAAAAAGGTGAATTGCTTGGTAGCACAAGATTAAAAAGTATTCTTCCAATACTTGTATCAATATATTTTTCGCCACTCTTAACCTTTGGCTCAATTTTTTTTGCAACTTCTTCTACTTTTAATCTTATCGGTCGCTGTACGCTAACTTGTTTTGTTTGATAAGCAAGTAGAGCTTCTTTTGTATCTGTAAAATATTTTGGTTCTTGTTTTGTTTCCTGTATAGCTGTTAAGTAATAAATTCCCCAAACCATGTCTTGAGTTGGTGTCACAACTGGATCACCAGTTGCAGGTTTTAATAAATTTTTTGCAGAAAGCATAATATTTTCTGCTTCCCATTTTGCTTGTTCTGTTAATGGAACGTGTACAGCCATTTGATCACCATCAAAATCTGCATTAAAAGCAGAAGTAACTAAAGGATGAACTTGAATAGCTTTACCTTCTATTAAAACTGGTTTAAAAGCTTGAATACCTAAACGATGAAGTGTAGGAGCACGATTTAGTAAAACATGAGCATCTTTTACAACCTCTTCTAGAATGTCCCAAACTTCTTCTTTACCTGAATCAATTAAACGACTAGCTGATCGAACATTATGAACATATTCGCGTTTGATAAGTTGACTTATAATGAATGGTTTGAAAAGTTCTAAAGCCATCTTTTTTGGAATTCCACATTGATGTAATTTTAATTTTGGGCCAATAACAATTACAGATCTTCCTGAATAATCAATTCTTTTTCCAAGTAAGTTTTGACGAAAACGACCCTGCTTACCTTTTAATATATCAGCTAAAGATTTTAGCATGCGTTTTTGGCCAGTTGATGCTACAACAGTTTTTCCATGTCGAGCAGAATTATCAATTAAAGCATCTACGGCTTCTTGCAACATTCTTTTTTCGTTTCTAGAAATTACTTCTGGTGCGTTTAGTTCTTTTAGTTGTTTAAGACGATTATTCCGATTAATTATCCTTCGATATAAATCGTTAAGATCTGATGTGGCAAAACGTCCACCATCTAAAGGAACCATTGGTCTTAAATCTGGGGGGATGATTGGTACAACAGAAAGGATCATCCATTCTGGTCGAAGCTTGTTTTTTGCTAAATTTTTTGCTAAGCGCAATCTCTTTTGTGCTTTTTCTCTTACAGGCCCTCGACTTTTTTTAATAATTTCGCGAAGCTCGGCTACTTGTTTTTCAATATCAATTTCTACCAGTAATTTACGTATGGCTTCTGCACCAATGCCAGCTTCGAAAATATGTCCATATTTTATTGAAAGGTCTTGATAGATGTGTTCAGAAATTATCTTTAATGGTTTTAGTTCTTTTAGTTCTGTTTCTGCTAGCTGCAAAGTTTTTTCTAGTTCTCTTATTTTTTCTTTTTTACGATCGTTTAATTTGTTCATTTCTGTATCAATCAGACAATCTGTTTCTTGCATTTTTTTATCTTTGTTGTCTTCTAGAATTTTCTTTTTTGTCATGGCCATTTGCTGCTGATATTCATTTTCAATTTTTTTCTTTTTAGCTTTAAATTCTTGTTTGACTTGTTCAATTGTGTCTTTCTTTAAATCTTCATCAACATTAGTAATAATAAAATTGGCAAAATACATTACTTTTTCTAAAGCTTGTGGTGAAAGATCAAGCATCAAACCAATTTTTGATGGTACACCACGTAAAAACCAAATATGAGAACATGGTACAGCTAGTTCGATATGGCCCATTCTTTCACGCCTAACTACTGCGCGAGTTACCTCTACTCCGCATTTATCGCAAACTATTCCTTTATATCTGATTTTTTTGTATTTTCCGCAGTAGCACTCCCAATCTTTTGATGGCCCGAAAATTCTTTCGCAAAACAAACCATCTTTTTCTGGTTTTTGAGTACGATAGTTTACTGTTTCTGGTTTTGTTACCTCGCCAAACGACCAATCTAAAATTTGCTCTGGTGAAGCCAAAGTTAATTTTAGAGCGTCGAATTCAATTTGTTTTTGTGGTTCTAACATAGTTATTTTTGAGCTTTTACTTCTTTTTCATCAATTTATTCTTTAGTTTTTTCCTTTTTTTCCTGTCCTGAGTCAAACGAAGGTTCTTTTTTAGATTCTTTGGTGTCTGATTTTTCTTCTTCTAGTTCTGCTTTAATTTTTTCTGGCTTTTCTAATGCTGGTTCCTTTACTATTACTTCTCTTGCTCCTTCTTCTTTTATCAAATTTACATTTAAACAAAGTCCATTTAATTCACGGAGTAAAACATTAAAACTTTCTGGAATATTTAATTTCTTAATTGATTCACCTTTGATTATAGATTCATAGGCTTTTGATCTTCCGGGTACATCGTCTGATTTGATTGTTAAAATTTCCTGCAAACAATGTGCAGCTCCATATGCTTCTAAAGCCCAAACTTCCATTTCTCCAAAACGCTGTCCGCCAAACTGCGCCTTACCACCTAAAGGCTGTTGGGTAATTAATGAATATGGACCGATTGAACGTTGATGAATTTTATCTTCTACCATATGGTTTAACTTCATCATATATATTTGTCCTACGGTTATACGGTTTTCAAAAGGTTCGCCAGATCTACCATCAAAAAGCTGCATCTTTCCATCTTCTGGAAAGCCTGCTTTTTTCAGCTCTTCTCGAATTGTTTTTTCTTTTACTCCATCAAGTGCAGGGCTAACTACTTTATAGCCAAGCTTATGTGCAGCTAAACCAAGATGAGTTTCTAAAATTTGTCCTAAATTCATTCGAGAAACAACGCCCAAAGGACTTAAAATTATATCAATTGGCGTACCATCTTCTAAAAATGGCATGTCTTCTATTGGTAAGACAATAGAAACTACACCTTTGTTTCCATGTCGTCCAGCCATTTTATCTCCAACTTGTATTTTTCTTAAATTGGCAATTGAAACTTGAATCATCTGTATTACTCCAGAAGAAAGTTTGTCTCCATTATCACGAGAGAAAACTTTTATATCAACAACCTTGCCCTGCTCGCCGTGTTCTAAATATAATGAGCTATCTCTAACATCACGAGCTTTTTCTCCAAAAATTGCTCGCAGTAATTTTTCTTCTGCCGAAAGTTCTGTTTCGCCTTTTGGTGTAATTTTTCCAACTAAAATATCTCCAGAGGATACAGCAGCACCAACTCGAATCACGCCATCAGCATCTAAATCTTTTAATTTTTCTTCTGATATGTTTGGAATATCTGAAGTGATAACTTCTGGACCTAATTTTGTATCCCTAACTTCTATTTGAAAATCTTCAATATAAATTGATGTATATCTATCGTCACGAACCAGTCTTTCGGAAACAATAATTGCGTCTTCGTAGTTATAGCCTTCCCAGGACATAAAAGCACACATAATATTTTGCCCCAAAGCAAGTTCACCATGATCGGTTGCAGCACCATCTGCTAACACTTCTCCTTTTTTAACTTTTTGTCCGGTGTTAACTATTGGACGATGATTAATACTAGTAGAAGCGTTTGATCTAACAAATTTATTTAAATTGAATGTATGTACTTTTTTATCATTACCAGAAACTTCTATCTTATCTCCAGAAACTGCTTTGATTATTCCATCGACTGGTGAAAGTACTAAGTGTCCAGTATCTTCTGCTGCTTTTGCCTCAACGCCAGTACCAACAATTGGGGAATCTGGTACAACACAAGGCACTGCTTGGCGTTGCATATTTGATCCCATTAATGCTCTAACAGCATCATCATGTTCTAAAAATGGAATTAAGGCAGTTGTTAAACTAATAATTTGATGTGGTGCAACATCCATATAATCAACTCTGTGCAGATAATCAAATTCTGGTTCTCCATAACGCCTAACTTCACCTTTTTCTTTGGAAAAATAATCGTTTTCATCAAGCGGGGTTGTTGCAGCGGTAGTAACTGCTGTTTCTCCTTGAAAAGCTGTTAAATAATCTATCTGTTCTGTTACTCTTGGTTTAGCTGGTATTGTTTTTAGTTCTTGAATTTTTTCTAATTCTTTAGCTTTTTGCTTATCAATTGTTTCGCCTAGTTTTAAAATTACTTCTTTGGTTTGAGGATTTATGATATCTTGTCGCACGATTTCTCCAACGGTATCTGCTGCAACATTTTTTGGGTCGTGAATTACTTTTCTATAAGGTGTTTGAATAAAACCATATTCATTTACTCTGGCATAAGTTGCTAGATGTCCAACTAAGCCAATATTTGGTCCTTCTGGTGTGGCAATTGGGCAAATTCTTCCATAGTGAGTTTGGTGTACATCACGAACATCAAAACCTGCACGTTCTCTAGAAAGTCCACCTGGTCCCATGGCAGATAAACGACGTTTGTGCTCGAGTTCTGCTAAAGGATTTGTCTGGTCCATAAACTGAGATAGCTGGGAAGACATAAAAAATTCTTTAACTGATCCAATTACTGGCCTCGCGTTGATTAATCTGTTTGGTGTAAGTTCGTTAATATCAATGGTACTCATTCTGTCTCTAACAATTCTTTCCATTCTAGCTAAACCAATTCTAAATTTGTTTTGAACAAGTTCGCCGATTGCTCTTACTCTTCTGTTGCCTAAGTGATCAATATCGTCTGCTTCTTTTTGTGAATTATTTAGTTTGATAATTTCTTTAATAATCGAAGTTAAGTCTTCGATTCTTAAAACTCGGTTCTCTTTGATGTTTGGTACATCTAAACTAAAACGTTCATTTAATTTATATCGGCCAACACGTCCAAAATCGTATCGATCAAAATTAAAAAACATAGAATAGATTAAAGATTTTGCATTATCTGCTGTTGCTAAATCTCCAGGACGAATTCTTTTGTATACTTCGATTAATCCTTCTGCTTCGTTATTTGATAAATCTTTACCGAGTGTTGATTTGATGTAACTTGCATTGGGTGAGATGTCTACATCTTCGAAAATCTTTAAAATTTCTTCGTCCGAACCATATCCAAAAGCTCGCAGTAATGATGTTGCTGCTACTTTTCTTTTTCGATCTATTTTTACCCAAATAATATTGTTTTGATCTGTTTCGAACTCTAGCCACGAACCACGATTAGGAATTACTTTTGCACCATAATATTTTCTGTTGCCAACAAATTCAGACGTAAAAAATACCCCAGCTGATCTAATCAACTGAGATACAACAACTCGTTCTATTCCATTTATAACAAAAGTTCCTCGATCTGTCATCAAAGGAAAATCTCCTAAGAAAACTTCTTGTTCGATTACCTTATTTGTTCGCTTATTAACTAACTTTGCCTGCACACGCAACGGAGCTTCAAAAGTTAAATTCTTGGAACGACTTGTGACTTCGTCAAATTTTGGTTCGTCTAATGTATATTTTTCAAAAGACACTTCTAAATCTCGTCCAATAAAATCCTTGATTGGAGAGACCTCATCAAAGAGTTCTTTAAGCCCTTGGTCTAAAAACCATTTATAAGAAATTTTCTGAACTTCAATAAGATCAGGTAAGGGCAAAGCTTGATGAATTTTTGTAAAACGTTTACGTTCTATCATACCAAGATAATATTTTACACTAAAATATCTCCTCCCGCGCCCGCGGGACGAGTTTGTTTAATTTTAAATATTTATTTTTGAGAAAAAAATAAGCCCACTACTTTGGATGTTTAAAATAATATAACGTTTGTTCGATAGCGGTCTTTTTCTCACATGAGAAGTATGTGAAAATCGAAAATTCGACAATTTTGATAACTTACTGATAATAACAGAGAATTTATTAATTGTCAAATATTATTAGAGTGAATTTAGCTTAATTGTCCAATTTATACAAAATACTACTAAAATTAGCTAATTTTTAATATTATGATGATAACTTTCTTAACAAGTTTTCCCCAGTTTACCCCGTCATCCACAAAACACACATCCTTCTAGCTCATGAAATGGATGGTAAAATAATTTTCCCATTCAAAGACCGCCTTTTTTGTGATGGGTGACAGGGTTTAACCCTATTTTTCAAAATCTTTAAAATCATCGGGCATTTGTTCTTCAAATTGTTCTTTTGTGATCTTTTCTATTGAAAGCGGAGGTCCTTTTTTTTCTGGTTTTATCCCGTAAACTTTATCTGCTTGCATAACTGTGCTAAAAGATGCTGCAACTGCCACACCAAGTACAACAAGTATTCTCCAATCAATACCAGATAGATAAGAAATAGAAGCTCCCGTTCCCGCGCCGATCAAACTTAAAATGAAAAGTCGTTCCCAGTAGAAGTCTTGTGAGGGGTTAGGCATATGGTTAATTTATGATAAACCAGTTTCGGGTAGGTCGGCCTTCAGGCCGACTGTAGCTACGGGCAGCCTAAAGGCTACCCTACCCGTTGAGTATTAGAATTATATCTTATTTTATGATAAAATATTAATGAAAAAAGATACATGACGACTAAGGAAAGGAGGGGTTACTAATGGGTGGAAGCCTTAAAGAAACTGCCAGAATACTAGCTGCTCAAGCCTTGGGTGTCGAAGAAGATGATCTTACTCCCAGTTTGATTGAGAAATGGCGCAAAAAACAGAACCTTCCTATTGATCCTCATTCTGGGGACTCCCGTGGTGGCTATCATGTGCTGGGAAAAGCAATTTCTCGCCAAGAGGCTGCTGAAGATGCGACGGCAATGAAAGAATTCTTAAAAGAAGCTGTCGTTTGACTAAGGTCGTAATTATGGGAACCTGCATAGTGTGGGTTCCTTTTCTTTTTGATAATTGCAGGGTAAATCGAGACCCTTGACCCGATCTGCATACTGGCGAGATCAAGGGACCTCGCCTACCCGATATTTTTTAATTCTTCTTTAATAACTCTTCGATCATCCCAAGGAGTTAACTTGCCGTTTGGATCTGCAATTGCTTGCTCTGATCCTTTGCCTGTTATAAAAACAATATCATATTTTTTTACTAATGACAAAACTTTAGCAGTTGCTTTATAGCGATCTGTGTTTAAAAAGATTTTGACCCACTTCTTTCCCCACACTTTCAGCTCTAGCTACGACTTGGTTAATTTATTTTTTTTCTTGCTTCTTTTTCAATCTTGTTTTTATATACATTAATACTATGCTCTTTATATATCTGCACACTACCAACTAACTCAAATTTTTCAATATTATCATATAAGATATTTTTTATCTTTTCCACTGAATCTGAATATGGTATGTATTTATATATTGGCCCAGAAATTACATAATCATATAATAATGGATCGCAAGAATAAGCATCAACGCTGGCAAATGAGTAATCATTTTGAAAAGTAAAATAGGCAACATTATTATTTTCTATATGTAGAGTTTGGATTGCTAAACAAATAGTGGAATATTCTTTTTTGTCTGCATCTTGAGCTTGAATTAGTTTTAATACTTTTTCAATGCTAAAATCTCCAACTGGTTGTTCTGTTTTTATACTCTCTGCAACAGAAGTAAAACGTTCATTTTGTGCATAGAATGAATACTTATCAACTAGCAACATTGATAGATGTAATTGGATGAAACCAATAATAATTAACAGAGCAAATATTACATTACTAATTTTTTTATTCTTTATCAACTCCAAGCCTACTACTGTTACGATAGTCAAAAAAAGTAATGCTGGTGCAATATATCTAGGGTCTTTTGTAAAAATCAAACTGACTGCTAAATAGATAAATACGATATTTAATATGTACAAATAATATTGACTTTTCTTATTCTTAAATATTAAATAGCTAGCCAAGATAAAATTAATTAAATACCAAAATCCGAAACCAAATAAAATTGACCAGAAATAAAATAGATAGCTTTGTGGTTGTGTAATTAAGGCATTTCCTTCAGCCACACCGCCGAAAAGAAAATCTTTATAATATATTTTTACCAAGCCAAAATATTTAAAATACCACGTTCCCGCAATAATAATTATTGGTAAAACAAATAAAAATAAATTTAGGAAAAAAGTTCGATTTATTCTTTTTGATTTAATTTGAGTACATAAACCCGTCGCAAAAAAGCCAAGAGGTATGATAGAAATATACAATATGAATGGTTGTTTAGTTAATAACCCGAGGCCAAATGTAACTCCTGCAAAAAAAGCAAAAGGAGTTTTTCTAAAATTTTGTGAATAAAATAATAAGGCTGTGGTTAATGCAATTATTGAAACTAAACTTAAATCAATTAGGTAATATTTTAATAATAAAACATACATCGGAAGTGAAGACAACAAAAATGCAATTAATAAACCCGCTTTTTTGCTTGATAATTTTTTTCCAATAAAATAACCACTAACTAAAAGGATTAAGAAATAAACAACATTAACTAAAACGGCAGATTTAGGACTAACACCAAAAAAATAAAAAAAAGGTAATGTTGACCAATGAAACAAATGTGGATACCTGTTTTTTGAATATGTATAACTTGAATAAATATATTGAAGTTGTTGAGAAGTAATATCATTATGATGAAAAATTTTATTGTAACTATCTAGGGCAATCATTAAATGAACTGATTCATCAAAAGCCACATGCAGCTGTGTTCTATTTAACCAAATGAAAAAAGGAATAATCTGGATTAAAAAAAATGTCACCAAAAATAAAATGATGACAATTTTTCTACTTAAAAAAAATTCCATAAATATTTTATTTATTTAAAAGCTGCCGAACCACCTTCCTATCATCCCAAGGAGTTAACTTGCCGTTTGGATCTGCAATTGCTTGCTCTGATCCTTTGCCTGTTATAAGAACTACATCATCTTTTTTTGCTAGTGACAGCGCCTTGTTGATGGCTTTACGACGATCTGTAATTTTAAATAAATTGTGATCTATCTTTTTACCAGCGCCTTCAGCACCCGCTGTAACTTGATTAATTATTTGTTTTGGGTCTTCGTCGTATGGATCTTCGTTTGTGATGATGACTATGTCTGCTTTTTCTCCAGCAAGTTTACCAAGTTTTGGACGACGCGCAACATCACGTCCCCCGCCGGCAGAACCTAAAACATGAATTACTTTTTTTGATTTTAATAACTTGACTACTTCGTAGAGTTTTTCTAGCGCTTCTGGTAGAAAAGCATAGTCGACAATTATTTTAAAGGGCTGACCTTCATCAATAAATTCAATTCTACCAGGAATTAAATTGACTTTGCTCAATGCTATTTGACTTATTTCTAAATTAACTCCTTGCGATAAGCCAACAGTGACTGCTACGATCGCGTTATAGACATTGTGGTCACCATAAAGAGGAACTTCAAATTTAGTAACACCAACCAAAAATTCAAATCCATTTTTTGTTTGCGCTGCTTGATCTGCTTTGACTATAATGGATGTCTTTTCGTTGTTAGTTGTGTCAACAGAAAAACCATACTTTTCTTCTGCCCAGTTACCTAAAAAATAATTTGCATGTTCGTCGTCAATATTGGCAATTATTACTTTCTTGATCTTCTTGTTGTTGACCTTCTTTGCTGGGCATCTTTTTAGGTGTTTGAACAATTTACCTTTGGCCTCTTTATACTTTTCAAAACTACCGTGAGATTCAATATGCTCTGGAAATAAATTAGTAAATACTAAAACATCATAATTAATTCCAAGATGACGAAACTGCCTAACTCCTTCGGAAGTTGTTTCAACCAAAGCGTATTGACAGCCAGCTTTTACCATTTGATATAGCAATTTCTGCAGCTGGAACCTTCCAAGCATAGTCATCTTTTTGTCGTTGAGTTTTTCAATGTCTGCAATTTTAAATTTTATTGTGGATGCAATACCAACTTTATTTCCTGCTTCTTCTAACACTTTAGCTATTAATTCAATGGCGGTTGACTTACCTGCAGTACCAGTAACTCCGATGACTATTAGTTTACGCGATGGCAAAAAGTAAAAAAAATTAGCAAGTATTGCTAAAGTAATATGATAAAGAGATATAACAAATTTGGGAGTAAATTTTCTTACTATATTTTTCATTCTATTTTAAATAAGCAACTAAATCTATTACTGATGCTAGTATCAAAGTAAATATTGTAATAATATACCAAACAAGCAAATTATATCTTGATTTAGATCTGGCAACAGAGTTCAAGAGCATTAGGCACATATTTTTTTCTAAATCCCCAAGTTCTTCTTTTCTAAATTTTTCTATCAAATCGTACTTGGTAATAATTTCTTGCCGCTGTTTTTCTACGGCATATCGATGATGGTAAAAAAATATATACGAAATCATAGCCATGTACCAAGCAAAACTAGACCAAAACTGGCTAACATGAGTTAAAATTAAAACCATTCTAATTGCCAGCGCACCGAATACTCCTAAAATAAAAAATAGTGTAGAATATTTTTTCCCACTAGGGCCCATTACTCCGTAGTCGATGTGATCGTCGATCATAAGTTTAGTATTTTAGTATTTTAGTAAATTAGTATTTAGTTTACTAATATCTATTAAAGCTTCGTACTTAACTACTAATTTACTAATTCACTTACTTAGTATTACCAAGAATCTTCAATGCTTCCTTTATTCTCAAATCTTTGTCTTTGACTTTATCTGAAAGCTTTGACACCCCAGACTTCGCTTGCTGTCCAGAAAATCCCAAAGCCATCAGTGTTTCAACAACTTCAGAATCATCCATAATATCTTTTCCTCCTTTGATATCTTTGATTGTTAAATCCTTTAATTTATTCTGCAAACCTAAAACAATTTTTTCTGCCATGTTTTTTGTAAGCCCTGATACATTTACTAACATTTCTGGTTTATCTGCCAAAACTGACTTTTGGATATCTGCTATGTTTGCTTGCTCTAAAATTGATAATGCTTTTTTGGGACCAATACCAGAAATACTAATAAGCAGTTTAAAAAACTCAACTTCTGGCCAAGTAGCAAAACCAAATAATTCCTGTGCATCTTCTCGTACAGCCATATAAGTAAAGACTTCTGTCTCTTGATCTATTTTAAGCTTATGAACTAGGGTAGCAGTACTTAACACATTAAAACCTTGCCCATTGACATCTAAAATAAAAAAATTATCCTTTTTGGAAATCGGCTTAATGTATTTAACTTTGCCCCTTAGATAAGAAATCATATTTACTTTATTTTATCACAAATCTAAGACTTGACAAAGGCAATTTTTTAGTATTTAATTATAAGTCAACGGAGGGTTTACATGGATTGGAGGTGAAAGAGATGGTTGCTACAGAAGAGTTTATCGTCATACCACTAAAAAATGGTGGCAAAACAAACGCTAAAGAGATCCACAACAGCAGAGGAACCATAATCGCAATTGACGAAGAAACAGGCATAGTATTTTACAGCTCTATCCCACAACGTACCTGGAAGCAAAGCAATCGAAAAAGAAGATGGGAACAGCATCGTAGCTGTAAAACGTTTATCGAGGACCGGAAAAAAAGGTTAGCCAAAATTGAAGAAAATTATGAAGAGTTTGGCAAGTTGCGACAAAAAGCAGAAGATATCCTCACAGAAGTATTTCAAAAGACTATAATTCTCGTTTTCCTGCAAAAGACTAAGAATGCCCTAAAAGGCAGAACAAACAAACAGCTTTCTGCAGCGCGAACAATTGCCAAGGAACACTTCGCAGAACACAATCGTCTCGTACCCACCACAAAAGAAAAAAAAGAAGAACTTGTACAAGCAGTATCAAATATCGCTAGCCTGCTAGAAACAAGGCAAACAAAACTTTCTAGGGTGAGAGACAAATACGAAGCTGAATTAAAAATCCTGCAAAATCTTCTCCAACCTCCAACCTGTGCTGTAGTCACGTCGCCCGAACCTTTCTAGATAGCTAGAAGTTATGAAAGGATCGGGCGCTTTTCTTTTTGCCAAATGTATAGTAAAATAAAATTACAAGTTACGTATACATACGAATATACTAATTACGAATGCAGAGTTGATACATAATTCGTATATTAGTATCACATTAGTAATTTGTAACCTACAACATGAGTAGAGGAAAACTAAAACTTATTGCCACAGAAGCTGGAACTCAGCTTGGATCTGAAATTTCCAAGCAACTAAAAACTCCACTCACTCCAATACGAGTGGATCATTTTGCTGATGGTGAAAGTGAAACTATACTTTTAGAAAGCGTACGCGAACAAGACGTATTTATTGTCACCCAACGTGATTTAACACTAGGTAATTCTGTAATGGAACAATACGAAGACATTAAATCTGCACTCTATACTACACTTACTGCTAAAGCTAAACATATTTCTTTGATAATTCCTCTTATGCCAATGGCTCGTGCTCACAAAGCTAAACAAAGACAAGGCATCCAGCTGGTAAGAGTTGCTAATGAACTAATGAACGCTGGAGCACAACAAATAATCACAGTTGATATTCATAACTCAACTTCTATTGGTTTTTTCAATGGCAAAGGTGATAATCTTTCGAGTTTTTCACCATTGATGGAGGCCTGCAAAAAAATAATGGGAAAAATAGATCCAGACCAGTGGATAGTAAGTTCTGTTGACGTGAATGCAGGTCGCGCAAAATATTGGGCTAATAGTTTGGGGCTCGACCTAAATGTCTGCTGGAAAGAAAGAAATTATTCCAAGATAAATACTGTAGCTAAAACTCAAGTACTTGTTGACGTGAAGGATAAAAATATTATTGTAATTGATGATATGATTGATACTGGCGGCAGTTTTGAAAGTGTAGTTAAAGCTTTACACCAAAAAGGAGCCAACAGAATAATTGGTTGCGTAACCCATCCGATATTTAGTAACAAAGCTACAGAAAAATTTACCATGCTGCACAAAAAGTATGGACTGGAAAAAATCATTGCAACAAATAGTGTTAATTTAGGTAATAAGTTCCTAAAAAAGAACAAGTGGTTCATACAAGTTTCTTTAGCACCCATACTTTCTAAAACTATAAAAAATATTCACGAGGGTAAATCCGTGGCAGAAATTTACGCTAGTTAATCTTCCCTCACCCTATTTGATTCTGTATACAGTAGGTCGGGTTTCCCCGCCAAAGGCGGACAGGCATACCCGACCCAGCACAAACCCTTTGGCGCTCAAGTATGGAAACTTGGGTTACTTAAAATAATTTATAAAAAAGCAAAACCCCGCCGGGAAGGCGGGATTTTTTATTTATGATTATTTTACTTTTTTAAATACCGTATATATTCTTGCTCGCTTGTGTTCTGGGTCCGGGTCATCCGGTTCTTGCCTGAATTCTTCGTGTGGTGGTACTACAATTTCAAATCCGTGATCATTTGCCAACATTTTCAGTTCGTCTTCTGTAAAATAATGCTGGATTACGCCTTGCTTACCGCCTGACGTATCTTTAGCTGTAAAGCCAATTTCTTTTTCATCATCGATTGCTTCTCTGGGTCTAGAGGTATCGTTAATAGACCTTGCGTGAAAAAAGAAAAAACCATTATCTCTTAATACTCTGTTGGCTTCTTCAAAAGATTTTTTTATTTCTTCCCATATATTATGGTGAAATGTTCCTATAGTGTATAATGAATCGAAACTTTTATCTTCAAAAGGTAAACCAATTGTTTTCCCCTGTTTTAACACAGCATCCAAATTTTGCTTATCAAGTCTTTCCTTAGTTTTGTCTATACCTGCCTGAGCTATATCTACTCCCGACATTTTAAAACCTTTCTCCGCTAAAGGCACTAGATTTCTTCCGTTACCACAACCAATATCTAAAATTTCTTCTCCGAATTCTTCACGGTTTTTTTCGATAAAATCCATTAATTCTTCATCCGGACCATAACCTTCTCGCCAACCTCTTTCCATCTTAGCTTCCCAATGAGCTTGAGTTTCATCATCTGGATGTGCTTCAATATTCATATTATTTTCTCTTTTTCTTGGTTGATTTCTTCTTTGACTTTACCTTTGCTTTAGGTTTAATCTTAGTCTTGGGTTTCACCTTAGTTTTTGGCTTTAATTTATCCGCCTCGGCGAGACCCGTAAAATGAATATACGGATCGAGACGCCTTCGTCGGGTGGATGTTTTAACTCGACTAACCCTGGTTAAACCAGAACAAGTTATTACTTCGATTCTTTTCTTTTCCAGTTCATCTAAAATTTGGTTAACACCTAGTGAGTCAGACGAAATGTGACCTGCTATTACTACATTGATATGTGCTTCTTGCGCATTTTTTTTACGTTCTTCGTCCATATGCATTCCCACTACTGTTCCAATACCAGCTTGTGACATCTTTTCGTAAATGCCTTTGGCACCTTCTGTACCCCCAGTAATTTCGGTTAATACGATTTTTCCAGCTGACGTATCGTCTGATCCAACCCAGATTTTTGGGCCTGCGTTATTTTGAGAAGCAATTTTATATTCTTCGATATCTTTAAGCATTTTGATAAGTTCTCCAAGCGTTTCTGGTTTTTCGCGTTTTAATCTCTTAGCTAAAAAAGTGGCAGCACAATTATCTGCTGGAGTATGAATACACATAAACGGAATCTTTAGTAGTTTTACTGCATCTACAGAGCGTTGATGATTTACTGCAGAAACCCCGCGAGCAACTTCTGATATTCTTTCCTTCATTAAACTTTCTGCTACATTGATTGGTACACCATAATCTGCCAACACTTGCGCTTGCAAGTTCATCACATCGTGAAGATCTGCTAAAGCTTTTCCAGATGGGTGATGAGAAATTATTAAATCAACTCCAAGCTTTTCTGCAATTAAAACTTCACCTGGACCAATATCAACTCCGACCAATACTTTTTTAATCTCTTTTTTAGGGTCACCATAAAGAATACGCGTGTCAGCAAAAGGATTGGTGAGTCTTTCTGTATCAAATTCTTTTTTCTTTTCTGAACTCATGACATCGTATTTTTCCTTAGCACGCTTTAAGATTTTTTGAACAGCTTTTGTGCCACGCAAATCGTTTTCTATCCCCATTTTAATTGCTAGCTTGTAAATTTCTTGTATGTTCATATTCTTTTTATCTTTAATTTTAATTCGATGTTATCAATTTTAACTACTTTTGGACTTTTCATTGTACCTGAATTTATTTGATTGGTCAAGGTTTGCTTTTTTATCTCTCCACCATGTTTTTTGACTAATTCATCAATATCTCCTTCATATGTAATTTCTATTTGATCTTTGATGGTAAGGCCTTCTTCTTTTCGCAATAGATTGATCTGTCTGATTAATTCACGTACTTGCCCTTCGAGCTTTAGTTCTGGAGTTAATGTTGTATCAAGATCTTCTTTTTCACCAAAAGTAAGTTCTTTTATGTTGAGTTCATTACAAACAATTTCAGCAAGTTCTGAATTCAAATCTTTGACCAAACAAGTGCAATAATCAGAAAGGACCTGTCGAACCTTAATGCCAGCTTCAGCTCTTGAGGCTAAGCCTGCTTCAACAATTCTTTTAGCTTCTTCCATTTCTTTAAGTAACTTATCATCTATTAGTTTTTTATCTGCTTTCGGCCAATCTTGGAGGTGAACCGACTCTTTTTCGTTGACTAATTGTCTATAGAAATATTCTGAGATAAATGGCGTGAATGGTGCTGCAATTTTACATAATTCGACTAATACGTGATGTGTGGCGTTGATGGCATCTTGCTTATCTTTTTGATCATCTCCTTTAAAACGTGACCTACTGCGACGTAAATACCACGTGGAAAATTCATTAACAAATTCTTGTATTGGACGAGAAGCTTTGACTAAATCATAATTCTCCATCTGCTTGGTGACATCTTCGATTAGCTGATTAAGACGAGCGAGTATCCATCTATCTAAGACATGTTTTGATTTAAGTTTTTTAACTTCACGCTGGTCTGCATATGTTTGATAAAAACTAAAGATATTTTGCCAAAGCATGATTAATTTTCTATAAACTTCTACTACACCCTCTTCTGCAAAATTTAAGTCTCCTGCTTTCATGACAGGTGATGTCAATAAATAATACCGCATTGCATCTGCTCCATATTTTTCGATAATAGTTTCAGGTTCTGGATAATTTTTTAAGCGCTTTGACATTTTTTGTCCATCACCTGCTAGTACAATTCCGTTGGCAATAACATTAAGATATGCTGGTTTATTAAATAATGCAGTTGAAATAACAAGCATAGTATAAAACCAACCACGAGTTTGGTCTACTCCTTCGGCAATAAATTCTGCTGGATAATTTATACCTTTTTCTGGATCGAATTTATCAGTGTTGGCAAATGGGTAATGATATTGTGCGTACGGCATAGAGCCACTCTCAAACCAGCAATCCAAAACATCTGGAATTCGCTTAACTTGCTTTTGACATTTTTGACATTTAATTTCTATTTTATCTACAAAATGTTTATGAAGATCTGTTACTTTTTCACCTGATGCTTTTTCTAAATCTTGTATTGAACCCATCACAATATTTTCTCCACACTCGCACTGCCAAATAGGAAGCGGTGTTCCCCAAAATCGCTGACGAGAAATTGCCCAATCTTTTGCTTCTTCCAGCCATCTGCCAAATCGGCCATCACGTAAATGCTCTGGCACCCAGTGTATTTTTTGATTATTTTTTATTAAATCTTTTTTGATTTTTGTTACTTTGACAAACCAAGAGCTAGTTGAATAGTTCAAAAGTGGTGTATCACAGCGCCAACAAAATGGATATGAGTGAGCAAACTTTTCTGATTTAAATACTAAACCTTTTTTTTCTAAATACTCAACAACTTTTTCATCAGTTTGAGCTGGATCTCCTTTAGGTTTTACCAACTCACCTGCAAAATCTTTTACTTCGTCTGTAAACTTTCCAGCTGACGTAACATGAAGTATAGTAGGTAATTTTTTATCTCTACCTAAATTCATGTCATCTTCTCCAAAACCAGGAGCAATATGTACTACACCTGTACCATCTTCTACAGAAACAAAATCAGCTAGTTGAATTGTATAAATATTTTCTTGGTAGTCTAAACCAGCATTAACAAAATAATCAAAAAGTGGTTTGTATGTTTTTCCTTCTAGATCTTTTGCGCTGACTTTTTCTAGTTCTTTATATTGCTGGTCTTTAAAAATTGTCTCTAAATTATCTTTGGCAATTATATATTTCTGGCCTTCTGATTCTACTTTGATGTATTTGATTTTTTCTCTCATAGCTAACGCAGCATTTCCTGGCAATGTCCAAGGAGTGGTTGTCCAAGCAAGTACAAAAGTACCAGGTTCATCAACTAATTCAAACTTTGCAACAACGGACAAATCAGTAATATCTTTGTATCCTTGCGTGACCTCGAAGTTTGAAAGAGTTGTATCACAACGAGGGCATATATGCATGGATTTATATCCTTGATAAATCAAATCTTTATCCCACAACGTTTTAAAAACCCACCAAATACTTTCCATATATGTTGGCTCCATTGTTTTGTAGTCGTTTTCCATATCTACCCACCTACCTATACGTGGGATAAACTTCTTCCACTCATCTGCATACCGAAGTACTGTTTTTCTTGCAGTTTCGTTAAACTTATCAATTCCCATCTCTTCTATATCTTGTTTGGTTTTAAGTTTTAAATCTTGTTCTACAATATTTTCAATAGGCAACCCATGACAATCCCAACCCCAGCGACGTTCAACATAAAAACCCCGCATGGTCCAAAATCTAGGAATAGCATCTTTCATTATTGTTCCTACAATATGTCCATAATGAGGAAGACCGGTAGCAAAAGGCGGGCCATCATAAAAAGTATATGACTTTTTCTTGTCATTTTTTTCTAGAGATTTTTCGAATATTTTATTTTCCTGCCAAAATTTTAGAACTACTTCTTCTAGTTTTGATATAACAGTTTTTGACATAATGAATATTTGACATAATATAATTACTTATATAATCTTATATTAATTAACTTCGAGGAGGGCAAAGGATGAGAAAAGGAATAACTGTACATGATGCACTTTTCATGAAAAAAGAAGATGGATGGCTACTACAGCCTAACAGAGATATTACTATTTGGCATGTTCTCAAACACAAGAAAATACTTCTCAGAAACGATGGTATCTTCGAAAAAGATGAGGTTGTTTTTATGATACAAGAGCATGATGGAGAAATGATAATATTATTTCGACCCATTCTTGTCTTGTATCAATGTTGGATTGTCAATTCAAGGCATCTAATCACCCAGCACAGACCAGTAACAATTAATGATCTGTTGGCGGAACTACAGAGGTAATGTCTTCAACAACAAGATATAGTTGAAAATTACTGACTACGCCCGAGAGGAGGGAACAAATATGCGTATACGCACTGTAGAATACCGTGCAAGAGGAATACTAGAACAAGATGGAAATAAGGAAAAAGTAGATGTAATTGTAGCACTCAGCAGTCAACGAGGAACAATATGGGTTCAGTTTGTTAAAATTGACAAAAAGACACCACTCGATCAAGCCGTATATCCTACTGGCAAGATAGACTTTCAAAAGGGAATGCATGGAGGCGTTTTAACAATCGAAGTGGAAGCTCATGTTTTGACAATCAAAGATGATCAGGTTAGTAAACCTATAGTGCCTGTGGCAATAATGTATGCGGACTTGTCACGTAATCATAAGGTATTTCTTCCCTTGTGGTTTGCATATTTTCTAATATGGCTTAAACAGAAACGACAACAGAAAAAAGAAAGAACAATTTTTCTTAGCTCGAATCTACACATGTAATGAGACTGCTTCAATACAATCGACTTGAGACAGTTTTTTACACCCCCTAGCGGTCTTTGATTGCTAGGGGCTTTTTTTTATAAAAAAATGATCAAATCTTTACAAAAGATAAAATCATTTTATCATTATTGAATTGTTTGGTCAATTGAGTTTAATTTTCCATTTTTTTTCAAATCCCTCTTTTTCTGCATTTACAAAAGCACTCATCAAATCTTGCCACTTTTCCTTTTCTGCTACGGTTTTCTCGTCATTAATAATATTTGTCAGTTCGGTTTTCAACTGTTCAAAACTACTAAGGTTATCTTTGTAGAGCTTCTTAAGGTATCGGCCCAGTTGGATTTGTTCCTTATCCAACATTGCCTTTAAACTTTCTAGCTCTTCCTCTAAAGACTCATCTTTTTCTATTACTGCACCTTCTTTGCCTATTTCTGTTGTATTCATATTATTTTTAATTAGTTCTTTAAATATTTCTTAATTTTTTGTTCTACTTCTGATGGAATAACGTCTGACTTAACAATGTAATCAATTGCACCTAATTTCATCCCCTGTTTTATTTCTTCGTCAGTACCAAGATTAGAAAGAACAATCACTGGAATATCTTTGATTTTTTCGTCTGCCTTTAAATTCTTTAGTGTTTCAAAACCATTCATGTGAGGCATCACAATATCTAACAAAATTATATCAAGTGGTTCAACTCGTGCAATTTTAATTGCCTCCAAACCATCAGATGCTTTTCTGATATTATAATCGTTAGCACTTAATTTACTTTCCCAAAAATTTCTTAAAAACTTGTGGTCATCGACTACTAATATCGTTTTTTTTACATTTGCCATAAAATAATATTTTATTGATCTTTAACTCCTCGTCTCGCCCCGTAAAATCGAACGAAGTGAGATTTGTACGGGGTCATCAACTACTAATATCGTTTTTTTTTGACGTATGCGAAGTTTTAAATGAAAGTTAATTAGAGTTATTGTAGCGATTGTAGAGATTTGAGTTACTATAATTAACTATAATCTCTCTAATAACTCTAATCTCTAGAACTATACTACAATTGCCTGTACTGGACAAGCTTCCACAGCTTTATTAATACAATCTTTGTTAACTTCGTGGTCACCTTCTACAACATGCGCTTTGCCGTCATCTTCTACTTTAAAAACTCCACCACATAATGATTCGCATGTTCCGCAACCAATGCACGTTTCTGCGTTTACTGTTGGATTCATAAATATATTACTTAATTTTTAAAAAGTCTTTTAATTTTTGCGCTAGCTGTGCTGGTGTAACAGAAGTTTTTACGATATAACTCGCAGCACCTAATTTTAGGCCTTTATCTATTTGTTCTTTTTGTGAAAGATTAGAAAAAATAATTACTGGAATTTTTTTTGTACCCGGCAGTTTTTTAATTTCTTCAAGCAAACCAAAACCATCTACTTTAGGCATTAAGATATCAAGCAAAATTAAATCTGGAGAGTGATCAATAACACAAGCGATGCCTTCTTCTCCATTAATGCATGTAACTACCTCAAAACCTTCCTTTACCAGTTTGGCTTGATAAAGGTCTAATAGGAAAGCTTCGTCCTCTACTATTAATATTTTCTTTTTTACGTTTGGCATAAAAATAACTACTATTAAACTTTATTACATCTTCTCGCCCCGTATACGACCAACGGGAGTTGTACGGGGTCGTCCTCTACGATTAAAATTTTAAATCTTTTTTTATTCATAGAACATTGTGTATTATAACGATTAGTTGGCAAGTGTGCAAGTAGTTTAGTAAATAAGTATGCAAGTAAATTAGTGTTCAAGTACTTACACACTTAAACACTAATTTACTAAACTACTAAACTTCACATCTCATCCAACACTTCAATACCAAGTAATTCCAATCCATTTTTTAAAACTGTCTGCGCTTGTTTAATTAAATATAAACGAGCTTGCTTTGTTTCTTTATCACTTTTTAGTATCGGTACTGTTTCGTAAAGCGAAGAAAAACTAGAAGCCAAATTATACAAATATTGAACTAGGTTGAATGGCTCAAAAGTATTAGCAGTTAATTCAACTACTTGCGGATAAGAACTTATTAGTTTAATTAATTGACGTTCATGCTCAGTATTTAGTTTTGTATAGTCAATTGTACCTTGAACCTTGTACCTTGAACCTTGTTTCTTCAATATGCTACTAATACGTGCGTACATATATTGAAGATATGGTCCAGTAAAGCCTGTTGTTTTAGTTGAATTTTTTGTATCGAAAACTATTACTTTACCGTTACTTTGTTTTAACATGCCAAATTTTATTGCAGCCCAAGAGATTGCCCGTGCTGTTTTTTGTAATTTTGTACCCGACCATTTTGGATGGCGTTTTTTTGTTTCTAAATATGCTCGTTTGTAAACTTCTTCCCACAAATCGTCAAGTAAAATCACTCTACCTAAGCGCGAAGCCATTGCTCCTTCTGGCAAGGTGACAAATTCATAATCAATATGTTTGAGTGATTTTTTTAACCCCAGCAACTCTAAAATTTTGAATAATTGCTTAAAATAAAAACCTTGTCTAACATCAACAATATAATAACTTTCGTCTAAATTATATTTTTTGAATTTTTCTAGTGCCATTGGAACATCGGCTACTGGATACAAGGGGGTGCTATCACTGCGTAAAAATACTAAAACACCCAAATCATATTTTTTTAAATCTGCTATTACTGCACCATCACTTTCTGTTAGTATATTTTTCTTTAACATCTTTTTAACCATTCTCATGCCTTCTTGATAAAACTGACTTTCTAAAAAATAGGCATCAAACTTAATTCCTAGTTCTTTATAAATTTCTTCAAATTCATCCAAGCTCCATTTACTTGTTTTTTGCCAAAGTTTGGTTAGTTCTTTATCTCCAGCATGAAGTTTTTTTAATATACTTAGTGCTTGGACTCTACTTGTTGGGCTATCAGATATTTTTTGAACTGACCGTGCATAAAGTTGTCCCAAGTATTTGCCTTTATTTTTTGGTAACTTTTCTTTGTGTCCAAAATCCAACCAGCCCCAAAGACATTGCGCAACATGCAAGCTGAAATCATTAGTATATGTTGCAGCCACAATTTTATCTCCCTGACTCCGCAAAATATTGACCACTGCAGAACCCAGACAAACATTTCGTAAATGACCTACATGAAATTCTTTATGCGTATTAAGAGAGATATATTCAATCATAATTTTTTTTGGTTTTGATTTCTTGAAATGTCCGAATTTCTCCTTTTCTTTGTTGATTTGATTTAAAGTGGTTTCAAAATATTTTGGGCTAACAAAAAAATTAAGGTAAGGTCCCTCAACTTTTACTTTTTGTATCAACCCTTTTTTCTTAGTCGCTACATGTGCAAATACTATCGAATGCAATTTTTTGGCAATCTCTACTGGATGTTCTTTAGCAACGTGTGCAAAGGTATAACATGGTACAGAATAATCCCCCATTGAGTTTTCAGGTGGATAAATCACATATATCAAATCATCATCAATAGAATAATTGTATATCTGTTTAGAAGCAAGAATTATCAAAGATTTAATTTCCTGCACTATCTTTTTTTCTGCCTGACTTAAATTGTTGAATTTTGTTAGTGATTCCATAACTTAGATCAATTTTTTTTGCGGATTCTTCTTTTCTACTATCTTCTTAACTAATAGATGATACTGCTTAGCTAGAATTGCCGCTTCCTTTGCCTCCTGATAGTTAATAATAGAAATCTCATATATTATTTTATTTCTTCTCTGCCTCATTTTATCAAAACGAACTATAATATTTTTATTTTCTTTACCTAAAGTCTTTTCTGTAAATTCTATCATTGCTTTGTGATGTCCTGGTCGACTTTTAGGCCGCACGCTATAAAGCAACATCAAAGCTAATGTTATCTTTAACATGGCATCATAGGTGGCTTTAAAAGCTTCTTCTTCTGAAATCTTTAAAATCTTTTCGCTATTATCAATACCCTCTTTGGCCTTTTTTAAATAAATATCTATTTGTTTATAATTAAATGCTTGTTTTTTTATTAAATTTCTTGTCATACCTAAATTAAGCTTATTTTTTTATCACCTAATACATTTTCCAAGAAAGGGTTTTTTTTCTTTCTTTTTTGATCAAATTCTTGTTGTGTCATAAGAATATAATTTATCTCCCGTCCTAATTTTTTTTCCAATATTCTTACTTCTGATACTAATTTATCTTCTTCTACCTGCCCGATTATCATAACATCAACATCAGAAAATTGTGCTTCATTGCCATGTGCATATGAACCAAAAATAAATGCCTTTTTTACAGTTAAAAATTGAGATATAATTTTTTTTAAGCTTCCCTCAATGCCTTCAGTTTTAAAAATTATCTTTTTCAGATCGTGATAAAGCGGATGTTTATTGTTTAAAATAAACATTTTAGAAGTGCCTACTTTTTTAGTATTAAAAAAACTCTGCTTTGTTAGTTCCTTCATATTCTTAGAAAGATTGCCAGGATCAATTGATAAAATATTTGCTAACTCACGCAAATAATGCTCTTTCTGTGGATTGGTAAAAAAATATGCTAAAACTTTTTTTTGAATCTTAGAGAAATTAAACATTTTTGTTGTTGTAATTTTACACAACAATTGTAGTATATATTTACAATATAGTCAAATCGTCTTATCAACAATCGAATTAATGATTCCATAGGTAAATTTTAACACAAAAAAAACCTCATTAGAAAGAATTTTCAAATAAGGCTTTTTTATTATTTAAAAATTTAAGCTGCAAGCCGCATGTCCTCTTTCTAGCTTATAAACATCAATACTTGTACCTTGCCCGCCCTGAACGGAGCTGAAGGTTACCTTGTCACTTGCCTATTCCACACACCTCCACTCTCCTTCTGCAGCAATGATTTGATCTATAGTAACACTATGAGCAGTTGCTTGTAAAACATTGCCCAACGCATCTTTAATTGTTGGCTCTAAATAGAAAATCGGATCAACTGTTTGTGCGGGAATTAATCCCATCAAATATAAATCTATATCTGCAAAAGGCCTTACATACGGATCAGATAAGATTGCTAAAATATTAGTAAACGTTCCATCGCCATTATCTTGCCAGCCAGAACCTCCCAACGGAGAAATAAATCCATCGTAATAAGACCAGTGCACTTTATCTGGTTTTCTAAGTAGTAATTCTGACCGCACTCCGCTTTCATCCATAAATCTAGTAGCTCCGCTCCAGTTGTGTAATATCTCGTGCATGACGTAATATTCAACTTCGTTAAGATCAGAAGTTGTAGCAATATCATACTTATCAATATTTCCCATGTTGATTATTCCCTTTAACTTTCCATCACTACCAAATAATTTTGAATTGTTAACTAGTGGTTTTCCAAGACCACTAACGCGATTGGAAATCGGCATAAAATCCGCTGTAATATCATCTTTAAAAACATCAAAGCTAGTAAATATAACTAGGAAATCAAAAATGTCTTTGTTATTTTTGTAAAAAGCGTGTGCTATTTCATCTTTAACTAATTGATCTACGCCTTCTTCTTTTCTTATTAAATAGCCGTCGTCAGTAAACGCGTGAGTTGGAAAATCTGTATCAACCTCTGAAAGACCTTTGGTTGCAGTAGAAAAGCTTGTCGGTAAATTCTTTTTGATAGTGACAATTTTTTCTATTTGCGAATTTATGAACTGTCCCTTATTGATAAAAAGAAAGGCTACTTTAATATCTTTATTCTCACAATCACGGCTATCAACATATGGCTCTTCTGCGGGGTCGAACACCAAACTATCCAAACCAGAAATTGGTTTAGACATACTATAATAAGTATTAGTGGCAACAATCACATTATCAATACTATATTTATTTGCTATAACTGCTTGTAAATTTTCAAAAGGCCGAATATAGGAATCTTCTTTCCAATAGTAAGTATCTTTATCTTGAATTTGATAAACAACACCTTCTGGAATTTGCCAAACATACTTAATGGGTTCGCCTTGAGTATAGTTAAACCAAAAAACTTCTGGGATATCAATTACCTTTTTTGCCCAGTTTGCTCCATATAAATTAATCGCCAATTCCTCGTTTTCAATATGACGAATTAAACCTCCGGGTTCAACAGCATAAACGTTAGAACGTGAACGAACTTTAATTAATTTTGTGCCAGAACGAACAACGATGTTTTTTCCCAATGGATATTTGGCTATTTCTTCTAACGGCATTGTTACTACTTGCGAAAAATCATCACCATACCAAGATCGATACACATCAGCACTTGGGAAAACATGTAAACTATCATTTTGGTCTAAATAAAATACAGTTGAGCTGTTTGGTGCTTTAAGTAGCTTTGGAGCTGATTTTGAAGCAATAGGAAAAAAACCAACCGCTATAATTGCGATTAGGAAAATAAAGATTACTTTAGTATAAATTTTCATAATACAAATATAATAGCATTTTAAAAAAAATTTGAAAAGATAACCCCCCACTTTCTCGTTATTGCATAGCCTCTTCTTCCTGTTTCCTCTTGTTATCCTCAAACCCTTTTTGTCATTCCGGGGCTGCCTGTATTATACCGTGATGACGGCAGAACCCGGAATCCAAGCTTGGATTCCCAATCTAGTTGGGAATGACAGGATAAAATAAATGCTATAAATGCTTACTTAGATCTTCCCAGTCCGGATTAAATTTATTGATCAGTTCTTCTTTCCATTTTCTATACCATTTTTTCAGCTGTTTCTCCCTATCAAGCGCATCATGAATATATTCATACTCCTCAAAATATATAAGCTTTACAACATTATATTTGCTGGTAAAGCCTTTGGCAGATTTCTGCTTATGTTCATGAACTCTTCTATAAATATCATTTGTCACTCCAATATATAATACGGTGTTATTTTTTGTCGTCATTATGTAAACGTAATATTCTCTTCTATCCATAAATTAAAAATAAAAACACAGTTGTTACGCCGTGTTTCTTTGTATCTTTATTGTATGTTACTTAGATATGCATGTCAAGCTCAAACGATCATTTAATACTTCTTTAAAAATATCCCATAAGTGACCAACAAAGGGTACAGCCATGTGATAAGATGTCCATATGGATAAATACCCAAGGTGTGAGGTAAAAAACTTGTACCTCCACCAAAAAAACCGATCAAAGAAACAATAAAAACATAAAAATATTTCTTCCTTAATACACCGTCTGCTTTTTGATAAGCTGAAAATAAAATATCGGTATAAAAATTGTTCCTAAATAAAGCGGGTATAAAAATAACTGTGCAATATTATCAGATCTGGTTTGCATTAATACAAAATGGGAACAACTCCATAATCCAATAGCAAAGCATGCTAAAGACCAAGTAATGTTGATTTTCGATTTGGGATTAATAGCCAACACATAACAACATAAACCAAATGAAAAAAATGCGGTTATTATTGAAGAAATTTTTATTAAGCTAAGAATCATAAACTAATACTTTTTTAAAAACATCCCATAGGATATAAGTATTGGATAAAATGGGACCAAAAGCCATCCATAAGGAAATACCTCAAATATATTAATCAAGAAGCCAGTAGATGCACCTAAAAATCCAATACCTAATCCCAAGATTAAATAATAAATTTGTTTTTTCTTTATTCCATCTGCTACCTTATATGCTTTAAATAATAAATAAAAGGTGTAGACAACATAGATACTAAAAAATACCACAACATAATTAAACAACAGTCCAGGGAGTGCATAATATCCAAAACCATTTAAATAATTAATATCTTTTAAGAATAATTTACTAAAAGCAATCAAAATAATAATTAATGCAAGCACTATATAACCAATAATAATTTTTAATTTATGTCTCTTTTCTTGAAATAAAAATGTTGTCACAAAATGAAAAAACAATACTGCTAATGTAACTCCGATAAAAGAAATTTTTACACCCAGTATTCCTGTAGCATATGAAGAAGTCATCATAATAATACAACCAGAAATTGCCCATATCATAACCACAAGATTATTCAAAAACCATATTTGATTCACCTTAGCTTTCGGATTCTTGTATAAAGTGTAAACACCCATGCCAAAAGCAAATATGGCTGTTAATATTACTGAGATTTTCGTTAAAATTAACAACATACTTATTCCTTCTTAAATATAAAATAACTTAAGAACACTGCCATTGGCAAAGAAAAATACGGGCCCAACCAATGTGTAGATTTTGCTGCTACAATAAACGGAATAACCGTACTAAACAAAGGTCCAAAAATTGCAATTATACCCATAGCAATCATAACATAACTTAGCTGCTTTTTGGTAAACCCTTCGCTTTCTAAATATTTATTTAAAAAATTATAGAAAGCTAAAAATATAAATACTAAAACATGCAAGTTTGCATACAAAAGACCCCATCTATCTGTTAAATACTCTGGCTCACCTCCAACAAAATAAATATCTTTTATCCAAACACCTGGCAGTAAAATAACTAAAAGTATTACTGCGATACTTAAAATAATAATGGCAATGTGCCATTTTTTTAATAACAATTTTTGAAAAGGAAAATATATTGAAAAAAAATAAAATGGAATTACAATTAATACTCCTGCGGAAAACTGAATCCATGTCCACAACCAAGCACTAGAAAAATCTGTTGAAGCCCTAAATAATCCCATGGTCAGAGACCACACGCCAACTACTGCTACTGTAATTGCAAAAGATATATTTATTTTATTCTTTTTGTTCCTCTGCCAGATTAACAGCGCTAATAGAATATTTAATCCAGCAATTAATAATAAGCCAATATTTATCAAACTCATACCTGTTCTTTCTTAAAAATGTAATTAGTTAAAATTATCACCATGATTATGGAAAAATACGGGGCTATCCAATTCTGCTCTACATTTATCCAATACGGTAATAATACATTAAATAGAGTGCTAGCTATACTTAACAAACCTGTCGCATATATTACTACTTTTAACTGCTGTTTTACAAAACCTTCTGATGTTAAGTACTTTCTTGTCAAATGATAAAACGCACCTCCCATATAAAACAAAAAGAATACAACAAAATACAAATAACCAGGTAACGCAATTTCATAATCATTATTCGGTGGATCTAAATAAATTTGGCTATACCAAACACCCGGAGCCACAACAACAAACATAACAATTATAATACTGACGACTACTAATACTTTGGCTAAAAGTGATATTTGCTTTTTTTGAAAAGGAAAGTATAAACTAAAAAAATAAAAAGAGACAGCAGCTACAGATCCAAATCCATTTTGCACCCAAGTCCAAATTCTTGCAGCAAACAAGTTATCAACGCCTCGAAACATTCCGGCGCCTAATGTCCAGATTCCTACAAACAAAACAGCAAGGGCGTAAGAAATATTAATCTTATTCTTTGGATTCCTTCGCCAGATCAAAAACGCTAAACCAACATTGAGTCCTGCGATAAAGATTAATCCAATGTTTATGTATTGCATAATGTTTTAAGTAGATAAGTGTTCAAGCAAACAAGTACTCAAGTGTGCTTGAATATTATCTAAATTATAACCTACAAACAATAAGCGAGCAAGAAAAACCCCCGCGCGTGGTCTTAAACCATACGCGGGGGTGCTTTAATCCTCCTTTGGGAAATTATTTCCCATACTGGCCACAAGCCTCTGCGAGTGCTTGGGCATCTTCAGAAGTTAAAGGAAATTCGTAGAGACGGAAAAAATCTATTTCACCATCCCAAGGATAGTAGAATACTCCTT
>JAHIRB010000003.1 GCA_018818885.1 Patescibacteria group bacterium | reverse complement strand
GAAGTACCTGAAATCATCATAGATGATGGAAGGTATTTTGGATAGTCCGCTGTTAGACGACGTCGCCCTTGCGACGGAGGCTAACGGCGGACGTAGTCCGCGGCCTTTAGCCAACGAGCGAAGCGATGTTGGCTAACGTTTACGCATCATCTGAAGTTTCGCCACTTCCTTATAAAAATTATAAAAGAGTGGCGAAATTTGGGTCGAGAGAAATTGACACTCCTTTAAAATACAAAAGTGTCAATTTCCCGAGCCAGATATGCGTTGTTTGCTGATGTTTTCTCGGGCGGGTTTATTTAGTCTCCTTATTTATCCACGATTCATAATCATCGTTCATTTTAACATCTATTTTTATTATGCAAGGCGTCTCATAAGGATGGAGCTTGATTACCGCTTGCTTAACTTTTTCCCAGTTTGCCTTTTTAGTTTTCACAATCGAAACTATCTCTTTAGAATTCTCTATTTTACCGTTCCACCAGTAGACCGAATTAACTGGGAAAAAGTTTCCACAAGCAATCAAGCGACTCTCCATTAAAGACGCCACAATTTTTTTCGCAGTTTTTAGATCAGGATAAGTGATGTAGATGATTATGAATCCCATATTTTTTAGTATAAATGTTTATTTCAGCACAGACTAGCCCGAGAAAATTTCAGCAAACGTTCCAGTATATCTGATGTTGTTCGTTGCGAATTAGTTATTTATAGTATATCTTGATTATCTTAAGACGAACAATATGGGCGGAGCGTTGCGTTTACTTTTCTGTTTTAAATTGGTTAATTATTTGAAAGCGCAGCCAGATATACTGTGTTAGCTGATGTATTCCTTTTCTTTTCCGACGATAGTCGGTTGTTTTAAAAAATTTTCAAATTTCTTTTTCCGTTAAAGTGAGGTGCAAGAAGGAAACAAAAGGGGCGAAAACTAAAAATTTATTTTCAAATATTCCTTCTAGTTAATAGTAGTTGGTTGTGTTCTGTTAGTATGGATGTTCGGGAAATAATACATGAATCATCTACGTTTATTCCAAAGTAGCAAAAAGTTCACTGAAGCTGGCTCTGACTTTATCCTCAGTGGAAAAATTAAAGACTAGTTCAAAATCGGCGTCTTTAAATTTATGGGCGTGTTTCCCAAATTGATTTACAAATTCATTTTTACAATAATCTCTGAATTTTTTTAGATTTTCAAAAACCGATGGATTTTTGGGACTTTTGCCAGCCAACCTTAGCAATAAATGCTCTGTGTTATATTCTATAAATTGCACGAGGTCGCCATCTTGTTTAATCCGTGCTTCTATTTTAGAAGAGTCGTCAATGTCTTTATCAAGAAAATAAAACAATTTCTGATCTATATATTTTGCTTTGATCAAATTATGTTTTGCTGCGAAATGCTGAATATCACTTACCCCATCCAATTTTCCTTGTGTGACAATTTGATTGTCATCTTTGATAATTTCAACATTGATACTAAATTGAATATTTGAATTAGCAAATATTTCTCTGAACCTTACTTTAGTTAGATAGGCAAATAAATTAAACTCTGTAGTGCCCTCACTAAGGAGTAGATGATATACCTTAATACCTTTTTTGTTACCCATAGGTATTAAAGTAAATTATTTATAATTCTGTTAAAGTCGATGGTATCAGGTACTCCACCTAAAGAGCCCAGACGATATGCTCTTTTTACATTATCCCTCTCTCTAACATCATAATCAGATACTTTACTTACGGCAATTCCATTGTCTTTCTTTTCTAAAATATGGGCTTGATTATTTTGTAATAAATCAAAGGTCTCATGATTATGAGAAGAAAAGAATATTTGAGCGTTGTGCTGATTAATATCTTTATCTTTAAAAAGATTCAATATCGCAATCTCCATGTCTGGATGATAGTATTTGCTTGTTTCGTCATAAACCACAATACCACCGTTCTTTATTATTTTAAGGATATTGCTAATGTAGGCTACAAGTTCTCGGGTACCAGCAGAAAGCTCCATGATGCCAAGGTTCTTATAGAAATTAGTATATTTAGCTTCGTAGGTGAAAGAAAAAGACTTGTTTATTGGATTATTGTCCGAACCTTTCTTAATAATGAGACTTTCAAAAGAAGGCTCAAAGTATTTTACGACAGAGTTAACAGCTCCAAGTTTTTCATCTTGGGTTTTAGTGTCATTAAGATAATTAACTGCAAAAGCAAGTAGCCCATTTATGTTATTTTGACCCATCTGAACAGACCTTTTGTCTGTTATAAAACAAATTTTATTATTTATTTCCTTAAGTTCAGAAACACCCATTTCTGTTTTAAGATTACTAAACACTGATATATCAGAATTTTCATCTAGGAGAACCGAAACAAATGACGACTTCTTTGGTGCAACAATATTTTTAGCTACAGCATCGCCAATTATTTTCTCTATTTGATTTCCAAGAGAAACCTTATGATCATTTCTGCTGAATATCTCTTTACCGTTCTTGCACAGAACTTCCTTAGAAATTTCTTTGCCTTCATTTGTGATAGAAACAAGATAGTTATACTTATTATCATCACTACCAAATACAAAATCAATCTCTAATATTATTGGCTTATCTTTTGCATCAGAGCTAAAATTCGGAAATGCAATTACAGTTTCTTCCTTTATCCCGCCGGGGTTTATGACATAGTCTTGCTGCTTAATGAGCATAATTCTAATAACGGTATCAATCGCATTTAATACCGTGCTCTTACCAGAGGCATTGGATCCATAAAAGCCAGAGATTAGAGATATTCTCTCTTTTCCTTTATTAACATATCCAACCTTCTCTTTCTCTCCACCCTCAATGAAGGCTACTTCAATAGGGTCTTTGATCCCGTAAAAGTTACTAGCTTTAATTCGTGTTATAAGCATATATTTTTAATAAATGACATTAATTTGTCATAATATACTATTATTATACTATATATAGAATTAATGTCAAGAATTTTGCCAAAATATTGTCATTTTTAATAATGGCATATTTTTTATATACAAGTTGATTAGTAGCTTTATACCTGCTTTCCCCTTATAAATAACTCGTTTTCGAAGCGGAGCGGAGAAAGCACATTATATCCCCTATATGAATAAAGAAAAAGAAATTTTAAAATTTTTTAAAACAATTGGGCGGTAGCCCGAAAAAGAAAAGGAATATTTCAGCTAAAGGCCGCGGACTGATCCGAAGTACCTGAAATCATCGTAGATGATGGAAGGTATTTTGGATAGTCCGCTGTTAGACGACGTCGCCCTTGCGACGGAGGCTAACGGCGGACGTAGTCCGCGGCCTTTAGCCAACGAGCGAAGCGATGTTGGCTAACTCGTTATTATACGAACAATTTACACAAATCAAATACTAACTAATAATAGTTTAGTCAATTTAAGACAATTATACAAATATAATTAAAATAAAATGAGGTTAGTATGCTTTTTACGCAAAATAAGATTCGGGCTGAAATATCTCAAGTTCTTTGCAGTTTTTCATCAATAATGGTAAATTTTTCAAAGGAGGTTCCATGCCCTTTACCCTCATCTTCGTTACGCTTTGTTTCCTTTGTGCCTTTGGTAGCCTGATGGTCGCAGTTCTTGCATCTCGTGAGATTTGGCAAGGCAAGTACAACACG
>JAHIRB010000036.1 GCA_018818885.1 Patescibacteria group bacterium | reverse complement strand
TTTTTACCTCTGGTAAAGACATAGTAATGTTAGTATCCATGTGATTTTAGTGTTTAGTTTATTAAATAACTAAACACCTTAACACATTAGGTAGGACATTTCTATTTGTCTTAAGTAGGACATTATCATAAAATTTTCACAGGGTTATTATATAGCCAAAAAATAACAAATTTGATCCCGTAGAAACCTCATCGTGGCAAAGCTTATTGTCGGTTTTACGAGACGAGAGGTGGTAATTTTTTTCTCCTACAAATAAATAAACTCCGATTATAAATATCGGAGTATCCAAAAATCTTGACAAATAGTCCCCTCCTATATTATAAATTAGTAAGTGTTATTTAAAATCAAACTCTCCTTGTTTTTCATCTGTAGGTAAGTTATCGTATTCGAATGATTTTATTGCCCTTTTTTGAGCTTCGTTATCTGCCTGTTCTCCAAATGTCTCATGAGCTTTCTGGTCTAATTCGCCAGCACCCGCAGAACTACTAAGACGTATGGCATTTTCACCTCTTCTATTATAATGATAATTGTGCCCTAAAATTTCAATATCAAATTCTGTTTTATCAGGAATGTATCCTTCAAAAACTTCTGATACTTCGGGTGAAATTGTTGATTCTCGATTTCTCATATCACTAAATTAACATAATATATATATTTTGACAATCTAAATAACCACGGCGCTGAAAGGATGTTAAATGGATACAAATGAACTAAAGTACTGGATTGCTTTTTCGCAAATTCCACAAGTAGGCGCTAAACGGTTTAAACTGCTTATTTTGTATTTTGAAAATCTAAATGAGGCATGGGAAGCGTCTTCTTTTCAATATATAAAATCAGGACTCGACAAAAAAACCGTTGAACAAATCATAAATTCAAAACAAAATATTGATCCAGATTTTGAAATGGATCTAATACAAAAACATAATGTACAGGTTGTTACAATTAAAGATAAAGATTATCCCAAACAGCTGGCGCAAATCTATAATCCTCCAGCGCTTTTTTATTATAAGGGTAATTTAAAAATTCTTGATCAACCGTGTTTAAGTGTTGTAGGAACTAGAAAGATTACTAGCTACGGTAAAAGAGTAACAGCTGAAATTGTTGCTGAATTGACTAAAAGTGATTTGACAATTGTTTCTGGTTTAGCTTTTGGAGTAGACGCTTTAGCTCATCAGACTACAATTGATAATGATGGCAAGACTGCAGCAGTACTCGGTTCTGGACTTGATAGCATTTATCCAATCAATAACACTAGACTAGCATATCAGATAATTGAAAAAGGTGGTTGCTTAATTTCTGAATATCCAATTGGTATGGGTGCATTAAAACATCATTTTCCTGTTCGTAACCGGATTATTTCTGGTTTGAGCCTGGGTACGCTAGTTACAGAAGCTGGGTTTAGTTCTGGAGCATTAATTACCACAAAATTCGCACTAGACCAAAACAGACAGATCTTTGCAGTACCAGGCAGCATCTATAATGATTCTGCTACCGGACCAAATAAACTAATAAAATTTGGTGCTACACCTGTACTTTGCGCGGACGACATATTAGAAGCTTTAAACATAGAAAAAAGACATCAACACCAAAAAGTTAAAAAAATAATTCCTGATTCTCCGCAAGAAAAAATGATTATTGATATTCTATCTTCTGAACCAATTACAATTGATAAAATCGTAAAATTGACCGCTATGGATATCCAAAAAGTTAATTCAACCTTGACAATGATGGAGATGAAAGGCATGGTGAAAAATTTGGGGGGAGGAAATTATGTGTTGTGCTCCTAGTTTATCTTCCCAAACCTCCTCTCTTTGTCATCCTGACCGAAGCGACTGAAGGGAGCGAAGCGGAAGGATCCCACACCATACAATAAAGAATGTTATGTGATCCCAGACGGAACTAGCTAAGAGAGTCTGTACTGGTTGGTTATTGGATATTAAATATTATTTGTTATTTGATACTTGATTATTGATTATTATAAACACAATGTCCAAATCATTCACAATCACCTACCTTTCAACGCTAGTAATAATACGGATATTGTCCTTCATTTTTACCCAATTCTACGTACAGACTTATTCTGATTTCTGGCATCATTTATATACAGGTGTTATACTATTAATTGTTTTGTGGATAATTAGCGATTTGCTAAATAAAAAAATATCTGTTATATTGTTAGCCATTGCTATAGCACTGATTATTGATGAACTGATTTTGTTACCAGTGACACTAATATGTAGGCCAGAACCAATTGGAAATTACTGGTCGTGGTACTCTTGGTTAGGAATGATTGGATTGAGTTTGATTGTACTTATAAAACAAAAAAGTATTATTTTGAAATTTTTAAAATAAAAAATGGCCGAGCGCAAGCACCCGGCCGTTGAAAACTAAACAGCGTTAATTTGAGAGTGATAATTGTTTCAATAACAATACAATGCTTTTTATCTTGCTTCCAAATTCTGTCCGTTCGCGGATAACGTTATGGAGCTTCGAAACAACAATGTTCATCTCCACTTCATTACCCGAAGTCTGATCTGACTTTTCATCTTTAATCATTGCACGATCTGTTATTCCAACAATATCCAACAGTTTCGGAAATACTTTATCTTGAGCAGATCGCGAAATAATCCTTAAAAAGAATTTTCTATCCTCCCCTTTGCCCAGTTCTGTTATTTCGATTTTTACTGACCCGACAAGTTTTGTAGTGACTCCTTTCTGTTTCTTTTTCTTAAGATCTTTTTGATCTACTGTTTCATCCATATTCCCTCCAAGTTAACCATCCCGCCATGCGCCGCACACATAGTGGATTGATTGCTAACACACTATCATAAATAAATAGAATAGTCAATATATGTCAAAAAATCTAGTTATTGTAGAATCACCAACAAAAACACTATCTTTGTCATCCCGACCGAAGCGGAGGGATCTCACATCAAACAGCTATGAAATACCAATACTATACTTACATAATGATGAATAAACATAACACAGTCGAGTAGCACTAAGCAATATGGTCGAGTATGCCTGTCCGCCTCTGGCGGGGAAACTCGACCTACAGAGCTTAAATCACTCGTTTGAAAATTATAATTTATGATTTAGAATTTGTTTGGGATTTTCCGCCAGAGGCGGATCAGCCTCCGGCTGAAGTGCTTAGGATTTAAAATATATATGCCAAAAAACTTAGTGATTGTAGAATCACCTACAAAAGCAAAAACTATAACCAAATTTTTGGGCTCAAAATACCAGGTTGAGTCTTCTTTTGGACATACCAGAGATTTACCAAAAAGTAAGATGGGTGTTGATGTAGAAAATAATTTTGAACCTAAATACGTAATTCCAACTAAAGTTAGAAAAAACGTAACCAAACTAAAGAAGTTGGCAGAAAAAGCACCTATTATATACTTCGCAACTGACGAAGATAGAGAAGGAGAAGCTATCTCTTGGCATTTAGCTGAAATTTTTAAAACTCCAAAAGATAAAATAAAAAGAATTGTTTTCCACGAAATCACTAAAGAAGCGATTTTAGAAGCACTTGATAATCCACGTGGAATTGATATGAACCTAGTAGACGCTCAACAAGCTCGTAGGATTGTAGATAGATTGGTTGGGTACGAACTTTCACCCTTTTTATGGAAAAAAGTAGTTAAAGGCCTTTCTGCTGGTAGAGTACAATCAGTGGCTGTTAGATTGGTAATCGAACGTGAACGCGAAATTAAAGCTTTTAAACCAGATGAATACTGGACTATTGATGCAAAATTTTTACCACAATCAGTTGCCCCAGATGATAAACCTATTGAATTTGAATCAGAACTTCATAAAATTGATGGCAAAATTGTTAAAAAACTTCAGATCAAGAAAGATAAAGATGCTAAAAAAATTATTGATGACCTTAAAGGTGCTAAATATTCAGTTCTAGAAATCACACAAAAAGAATCAAAAAGATCTCCTCTACCTCCATATACCACATCGACCTTACAACAAGATGCTAATAGACGCCTTGGATACGGCCCAAAACAAACCATGATAATAGCACAACAGCTTTACGAAGGTATTAAAGTAGGAAAAGAACAAACTGGTTTAATTACTTATATGAGAACTGATTCTGTAAATTTGGCAGATAAATTTTTAGGTGAGGCAAAAGATTACATAACTGAAAATTTTGGAAAAGACCACGGTGTATCTTCACCGCGAAAATACAAAACCAAATCAAAGGGCGCACAAGAAGCTCACGAAGCTATTAGGCCCACTTCTGCTTTTCGTGATCCGCATAGCATTAAAGAAGGTTTGGATCCACGACAATATAAACTATACAAATTAATCTGGCAACGCGCAGTAGCAAGCCAAATGGCAGAAGCTGTTATAGACAACACTACAATTGATATTAAAGCAGGTGTTACCCCATACACCTTTCAAAGTAAAGGAACTGTAATAAAGTTTGATGGTTTCTTAAAAGTTTGGCCAGGCGGTAGTAAAGAAGCAATACTACCTCAACTAAAGCAAAACGACCCACTTGATTTAACCAAACTCAAACCATACCAACATTTTACCAAACCGCCAGCAAGATATTCAGAAGCAGGTCTAGTTAAAGTTTTAGAAGAACACGGAATTGGCAGGCCTTCGACTTATGCTCCAACAATTGCTACCATACAAGCAAGAAACTATGTTCAAAAAGAAGAACGTCGCTTAAAGCCAACAGAAATTGCCTTTATGGTAAATGATTTGTTAGTTGAACACTTTCCAAAAATTGTAGATTACGAATTTACCGCTAAAATGGAAGACGATCTAGACGAAATTGCAGAAGGCAAGCAAACTTGGCAAAAAACTATTAAAGAATTTTATATGCCATTCAAAAAAAATCTAGAAGACAAATACGAAGAAGTTTCAAAAACACTAACAGAGGAAAAAACTGATGAGGTTTGCGACAAGTGCGGTAAACCAATGATTATTAAAACAGGACGCTTTGGAAAATTTATGGCCTGTACTGGTTTTCCTGAATGTAAAAATACCAAACCCATTGATGGTAAAGGAAACGCTAAGGAAGAAAAAACTGATGAAAAATGCAAAAAATGCGGAAGCGACATGGTGATAAAACACGGACGTTTTGGAAAATTTTTAGCTTGTTCCAAATATCCAGACTGTAAAACCACCAAGCAAATCGTAAAATCTACAGGCATGAAGTGTCCAGCCTGCGAAAAGGGTGAAATTGTTCAAAAACGAGGACGTGGTGGAAAAAGTTTTTATGCTTGCGACGAATACCCAGATTGCAAACAAGCTTATTGGTCTAAACCAACTGGCAAAAAATGTCCAGATTGCGGAAGTCTTGTGGTGTACGGCGCCAATGAAACTGAAAGATGCTCAAGCAAAGAATGCAAATATACCGCTGACCTTGATAAAAGTGCAATTAAAGATAGTAATCAAGAAGATTAAATATTATTAACCAGTCTAAAAAACCAACTTATCAGCATAAAAATTTTGTGTAGGCCTACACTAGTTGCACTCCCGTCGAAGTGAGGGAAGCTGTTACAGATTGTTGCGCCGCTGATTATAGTTGAAAAGACTGGTTGAAACCAGGGCTGATGGTAGATTATCCCTTAAAAAAGGACAACAAAAAAACCATCAGCCCGGTTTTTTTATAAATCGTCTCAAGCACATGAAATCTATTTGTCATCCCGAGCGAACAATTTAGACCGAGGCCAGCCAGAGGCTGGTCCGCCTCTGGCGGAGATCTCACACCTGCCAATAAGCATGGGGTGAGATCTCTTAAGTTTACAAAACATAAACTAACATCGGTCGAGATGACAATCTTGTGTGTAAGTGATTTGGTGCTTAGAATTTAGAATTTAACACAAAAGGCGGCTCAAAAGACAGCGCTCCCTCAAAACATAGTTGATGCTAGGGACTGCAATCAAACCGCCAAAATTATTGTAACAATTATAAAAATTTTAGGCAACCGATCTATTATCTCGTAGGCGACATTGGCCAATGTCGCCTTCCTAACTAATAGGCGCGACGTCGTCGTAGCACATTTGTGATAACAAAAACTCCCCGAAGTAAAACCACGAGGAGAATTTGCTGTTTTAAGGAATAATTCCTAGCATCACTAGCACCTTAGCATACATTTTTCATTTTGTCAAGTATATGTACTACTCAAATCACAATATCCAAATTCCAAATTCCAAATCATGCCATAGGCAGATCCCTGCTTGCGGCAGGCAGGCGCCTTTGGCGGACAAATTGTAATATTCAATTTTCAAATTACAAATGCACAGATGTTTAAAAATTGGATATTGGTCATTGGATATTGTCTCCCTGCGGGAGATCTGCCTCTGGCATGATTTGGTTATTGATGCTTGATTATTGATTATTACAAAACTTTAGATTTAACTAGCTGGTTTTACTTTTGCGTTGATATCCACTATACTACAAATATTATGCCAAAACTTGATGACTTACTAAAAGTAGTAAAAGAAAACAACAAAAAAGCGGATCTGGATCTTATTCGCTTAGCTTATGATTTTGCAGAAGAAGCCCACAAAGGACAAAAAAGATTGAGCGGAGAACCATATATTATCCATCCCCTACATACTGCTATTACTTTAGCAGAAATGAAGGCAGATCACGCTACAATAATTGCTGGTCTTTTACATGACGTACCAGAAGATACTGATTATTCGCTTGTTGATGTAGAAAAAAACTTCGGGCAAGAAATTACAGGTCTAGTGACTGGCATAACAAAATTAGGAAAAATTAAATATCGAGGCATAGAAAGATATTCAGAAAATTTACGCAAGATGTTTATTTCTATGGCACAAGATTTTAGAACTGTTTTGATAAAAATGGCGGACAGACTTCATAACTTAAAAACTCTTGACGTACTACCCAAAGAAAAAGCCTTTCGCATAGCGCTGGAAACTTTGGAAATTTATGCACCAATAGCAAACAGACTTGGTATGGGTCATATGAAAGGTGAACTAGAAGACTACTCTTTTCCTTATGTTTATCCTAAAGAATATGAATGGATGCAACAGAATATCATACCAAGATTTAAACCAAAAATTGAATATATCGATAGAGTAATCAAGCAGGTTAAAAAAGAACTAGAAAGACACAGTATAAAAATAGATTCAATCCATGGTAGACAAAAACGTCTCTATAGCCTATATCAAAAACTACAACGTCCTCAATACGAAAAAGATTTAAGTAAAATTTACGATTTAGTGGCGGTTAGAATAATTGCCAAAGATACCGACGACTGCTATAAAGTTTTAGGTGTTATTCACAATCAATTCAAACCAATGCCTGGAAGAATTAAAGATTACATTGCTCAACCCAAACCAAACCATTATCAATCAATTCATACAACTGTCTTTGGCCCAGATAACGAAATCGTAGAATTTCAAATTAGAACCAGCGACATGCACGAAGAAGCAGAATATGGTATTGCTGCGCACTGGCAACACAAAGAACTAAGCCTTCGAGGTAAAGGATATACAGTGCCAAAAAAACTTAAATGGGTTATAGAACTTGTCAATTGGCAAAAAGAAATTCGTTCTGCCACAGACTTTTTAAAATCAGTAAAAAAATTCGAGGCGTTTGCTACTCGAATCTTTGTTTTTACTCCAAATGGTGATGTTATTGATATGCCAGAAGGCGCCACCCCCGTAGATTTTGCTTTTCATATTCATACCGAAGTAGGAAATAAATGTGCTGGTTCTAAAATTAACGGTGAAATTGCTAACTTAGGCACACCACTAAAAAATGGTGACGTGGTTGAAATTATTATTGATAAGAACAGAAAAGGGCCTTCTCGGGATTGGCTCAAATTTGCCAAAACCAACATGGCCCGTTATAAAATTAGAACTGGAGCATTGAAATAAATTATTCTTCTTCTGATATTTTGTTGACAATATCAACTAGCTCTTCTTCTGAATAAAAATCTATGATAATTTCTCCGGTGCTGCCGGATTTTTTTATTTTTACATTTGTACTTAACGCTTGTTTTAACCTATCTTCTTTATCTACCAAATTTGGATCTCTTAATTTTCGTTCGTGACGATTGACACTAATTTTTTGAGCTTCTCCCTCTGCAGCACGTACAGTTAAATCTTTGCTGATAATTTTTTTGAAAAACTTCATTTGTTCTTTTTCTGGCAGCCCTGCTATTAATCTGGCAGCAGAAGCAGCAATTTTGCCATCAATAATTGCTTTTTGAATTTCTTCTGGTAGACTAAGTAATCTAATTGTGTTTGCGATAACTGGACGCGACTTGCCTACCCGTTCTCCAACTTGTTCTTGAGTTAAATTAAATTCATCAATTAATCGTTGGAATCCCAGTGCTTGTTCTATAGCATTAAGATCTTTTCTCTGAATGTTCTCTATCAAAGCAACTTCTAGTTGTTGTTGTTTATTAACTTCTCTAACTATTACAGGAACTGTTTTTAATTCTAGCATTTCTGCAGAACGTAGGCGCCTCTCTCCTGCAATAAGAAAATATTGATCACCAGACTTGCTAACTATCAAAGGTTGGATAATACCATATTCTTTTATTGAACTTATCAAATCTTCTAAGTCTTGATGATCAAAAGTACGTCTTGGCTGTTGAGGATTAGGTTTTATTTTTTCTGGGGATAATTGCAAAACTGCTTGTTGTACTTCTACCACCGGAGATTCTTCACCTAACAAATCTTTTACTTTATTAATTTTATCTGGTATGAGTGCGGAAAGCCCTCTTCCTAAGGTGTTGTTGGACATATTATATTATGTAGTATTATTTTAATTAATTAATTATTCTTACTAATATTATGTTAAAAATTCTAATGTCAAAATCTAGTTTCATAGAACATCTAACATGTAGCATACAATGCCTCAGACCTGTTACCTGTTACATGTTACATATTACATGATACATGTTACATGATACATGTTACATGTTACATGTTACATGTTACATGATTAACATTTGAGCTTTGAATTTTGACATTCTACAATTAATTTATATTATTATCTTGCACTTTATCTTGCGGAAGTTGTCCTGATATTTCTTCTTTTTGAATTTGATCTGTTTGAACTTCTTCTTGCGGTTGTTCAACTTCTTCAATATTTAAATTTAAAAAATTCTCTCTATCAAGATCAATTAGTTCTTTGGCTAGCTGTTCGTAAGCTTTGGCTCCGCTAGATTTAGGATCGTATTCTAAAATTGATTTTCCATGGCTTGGCGATTCTGCTAATCTAGTATTTCTAGGAATTACCGATCCAAATATTCTGTAAGGAAAATGATTTAAAACTTCGTTGTAGACTTCTTGAGACAAAGTATTTCTTTTATCGTACATTGTTACAAGCGATCCTAATACTTTGAGTTCTGGTTTTAAATTTTCTTTTACAAGAGTTAATGTATTTAAAAGCTGACCTAAACCTTCCAAAGCATAATATTCAGCTTGTATGGGAATCAAAATTTCTTCGGCTGCAACCAAAGCATTAATAGTTAAAAGCCCAAGTGATGGTGGGCAATCAATCAAAATATAATCATAATCATTTCTTACTTCAAGCAAAACATTCTGAAGACGATACTCTCTGTTATCTATAGTAACTAGCTCAACCGAAGCTCCAGCTAAACTTTGTGTTGCTGGTGCCACCTTTAAACCATAATGATTTGTTTTTTGTACTATATCTGCAAACTTAGCTTGTTCTGCTAAAACCTCGTAAATTCCTCTATTTAACTTCATATGCTCAATACCTAAACCAGAAGACGCATTTGCTTGAGGATCCATATCTACTAACAAAACAAACTTACCATGATGTGCTAGGTAAGCTGCTAGATTAATGGCAGTTGTAGTTTTCCCAACTCCACCTTTTTGATTAACAATAGAAATAATGCGTGACATAGTATAGATTTGTGCAGATGCTATTTAAACCTTTTTAATCTTAAAATAAATATTTTTCCTTAATACGATGGTAATGATAATTGTAATTACCAACGTGATAATTCCAACAATTCCCCAAAAGCTATCGTCTACTTCTGCAATCGAAACAACTCCCATAGCATCTAATGCTCCCAAAATAAAACCAGATAAAAACTGTAAAATCATCCAATAAACAATAAATAAGACTACATTTACAATGTAGACTAATAGTTTTTTACCGCTAAACGGCGCCACTACTTTTTCTTGAGATTTATCAACAGCTTTATTTTGTGGTAGATCGTCTTGAAGTTGTTTTTCTAAATCTCCCATAAATTTTTGTTATTAATTATACTTAAATTTTACCAAGAAATTGGAAGTTTGACAAACAAAAAAACCGTGTATTTGTAACGGTTTCTTTGGTAGCAGGGGAGGGATTTGAACCCTCGACCTCAGGTTTATGAATCCTGTGCTCTAACCAACTGAGCTACCCTGCCATAACAAGTAGCAAGGTACAAGTAACAGGTGACAATTTTCATAGCTGTGTCTTATACCTTAATACTTGGTACTTAAATAAACTTTGGTTGCCCGCCAGAGGCGAACTATTGAAATTGATAATTTTTGGTTGCGGGGGAGGGATTCGAACCCTCGACCTCCAGGTTATGGGCCTGGCGAGCTGCCACTGCTCTACCCCGCGTCGAGTTAGACTTTAGTCTATAATATAATATTCAAAATGTCAATCTATAATGGGCGAGGAGGGACTTGAACCCTCACCTGGGAAAACCAGACTAGATTTTGAGTCTAGCGCGTCTACCAATTCCGCCACTCGCCCAAGACATTCAAATAAGTTGGACAATTGCCCGCCGTAGTTTCAACGGAGGAGGGACACTCGCCCCTAAAATAATGCATGACTTATTATATAGTAAAATTTTAAAAAAGTCAATGATCCTTGTCATATTATCAAAACTATTATATAATCCTTACGTAATATGTTTTTAACTATCCATGCTGCGACAGGCGTAATAATCGGTCAAACAACTAATAATGTAACATTAGCCTTTTTCTTTGGGCTAATTTTTCATTTTGTTTTAGATATGATCCCCCATGGCGATCAAGCCTTAATGAGAAAAGACAGAATGGCCAAAATTAGATTAATTGGTTCAATTGCTACTGTTGATGCCGTCATTATGGGAATATTTTTATCTTTTATTTTTAATCGCGCTTTAGGATTACATTACTTACCTATTGCTGCTTCTGTAGTGGGAAGTATTTTACCTGATTTTTTTGTTGGTTTGGCAGAACTTACTAACAATAAGATTAAATGGTTAAGTAAATTTCAATCTTTTCATGCTCATCTACACCACTTTCCTCTGTTTGAAAATTTTGAACCAAACTTAAAAACCGGTATAGTTATGCAAGCAATCATCTTGGTTTTTCTTACCGGTTTAATTCTATAATTGTTGATAAATTTGTAATGTTCTTTTAGCAGTATCAGTCCATTTAAATTTATTTGATTGAACATAGCCTTGTTGGGCTAATTTTTTTTGTAAAATTTTGTTGTTAATTACTTTTGCTAAAGCTAATTCTAGTTCTTTTTCTTTATTGGGGTTTATTAATATTGCTGCATTGCCAGCTACTTCTGGAATGCTTGATACTTTAGAACTTATGACTGGAGTTTTAAAGCTCATCGCCTCAAGTACTGGCAAACCAAAGCCTTCGTACAAAGTTGGGAAAACAAATGTTTGTGCATTTTTTATCAATGCTAGTTTTTCTATATGATCTACGTAACCTAAATATTTTATATTTTGTTTTATCTCGCAGGCATCTATTGCTTTAAATACATTTTGGAATTTCCATCCCCTACCACCTGCTAAAACTAAATCCACATCTTTTATTTTCTTATTCTGGATCAAACGTTCATATGCATGAATAAGAAGTATTAAGTTTTTTCTTGGTTCGATTGTTCCCAGATACAAAATATAAGGTTTATATAGTTTGAATTTTTTTAATGTTTTTTTTGCATTCGCTAAACTTACATTTTCCTTTGTTACGCCGAGGTAATTGACTTCGATTTTTTGCTTCTCCACCTTAAAAAACTTCAAAATATCTTTTTTGGTGTTTTCTGAACTAGCAATTATTTTTCTTGCTCTTTTGATGCTTGAGGGAATCAAAATCTTAGTAAAGAATGAATTCCTAGAAATGGCTCGTTCAGGAAACCAGCTAGGATTTATATATATAGCCAAATCATGGATAGTAATTATTGATTTCTTCTTATAGCCAAGTGGAATAATACCTGCAGGGTTGTGGTAGATATCAAGTTTTGCTCTACGAAGCATGGCAGTAATCAAAATATGGGAATGAGCAAAGGGTATGTATTTTTTATAGTCAGAAAAAGGAAAAATTCTAATTTCTGTATTTTTTTGCTTAAACTCATTTATACCTAAATATGTATTATCAAAAAATAAAACATATTGATTCTTTTTATCAATTTTGAGTAAGTTTTTAACCAAAAAATAAGTGTAGTGAGCAATACCAGCACGCTCACCGCCTTTGGGATTTAAAATTGTTCTACAATCTATACCTATTCTCATATAAACTATTATAGCATGGAATTTGATAGATAAAAAAAGTGGGAGAAAGAACTTAATCTTTCCCCCACAGCCATTAGTACAGCTTGTGTGAACGGTTCAGTTATATTGGCTTTGCATCATCGGAATAACCGCTCCAACCTCCACGGTTGTCCGTGCAATCAACAGCCCGGAGTCGATAATGGTAGACTACTCCGCCAATTACGTCATTATCTTGATACCCTGTAGATGTGATGATCGTGCTACCGTTTGGAAGAGTTACGAGCTCTCCGTTGCGCTCAAGTTCATAACCCATCACATCAGATTCAGGGTTTGGGACCCAGCTTAGTACTATCTTCCCTGGCTGGCCGTCCTCAACAAAGATGTGTTCTTCTATTGTTGAACTCATGTTTGCTTCATCAATGGCAATTATTGATACTCTGCCAACATCATTGATGTTGACATTCTCAATGATCAATTGGCCGTTGCTTGGGCCCTCGTAAACTAATATACCATTGATCTCTACTCGATAAGTTATATCTTCTTCATCAGAAGGAGTAAACCTCAATATCATATTCCCATCACGGAAACTCACTCCCTCCAATGCAACCAAGTCTGGTGGCGTTACATCTGCATCAGTTCTGAAGCTGACGTGATTTGAAACCGGTGACATGCTCGGTGGCACACTCCCAGGATCCAACGCCAATACACAAACAGAGTAGACTGTGTTGGGATTCAAGCCCTCAATTGTTGCCACAGCTTTGTCTCCGACAATTGCGATATTTTCAATCACTACCCACCAAACATAAGGCGGGATAGGAAGTCGGGAGTAAAAGAAACTCCAGTGGTATTGTGTTATGGCAACAACATACAGTGTCGAATCATTCTCCAAAGGCGTGAACTGTATATTGACATGACCGTCACCATAACTCGTCATGGAAAAATCACTTATCGATGGCAATATTTGTGCGTAGTCTAAACTCATCCGATCGCAGACATAAGCATGAGTTTCTGTGATAAAGAAAATCTTTTCACCTGAAAATACCTCAACATCCACAACCAGATCTTCCCCATAAATTAGGGCCGTAAATTTTTGCCAGCGAAAATAAGTCGTATACCAAGTGTAATTAGAGGTGCTCCCACCACTAGTTGCGACTGCCAGATAATGTTGTGATGAGTCAGCATATATGTCTTGAATGCTTTCATCATATCTCGTTATCTTTAACCAATAAGCTAATCCATCTCTTCTGCACCATATTTCGTGTTCGGTGGCAACGTAGATATCTCTATCCATAGCAGAGACAGAAACCAAGCTTTTACCAAAAAGACATTCTCCCCAATCCTGCTCATCGGAACCCAAGGCAAATAGACCTTGAGGTGTTGAGGCATATAATGTATCCGAATGGACATGATATGAAAGCCCGGTGACCTGCTTATAAACTAGCTGGTGCACCCATTCATCTCCAATCCTCTGAAAGACACCTTCTGATGTACCCAGGAAAATATCCGATCCTCGAAGAACCATTTTTTTGATTGGCAGATAATCCTGCCCATCAGTAAACAGTATTTCTTGAGAAGCGTCTTCTCCGGCTTCATCAATAATAAGAACTCTTGAAATCTTGTCCAAATCATTGTTGATGGCAATAAAAACCGTCTCCATCAAAACTTCAACAGCTGAATACTCATAAACTGCTTGAAATTCAGCATCCGATACTGATCGTGGTAATACAGCAATAGCTGCAAATCTATCGTTGGGATTTGCTAAATCAGCTAAGAGTGTGGCATTGGTATAAGAGACCTCTGCCACAACGGATCCAGAAAAACCTGCAAACAAGACTGCGAGAACTGTAATTACTATTATGCGTTTCATGATTATTACCTCCAAGGTTTGAATTTTAACAACATTTTGTTATTTAATTGTAATGAGCTTACCTTCCGTTTTTCGTAATCCTTTTCTAAAACAAAAAGAACTTGAAACTCTAACACTTAGCACTAGATATTGTCAATATTGACAATATATTCAAATTATGTTAGGGTTTAATGTTTTAGATAACTTAATTATTATTTTCTGCTAAATTAAGCAAAAAGGAATTAAAACTATGTCTAACAAATCAAACTATCTAATTAAAACAACCGCTATAGTCTTTGCAGTCGCGGTTTTTATTATGCCTCAAATTGTGGTTGCTGCACCAGTGATTTCAGATCTTTCTATTTCTGATATTACTCAAACCAGCGCGACAATTTCGTGGCAAACCAGTGAAGATACTGACGGCATGCTAGAATTCGGTCAAAGTTCATTCTTTTTAGACCAATTCAGGGTTAGCAACAATTTTGGAACCAGCCACAGTATTTCACTTTCTAATTTAAGCCCAGACACAACTTATTATATCCAAGTGACAAGTTCTAATATGTCATTTGAAATGGCTTTGGAGACTGGTAGCTTTTCTACTTTAGCAAATATTCCTGATGAAATCTTAGGTTGTACTGATTCAAGCGCAAACAATTATGATCCAAATGCTACTAATGACGATGGCTCCTGTACTTATGATGTTTCAGGTTGTACAGACTTTGACGCTTTAAACTTTAATCCAGACGCTAATGTTGATGATGATTCATGTTTGTATGCTGAAATTGATCCGTTAGCAATAAGTAATATTGATGTTTCTGATATTACTCAAACATCAGCTGTCATTTCTTGGAATACCAATGCAGATACTGATGGCATGTTAGAATATGGTGTTGATGAATTCTTCTTAGACCAATTTGCTATATCATTTAGCTTTGGCACTTCGCACAGTATTCCTTTATCTAGTTTAACTCCCGACACTACTTATTACTTTATTGTTACTAGTTCCGACTTTGATTTTAATATGGCAATTTCCGAAACTCAAAGTTTTACTACCCTAGCAGAAATACCTATTATAATTAATGGCTGTACTGATACACAAGCAAATAATTACAATCCAGATGCAACAAATAATGATGGCTCTTGTACTTATGATGTTTTAGGTTGTACTGATGATTTTGCTTTAAATTATAATCCAGTTGCTAATGTTGATGACTTGTCATGTATTTATCCAGATTTTGATCCTCCAATAATTTCTGATATCCAGGTTACAAATATTACTCAAACCTCTGCTAATATATCTTGGCAGACAAACGAAGATTCAGATGGCATGTTGGAATACGGTGTTAACGAATTCTTTTTAGACCAATTTGCCTTTTCTGATAATTTCGGAACTTCACATAGTATACCTTTATCTGGTTTAATTCCTGATACAACTTATTATTTTGTTATTTCTGGATCTGATCTTGATTTCAACTTAGGTATGTCCGATACTAATAGCTTTACAACTCTTGCTGATGAACCTGATCCAATATTGGGCTGTACAGATCCAGAAGCTAATAACCACAATCCTGATGCAACAGTTGATGATGATTCTTGTACTTATGATATATTAGGATGCACTGATGACGTGGCAGATAACTACAATGCTGAAGCAAATATTGACGACGATTCATGTACATATCCAGAACCAGATCCAATTTTAGGTTGTATGGACGAAACTGCAACTAATTATAATTCAGAAACAACAGTTGACGATGAAACATGTACTTATCCAGATCCTGAACCAGAACCTCAACCTGCCCCAACCGGTGGAGGAGGAGGCGGTGGCGGTGGTGGCGCATCATTTGTTTTTTCTAATGTTGAAACCAGTGATATCTTACCTGATGGAGCAATTATTACATGGTTAACTAATAGATACTCGACTTCAAGAGTAGTCTATGGCACTACTGCAATAACTTCATTTCCTAATAGAACAGATTTTGGTTATGCTTCTTCAACAAACGAAATAACTGATAAAGTTACCAATCACGAAATTAATCTATTGGAATTATTGCCAGCAACAAAATATTATTGGCGAGCAATAAGTAAAGATAATAGCAATGTAAGTCACTGGTCAACTGAACAAAGTTTTGTTACACCACAAGTATTAGGTGCAGAATATTCTGAAGTTTCAGGAGATAATCTGCCTGTAGGCGGAGAAAATCCTCAAGAACCAAGTAACTCAGAATTAATCAAACTAGCGGATTCTCCGAAAGTATATGTTGTAGAAAATGGCAAAAAGAGATGGATACCATCAGAAGAGTGCTTTAATGCTCGTGGATATGATTGGGATTTAATAGAAGTTGTTGAATCAGATTATTTTGAAGGCTTGCCTGAAATTCAACTCTTAAAAGCAAAAAACGATCCAGGAGTATATATTATTGAAAATAATCTAAAAAGATTAATACCTTCAGAACAAGCTTTCTTCATTCTTGATTATATCTGGCTTGATGTTGTAGTAGTATCCCAAGATGTTTTAGATAGTTATGATGACTTGCAGATTGTTAAAAACCAAGATGACCCTAAAGTATACCTATTAGCAGGCGGCAAATTAAAATGGATTGAAACTGAAGAAGATTTTCTAGCACTAGGCTATTTATGGAACGAAATATTAACACTTGATAAGGCTGTAATTGCTAGCTTTATTCTACAATAAATATAGACAATAACTTTAAATAAAAACTGCCCCCATTCGGGGGTGGTTTTGTTATAAAGTAAATGCCCCACGTTCGTAAAAATAAACGTGGAGCAAAAAAAACGAAGTCGGTTTTATTCTGGACATTCAGCGGGTTCCACCAAAACCATAGTATCGACTTCTGAAAAATTGAGATCAATCGGTTCCATCGCACACATTATGTCATCGTCATTTGGCGCTAGCCAGACATTGTATCCTCCATTTTTATAACTGGCATAAAAGTATAAATCAACACCCAACCCTCCTATTAAACCAGTAAGAAGATCTGAATTGTTGTTTACGACTGCTGTGACTTGACGACCAAGATCGTCGAGACATTTATGCGTATTTGTGAAAAAAACGCGTACTGGTTTTGTAAGGTTCTCCGATTCTTGTAGCACCCAGAGTAATACCTTGAGGTTGTATGGATACTCGACTTTCGGTAAATACATGATTTGATCCTCGATTTGCGACACTACATCTTCAGATGCTTCTGGAAATTTTGACATTGTCCTCCTCCTTCATTAATCTTACGATTTGCCTTCCCGTGACTATCGACGAATAGGTACTCCCCACTCTTTTGCTTTTTTCCTGGCTCTACCTTGAATAGTTGGGTAAAAAGAAATTATATCTGCTACATCCACAAAATCTATTATAACTCTTTCTGCCGGCCTGACTTTATCTTTTTGTACAACTGTGATTTTCCACCACGTTTTCTGGCTCTTAATACTTATTGCGAAATCAGTGCCAGCTTTGTCTAAAATATTGTTTATGCTTTCTTGGTAGCAAAGCAAAAACTCTTCTAAAGATTGTCCTAGTTCTTTGAATTCTGGGACTCTTTTTGAAAGCGTAACATACACTGGTCTAATAAAATAGTTGGTCTGTTCAATAAGAATCCAAATTACTATTTTTTTGACCAATGTACCTCCTAGTCTGTGAGAAATGAAAAAACGCAAAATCTTGGTTACGTTTGAATCATATTCCCTTCCCATTGATTTATCTCCTTATTCAAGCCAATCAACCAGACATTAATGAAACTTTAATTGAAAACATATGAATTGTCAATATTAAACGAAGGCGACATTGGCCAATGTCGCCTACTGTAAATATTAATCTAAAAGTAGGACAGAGTTCGACCCCGACCTACTGGAATAATAAGGGGCAGCCTAAAGGCCACCCTACTCAATTAATTGCCAATTTATATTTTAAGCAATTTCTCAAAAGACTTCTTATCTTTATATGGACCAATCAACGCTAAATTAATTTTATTTTGTTTAAAAATATCTTTAGCAACTTTTTGGATATCAGATAGTTTGACAGCCATCACTTTTTTTAATTTTTGTTCTGGGGTTAACATTTTGCCTGTTAAAAGTTCTTGCTTGCCATACCAATCTGCAATACTTTCTGAATCCTCAAGCTCTAAAATTAGCTTACCTTTAATAAATTCTTTAGCTGATTTTAATTCTTTGGCAGTTACGCCATCATTTTTAATCTTTTTTAACTCCTGCAAAATTAAAGCTATGGCTGGATTTATTCTAGTTTTATCAAGTCCTGCCATTACTATAAATGAGCCAGTATCTTTAAAGGCGTGAGCATCTGCTCTAACAAAGTATGCTAATCCACGTTTTTCTCTAATTTCTGTAAAAAGACGAGAACTCATATTTCCACCCAATATGACTGCTAATAAAGTTTGAGCATAATAGTTTTTATGAAAAAATGAATAGCCTAAAAAACCAAGTGCCAGCATAACTTGTTCTGTTTTTTTATATTTTATCTGTATTTTTTGCTTATCTTGGTTTAGTTTAATTTTTTTATAATCTTTAGCTTTTGAACTTTTAACTTGCTCTAAAAAGTATTTTTTTGTTAAAGTTTGAACCTTTGAAACATTAAAATTTCCAGCTACTGTAACAATCATATTTGCTGGTTGGTAATACTCGTTTATATATTTGAGTATCTTTTCTTGATTTATACTCTTAATAACTTCCCTTGAACCTGAGATAAGCCAACCTAAAGAATTATCACCATAAATTGTATTTTCAATAAAATGATCAATAGACATTAAGGGATTGTCTTCGTACATGTTAATTTCTTCAATAATTACTCCCTTTTCTTTGTTTATTTCTACTTCATTATACTTTGAATAAAAAAGCATATCGGAAAGCAAATCAAAAGCCAATTCAACTTTATCTGACGATATTTTGATGTAATAACCTGTGTGGTCTTTAGAAGTGAAGGCATTAAAGCTTGCCCCTACAGAATCAAGCTCTTTAGTAATATCTAAACTTGTTGGCCGTTTGTTTGTTCCCTTAAACATCATGTGCTCAATGAAATGGGAAATACCATTGATTTGTTTTTCTTCGTGACGCGAGCCAACTCCAACCAAAACCAAAACTGTCACCGCCTGGGTTTCTTTAAGTGGTGACAGGATAAGTCTAAGACCATTTTTTAATGTTTTTTGTTTATACATATTTTAGTTTGAAAATCTAAATGACAAAATCCAGTTTCATAGAACATGTAGCATATATCATGTAGCATGCAATACTTAAGATTTGTTCCATGTTACATGCTTCATGTTTCATGATTAACATTTGAGCTTTGAATTTTTTATAGCTTCTCTCCAAAATATTCTACCAGCTCCTCAATTTTCACCCTCTCCTGCATCATTGTGTCTCGATCTCGTACAGTGACTGAGTTATCTTTTTCTATTGTTTCAAAATCTATAGTAACACAATAAGGAGTACCAATCTCGTCTTGGCGACGGTAACGACGACCAACTGATGCAGTTTCGTCGTACATTGTTGTCCAGTTTTGTTTTAAGCTTTGATGCAATTCTGCTGCGACTTTTTGAAGTTTTTCTTTTTTAACTAGTGGTAGTATAGCAATTTTTATTGGGGCTACATCTTTATGAAACTTCATCACTACTTCTAAATCTTTTGTTGATTTGGTAGTTTCGGTTCTTCCACCGCTGATTTCGCTGTAAGCATCAACTAGAATAGTAAGTACGGTTCTATCTACACCAGCAGAAGGCTCTATAACATACGGTATAAAAACTTTTCCGTCTTCATCGCGATAATTAAGTTCTTCCCCAGAAACTGTGCTGTGTTGTTTTAGATCATAATCTTGACGGTTAGAAATACCTTCTAACTCGTCCCAATCAGTAAATGGAAATTTATATTCTATGTCCGAACAAGCAGTAGCATAATGTGCTAGTTCGTCTTTTTCGTGTGGCCGTAATCGTAAATTTGATTTTTCTATTCCTAAACTTTCTATATACCAATTAAAACGTTGTTCCAACCAATATTTATATTGCTTATTAGCTTCTTTAGGATTAACAAAATATTCAAGTTCCATTTGCTCGAACTCTCGTGTTCTAAAAATAAAATTTCCTGGAGTTATTTCGTTTCTAAAAGATTTACCGATTTGAGCAATACCAAATGGCAACTTTGCTCTCATACTATCTTTTACATTTTTGTAGTTAACAAAAATACCTTGCGCTGTTTCTGGCCTTAAATATGCTATTGAGGCGCTATCTTCAACTGGACCTAAAAAAGTTTTAAACATTAAGTTAAAATCACGTATTTTAGTTAATTCACCTCCGCATTCTGGGCAAACCTTCAACGCTTCTGGTTTTTCATGCATTGTACCTAAGTCGGGCTTTATACCTTGCACATGCAATATATGATCTGCTCGAAATCGTTTTTTACATTTTCTACAATCTACTAAAGGATCCGAAAAACTTTTTAAATGTCCAGAAGCTTCCCAGGTTTTTGGATGCATTAAAATTGCAGCATCAAGTCCAAATACATCTTTCCTTTGTTGTACCATGTCTCTCCACCAGATTTTCTTAACATTATTTTTTAATTCTATGCCAAGTGGGCCGTAGTCGTACGAGGATGCTAGACCTCCATAGATCTCGGATGATGGAAATATAAAACCGCGTCTCTTTGCTAACGAGACTAGTTTTTCCATTATATTAATTTCTTCTTTTTTTGGCATAAATAAAATTTTTCACCTTTTACGTCATATATCTTATTTTTTTTTCATTTACTCAATAGAAGTAATATATTAGCTCTTTTCTTTACTCATTCGCTCAGAAAAATAATAAACAAGTTTTTATTTTTCACTCACTCATTTCGTAAATAAAAAGAATTTTATGACATAATGATATCATAAAATTTGTATTTTTGACAATGGTTAGCTCTAATCTAAATATCTATCAATGGCTAAAACAATATTTGAATCCCCGTTTAAATTTTCAATAAAAAGTATATGATCTTTATTGATAACCATTTTATCTTGAGGTGAAAAATTTTCCGTGCTTAATTTTATTAATTTTAAAGATTGCTCTGGAGCAATTTCTGCACCTGTGATAATGCTTCTTTGAAGTGGCCAATTTACACTTTTTAAATAATAGACATGTTCTAATGTTACATAAGAATTATTAGAAACAGTAACTTTACCAAAATAAACTTGGTCATTTGTTAAAAAAACTGCTTGCCATTTGCTGGAAGGATATTTAACGAGTAAATATGGATTAAGTGGAGTGTAACTTAAAATTAAATAGACAACAAAAATCAAAACTACTAATAAAACTAGCGCTTGCTTGTTTGTTAATTTATTTAATTGAGAAAAAATTTTTATGTTTGGAATTGTAATTTTTGATTTGTTATCCATGTTTAAAATAATTCTATTTAATTATTTATGCTTTGCCTTCGTGTTTTATAGTGTCTTGAGTCGATTGATAAAAATCTTTAATGATCAAGCTTATAGCAGTAGCCACTGGCACAGAAAGAATCATACCGACTACACCAAATAACCGTGCTCCAATTAATAACACGACGATGATAACAACGGGATTTAAGCCAACCGTTTTTTGCATTACCTTTGGAACTAAGATATGATTTTCAACCTGCTGCATAATAACAAACCAAATTATTATTGCTACTGCTTTCCAAGGACTATCAACAAACGAAAGAAACACCGCTGGTATTGCTGCAAGTACAGGCCCAACATATGGAATTATTTCGAATAATCCAGCAATGATCGCAAGCACCAATGCATACTTAATCCCAAATATTTTAAAGCCAACAAAACTAAAAATTGCAATGCTAATCATTAATATCAATTCTGCGCGAAGCCAATCACCAATTTTTTTCTGCATGCGCACAAACAAACTAGAAAGATAAGGGTAATAGTTTGCAGGTGCAATAGATTTAAATATTTTTTTTATCGCTTCTTCAGATACTAAAAGATAGAATGAGATCACAAAAACTAACATAAAAGAAAAAATTCCACCAAACAACGAAATAATAAAACTAAAAATTCCAGAACTTGCTTTTTGCAAACCCAGCTGAATACTATCTAGAGATTGGCCAACACTTTCTGTAATTGCTTGTTCGGAAGATCTGGCATTAACATAATCATAACCTTCAATTATTTTCTCCCAGTATTTTGGAAAACTGGTTGTCAGCGAACTTATTTCTGTAATCATCGGCGGAATAATCATAGCGATTGTCATCAAAACTATCAAAAGTAAAATCACATAAATAATCATTACACCAAAACCTCTCGGAATTTTTCTCTTTTCAAGTATCGTAACAAAAGGATCAATGGCTGCTGCTAACACAATAGCGACAAAAAGCATAGCTAAAATATCTTTAATAAAATACAAAAACCATAAGGCAATAAGCACTCCTACGATTTTTAGAATACTCAAAATTGAGATATCAAGCAAAAATTTTTGTTTATCCATCTCCATAAAATATAGTTAAATTATACTAATTTTGTAAAATTTGGTCAATTTGATTTGCTAACAGTCTACTACACACAGCTGACAGTATACCTTGTTACTTGTACCTTGTTACTTGTACCTTGTCCATATATAATGAAGGCATATGCCAACGCTAGCAACCAACAAAAAGGCTTATGCAGAATACGAAATCATGGATAAATTTGAGGCAGGGGTTGTTTTAACTGGTGCAGAAGTAAAGTCTGTCAAAAACGGCCAAATCAACCTAAAAGGAAGTTATGTAACCTTTACTAAAAAAAATGAGGCCTTTCTTATTAATGCCCACATCGCTGCTTATAAGCCAGCAAATTTAGGACCAACATATAATGCTTTTAGAAGAAGAAAGCTTCTGTTGAATAAAAAAGAACTGATTTCTTTACAAACAAAACAAAAAGCCTCAGCCGGCTTGACAATCTTACCATTTTCTGTCTATAATAAAGGGAGTTTGGTCAAAATCCAATTAGCACTAGCAAAAGGAAGAAAAAAAGCAGATAAACGAGAAAAGATAAAAAAACGTGAATTAGATAAGCATATTAGATCCAAACTGCGACAAAAACGTTAATCAAATTTGTCGTATGCTTTATGTTACATGTTTCATGCTACACGACTGCATAATCACGGGGATGCCTATAATCGACAAATTTTTTTATCTTTAAAAATTGCCTTTTGGAGTTGTTGAACCTCCATAACAAATCAACAAATTATAAGTGCAAAATCACTTGTAGCTAAAGCAAAGAATGCTTTTGCATCACTTACTTTAGCACCTGCTCTAGCTTAAAATCCTAGAGCCATCGGAATCACTAACTCCTCATAGGTGTTTTACCGGTGTCATAATTTGAGGATAGATGAATAGTCGCCTAACTTATCATCGAAACCAACAGGCTTTAGAACTTAGAACTTTTGTCTAGTTTATTACACTAGGTTCCAAGAATTCAAATTAGACTACAAAGGTAGAAAATTTTTTAAGATTTAATTTGGACAGGGGTGCGAATCCCCTCATCTCCACCAGCCCGTAAAGAAATTTTATTATATAAAATTTCCACGGGCCGAGCCCGTGATTACGAACGAAGTCCCGTTCTACGGGACGTAGTGAGTAATTTTTACGGGCTGACCCGTAGCGAACGAAGTGAGCTTTACGGGTCACAAACACAACGGCGCGTAAACTTAAATAATATGTTTTATCTTGTTTACACGCTCTTAAGCCAAAAAGACAATAAATTTTACATTGGATCTACTACCAATCTTAAAAATAGAGTAAAAGATCACAATGCTGGAAAAAATATTTCTACTAAAAACAGAAGGCCACTAGATTTGATTTATTTTGAAGGTTATATAGATAAAAGATATGCCTTGGGTAGAGAAAAATTCTTAAAAAGTGGGTCAGGTCATAGATATCTAAATAAACAACTAAAACATTATCTAAAAGATAGACTAAATTACTAACCAAATAAAACATTGAGAATCTCAAGAAGAAAACCTAAAAAGAAAGTTTTAGTTCACAGATATCGAACTAATCAATACATTCGGGCAGAACAACTTAGAATTATTGACGAAAACGGACAAAACTTAGATCCAATGCCAACCAGTAAAGCATTGGCTATGGCTAAAGAAAGAGGATTAGATCTTGTAGAGGTTTCTCCCGTTGCTAATCCACCAGTAGCAAGAATTATGGATTATGCAAAATTTAGATACGAAGAAGAAAAAATCCAACGCAAACAAAAAGCAAAACAAAAAAAAGTAGAAATAAAAGTACTTAGACTTTCTTTAAGGATTGGCAAACACGACAAAGATTTTCGCTTCAATCAAGCAAAAAAGTTTTTAGATGATAACGACAAAGTAAGAATTGAACTTGGCCTAAGAGGAAGAGAGCGCCAACATCAAGATCTAGCCAGAAAAATAATTTCTGATTTTATTGATGAGCTAGGCAAAGTCGTAGAAATAAAAATAGAACAACCAATAACTAGGTCTGGCGCAAAACTTGACATTTTAATAGTAAAGAAGTAATATACTTTGGCAGCTATACAGCAATAAGGCTGTTTTTAATTTTAAAGATATGGCATTAAAAACACACAAAACAACTTCAAAAAAAATTAAATTGACCAATCCAAGAAATAAGGATAACGAAAAGCTTCTTATTTTGCATGGTGGCCAAAATCATTTTAATGCACGCGAATCTGGAAAGACTACTAGACACAAAAGACGTAAAAAAAGCGTTCCAAAATCCATCCAAAAAACTATTAAAAAATTACTTCCTTATTCATAAATTAGAAATTACTTAACATATGCCAAGAGTCAAAAGAGGAACATCTCACGTAGCTAAACGAAAAAAATTGCTTAAAAGCACTAAAGGTTACAAGTGGGGCAGAAAAAAAACAATCAAGCTTGCTCGTCCTGCAGCTTTGAAAGCTGGTTCTTATGCTTTGCGAGATAGACGGGTTAAAAAAAGAACCTACAGACGCTTGTGGCAAATAAAGATTAATGCTGCTGTAAGAGAACATGGTTTATCCTATTCAAAATTTATTAATCTACTCAAAAAGAATAAAATTGAAATGGATAGAAAAATCTTAGCTGATTTGGCCGAACATGAACCAAAAGTTTTTGCTCAGATTATAAAACAAGTCAAAAAATAAAAAGTTAACAGTTAATTGTTAATAGCTAACTGTTAAATACGGAGTCGTAGCTCAATTGGTTACCCGCCCGTACGACTGAAACGTCGTTTCGGTCGGGCGGGGAGCGCCTGGCAATTATATGTATGTAGTTTATATATTAAAAGATAAAAAAGATAAATTATATAAAGGGTTAACGAATAATTTAAAAAGAAGGCTCCAAGAGCATAGAAGGGGAAAAACAAAAACAACTAAATCTATGAAAGATCTGACAGTTGTTTATAAAGAAGAATACGAAAATTTTGAAGAAGCACGAAAAAGAGAAATATATTTCAAAACA
>JAHIRB010000035.1 GCA_018818885.1 Patescibacteria group bacterium | reverse complement strand
TTTTTACCTCTGGTAAAGACATAGTAATGTTAGTATCCATGTGATTTTAGTGTTTAGTTTATTAAATAACTAAACACCTTAACACATTAGGTAGGACATTTCTATTTGTCTTAAGTAGGACATTATCATAAAATTTTCACATAAAAAAATCCCCCGAAGCAACTAAGTTACCTCGGGGGGATGAACTGCTTTACCGTACTCGGTATGACGGATCAGCAGGTGACGACCAAGGCCGTCTGTAAGACTATCGTTTTTAGTACCGCGGCTCCTCCCGTCGCGTCGATTTGGATTTCATCCATGGCGCCCTCTTCTATCGCGATGTAAACACTCAACGACGATCCGGTATATCCTCCCGAGCCGTAGTCAATGGAATTTACCGCAGACACGCGCGTATTTGTCTGATGCGCATTCGGGCACTCGCCGTCTCGACTGATATCGTCAGCGAACAAAGTAATGTCTTGAGCCATTATCCCACTGAGGGATGCGCTTGGCTCCGCCTCGATTCTGTACGTTACTGCGTCAAAACCTTCGTGTCCCGGCGCTCGAGCCAGGAACGCAGTGTACTGATCTTCATTGATAAGTTTTGGAGCCACCGCGGGTGTATTGGTTAATACCACGATGTTATGCTCGGCCTCATAGTCGGAGTTAAAAGAAACAAGAGTTTCCACTTGTCCAGGCGCTCGAGCCTGGACGGTTTGGTCGACTTGCATGATGGTCGTGATGGTCCGCAAAGAAATGTTTCCGGCGGAGTCTATCGTGCCAGCATTCACTGACAGCGTTAGCGCTACGACCATACCAAGCGCAAGTAATATACACAGTTTTTTCATGTAGGTTCTCCTATGGTTTGTTTTCTTCTTTTCTTACGTTGTTTCGAATCTGCAGATTTGAAACTTAGCTTCTTGATTTTGGTTCTTGTTCTAGTGTTTCTTTTCGATGTTCCATAGGATTTGCTATCAAGAACTTAACATTTAGCCCTCATGTTTTTGGTTAGTTGCCCCCCCTTTCTTAAACATGATTTAAAAACCAAATATTAAGTAATTTTTTATGAAAAACTTACCATCAATATATTCTAATAATTACTTTTTGTCAATACAAAAACAACAAAATTATCAACAAAATCACTACCTTGACAGATTTTCAATAATACTATAATATAACTATACAATACAAGTCCTCCAAAAGGGCTTTTTAAAATCCAATTAAAATACAAAAAATATGCAAATAATTTCAAAGGTAGTTAATTACATTAAAGCTTCAAAATCAGAGCTAAAAAAAGTAGTTTGGCCTACTAAAAAAACAACCCGTAACCACACATTACTAGTTATAGGTATTAGTTTGGCTGTTGCTGCCTTTTTGGGTATTGTGGATTATATTTTGACCCTAGGCTTTCAATTAGTAATAAGTTAAAAATAAAAAGAGATTATAGAGATTGTAGTTATTATAGAGATTAGAGTAGCCGACTCTAATAACTCCAATTTCACCAATAACTCAAATTAACTCAACACTATGCCAAAACAAGTCGTACAACGAGGTAAGCTATGGTATGTTATTCATACTTATTCTGGTTACGAAGAAAATGTAAAAAGAAATTTAGAACAAAGAATTGAAAGTATGGATATGGAAGATAAGATTTTTAGTGTCTTGATACCGACTGAGAAAAAAATTAAGATTAAAAACGGTAAAAGAAAAATTGTGACAGAAAAAATCTTTCCAGGTTATGTTATGGTAGAAATGGTAGTAGATGATAGCTCTTGGTATGTTGTACGTAACACTCCAAACGTAACTGGCTTTATTGGTACCGGAACTACTCCAACACCGATTTCTGAAAACGAAATTAAAAATTTACAAAAAAGAATGGGGGTAGAAGAACCCAAATACATTATTGATGTTACTGTTGGCGCACCAGTTAGAATTTCCGACGGCCCTTTCAAAGGCTATGAGGGTAAAGTTTCTAATGTAGATGACGCGCGTGGTAAAATCAAAGTCCTTGTTTCTATGTTTGGACGTGAAACTCCAGTAGAACTTGACTTTTTACAAGTAAAAAAAATATAATACTAAACTATGGCTAAGAAAGTAAAAACAATTGTAAAACTACAAATACCAGCAGGCCAAGCTACACCCGCTCCTCCAATAGGTCCAGCTTTAGGGCAACATGGTCTTAATATTGGTGAATTTTGTACAAAGTTTAACGAAGCTACTAAAGAAAACATGGGTGATGTTGTGCCTGTTGAATTAACTATTTTTGAAGACAAAACTTATACCTTCATCACCAAAACCCCACCAGCTGCAGAATTATTAAAAAAAGCAGCTGGAATCAAAAAAGGGTCTGGAAAACCATTAGCAGAAAAAGTTGGGAAAGTAACACGTAAACAACTAAAAGAAATTGCCACAATAAAAATGGCAGATTTAAATGCCAAGGATGTTGATGCAGCTTCAAGAATAATCGAAGGTACCGCTAGACAAATGGGGTTAGAGGTAACTGAATAATTAACTAATCTTTAAGTGGGAGTGTTGTTTCTCGCCTAGCTGATAAAAAAATTTTCGGCGAAGCGGGTAGTCGAACAATGCGCTTGCACCAAGTAAAGAAATCTTTTTATGTCTAGATCAAAACATTATAATGAATTAAAGAAGCAAGTGGAAAAAGACAAGCTTTATCCAATTGATGAAGCCTTGGGCTTGCTACAAAAAACATCAAAAACAAAATTTGATGCTTCTGTAGAGGCACACTTTAATTTGGGAATTAACCCATCAAAAGGCGAACAGCAAGTTAGAGCTGGGGTTGTACTACCTCACGGAACAGGTAAATCTAAAAAAGTTGCAGCGTTTGTAACTCCCCCAACCGAAAAAGAAGCAAAGGAAGCAGGAGCAGACTTAGTTGGTGGTAAGGACCTAATTGAAAAAATTAAAACTACTGGAAAGATTGATTTTGAAATAGCAGTAGCAGAACCAGAAATGATGAAAGATCTTGCACAAATTGCTAAAACCTTAGGACCAAAAGGTTTAATGCCTTCACCAAAAAATGAAACCGTTACCAAAAATATTAAAAAAACTATTTTAGAACTAAAAGGTGGTAAAGTAAATTTTAAGACAGACGACACTGCAAACATTCACGTGGTCATTGGAAAAGTTTCTTTTGGAAAAAATAAACTAAAAGAAAACTTCCAGGCAATGCTAGCTTCTGTTGTAAAAGCAAGACCACAAGGAATAAAAGGTATTTATTTAAAGAATGTCAGTATTAGTTCTAGTATGGGACCTGGTATCAAGGTAGAACTCACAAAAGAAAAATAATAAAACAACACATCATTATATATTGGGTAAGGTTCAGGAATCAAGGTTGAAACAAATAAATAAAAACACAATTATTCATACATCACGTAGGTCGGGGCCTAGCCCCGACCATTTTTATTTTCTGCAGGCGAGACGTCGACGTCTAGCCTACGAAATAAAAGAAATGCGACACAAGCTTCGTGCCGCCCTTTTATTCTTTATGGAATCTTCTATCGATTCCTCTTTATGTGTTCGTGAATTTCGTCAAATTCTGGATTGCTACTCATTTCAGCGATTTTCGTTATGTCGTCGCAGTTCGCCCAGTTGAGCAAATAGGCGATCCCCAAAACAATCGCTTCGTCGACGAATTCCGTTTGCCCTCCTTTGAATGAAAGAACGAGTTTTCTTTCTCTACATTGTACTACGATGGCGCCAGCAGTATAATACCTTGTAAAACGAACCTGCCAGCTACTCAAAAACTCACCCTTATTGGTCAACTTTTGGCAGTTGTGACTGCGCACTTTTCCCAATTATCGTCAAAACGACCAGTATGTTCGGGAAATCGCCGCATAAATCTTTCGACCGGTTCTTCCCAATCGAAAATCCCAAACCATCCCACCTGTTCAGTACCCAATAGTTCCGACACTATTCGAACTACTTTTTCGACAGTTTCGATAATTGTGCTAACTCGCACTCCTTCAATTGTGTCTCTTTCTACTACAACAGGTTCTTGCATCCTTGACCCTCCCTTTCTTAATATCCTTAACTTCACTGTTTTCATTTATTGAACGTGATTATACAAAATAACAAATTTCACTATATAAGTCAAATATATTGATATTGCCCAAAACCTAATTTTCTATTATAATAATTTAGTAACTAATAACATGAATTAACATCAAAATGTCTGAAAAAAATAAAGACTATCTTTCTTGGGATGAATGTTTTATGCAAATAGCATATGTTATTTCTCAACGATCTAAAGACCCATCAACACAAGCTGGGGCTGTAATTGTCGACGAAAATAATGTAGTAGTTGGGCTTGGCTACAATGGCTTTCCAAGAAATTGTTCTGATGATAAATTACCTTGGACACGCGAAGGTGATTTTTTGAATTCAAAATACGCCTATGTTGTGCATGCAGAAGAAAATGCAGTCTATAACGCAAACAAACCAACCACGGGCTGTAAAGTATATACTTCATTATTTCCCTGCAATGAATGCGCGAAAACTTTGATCCAATGCGGAATTAACGAAATTATTTTTGCTAGCGACAAATACCATGATAATGATGAATGGGTAGCATCAAGAAAACTTTTGGATTTAGCTGGGGTCAAATATCGTCATTATATTCCAAAACTAAAAATAAACTTTGAAAAAAATGAATAAAATAATTATTGGTTTTGTTGGTGAACTAGCTTCGGGTAAAGGATGTGCTTCTGAATATCTAATTAAAAAATACAAAGCTGGCTATTATATTTTTTCTTCTCCCTTAAGAGAGACTGCCAAAAAACTTTATTTAGAAGAAACACGAGCTAACTTGCAAAAACTTTCTCAAAGTTTGCGCGAAACTTTTGGACAAGATATCTTAGCAAAAATTATTGCAGAAAATGTAAAAAATGATAAAAGGAAAATTGTGATTGCAGATGGCATCCGTAGGTTTCCTGACATCAGACATCTAAGCAAAATTCATGGCTTCAAATTAGTTTATGTTACAGCCAGCGAGAATATAAGATTTGCCAGAATTAAAAAACGAAAACAATATTCTGACGACAAAAAAAACTCAATGGCAGAGTTTAAAAAACTCCAAAATAGTGAAGCAGATCGCTTAATTAAAACAGTTGCCAAAAAAGCCAAAATCGTAATTGATAATAACTCTACAAAAAAAGATCTATATAAAAAATTAGATCAAATGATTTCAAAATTAAAATAATTCCTACTAGCACTCATACTTGATTATGTGCTAAAATTACTAATAATAACAGCTCTACTATAATTGATGAAAGTCAACTTTAAAAAACTAAATGAGGAAGCTATAACTCCAAATTATGCTCATCTAGGCGATGCTGGACTCGATTTATATTCACTTGAAGACTACAGCCTAAAACCAGGCGAGATTAAAACTTTCTTTTTAGGTTTTGCGCTAGAATTTACAAAAGAATATGTTGCGCTGGTAAATGATAAGGGTGGTCGAGCTAACGTTGACCACTTACACACCCTTGGTGGAGTTTTTGATTCGAGCTACCGTGGTGAATACAATGTTTGTTTAACCAATTTAGGAAAAAATATTTTTGAAATAAAAAAAGGGCAAAAAATTGCTCAATTGCTAATCGTACCAATCACGCAGGCGCAACTAGAAGAAGTTGAAATATTAAGCGATACTAGCCGAAAAGAAGGTAGGTTTGGCAGTACAGGAGGATAATCATATGGATTCAAAATTCAAACTTCTAATAATTATTAGTGTTAGTGCATTGATTTTGGTTGTTTTGATAAGTGTTTTAAGTGGTTATCTAATTAGAATGTTTAATCAAGAACCAACGCCAAACCAGAATATTAATGTTATAACAAATCAAAACCCAAACATTAATTCCCATTTACCTTTTTCTATCGATAAATTCCCTGTTGGAGACGGGGTAACAGGCGTTGAAGTAACGTCAAAAGAAAGAAAACTTTTTGCTGAATACTACATGCCTATTGATTTTGTTTATACATCGCAAGTGGCGCAATATGAGCTACCTATAAATATTAAAACTGACGTTTTAAATTATAGAGATCTCTCACGAAAAATTAATTTAGATCATGTAGAAAAAAATCTAGAAAATAATGGTTTTGTTGTTACTAGTTATCCTTTTGGGGGAGAAAACAGAGATTTCGAAACTGCCTACTATACTCTTAATAACAATGTAATCCCTGTTTTAGTAACAGTTGATTCGGTTGAATACCTTAATCAGGTTCAGCTGTACACTATGTTTAAAGAAATCGAACAAGAAGTTTTCTATCAAACAGTCTGGCAGGTCACTGAAAAATTATATAACAAAGCAAAATTTAGATTCGACCAATACCGCCAAGGTACACAAATTGAATCAGATCAGTTTATAGAAGCCACTCGTTTAGAAACAGCATTTTTTGCTACTGCCCTAGAATTATTAAAACCAAAGTCTCATCAGATCAAAGACGAAGGCATTAGTGCTGGTTTAGAAAAAAAGTTTTTTTCACCTACAGATAATACTCAATATAAATACAATCTACCAGATACAATTAGTTCTCAAGTTAATAAAGAACTACAATTAATATATAATCATAACACAACAACTAAATCCCCTCTTTTCTTATATCAAAAAAATTACAATATCTTTACTCCAAATACTGCTTACCAATCTTCGGAAAAATTAAAAAATTATTCTTTAGCTGCAAAGTTCTATTCTGAAGCCTTGTTTCCTTTATATGCCAAGGACGAGAGCTGTTCTGATTGTATTTTAGATAAAGATGATCACAAAATTGCCACCGTTGCAGCAGCTATGATAGCACAGGATTTTAGAGATGATAAAGAAGCAAGAAATTTGTGGCTTAAAATTTACAAAACACTTTCTTTTTTTCAAGGTCTTGAATATGATTTTACTTACCTACATTATTTAGATGCTTTGATAGAATTGTTTGGTCCTGATTTTAACGTAGAAAATATTTTTCATCCAGACAATCCTCAATTTGAAGAAAATTTAGCTTTGCTTCAAAATAAATTAGAAACTTACAGCTTGTTAGAAATTGAAGGTAGCCAAAAACAAACTGCTAAAAAAGGTCTTAAGCTGCTACGCTCTGAATTTTCAACTGAAAACTTTCTTTTTAATAAACTGACACATCCAAGAGTCGTAACCTATATAGGAGAGGCTCCTGCCCGTGGTAACGAACCTTCTACTTATTGTAACTTATCTGGCAATCTAACACGATGTGTTCCAACAACTCTAGATGTAGTTTCGTTACTTGATTTTGAGACTGCTACGAATATTATTGCAAGCCAAAATAATCACAACTACCAAAATTACGAAGCTAATGTACAAAAACTCCAAGATGAAATTTCACAATTTGATAGATATACTTGGCTAGGCAACATATATTGGGCAACACTTCAAAATCTTAATATGACATTGTTAGATATACCTTCTACTTATCCAACATTCATGCAAAGTGAGGTTTGGAATCAAAAAATGCTTAACAGTGTATTAGCAACAAGATTTAATCTTAGAAAAAAATACGATATAAAATTTTTTCAAAGAAAATCCGACGATAGAAGAATTTCTTCTACCATTATTGATTATGGCTACGTTGAACCATTTCCAGATTACTACAATAGTGTAATTGCTTTAAACGAAATGCTTAAGAATGCTCTTATTGATCTCGAAATTATTTCTAGTGCAGATTCAATTATTGAAAAGCTGGATAATAATATAGAAATTTTAACTCGTCTAAAAAGTATTGCTATTAAAGAATTACAAAACCAATCACTTGATTTTGATGAAATTGAATTTATAAACAAATTTTATAAACAATTAGAACAATTAATTGGTAACCTTGACTTTTCCACCAGAAATGTTAATTTTGATCAAAGGATATTCACTCAAAATCAAGGCAATTACTTAAATGAAGTGATTGAAAACCTAAATTTGCTAATTGTTATCTATAAAACTCCAAATGATGAATTAATACTTGCTGCTGGACCAGTCTTTAATCATTACGAATATCAACGAACCAAAGAACTTTCAAGCTGGCAACGTGCGTTTATAATCCCATAAACCATGGAAAAAAATAAAAGAGAAATATATTCACTTAACGGCCTTCCACCGGAGGTCGTTGCTGTTGCATTTGCTAAATGCAGCCGAAGTCCAGAAAGCTTTCAAGATATTGCTGATGAACTAACCGACGAAACATCAGCTGATTTTTCTGAAAAATGGATTGTCGGCTATGGACATTCCTCTGTTGCAGAACATGCAGTATTTTCTTTGGCTATAGAAAATGTCTCTATCTTGGCAACAAAAGTTATCGAGGACAATCGACTTTGTTCGTACACAGAAAAATCAACTCGCTATCAAGTATACGATCGCGACAAATACTACAAACCAAATAACATTTTAAAATCTAAATACGGAAAACTGTACATTGAAACTTGTGATTTCTTGATGGATACTTACAATAATCTATACGAACCAATGAACGAATTTATTGTAAAAAAATTTCCAAAAGAAAACGATGTTGCAGACAAACTCCACGCTGCAAGGCTAAAAGCAAAAACTTGCGATAATGTAAGATATATTTTGCCTGTAGCAACTTTAACTAATCTAGGTATGACAGCCAACGCCAGAAATCTCGAATATGCCATTGCTAAATTGCTTTCACATCCCCTAGAAGAGATGCAGCAAATCGGGGAGGAGCTAAAAGTTGCTGCGCAAAAAGTCACTCCTACTCTAATTAAATATGCCAACCTAAATGAATACTTAAAAGAAACAACAGATGAATTAACCAAAATGACAAATAAAATCCTGCCTATCCACGACATAGAAACTTCTAAACCTGTTGAGCTAATTGATTTTGATCAAGATGCCGATGACAAGCTCGTAACAACACTACTCTATCGATTTTCTGATTTTCCATACAAACAAGTACAACGTAATGTTAAAAAAATGGAACAAAAAGAAAAAGAAGAAGTAATTGATATAGCGCTAAAACGTTTAGGCAAATTTGATAGACCGCTACGTGAACTCGAGCACATTAATTATACTTTTGATATTTTGCTTGACTACGGAGCATTCCGCGATATTCAACGACACAGAATGTGTACACAAACTAATCAGATGGTGACAACAAAACATGGCTACGAAATTCCAGATGAAATCGAAGAAGCTCGGCTAAAAGACTACTATGTTGAATGTATGGAAAAAAGTCAAAATGCTTTTGAAAAAATCCATGCTGATTTCCCACAAGAAGCTCAATATGTTGCCTCACTAGCATTTAGAAAAAAAGTTTTGTTTACTTGGAATTTACGAGAGCTTCATCATTTTGTAAAATTAAGAACCGGGCCAACCGGACATATCTCATATAGAAGAATTGCTTATTCAGTTTGGGAAGAAATCGAAAAAGTACATCCATTGCTAGCTAAGTATATTGACGTGACTAAACTATAATGATATAAATCACAAGCACCAATAACCAAATCCCAAACAAATTCCAATTTACAAATTCAAAAATATGTTTTAAACATTAATAATTGTATATTGATGATTGTTTGATTATTGGAAATTGATTATTGATTATTGTTTTGTTATTTGGTTTTTATATGAAAACAAAGGGCAATTTTATTGTAATCTACGGCACCAACAACCTGGGAAAATCAACCCAGGCTAAATTATTAGTGGAAAGATTCAAAAAAGCAAATATGGACGTTGTATATCTTAAGTATCCTATTTATAATCTAAAGCCAACCGGCCCAAATATAAACGAGATTTTACGCTCTGGCAAAATTCAAACAATGGACGAAATTGAACTTCAAAAACTCTACACACAAAACAGAACTGACTTTGAGCCACAGCTAAAAGATATGCTAGAAAATGGCAAAACAGTTGTAGCAGAAGACTATATTGGCACTGGAATTGCCTGGGGCTTGACAAAAGGAGCAGACCTTGCTATACTCGAAAGTCAAAATAAAAACTTGATAAAAGAGGATATTTCAATACTTCTAGACGGCAAACCTTTTACTGAAAGCCGCGAAGAAAATCATATCCACGAAACCCGTGACGACCTGATGAAAAAGTGCCGCAACAACCTTAAATTTCTTGCACAAAAATACAACTGGAAAATTATTGATGCCAACCAGTCTATTGATGACATATCAGAGCAGATATGGCAACATATCTCTTCTGACGTGTCATTATAACCACATTGGTTGATATAAGGAGGATGCATCATGATAACAGCAACTTTAAAACGTTTGAAAAAGATGATTTTCGGAAAAAGCGAAGACATGCCATGGAGAACCATGGCTCTACCCGACCAATCCAATTTCGATTTGGATATTACCTCAGTCAACGAACCTGTTAACGGCATCAACCTTGTAGATGAGGTACCAACCTCACTTTCCATCCTGATTGCCGACCCAGAAGAACCTGACGATGCAGAATTTCTGTCAAAAATTGTGAAAAGAATCAGAGAGAGAAAGCTGGCACCAGAAAAATCCACCATGCCACGCTCTGAACAGAGCATCCTAAGATCACACCGGCGGGCAAGAAATTCCAAAAAAAGAAAAAGACGCGCCAGAAAAAAAGCAAACCGGTAGTCGCATAAGCGACTTATCTTTCGGCCCCCGCGCCACACGGTAGCGGGGGTCTTTTCTTTTTGCATAAAGTTTGCTAAGATGAATTACGAATTACAAATCCATACCAATATTAGTTCTGTATTCGTTATTTGTATATTCGTATTAATTCGTAATTAGTATTATGAAACTACAACCAATCATCGGATTAGAAATCCACGTACAACTAAAGACAAAATCTAAGATGTTTTGTAGTTGCGATAATACGGGCGAAAACAAACCACCTAACACAACGGTTTGTCCAATTTGCATGGGTAATCCAGGAGTGTTACCAGTAGCCAACAAACAAGCAATTGAATGGTCTGTCAAAGCTGCCCAAGCATTAAAGTGTCAGATTCCGGAAATAACCAAGTTTGATAGAAAACACTATTTTTATCCTGACTTGCCCAAAGGCTATCAGATTTCTCAGTTTGACCAACCTATTGGCATTAAAGGGCATATCACTATTAAATCCGATCAACCAGATGCAGTTAAAGGTAAGAGACGGATTGACATTACTCGTTTGCACTTAGAAGAAGATGCAGCAAAAAATTTCCATTCTCAAGATGGTAATTATACTTTTGTTGATTTTAATCGTGCTTGCACACCCTTGATGGAAATTGTAACTGAACCAGACATAAGATCAGCAGAAGAAGCCAAAACCTTTATGCAGGAACTTCGATTGATTATGAGGTATTTAAATGTTTCTGATGCTGACATGGAAAAAGGTCATCTACGATGCGATGCAAATATTTCAATGGCTGAAAGGAAGCCAGGGAAACTTAATTATGAGCATCTTAATCCTAAAACAGAAATTAAAAATATCAATTCATTCAATGCTGTTAAGCGTGCTATAGAATTCGAAATCAAACGACAGACTAAACTATTTGAAACTGGAGAACTACCAACTGAACCATCTACTCGTGGTTGGAACGAGACTAAAGGAGTGACAGAACAACAGCGTACAAAAGAAGAAGCGCATGACTATCGATATTTCCCAGAACCCGACATTCCGCCAATTCATTTTTATCAAAAAGATTCCCCCATTGATGTAGAAAAAATAAAACGTGAACTGCCAGAACTGCCACAAGACAAACGTGAACGCTTTGTTGAAGAATTTGAACTAAAGCCAGAAGAAGCTAAAATTCTTACCGAAGATAAAAACCTAGCTGCTTATACTGAAAAAGTTATTTCTGAATTAACATCATGGCTAGCTACTACTGGCGAAATGGAAGGCACGCCAGAAGAAATCTGGGATAAATACAAGGGCAAAATTTCTAAACTAGTTTCCAAATGGTTAATCAACCGATTACTGTTTCATCTTCATAATGACAACGCTAAAATTGTTGACTGCAAAATCACACCAGAAAATTTTGCAGAATTTATTACTATTGTCTACGCTGGAAAAGTAAATCAATCAACTGCCACAAAACTTCTTGAAATTATGTACGACACTGGCAAAGACCCTTCTAATATAATGGATGAACAAGACCTAACTCAAATCGAAGATTTTTCAGAGTTAGAAGATGTAGTTAAAAAAATTATCAAAAATAATCCAGACCAAGCAGAGCAATACAAAGCTGGAAAAACTACTGTCATACAATTTTTAATTGGCCAAGCTATGAAGGAAACAAAAGGCAAAGCTAATCCACAGATGCTTAAAAATTTATTAGAAAAAGAACTAAAATAATCTGTTGACTAGATTCTATATTTTCGATATAATTAATTTCGGAATGAGAAGAAATAATTATCCACAAATGATACACATTGACCTTTGCGTCTTTTTTAATATTTACTAACAATTTTTGCCCCGAAAGGGGTAATTTTTTTTACCCAGCACCTTTTGAATAAACAATATGTATTGGATTTATATAATAAAAAGTAAGAAATACAATCAACTATATGTTGGCATGGCCAATAATTTACCTAAAAGACTTAAAGAGCATAATTCTGGTCAATCAAAACACACTAATCGTTACAAACCATGGACTTATGTATATGTTGAAGGTTATTTAACTAGGCAAGACGCTGCGCAAAGAGAAAAAAACTTAAAATATCATGGAAAAGTATATGCTCAACTTAAAAGAAGATTAAAATTAAATACCAACACCTAAAAGGTGCTGGGTAAACAAGACATGTCGAAATTAAAGAACAAAAACATATGAATAAAATAAAATGGAAAAGTGGTTTGGTTTTATTTATTTTTTCACTAAGTATTCCTTTGTATATGAATAATAAATCTTATACAAATAATTTTTTAGTAGAAAATTTATTTTCAAAAGACTACATAAAATCTGATCTATTTTGGGAATTATTAGCTTTCTTAGTCGCTAGTATAGTAATCGTGTTTATATATTTAACCGCTTTATATTTTACTGACAAAAGAATTAATGAAAAAAACTATAATGTTAAATGGTTAATTAGATTTAATTTAAAGTTTGGATTCATACTATATTTTTTAGCCAATGCTTTCTCGATAATTTATTACATTATATGTGGAGCACATGGTGAATGCATTCTTATTATCCCCTTAACAGAAATACACGCTTTATGGATTACTCCTATTGCAGTAATAACGTGCTCTATAGTGCCTTCTATCATCTACTATATATTAAAAGATAAAAAGAAACTTTCTACATTTATATTTGGTTTTGCATTATCCGTAGCGTTAATAATTATTTTTATGACTTTTCTTTCAGTAATGACATGCGGTTTTAATGCTTTCCATGGTTGCTTAGCACAAAAGGCAGTAAAAAATAACAATCTAGATATTTGCGAGAAAGCAAAAGACAAAAATAATTGTTATCATTATATGGTCAAAATGTTAAAAGAAGAAAATATTGATGCATGTCGTAGGATCAATACCGTAAACTTACATAACAGTTGCATCACAAATATGGTAAGCTTAACTAATAATACACAATTTTGTGATGAAATAATTTTAGTTGATGAACCGAATAAACGTGAGTGGACTAAAGAATGGTGTCTTAGATATACTTATTAACCAATCAGCCATTCAATCAATATATGACAAACCTAAAAAACAAAAACATAATCTATACACAAGATTTAACAAAATCTGATATCTTAAAAATTGTTAATACAGCAAAACGATTTGCAAATAAAAAATCTTCTAAGCTATTATATGGTAAAGTAATCGCAAACCTATTTTTTGAGCCATCTTCTCGCACAAGATTTTCTTTTGAAACTGCTGCTAAAAAACTTGGTGCAGAAACTATAGGCTTTTCTGGGACTGAATCAACTTCACTAAAAAAAGGTGAAAGTTTTGAAGACACCATCAAAGTAATAAACGGCTATAGCGATTGCATAGTAATTAGACATCCAGATAATGGCGCCGCAAAACGCGCCTCAAAAATTGCTAATATTCCAATTATCAACGCTGGTGATGGGTCTAACCAGCATCCAACACAAATGATAATGGATATTTATACAATCTTAGAATCTCACAAAAAAATAAATGGACTTAATGTTGCGCTGATAGGTGACTTAAAATATGGCAGAACTGTTCATTCACTTTCTATTGCCTTAGCAATGTTTGGCGCAAATCTTTATTTTATCTCCCCTAGCCAACTTAAAATGCCTGCCTGGGTAAAAACTGAACTTAAAAAGCATAAAGCAAAATTTTCCGAAATCACAAAACTTTCTGACGTATTAAACAAGCTTGACATATTGTATAGCACGCGGGTACAAAAAGAACGCTTTAAATCTATGAGTGACTATAACAAAGTAAAAAATAAGTACATATTAAATCTTAAAGATTTTATTAACGTAAAAAAGAATTTAAAAATTATGCATCCCCTCCCACGTGTAAACGAACTACCAACTGAATTTGATGATACTCCTTATGCCAACTATTTCGAGCAAGCTCAGAACGGACTTTATGTGAGACAAGCAATTTTGAGTTTGATTTTGGGAGCTATAAAATAGTCTATTTGTCATCCCGAGCGAACAATTTAGACCGAGGCCAGCCAGAGGCTGGTCCGCCTCTGGCGGAGATCTCACATCTACCAATAAGTATGGGGTGAGATTTCTCCACTTCGGTCGAAATGACAAACAGAGCAAACTTATGAATCTATCAACAAACCTTTGCGGAATAAAAATAGACAACCCGACAATCCTCGCGTCGGGTATTTTGGGTGTAACTAAATCGTCATTAAAAAATATCGCTAAAAATGGTGCAGGAGCGGTAACAATGAAATCCATTAGCAAGGAACCGAGAAAAGGACATCCTAATCCCATTATAACGACGTTTGAAGCAGGTATGATGAACGCAGTTGGCTATTCTAACCCTGGTATTGAGGAAGCTAAAAAAGAATTTGTAGATTTAAAAGATGTTGGAGCACCAGTTATCGCAAGTATTATCGGTTCAACAGCTGATGATTTTGCATATATGGCAAAAAGATTTTTAACTGATGAATTTGCTGCTGTAGAGATTCCCCTTTCTTGTCCTCACACACCCGGCTTTGGAACTTTGGCAGGCCAAGGTACCCCAAAGGCCACAAGTGATATTACAAAGGCTGTGGTTAAAAATACAAAATTACCAGTATTTGTGAAAGTGTCTCCCAATATTCCAAAATTAGCTGATGTTGCCAAAGCCGCAGAAGAAGCAGGTGCTGCTGCTATCACTGCTATAAATACTGCTGGTCCAGGTATGATTATAAATATCGAAACAGGCAAACCAATACTGGCTAACAAATTCGGTGGAGTTTCAGGCCCAGCCATAAAACCAATTGCCGTTCGATGTGTCTATGATATTTATAAAGCAGTGAAAATTCCAATCATAGGCCTAGGTGGTATTAATACTGGACGTGATGCTATTGAGATGATGATGGCAGGCGCAACTGCAGTAGGAATTGGAACGGGAATTTATTATCGAGGTCCAGAAATATTTAAAAAAGTAGCTGACGAAATCAAAGAATTTATGAAAGAACAAGATTACAAAAATTTAAAAGAAATAATTGGTATTGCTCATGAATAAAATAGAACAACCAAAAGCATTTGAAATAATAAATATTGCTGATGAAGCTGACGATATGAAAACCTTTACTCTGAAAGGCACTCTTAATGCTTTGCCAGGACAATTTGTTATGGTCTGGTTACCAGAAATTGATGCTAAACCGATTAGCATCGCCTGTACAACAAATAATAATTTTTCACTTTCAATAAAAAAAGTAGGTCCATTTACTACAAAGCTTTTTAAATTAAAAAAGGGAAACAAAATGAGTGTCCAAGGCCCTTATGGCAAAGGTTATGATCTTAAGAAATATAAAAAGATAATTTGTGTTGGTGGTGGTTGTGGCACTCCTTCTGTGGTATTTTTAGCTCAAGTCGCTAAAGAAAAAGGAATTGACGTAGATTTTATAATAGGAGCAAGGTCAAAATCAGACATTCCATTACAAAAATGCTTAAATAATATTGGTGTAAATTTATACACATCAACTGATGACGGCTCTTGCGGATATAAAGGTTTTGCCACCACACGATTGGAAGAATTAGCCAATACTAATAAATATGATTGTATTTATACTTGTGGTCCTGAAATAATGATGAAAAAAGTATTAGATTTTGCAAATAATATTAATATTGACTGCCAGATTTCAATGGAAAGATATATGTCATGTGGTTTTGGAATTTGCGGAAAATGCTGTTTGGATGATTCTGGTGTTTGTGTTTGTACACATGGACCAGTATTTGATAAAAAAACAGCTCTAAATATTAATGAACTTGGAAAATACCATAGAGATAGTACTGGTAAAAAAATAGCATTTTAGCTTCTTCTTTCTGTCATCCCGAGCGTAATGGTTCCACGTTTAATTATGATGAATGGAGTCGAGGGATCTCACACCCTGCAATATCGTATGGTATGAGATCTCTCCACTCGCATAAAATAACAAAATATCGGTCGAGATGACAAGTTTATGAACAACCAAAAAACAAAACTAATCCTAGAAGACGGTACAGAATTCGAAGGCTTTGGCTTTGGCACCAAAAAATCTATTGCCGGAGAAATTGTGTTCAACACTGGCATGGTTGGCTATCCAGAAAGTTTTACCGACCCTTCTTATGCTGGACAAATTTTAGTTTTGACTTATCCTTTGATTGGAAATTACGGGGTGCCACAAGAAATCAAAAAAAATAAAATGTTCACTAATTTTGAATCAGAAAAAATTCAAATCCAAGGATTGATTGTATCAGAATATTCAAAAAAGCACAGTCACTGGAATGCTAAATCTTCATTAGATCAATGGCTTAAGCGCTACAAAATTCCTGCTATCGAAGGAATAGATACGCGAGCATTAACAATGAAACTACGAAGTAAGGGTGTAATGCTAGGCAAAATTGAACAAGCTGATAAGGTGATTGATTTCTACGACCCTAACAAAGAAATACTAGCTGATAAAGTTAGTTGCAAAAGAATAATAAACTATAAGGCTGGTAGAACTAAAATTGTGATGATTGACGTAGGTGTAAAAAATAATATCATCAGAAGTTTTCAAAAACGAAATATAACAGTGATTCGTGTACCATGGAATTATGATCTTACTAAATTAAAATACCATGGTCTTTTTATTTCTAATGGCCCTGGTGATCCTAAAACTTGTGAAGTAACGATCAATAACATAAAAAAATCATTAGCAAAAAATATTCCTACCTTTGGAATTTGTTTTGGCAACCAACTGCTTGCTCTAGCTGCTGGTGGTGATACGTATAAACTGAAATTCGGGCATCGAAGCCAAAATCAACCATGTGTAGAAGTTGGTACCAACAGATGCTACATCACTTCGCAAAACCACGGCTATGCAGTCAACGCCAAAAAATTACCACCAGGATTTAAAGAATGGTTTGTAAATGCTAATGACAAAACTAACGAGGGAATTAAACATATCAGAAAACCATTTATGTCAGTACAGTTCCATCCAGAAGCAACTCCCGGTCCGGTTGATACAGATTATTTGTTTGATAAGTTTGTGAAGATGATTAAAAGATGAAAGTACCAAAATTCAAAGATTTAATTATAGCGCTAATTGACAAAAATGATGAAAAAAAATAACACACTTCAGCCTGAGGCTGATTCGCCTCTGGCGAAGAAATGTGTCATTCCGTTTTATTGTGACTACCTAACAGCCGGAATGACAGTCTTTAGACTGTTATTTACGAAATAAACAATGGCTAAAAAAATGAAAAAACCAAAATTTAAAGAATCAGTTATTACAATAGTCGACAAGAATGATAAGGTCGTCGGAACAGCGACTTATCACGGTATGAAAAAATGTTATCTTTGGCATAGACTTTCTTCAATACTAGTATTTAATTCTAAGGGTCAAATATTATTTCAAAAACGCGCTCCTTGGCTTCATACTAAGCCAAATCAATGGGAAACAAGGATAGGTGGGCATGTCGATGCTAAAGAAACTTATAGACAGGCTGCTTTAAGGGAGCTGCAAGAAGAAATGGGGATCAAAATCCCTACTAGTAAATTAAAATTTATAACAAAAATAAAAATTAATAGTAACAAAGATAAATTTTTTAGATCATTATATACTTGCATCTATGATGGTAAAGTAAAAATCGATCCTGATGAAGTAACAGCTTATAAGTGGGTTGACTTAGACAAAGTTAAAACATTCACCAAAGAAAAAATTAGTATTAATGGATTAAAAGCAATAAATACGTATAAACAATGGCAAAAAAAGAAGCATAATAATTAAATCCGTATTGTCATCCCGAGCGGAGCCGAGGGATCTCACACTTACCAATAAGAATAATGTGAGATTTTCCGCCAGAGGCGGATCTGCCTCTGGCATGACTTCACTCCGGCCTTCGGTCGAAATGACAAATAGAATCTATGTCTAAAAAAATAAAAAAAGTAATAATTCTTGGCTCTGGCGCACTCAAAATTGGCCAAGCTGGCGAGTTTGATTATTCTGGCTCCCAAGCCATTAAAGCTTTGAAAGAAGAAAAAATCAAAGTTGTTTTAGTAAACCCAAATATTGCAACAATCCAAACTTCTGAGCATTTAGCAGACAAAATTTACTTTTTGCCAGTTAATTATCATTTTGTATCAGAAGTAATCAAAAAAGAAAAACCACAGGGCATCATGCTTGCTTTTGGTGGCCAAACTGCGCTCAACTGCGGATTAGAACTTGCACGTAATGGGGTGCTAAAAAAATACCGGGTTAACGTGCTTGGAACTCCCATACAGACCATTGAAGACACCGAAGATCGCGCTTTGTTTATCAAAAAACTAAACCAAATAAGTATTAAAACTGCTAAATCAAAGGCAGTCAATAATACTAATGCTGCACTTAAATTTGCTCAAAAACTTGGCTACCCTGTTATGATGCGTGCTGCCTTTGCTTTGGGTGGTAAACATTCTGGTATAGCAAAAAATGCCAAAGAATTAGATGAAATGTGTAACCAAGCTTTTGCCGAAGTACCACAAGTGCTTGTGGAGGAATGTTTATTGAAATGGAAAGAAATTGAATACGAAGTAGTACGAGATAGATTTGATAATTGCATTACAGTTTGTAATATGGAAAACTTTGACCCAATGGGCATACATACTGGCGAAAGTATAGTAGTTGCACCTTCGCAGACATTGACTAATCACGAATATCATAAATTAAGAAAAATTTCTATTGATGTTATCAGACATCTTGGAATTGTTGGGGAATGCAATATACAATATGCCTTTGATCCTAAATCAGAAGATTACAGGGTAATTGAGGTTAATGCCAGACTTTCGAGATCATCTGCTTTAGCATCTAAAGCAACCGGCTATCCTCTAGCCTTTATAGCCGCTAAGCTTGGGCTAGGTTATGGTTTAACAGAAATAAAAAACTCAATCACCAAAGCTACTACAGCTTGCTTTGAACCAGCACTTGATTATTTGGTAGTAAAAATTCCGCGCTGGGATCTAAAAAAATTCCAAGGCGCGTATCGTGTATTAGGTTCTGAGATGAAAAGTGTTGGAGAGGTAATGGCCATAGGCAGAAAGTTTGAAGAAGCTTTGCAAAAAGCCATTCGAATGCTAGACATTGGAATGTATGGCGTGGTTCAAAATAATTTAAAATTTGCTAATGGGGTAATAGACGAGATGGAAAATCCTACTGAACAAAGAGTTTTTGCTGTGGCAGAAGGCATCAAAAAAGGCATTCCGATTTCAAAAATTTATAACAAAACTGGAATAGATAAATGGTTTTTATACAAACTGCAAAATATTACTGAAATAGAAAAGAAACTTTACAAAAATGATTTAACAAAAGATTTATTACTCGAAGCCAAACAAGCAGGTTTTTCAGATAGACAAATCGCAAAAATCAAAAAAGTCGAAACTCCAGAAATTAGACAACTACGAAAAGTAAATAAAGTTTTGCCAGTAGTAAAACAAATTGATACTTTAGCTGCCGAATATCCAGCTAAAACCAATTACTTATATATGACCTATAACGGCACGGAGCACGATTTAAAGCCTTCTAAAAATTCGATTGTCACACTGGGTTCTGGAGTATATAGAATTGGTTCTAGCGTAGAATTTGATTGGTGCGCTGTTAACGCAACCTTAGCTGCCAACAAACTTGGCTACAAAACCATAATGATTAATTATAATCCAGAAACTGTTTCTACCGATTATGACATTTGTGATAGATTATATTTTGAAGAAATATCATTTGAACGTGTACTTGATATCTATGAATTTGAAAAACCAAAAGGCGTAAATGTTTCAGTTGGTGGACAAATTGCCAACAATTTGGCTATGGAATTGCATGGTGCAAAAGTAAAAATATTAGGCACTTCCCCACTTGATATAGATAGAGCAGAAAATAGACATAAATTTTCTGCATTACTTGATAAACTAAAAGTTGATCAGCCAGCGTGGAAGGAATTAACTAGTATCGAAGAAGCAATAAAATTTGCAGAAAAAGTTAATTATCCTGTTTTAGTACGTCCTTCTTACGTTCTTTCTGGTGCTGCTATGAACATTGCACCTAACGAAAAAAGTTTGGTTACCTGCTTAAAACAAGCCACCCTTGTTTCTCCAGAACACCCAGTAGTCATTAGCAAATTTATTCAGGGTGCACGCGAAATCGAAATTGATGGAGTTGCTCAAAAGGGAGAATTAAAAATTTATGCCATTTCTGAACATGTAGAAAACGCTGGCATACATTCTGGTGATGCAACTATGGTCTTACCACCCCAGAAAACATATTTAGAAACAGTCAGGCGTTGCAAAAAAATCACCAGACAAATTATAAGTGCACTAAATATCACTGGCCCATTTAATATCCAATTTTTAGCTATTAATAACGAAATTAAAGTAATTGAATGTAATTTGCGCGCATCACGAAGCTTCCCATTTGTCTCCAAGGTAACAAAATATAATTTTATTGAACTTGCCACCAAAGCCATGCTTGGTATTGATATCCACGGTTCTTATAATACTGTTGATCTTGATTATATGGGCGTAAAAGTACCTCAATTTTCTTATTCAAGAATTAAAGGCGCAGACCCTGTACTTTACGTAGAAATGGGTTCAACTGGAGAAGTAGCAGCCTTTGGAGATGATTTGCAGGAAACACTACTAAAAGCAATGCTGGGAACTGGTTTTAGATATCCTAAAGAAAATGTGCTTATAAGTTTAGGTGGTGAAGATAATAAGGCAGATTTCTTGGAAGCCTCGAATAAATTAAAAAATATGGGCTTTAATATTTACGCCACTGTTAACACGTCGAAATTTTTAGAAGAAAATGGTATTGAAAATAAGCTTGTCTATAAAATTAAAGATAAAATAGCGCCAAACGGTCTTGACCTTATTAAAGAAGGTAAGGTAGACTTTGTAATAAATATACCTGATGGCTTAAATCGAGAAGTTGTTAGTAATGGCTACATGCTTCGCAGACAAGCAATTGATTACAATATTCCATTGATAACCAATCTACGGTTAGCAAAATTATTTGTTGATTCAATTTTCAAAAAAGAACTTAAAGATTTAAAAATAAAAAGTTGGGATGAATATAATTAAAAGCATAATCTATCAAATAAAATGTCAAATTTCAAAATCACAATGTTAAATAAAATCCAAATGACTAAATCCAATTTCATAGAACATGTATCATATATCATGTAGTATGCAATACCTAAGACTTGTTCCATGTTACATGCTTCATGATTAACATTTGAGCTTTATCTATATGAGCATAATCACACTTCCACAACTAATCGATCCCCATGTTCACTTTCGAACTCCCGGACTTGATCATAAAGAAGACTGGCAAACAGGCTCTAAAGCAGCCTTGGCAGGTGGTTTTACTACTGTTTTAGATATGCCTAATACCAAACCACCGACCACGACTGCGGAACTTCTTGAACAAAAAAGAAAGATCGCACAAAAAGATGCAATGGTAAATTATGGCTTTCATTTTGCCGCCAGTACAGACAACTGGAATGAGATAAAAAAAGTTAGAGATAAGATCGCATCGGTCAAAGTTTTTTTGAATTTCTCAACAGGAAATTTAAAGATCGACGATGACAGAATCTTAGAAAAGATATTTAGTGTCTCCCCTATTATTTCTTGCCACGCAGAAGGAGAAATGGTTGAACTCGCTATTAAATTGACTAAGAAGTGTGGTAATAAACTTTATCTTTGTCACATATCTACTAAAGACGAAATTGAATACATTAAGAAAAATAAAACAAAAGACATTTTTGTAGAAGTAACCCCTCATCATTTATTTTTAAAAAACGAAAATATTAAAGACGGGTTTTGGGAGATGTATCCAAACTTAAAATCTCAAAGCAATGTAGATGCTTTATGGCAAGCAATAGAAGATGGTACGGTTGATACTATCGGATCTGACCACGCGCCTCATACTAAAAAAGAAAAACAACAGGATGATTTTCCACGTGGAATTCCTGGACTTGAAAGTTCGCTTCCTTTGATGCTTGATGCAGTGAATAATGGTATGCTAAAATTAGAACGCTTAATTGAACTTATGTCAACAAACCCAACAAAAATATTCCACATACCAATTCGAGAAGACTGCAGAACCATCGTTGACATGACATTAAAAAAAGAAGTTAAAAACGAAAATTTATACACAAAATGCGGCTGGTCTCCTTTTGATGGCTGGCAACTCACCGGCTGGCCAATAAAAACAATAATTAATGGTGAAACAGTCTTTGATAATAATTCAATAAATAATAATTTTAGAGGGGAAGAAATTTACAATTAGCCAGTTTGTCATTCCGAGCGGAGGCCAAGGGCCGGAGTCGAGGAATCTCACACCTTTCAATATTGTATGATATGGGATCTCTCCACTTGCGTGAATCAACAAAACACTGGTCGAGATGACAAAGAGAGAAGAAAGGTAATAACCTATGAATAAAAAAGAACTAATTTTAAAACTTAACAAAATTAATGCTATCAAATTCGGTGAATTCAAACTAAAAACAGGCATAATTTCTCCAATTTATATTGATTTGAGAGTAACAATTTCTTACCCAGAGGTTTTAAAAGCTGTAGCTGACGAAATGTCAAAAATTGCTAAAGATTTAAATTACGATTTAATCGCAGGCGTTCCCTACACTGCATTACCAATCGCAACAGTCATTTCGATGGATTTAAATAAACCAATGGTAATGCGTAGAAAAGAAGTAAAAGACTATGGTACTAAAAAAGCCATTGAAGGAGTATACAAAAAAGGGCAAACCTGTTTAATTATTGAAGATTTGATTAGTTCTGGTAGTTCAGTTTTTGAGACTATCGAACCACTCGAACATGAAGGTTTAAAAATCAGTGACGTCATTATTTTACTTGACCGTGAACAAGGTGGGAAAAAACGTATTGAAAACAAAGGTTATAAACTTCACAATATAATCACAATGTCTGACATTATAACTGTTTTATTAGAAGAAGGAAAAATAGATGATGACACGAAAGAAAAAGTGCAACAATTCTTAAAAGATAATCAATTTTAATAAAACTGACGAAGGCGTCCTCGCCACGTCGTTCGTGAACGACGTGGCTCGCCGAGTCAGAGTAAAAATTTATGACTTTCATAAAAAATTTAAAAGCATCCTGGGATAAAAAAAACTCACTAGTTTGTGTAGGTTTGGATACAGATCTTGAAAAAATCCCAGAACACCTAAAAACTCACGAAAAAGCAGCGTTTGAATTTAACAAAACAATTATTGACGCAACTGTTGACTTTGCTTCATCTTTCAAATTCCAATACGCCATGTATGCTGGTTCCGACACTATTGACCAGCTTAAAGAAAGCATCAACTACGTAAAACAAAACTACCCCGATATGCCGGTAATATTGGATGCCAAACGTAACGATATTGGCAACACTGCAAAAATGTATGCTAAACAAGCTTTCGAAATATTAAGTGCAGACGCAGTAACCGTAAACCCATATATGGGTGGCGATACTTTAGAACCATTTACTGATTACAAAGACAAGGGAGTAATTGTATTATGCAGAACTTCTAACCCAGGAGCTAAAGACTTACAAGACTTAGAAGTAGAAGGGAAAAAAATCTACCAGATAGTGGCAGAAAAAGTAGCTAATGAATGGAATAAAAACAAAAACTTACTTGTTGTAGTTGGTGCAACGTACCCAAAAGAACTAAAAGAAATTAGAAAAATTATTGGTGACATGCCGATACTGCTTCCTGGTATAGGCGCACAAGGTGGTGATGTTAAAGCAGTTATGGATAATGGAAAAGATTCGAATGGACAGGGTTTGATTGTTCATTCCGCTCGTGGAATAATTTATGCTGGTTCAGACGAAAAGTTTGCTGAAAATGCGGCAGAAAAAGCAAAAAAACTTAGAGATGAAATAAATAAATATAGATAGTAATACAAATTAATAAAACCTTAAAGACGAGGCTTCCACGCCTCGCCTTTTTTTTGTAATTCTGAATTAAATTTAGGATCTAGCATATACGCTTACGCGAGATTCCGATTCGGAGTTCCTAAATAACAAAAAAATATTAATCTTTAATGTATTTTTTTTGAAACTCGTATGCAGTAATTGTAGGTATATAAAAAATGACATCAGCACTTATTTTGCCAAGGAATAACCCAACAGGAAGACTACCAACTACGCTTATAAAAAAATACATGGTAATAGGACGAATAAGAAAGCTATCAAGATACTCCCCTGGCCCAAATTCTATAATGGCGTTTCTTATAAGTTTAAGAACAATAATAAATGTAATTTTTCCGTCTTTTTGTTTGCTCTTTTTTAAATCACTATATATTATTTGTCCATAATAACCAATATTTTCGCCCCAAGTTCCACCGAGAGCAGTAGCAACAAGGTTGTTAAAAAAGTAATATGCTAATAGACCTCCCACCATAGCACCTATGATGGCTACTATTTCTGCGAGTATGTATCTTAAAAACCACTCTTTAACCTTGGGGAAGATAATACTTTTCATATTATTTTTGCTCATAATTTCTAGATTATAATCTACATTCTAAAAATTCTTTTTTCGTGTTAAATTATGTAATTGCATAACATCAGGATCATATAAAGTTCGCCTAACGTTCCAGCGTATGCGACGTTTGTTTATTGGTAAATATCATGATTGCCGACTAAATGCAAGCAAATTGTAGTGTCATTGCCAAATTCAAAAATAATTCGGTATTTGTTCCCGATTGAAAAAGACCAGAATTCTTTAAGTCTGCCATGAAGTTTGTGCGTGTTTAATCTTGGATCTCGGGGGTTCTGTCTGAATATTGTTTCGTGCTCTTCCGCCGTTGCCTTTACTTTTTTTGGCAGTTTCTTATATTCACGGGCAAACTTTGAGGAATAAATAATTTCCATAAAAAATTACCTTAAATCCTTTAAGGATTTTAAGGTTTTGCCCTTGCCCGCTTTAATTTCTTTTCTACTTTGGTTTAATTCATTAAGAAGATTACCTGCCTGCCAATCTCTTAATAAATCACGAAAAAACTCACTGACGCTGAGATAATTGCCTCTTTTAACGGCAGATTTGACTTCATGGGCTGTTTGTTTAGGTAAGGAGATGTTAATTACTTGTCTCATAGAAATAGATTAATTGTAATACATTGTATTACAATTATATCAGCCTGATTATTTTTGTCAAGAGAAGCCGTTCGCGAACGACTCCCCCGGGTTTTAGTGGATAAACAAATGTCGTATACGCCGTGTTATACGATGTAATAATTTTATTTTTCTTTGTTAGATTTGAACAGGTCAAAGAAACTTACAAAAATCTTTGCGATTCCGGCGATAGTCATCATTAATATATAAGCGGGCAACATCGCTATGAAGTTTAAAAAAGCAGAAATAGGATTATTGGTTTGGAAATGTCCATGCGCTGAATAGGTAGTATATTTTTTAATTCGTTTCTTTTTGGGCGTATCTAATCTTGGACCGCGTTCAATAAAAAATTTTGCAAAACTACTTTTGTCACTTATATAAGTTTCGTAATCGGGATATTTTTTAGCTTTTTTTAAAATTCCCTCGTTATCAATATCCGTTTTATAAACAAACACGCAAAAATTTTTGTAAGTTTCTATTGTGACATATTTAGGATCAGCGTAAAAACTATATGATTCGAGTACTTATCCCAAAGGCACGTTACATTTATAAGCATATCTTAAATCATCTAGGCATTTGTTTATTTTATCTGACATAAAAATAAAATTATTATTTCATATAACGTTCGCGTGTATCTGAAGTTTTCATCCCGATTAAATAGGTTAAATTTTGATTATCAGACGACACTTTTTAACAGAACCCCACCCAAATCCTCATCTTGTAAAGGGATGAAAATTTGGGCGGAGGAAAATTGGCATTCCTTAAGGATTTAATTAACGCCAATTTTCCGTAACCAGATACACGCTGTTATGTGATGTTCGGCTTTTATGCTTTCTTAGATAGAGCAACAACAATAAATCCAATTCCAGATAAAATGGAAGCAATGTCATAGGCTAAAACTCCTCCATTGTCGGAAATATTGATTAATCCGTTAAACACTAATAAACCAGCAATAATAAGTAATGTGATTTTTGTTGTTTTGTTCATAATGGTTTTATTAAATTATAAATTATTAATTGTACTAAGTAAAAGCCAAACATCACATAACGTTACCCTGCTATCTGAAGTTGCGAAATTCGCGTCGTGATATAATTAACTGGAGGTCATCACGTAAGCGAATGAGCAATTTGCGCGACGCCCGATAAATAATTTTTAACCTTTGAATAAACTGATTATTGTTGCAATAGTCATCACAACTGTAAATATAAAAATCCATTTTGTAAGTTTAGTTAGTGTAGTATTATAGTTTTCTGTTTTTATGTTATTTTCTTCGATTGTTTTAGTTAGTTGCTGTAAATTTTTTATAATTCTAGAATCTAAAATAGCTTTTATTGAATCTCTTTTTGAATCTTGGCTTGCATTTAAAAAGTTTGCTATTTCAATCTCAGTTTTTTCGTCAAGTTTTTCTATAAAGTTTTCTAAAGTTTCCATATTAAGTGGTTAAAAATTATTTATCGAAAGGCGGAGTCAGATAGCAGGTGTTAGGTGATGTTTTATTCAAAAATACCTTATTATTAGAGCCTTTTTGAAATTTTTTTGGTCGCGAGCTTGACAGGTTATCAGTTTTATGCTATACTAATATGAACGCTAATTTTGGCGTTAAATTGCACATAAAACAACCAAAGAGGAGGACAAAGCCATGAGTACAGAAGCTCGCAGAGTTCCCGCAAACTGGGAACACCCCAAGGACGAGAACGGCCACCACATCCCCATGCACGAGCACTTCCCGTACGACGAGGAAGAGATTGTGGAGGGACTACGTGACGGCTGGCTCAACAACGACCCGCCGAACTACGGATGCGACGTCATGCCGCAGTGGCCGGAGTCGGAACGCACGCACTACCAGATGTATGAGTCCGTCACGGAAGGGACACCAATCTCGCCTGTGATGGAAACGCCCGAAGCGCTCGCACGCTGGCTCGCCGACAACAAGGCCTCGGCCGGACCGTACGCGACGGCGACCTACGACCAGTGGCTCGCCATGATCAAGGCGGGGTCGTCAGTCGGCAGCTTCGTGATGGATTGCGCCACTGGCAGAACTATGAGTGGCGTCGAGGCAGTCTCGCGCCTCAAGTGACTGTCGTGCGTCCTCCGCTCATCAGGGCTCCCCACTAAAAATAGTGAGCGGAGCCCTTTCTTTTTTCTTAAAAAATTTCAAAAGGGCTCTATTATTAAATTTAAAAGATTTTGAATAAAATGTTACCTAACGTTTCGGGTTAGCCGAAGTCCCGCCCATGGCGGGATTTGGGTGAGCGCGTTAAATAAAATAATTTAAAAAAATAGTCTGAAAAAGAATAGCAGGGTAATGATTATCAATACTGCTGATATTATAGTTGCTCTTTTTTTAGTTTCTGCATTTTTTATATTGCTCACCAACTTTTTTGAATATTTGAAAATTCCAAACAAGATTATAGCCGATATAAAAAGATAAACCGTCATTTGATAATAGTCTTGACCAGTTACAGCTTCTAATACTCCAAGTATTGATGGTATAGCAATAAGTATTAAAACCAGTAAAACTACTGAATCCCATAAGGTAAATTTTTTAAATATTTGATTTTCCATATTTTTAAATTATTTTATTAGCAAGCGTTAAAAATAAAATTATTCAATATTAGCTAAGAATTTAAGATTCTTTTTATCTTTTTTGTTAGTATTTGATGTTTTTTATATATATCAGTTGCCATTTTGTTTAGTCCAGCTATTTTTAAATCATTTTCTTCTTCTACCTCTTTATTGTACGCCCCGCTTAGCTTGGTTGTTAATATATTAACATCACTATCATGGGCTCTTACCAAAGTAAACAACGAAGATAAAAATTTATTAATTTTAGAGAGTAGTTCTTTTTTTATTCTTTCTAATTTTTTATTTAAGAACTCATGTTCGGTGTTATCCCATTCACTTAAGAATTTTTCAATTTCATCAAGTTGTGATTGGCGGAATGGATTGTGTAGCTCATGTTCTTTTAAAAATAAGCAACTTTTACCGTTTGAGGGGAATTCTTTAAGAAATAATTCTCCTAGCTTTTTGTCTTCTTTGTTCACTTTTTTAATTGTTGGTAAGATTTCCTGCCCTAAGAATGCGGCTAATAAGGCAAGAAATAATAGTAATGGTTCCCAATTAGTATCTTTGGATAGCCATGCAACTGACCCAAGTAGGGCCGCTAGATTTATTAATTTTATAATAGTTTTCATAATATTGAATAATTTTATTTAGCCAGCGTGAACCGGCTAACCCGTGTTAGGCGAAGAACAATAAATTCACTCTAATTGATTTTTAAGCAATTTATAAGTTTCATCAATCTTTGTACCCATTATTCTTAATACATCTTGGAGTCTATTTTTGGCTAATCCTCGATCTCTTTCACAAGGCGCCGAAGTAATAGCATTGAGTGCTGTATTTGCCAATTTAATTTGAATATAAGTGTTAGTTAAGGAATCTGCTAAACTATCATTTAATATAGAGATATAGCCATCATTTAATGATCTGTCAAACTGCTTAACCTCAAAAGGACAGAAATATCCAACATTAGAATCTTGATACTGTTTGATAGCTACATTGAATTTTAGTTCATCTGCCAACGACTGAAGAGGACCTACATCACTTCTTTGGAGTGGTTGAATAAACATCTCAGGATTTTTTTCGCATATTTCCAGCCATTGACGCTTATGCTCATGCAACTCTTCGGATGAAAATTTTCTGCCACGTGGATGTTTGTCATTATAAAGATGGATTTCGGCATGACATTCAAAACAGACTGGAATTGCATTTTCAATAGAATCATTCTGCGAGATGAATTTTTGTTCGATATGATCAGTTTCCATTTTGACCCCGCAGAATTTATGGCAAATGCAGCATCTTCTGTGGCAAGATGCTAATAGTTTATTAACTTCCTTTTTATTGAACCCCATTATTTATATGTTATTATGAATTTATTGTTTTTCACATAACGTTTTGTTGTATCTGAAGTTTCTTCTTCGCTTCATTATTAAATTAATAATAAAAAAGAAGAAGAAATTTGGGCGGAGCTAAATAATAATTTATTTTCTCGTTCCCACCGGATCAAAACATTCAAAATGTATATCGTCATCCTTAAAGACCTCAATTACTTTGTAAAAGCCTTTAGTATACGTTACGTTATCAACAGCAAAGTGCGTGGCTTCCAGCAGAATAATTTTAGCCTTAGGACGTGATAAAATCTCATTGCCTTTGGTTTCGATTAAAGGTATTGCACCATAAAGCCAGTAATTACGTTGATCGCATTTTAAAAACGGATATGTTTTGCCTTCCTCAAGGCTTTCAGGAATACATTCTTCAATTTTACGATTACCGTTTTTAAATTCGGAAATATTCCTTAAAGCGAGGTCGGGGTTAAATTCAACTTTGATACCCATATAAGTAGAGAAAATAAATTATTATTTAGCGTAGCCAGATACAACATGTTATGTGATGTAGACAGAAATTTCTTTTCCTTAATGTATTTTTTGGCAATTTATTTTTCTTCCTGATCATTTTCTTCGCCTTGTTGCATCATTTGCTCTACATCTTCTTGAGTGGGAAGCTCTAACCCTAACGCTAGCATCATATTTTGAATATCTTCGACTTTTGCTGAATTATGAGGAAATCTTTCTTTAAACTGTTCTTCAGTAAGAACACTACCAAAAGCTTTTTCTTGTGCTTCAGAGTTTGATTTTATCCTCTCAATTATTTGCTCAGTGGTTAGAGTTTCCCACTTTTTTGGTTGCTCAGGACTCATTTCTGGGTTTTTCATAATTTTATTGGTTAAATTATTAAGCTGATTAAATTATATCACAAGCTATGTTCGACCGAAATAAATTGCCAAAAAAAATCTAAAAAATAATAAAAAAATTTCTGGCTATTTCACATAACGTTTGCGTGTATGAGAAGTTTCGCCGACTTCCTTATTTTCATTATAGAGGAGGCGAAATTTGGGTGAAAGAAAAAGTGCAACCGCTGAAAATTATTAACGCACTTTTTCTTGAACCTCATACACGCTGTTAGGCGATAGTTAATTTATTAACCGTTTATAGCAACGAATCAATTAACTTTGCCAATTCCAAAAAAGGAGTCGCAGTGTCATTTTTTTGGTATGTGTCGCGGATTTGTAAACAGAATTCACCGATTTCATCGCGGTGATTTCGCAAAAAAGACACTGCGGCATTATTATCTCCGTCAAGAAAACGTGATACTGCCTCTTCCGTTGATTGTGGCTCTTGTGGAGCTCTTTCAAATTTTTCCATATGATTTTGATTAAAGGTTAATAAATTAATTTCGCCTAACGTTTCTGTGTATCTGAAGTTTTTGCCTTTCTTCCTTATTATATTCTAAAAGAAAGGAAAGGCAAAAATTTGGGTGGAGTAAAAAAGAAAAATTAAATAATTTACCTTATTAAAGCCCTTTTTCAATTTTTTTTGGTCGCTGGACTTGACAGAGGGACAGTTTTCTGCTACAATGCAACGATACCAAATTTGGTATTAAATATTACCAACTAACCTGAAAGGAGAAGTAGAAATGGCTGAAAACGAGCAAAAAACAGAACTTACGCATGACGCGTTGCAGGAAAGGGCGGAAAAGTTGGTTGCTCTTTTGAAAGAGCGCGAGGTTGGAATATTCGTTTGGCATACCATGTTGAACGAATCACTGAAAGAATTTCACGACCTGATTTGCCCGCTCTTTCGCACAAAGTAAAAGGACTGAGCAGACCGACTGCTTACCGCCAATATACCACAAAGGTTGAGGCGGTTTTTTCTTTGTCAAAAAAAATTGAAAAAGGGCTTTTTAAAAATAGAGAATTATTTAATTTTTCTCTTTTACGGAACCAGATACACAGTGTTATGTGATGTATTGACGGAATTATTTGATTATCAGTTTTAAAATCGCACTGACTTTTTTATCGGCAAAAACATTTTATGCCAGAATAATCTAGTCAATATTTCACATAACGTTTAAGAGTATGCGAAGTTTTTTGTGTAGCGATAGCGGAACAAAAAATTTGGGTGAAGGAATTTTTTACTCCTTATTAAATTATAAATGAAAAATTCCTGAACCGCATACTCTTTGTTATGTGATGTTTATTTTTGTTTTTGTGACTTTTCCAAATACTCGTTTATTAGTTGGACATCTTTTAAATCTTTTTCTCTTCCTGATATTTTCTTCCACTTTTTTACTTCCTCTAATTTTACAAAAGGCAAATTATCAATAATTTCCGCATTATCAATTAACTGGCGAGTATCCCAATCGCCCGGCCCCCATGTTTTGTAGAACTCAATTCCGCTATTTTCAATCATCTCAACATGACGATCATCTCTGTCAAAACTTTTAAACTCCCAGCTCGGCATATTTTTATACTCGTCAAAAAGCGATTCATCTACAATAAGATCAAGATCATGGGTGTCTCTGATATTTCTTATACCCAGGGGGCCACTTCCGAAAATAGCGAATTTGCCTTTTGGTAGATTAAGTTTTTTTAGTTGTTCGAGAAAAAGAGAAAAAGATTTATTCATATTACGTGTTTATTAGATAAAAACAAAAATAAATTTCACATAACGTTTCGGGCTAGCCGAAGTCCCTCACATATTTTGTGCTATTATTTGAAATTTACTAAAATAGGTGTGGGATTTGGGTGAGCGTGATAAATAAACAAACATTTTTAGGAAGCGGGAAGGCGAAAGTATGCCTTCCCGTTTTTGTGCGTCCATAATGAAACTATGAGACGATTTGAAATTTGGAAGCGTTAACGCCTTTGCCCTTACCTTTTGTCGGCGTTGTCAGTTGAAGGAAATCTCGGCCACATCTCCATTGCGCCGTCCATTCAATAGTGTATGGCCCGGGGCCGAGATAGGCCAGAGTCAATTTATTTTCTTCTGGTTTGAAAACTTCAACTTGATCGCCGACTCGTACTGTGGCAGCACCCCCCCTTCCGTCATGTACGCGAACTTCTTCTACCTCTGTAATTGTTGGTTTCTCTAAATCTTCTTTTGTTAATCCCAAAATCATAGTAGGCCTCCTTTGGTTGATTTGGGCAGCTTCCTAAAAATGTTTGTTTCAAAGTGCATACTGCGAACCGGCTAGCCCGTGTTAGGCGACCCGATAGGGCGGAGCGGAGAGTAAGATTTAAACAAAAATTATTCTGGGATTATACATCCAAATTTAATTCCTTCATCGACAAATTCAATAGTCGAAGTAGTTGTTCCTGGTGGGCAGGTTTTTAAAAATTCATCAACAACTAATGATTTTATGTTCGCTTTATCTATCTGAATTTGTTCAATTTGACTTTGTATATAAGATATTTCTAAATCTATTTTAATAAACCATCCGAGTACACCCATAATGATTACGGCTATAACCCCCCATACAGCAATTTTTTGATTTCTTGTCCAAGGTTTTGTTGCCATAAAATAATTTTTGTTTAAATCTTATTTCGCCTAACGTTTGCGTGTATGAGAAGTTTCGCCGACTTCCTTATTTTAATTATATAGGAGGCGAAATTTGGGTGAAAGAAAAAGTGCAGCCTTTAGGTATTATTAACGCACTTTTTTTGAACCTCATACACGCTGTTATCGGATGTAATTTTAGGCGATCAAATTAGTACCTTGCATTCTTCTTCTAAAAAATTCTTTATCACTTCGAATTTATGAGGCGATTTTTGGAAAAATTCATCAATACTGATATCTATTCGTTTATCTTTCGGTGAAACGTCAGACAAAGAAATCCCATAATAAAGACGCCTAATTTTTGCAAAAGTGATTGCGGAAACACACATAATACACGGTTCACAAGTACAAAAAATGTCGCAACCATCAAGATTTTTATTGTCCACTATCTGTCCAGCCACTCCTAAAGCTTTTATTTCAGCATGGGCTGAAGAATTTTTTGATTCTCGCTGAGAGTTGTATGTTTTCGCAATCACCTCTTCATTCTTAACAATGACAACACCACACTTCAGTGGTTCTGAGGATTTCTTTGCCTCCTCAATAGCAAGCCTCATAATTTTTTTTGATTGTTCTTCGTTCATAAGAGCCTAAAATTATTTCCGATAACGTCAGGATTATGAGAAGTTTGCGGAACGCAGTGGAGCAAATTTGGGAAAATGGCGAGCTGAGCCATTTTCCTCATAATCCTTGTTATACGAGGGTGAGGAGCGATAGCGACGAAAGCGCAGCGTCCCCGAAGCGTTGCCCGTAGCCCGCCGTTCAAATCTTTTCAAATATCTGAATACAAGAATTAGTATCGTTTGTACTATACAACTTTTTAAAACCAAAGTCCTTGACACAATTTATCATACTCGCAGGATTTTTCTTTTTTGAATGAAAAACAAGCACGTCACCACTCCATGCTTCAATTTGCGATTCTTCTTGATTGATCTTCCATTTTAGTTCATCGCAATTTGGGATTGTTTTTCTAATGAAATTGTTAAACATTTTATTCTCTGAATATTGCTTGAAAACTTTATTCATGTTTTCATCTGTTTGAAATCCTGCGAGTAAAATATCGCCCTTGTTCATCAAGTTATTGAAGATTTGAAAAATTTCTTCTTCTTTAAAATTACCTATAGTATTTCCTAAAATTATGTGAGCTTGTTTTTTATTGTTAATTTTCAAATATTCTTTTTTTGTATCTTGAAATAATCCATGAATACCCAAAAAGTTTATTTCATATTCATCATTTTCAAGGGCGATATTTTGAAGGGATTGAATAAATCCATCGATAAATTGTGCTTGTATTTCTAAGCCAACAACATCAACAACTTTTTCTTTTTGAAGTATAGAATTGACTAAAATAATTTCTGTATCTCCTGTGCCAAGACCATAAAAAACTAAAGCTTTGTCAGATAAAAATCCAGAAATTTTATTCAGATTTTGAATTAACAGAACAAGTTCAGAGTAAACAGTTATGTAAGGATTTGAAAAAGCTGTTAATTCATACCATAATTCTGGATTTTTGAACCATTGTTCTCCCTCAACATATTTATTCTCTATATTGAGCTTTAGTTTTTTATCCAGTTGTTGTTGGCTTATCTTCTTTAGGACTTTGGTTTTAATCATAATAATTTGAAAAGATTTGCTAAATATATAAAAGTTTACATTCTAGGCGGGCGAAGGGCAATGTCGTATAACGTATCGGCATTATCCGAAGGTTTTGTGTAGCGTAGCGGAACAAAAATTTGGGTCGAAGAAAATTGACACCCCTTTTAAATTTAATTGTGTCAATTTTCTGAGCCGGATATGCCGTGTTGTGCGATGTTCGCCAGCAATTTTTTCGCAATAAAGGACTGGACTATATTTAATTCTAAATATTTTTTTTGAACTTCGATCGGAAGATGTCGGAAATCTCCTATGATGTGGCGGCAGTTTGGGCTTCCGCATTTACATTCTAGGGTCCAATTATCTTCATCCATTGTCGTTGAATAATCATAAAAAATTTCATTGCCAGGTAAGATGTCTTGGATAGCCACAAGGTAATGATCATTTTTTACGCCAGCATTTGGCGAGCAAGAATGATTAGCTAAAACGCCAGGTTCTTGTATGTCTATATATTCGGTCGGCCCGATTTGCAAAGGGCATGATAATTTTTCTGGTGGTTTTTGCAGTGCCTCCTTGATAGAGATAATTGGACCCGTGAATTCTAAAATTTTCTCGCCTTTTTTTATTAGCTTTGTGGCGAATAATCCTCGGCCCAAACTGCCGCTTTCTTTAATTTCAAAAATTTCCGACATCTGTTTTATTAGTTAAATTGCTGGCGAATTTCGCACAACGTTTCGGCATAGCCGAAGTTTGGCAGTGGTAAAATTGGGAGCAAACGCGACCCACCACTGCCAAATTTGGGTGAGCGAGCGTTAAAAATAAAATCATTTTTTTATTTCCTCAAATTCCGTCTTCATATAATCGACAAAAATGGCCGTTCCGATACCGGTAGATAAGTTAGTTTTAAGCGTTTTGATAGTTTCAAAAAGGGCGGCATTTGGATTAACCCCACCAATAAAAACACCTCCTGAATTTGGATTTGTCATCTGTACTTTTAGAAATTGCTCTAGATGTTGAAAGGCCTCTGATAAGTATGCTACTTGTTGACTAATGATTCCAACGACTAAGTGTTTGCCGTCCTTTTTGAATAATAAAGGGCCACCTGAATTACCGCCAACAACGGTACCGTCAATATCAATAACTTTTTGAAGATCAGTACCAAAACGCGTTGGTGCTTCACGTAATGAAGATACATGCCCTTTATGAGAGGTGAGATTATTTTGAGTTATTGGGAATCCACCAAAGTAAACTTCATCTCCCTCTTCTACATCTGCTCCTTCACCTAACTCAAAATAATCTAGGCCATTTTTGTCGATTTTAATTATAGAGTAATCGTGCAAAACGGACGCGGTATCCTTAACATTGTGAACAATATTGGCTTCTACATCTTCAATAATAGAATTTGAGACAATAATTTGTTTTGCATAATTGACGCGTCCGTTTTGGTCAACTTGCCCAATAACGTGGAAATTTGTCGCTATGTGACCATCCTCTGATATTAGAAACCCTGTTCCTTTTGAATCGAGACCTGGGCAAGTGACCTTCACGATTCTCGGTTTTATGAATTGTATAACGTCTTTCATATATGAGTGGTAAAAAAATGATTTTATTTAGCGAGCGAACCGGCTATGCCGTGTTATATGATGTAATTTATCAAAATTTTTTATTCAATTTTTAATATTTTGCAGTCTACGAGATATGGTGACTTGAAATCTGTCATTTCTCCTGCTTTTTTGCCTGGAACTGGGAATAAACGAGCTGATAATGGTTTATCTAACTTAATTGCTAAAGTCGCCATATCGAGAAGTGTCGCTTCAATCTTTTCTGCTGGCGTGTCGCCTGGAATTGGAACTGTGTCTAAACCAACACCACAAACTGCTGAATATAAAAGCAGGTTAGTAATGCCGTAAGTAGCTTCATTTGCTCTTGTTGCAAGTCCAAGGTCTTCGCATACTGGGAGCATAAGACCAGAATAGCCACATATCTTAACTGACAAACCTTTGAGTACACGAGTGACCAAAGCAGAAATTGTAAGTGTTCCTTGATTTCCAAATTTGCCAAAGCCGAGTTTTTCAAACGCAAAAGCAATACTTTCATGCTCTTCAAGTCCTGGATTTAGTGAAGCATCAATACCGTTATAGCCAATGCCAAAGTCTTTTGAAATCTGTTGAGCCAAATCGGCGACTTTCTTAGTTTCTTCTTCAAATATTGCTTTTAGGTTTTGCTCTGCTTCTATGAGATTGCTTGATTTTGAAAATGCCTTCACGGCTAAGTCTCCGCACTCCAAGCCAATACCGAAAGCGGTTTCTCCCTCGTGAAAGCCGGTTGGAAAGAACGGAATGCCTGGCTTACAATTTGCGGAGGCGCAGAATCTAAAATTGCCGTAACCGTTTTCGGTTTCCTCTGCAATTCGTTTGATAACTTGAGCTGCTATTTTGGTATTTTCAAAATCTATTCCACTGTCCTTGTCGCCGATTTTGGCGGAGCATGAAATTTGAGATGTAACTTTATTAAATTCAGGGATGAGTTTTATTTTATCAGGCGTTTTTGCGTAGCCCATATTGAAAAAACTCACGTCGAGGCTTTGGCAAATTTGTTCTATTTTTTGAATCGCACTTACAATTTCTGCGTCTGAAAGACTACCAAGATATTCTTCCCAGCAATTAGTGGCTATTCTGGTTGTTTGTACTTCATAACCTGCTTTTTCAAATACTTCTTTGGCTTTCTGATTGAATTCAGCAGTTTGCCTAATTTGATCTTCAATGTCAGGTGATTGAAGCGACACGCCAGTTGTTATTGTTCTGATTTTCATGATGCAAAATATTAAAAACTAAAATTTTGATAAATTATTTCATATAACTCGTTATTATACGAAGTGTTTTCGTATAATAACCGTAATATTGTATGTTATGCGAACTTATGATAAGGTATTGATACTATTAACTATCATAATTTTACTTGAAAAATAACAAATATGCAAAAAGAACTAGAGAAAGTAAAGCGTGAATTAAAAATACGCAATTTTAGCCAAAAAACCATAAAAAGCTATGTTTATGGCTTAAAAGAATATTTTACCTTTAAGCAAAGTGGCTTAGAAAAATTAGATGAGGAAAATATCAAAAACTTCCTGCTTTATGCTGAAGAAAAGGCTATCTCGGTCCAGACGCGGAATCTTTATTTGAATGCGATTAAATTTTATTATCGTGACGTCGCCAAATCCTTCACCCCAATTCAGATAAGAATAGCTAAGAGAAATAAATTCTTGCCTGTTGTTTTATCAAGAAATGAAATTAAAAAAATTATTGAAGTTACAACTAATAACAAACATAAACTGCTTTTATCTTTAGCTTATGGATCAGGCTTAAGGGTAAGCGAAATTATCAATCTTAAGATACAAGATCTTGACCTTTTGGAGCTAACAATTCACATCAGGCAAGCTAAGGGAAAAAAGGACAGAATTACCATTATGCCTGAAAAATTAAAAATTGACCTTCAAAATCTTATTGCTGGAAAAGATAAAAATGACTATATCTTTTCAAGTGAGCGTGGGGGCAAACTTACAGAAAGAACCGCACAAAAAGTGTTTGCTAATTCGTTAAAAAAAGCAAACATCAAAAAAAACGCGACCTTTCACAGTTTGCGCCATAGTTTTGCCACTCACCTGTTGGAAAACGGCGTTGACGTGCGCTACGTACAGGAATTGCTTGGCCATCAAAATATCAGAACCACTCAAATATATACACAGGTAACCAATCCTCGGCTTAAAAAAATTAAAAGCCCGCTATAAAAATTCCTTTACTAATTTTTTTGCTGATTTATAATTCTTCACCCACTTAATCCTCTTATCTTTTTTAAACCACGTCATCTGCCTTTTAGCAAAATTATTAATATCATTATTCAAACCTTCAAACATTTCGTCATATGTGATTTTCTTTTGAAGATATCTAGAAACCCAGCGATATTCCAAGCCAAACTCATCCATTCTTTTCCAACTGACTCCTTGTTTATGCAATCTTTTAACCTCATTGATCATACCTTCTTTTTCAAGCCTGACTTTTAGTCTCTTGGTGCTTCTTTTTTTCAAAACTTCTCTTGGCCAAGTTAATCCTAAGATCAAAAACTCATAGTCTATTTTTTGTTTTTGGCCAAATGATGAAAATTTTTCACTTGTATACAAGCACACCTCAACTGCACGCTGCACTCGCCTTCTGTTCTTTTTGTCTATTTGACGATATGATGCTGAGTCAAGTTTTTTCAATTTAACTAATAGCTGCTTCAATGTCAGCTTATTCAATTTTTGACGTAACTGACTTGAAGTCTTAGGAGGCAATACAATACCATCTACTATTGACTGAATATAAAAAGCAGTTCCACCGCATATAATGGGCAATTTTTGACGTTTTATGACATCCTGGATAGCTATGTTGGCTAATTTTTGATACACACCTACCGTAAACTGAGATTTAGGCGAAACGACATCAATTAAATGATATGGTACCTTGTACCTTGTACCTTGTACCTTGACTATATATTCTGCTAAATCTTTTCCTGTTCCAATATCCATATCAACATAAACTTGCCGTGAATCTGCGGAAATTATTTCACCATTAAACTTGCTGGCTAATTTAACAGCCAGTTTTGTTTTACCAGATGCTGTTGGACCTAAAATGACTATTACTTTTTTATTTGACTTTTTATTCATATTTTATTAATATAGTGATGATTGTTACACAACATACTACGTTAGGATTATTATACAAAAGTGGAGAAATAACAATGAATAGACAAGGAAAATTAGGTCGTATAAGATGGCTAACAAAACCAAGGGGTAGAAGTGATAAAGTACCAGGAACTTGTAAAAGAAATGAACAAATTATACATCGACTACGAACAGCTGAAGCTAAAAAACACATGTTTACCTGCAAGCATTCAGACGAAAACATTGGAGGATATTTTTCTTCCTACGATGGCTGTCCAATACAATGTAAAGATTTCAAAATTGTGAATGGCATATGTAATTCTTGTCGAAATTAATGGAGGGGAAAATGAGTGATCAATTTTATTGCCACCGCAAAGAAGAATTCGTGTCTGTATGCCCATATCCAGAAAATCGTGATAACAAAAACCCACTATGCTGGAACAAAGGTTGCGACCACGCGCGTGGTATACACAGTACAAAAGGATCAGAAATCAGTGATATTTTTTCACTTGCAAGACAATTACAAATCTTATCATGGTGAACTCAATCGCTAACCAATTCGCCTGTAAGTCCAAAAGCTGATGGGCCTTTTTTTATTTTAACTCGTACAAACTTTCCTTTCAAATCTTTGTTTGATTTCAGTTTGACTGTTTTATAAGTATCAGTCCTACCAATATTATACCCATTTTTATTTTCTTCCACCAATACCTCAACTACATTTCCGATAAATTTTTTATTATATTCTAATGATGTTTTTTTTAATATTTCTGTCAATATTTTATCTCGTTTCTTTTTTTCTACTTTAGGTACATTATCTTCTAACTTGGCAGCAGCAGTTCCTGCTCTCTGCGAATACTGAGAAATATAAGCCATATCAAATTTTAAATCTTTAAATACTTTGGCTGTATTGTTAAATTGCTTTTTAGTCTCACCAGGAAAACCCACAATAACATCTGTAGAAAGTGACATGTTGGGTATAGCTTTTCTGACTTTATTGACTAGTTTTTTATAATGACCAACCTTATACTTTCGATTCATACTTTTTAAAACTTGATCATCCCCTGCTTGAATAGGTAAATGTAAATATGGTGTGATGTGTTTACTATTTGACATGATGTCAATCAATTCATCGGAAAAATCTTTAGGATGCGAAGTCATAAACCGCAGCCAATACCTTCCTGGTATACTATCAATTTTTTGTAAAAGCTTAGAAAATGTCATTGTACCTTGACACTTATACATTGTACCTTGATAACTATTTACATTCTGCCCCAATAAAGTAATTTCTTTATAGCCTTTACTGATCAATGACTTACACTCTGCGATAATATCTGATGCTTTTCGTGATTGTTCCCTACCTCTAACATAAGGTACAACACAATAAGCACAAAAATTATCACAACCAGTCATTATCGGCACATATGCTTGAAAATTTGACTTATAAGCTGGGTGTAAATCAAAATATCCCGACACTGATCCCTGATTACTGACCTGCCCGCCAAAGTCTTGACGGAGGCGGGTCCCTGATATCTTCTCTGGCAACTTCGATAAATCTCTAATATCAAGTACAACATCAAAAAATTTCCTCATCTTCCCCATATCTGTTTTCAAAACACATCCAGACAAAATTGTAATCAAAGGCCTGGTCTTTTTTATCTTGGCAAACTTTCTTTTTAAGCCATCAATCCTGTCTATAGCTGACTGACGTACAGAACAAGCCAAAACCAAAACAACATCAGCTTTGTCTAATGTATCTGTCGACTGATAGCCGTAGTCCGTAAGCACCTTGGTAACTTTCTCAGCATCCGACTTATTAAACTGGTAACCGAATGTGATGATGTGGTATTTCATAACCTATAAATAGTACCAATTTTACAGTATTTACTCAAGTAATATTCTAAAAATATTGACAAATTTTCTTAATTATGCCATATTAATATATTGCAAAAATGCAATGTTTTTTGAATGCACACTAAAATTGAAAAATTGAAAGGAGGTGGTACTACCTAAAAAGAGGTGGTACAGAAGCAGAATCGACATAACTGAAATCGATATCGAAAAATGAGGAGAAATGAAATGAACACCAAAAGTATATTTCCCATCCTGGTTGTATTGTGCATTGCGCTTCTCAGCGCGTGCAATTCACCGAAAGTTGTCCACGTGAAGAACGGGGATGATCTTCAGGCCGCCATTGAACTTGCTGAACCTGGATCCATCCTTATTATTGAGGATGGGGACTACGAACAGATCTTTCTGAAAAAGTCTCTGACCCTGATCAATCGTTCACGGGGTGCAACTATCCGGGGAGTGGACACGGTCCTCGGCAGAGGCGGAGTTGTAACTATCGGCGAATCAGAAAATGATTCTACGGTTGTTGTACGACTCATCGGTCTTACCATTATTGAAGATCGGCATGACGGATACAAATCCGCGGTTCGAGCTATAGGATTGTCAGACGTGGATACCAGGGGCGGTATAGATCTTCATATTGATGGGTGTAAACTCTATACACCAACAGACGCCTCCATGGCAGAAACTCTGGCAACATTCCAAAATGTTAAAATCAATGTCAAATACTCTCACATTGAGGGATTCAGAGCACTCGCATTCTGGGGCGGCCCCTCAAAGGTAAGAAACTGTACCATCGTGCACCGACAAGATAATCGGGTACTCAAAAGGTGGACAGATCCATATGATGGGAATGTTGAATTCTCAAATAACATATTTCATCATCTGGAAAATGCCTGGGGATGTGGAATTGCTTTCGGTAGCGATTACGAGGATGGAGAAGTACCTTCAGATTTGATACTTAATAACAACTGGTTCTATTCAGAGGAAGGCACCGGGTTTTACGCGCCGGTCGATTTGATGGGGTGGGATGACGGTTACCTGTCAATCGAAGAAGTACAAGATATATGGCCGACCAACGTATATGGTTATCCGTATTAAGATAATTGTCGAAAACCCCGGGGACAAGTCAGCACGACTTCGTTCCCCGGGGCTTCTTTTTTTTATATGAAGTATTATTTTCTCTTTTCTATCTGCTCTAATATATCTTTAATAAATTTTGACTTACTAATAGTTTTGACTTCTTTAACTCCCCTCACCCGAACATTCAAATCCTTACTCTTAGCTTCTTTCTCTCCCATCACTAACATGTACGGTACTTTTTGCTTTTCTGCTTTTCTTATTTTATTTCCTACAGTTTCGTTAAGATCATCTACAAATACTCTTATTCCATTTGATTTTAGTTCATCTGCAAGTTCATTTGACAATTTTACAAAATCAGCTCCAACAGGAATAATTTGAACTTGAACTGGCGATAACCAAACTGGAAACGCTCCAGCATAATGTTCTATTAATACTCCCATAAATCTTTCCACAGAACCCAACAATGCGCGATGCAACATGAACGGCTGTGTTTTCTTGCCTTTCTCGTCTATATATTCCATCTTAAATCTTTCTGGTAAGTTGAAATCAACTTGTAATGTTGAAATCTGCCATTCACGGCCTATTGTATCTTTAACTTTAATATCCATCTTAGGGCCATAAAATACTGCTTCGCCTTCGTCGATTTTGTGTTTCCAACCGACTTTTTTAATTGAATTAGCCAATGCTTTTTCTGCCAACTCCCATTGCTTATCATTACCTAAATATTTTTTCTTATTCTTTGGATCACGTACTGACAAATTAACATCAAAATCCTTAAAACCAAAAGTTTCAAGTATAAATTTGGTCAATTTAATCACATCAACTAATTCTGGCTCTAACTGTTTTGGTGTACAAATTATATGAGCATCATCTTGTGTGAATCCCCTAACGCGAGTTAATCCGTGCAATGTGCCTGATCTTTCGTATCTATAAACAGTGCCTAGCTCGGTATATCTAATTGGCAGTTCACGATAGCTTCTTTGCTTAGTTTTGTAAATTAAAACATGTCCCGGGCAATTCATTGGCTTAGTTACATACTGTTCGTTATCGATATCCATTGGTGAATACATACCTTCACGATAAAAATTCCAGTGCCCGGAAGTTTTAAACAAATTTAAATTAGCTATATGGGGTGTCATCACTAGCTGATATCCTTTGCTCTGATATTCACCTAAGACAAATTTTTCGATCTGCTGACGAATCAATGCACCATTTGGATGCCAAAGTATCAAACCTGCACCAAACTGCTCTGACACACTAAACAAATCTAAATCAGTACCGATTTTTCTATGATCTCGTTCTTCAGCTTGTTTTTGACGTTCTAAATATTCATTAAGTTTATTTTCGTTTTCAAAAGCTACACCATAGATTCTCTGTAATTGAGTATTTTTTTCATCGCCCCTCCAATAGGCACCAGCAATCTTGGTTAACTTGAATGCCTTTATTTCTTTTGATGATTTGACATGGGGGCCAGCACAAAGATCCATAAAATCACCACTAAAGTATATGCTAACGTTTTTTTCTCCATCTTTTGCCAAGTCAGAAATCAATTCAAGTTTGTATGGCTGATCTTTAAACATTATTTTTGCATCTGCAACACTTACCTTTTCCTGTTTGAATCCCAAATTTTGACTAATAAGATTTTTCATTAATTTTTCTATCTTAAGCAAGTCTTGAAGTACCAATGGTCGATGCAATTCAAAATCATAGTAAAAACCGTCTTCAATCGTCGGTCCGATGCCGAATTTAACCTTGCCATCCTTGGCAAATAAGCTTTTTACTGCCAAAGCCATTATGTGTGATGCTGAATGGCGCATGGCATCAAGTTTGTTATTTTCTTTTTCCATATTTTTTATTATATTCATTAATTAATATTGACATTCTAATTTCATCCCACGGCTTACCTTTTTTATACATATGTTTTCTTAATTTTCCTTCGTGAACAAAACCACATTTTTCGTAGCATCTGATTCCACGCTTGTTATATTCTATGCACCTTAAATAAATTCTTTTTAACTTTAATCTATTAAAGCCAAAGTTTAGTAGTAATTCAAGTGCGTCAGTGCCATAACCTTTAGACCAGCTAGCTTTATCACCAATAATTATCCCAAACTCAGCATGCTTTGCTTCTTTTACTATATTATTTAAGGCACAGCCACCAATATGTTTACCTTCTTTAGTCTCAATGGCGAAGGTATATTGATCTTTGGATTTAATCATTTTTCTTAACAATTTTTTCTCTTTCTCTAACGTTATCGGACCAACAGATAAAAATTGAGTTACTTCTTTATCTTTTAACCATTTTACCCAATTAGGAGCATCCAAAAGTTGAACTGGGCGTAAGTTAATTAATTCGCCTTTTAAATTTTTTTTGTAGATCACAGATTTAGTAATTAAGTTTATTCTATTTGTCATCCTGAACGAAGTGAAGGATCTCACACCTACAGATAAAATTGGAGTGAGATCTCTCCGCTCACGGAATAAACAATAACACCGGTCGAGATGACAAGAAAGATTTAGAAAAAAACCTCGTCTCAAAAATCGAAAACTTTTCAATCCCTGGGACGAGGCTTGATCTACCCTACGAAGCTCGTAAGAGCGTAGTAGGGGCCCGCGGTTCCACCCATTTTGCCTGACCCTACAATGGCCAGACCACTTCTTTAATGTGGTTGTCGTTAAAAGCTTAGTATAGTCAATTTGACTATAATCCACTGTACAAGCGGATATGCGGTTGGTAGCCACATCAATTACTTTTAAGTAATTTTTAGTATATTTTATTTGTTCTTATTTGTCAAGCTAGTCTATTCCCCTATCAATTTCTTTATCTTTTTTATGACACTATCAGGACTTTCGGCAATATAAATCTTATCTTTTCCCAGTTTCTGAAAAAAGGCTTTGCTTTCATCGTCATTATTTAATAAAATTACATCTTTGTTAGCTTTAAGCGCCAGAGCAATTTCAGAGGCAGTACCAGCGCCAATGCCACAGGCAACTATCACATCGCTGGAAAGGACATTAATGGTATTACGCGCACTTTTCATATCAGTTATGATCGGAATATCAACTGCGTCAGAAATTGAATCCAGTTCAGAAGTAGGCATAATACCAATGGTCAGTCCATCGTTTTCTTTCGCGCCTTTATTCACTTCATCCATAACGCCTTCGTTTCTACCACCGGAAAGCAAAATCCAGCCATTGGCAGCAATCAAATTTCCTAGCTGACGAGCATTTTTTAAATCATCTGGCGTTGCTCCACCTCCCGGACCCATAACGCAAATAATTTTTTTGATAATTGTTAATTGTACCTTGTGCCATGTTACTTGACCATGACTTCAATTCTATTAGCTGAATTTGGCATCTTGCGAAGCCAGCTTGGAGTATATTTGACCTGCACTGTTTCAATTTCATTATATTTTTCAAAATATTCTTTCACTTCGTTTTCTGTCAAGCCCAACAAATCAAACTTATCAAATATTTCTGATTTTTCTGCAATGGCAGCTAATCCTGCTGCTTGTACTTTTAAATTAGCAATTTTTTCTATTACATCAACTTTTTCTAAATTATAAATAAGGCTCGATGTATCAAGTCCGATTAATTGTTTATTTGGCGGTAGTTCTTCTTCTAATCTTTTCTCTACTGCATTGATTAATTTCTTTTCATCAAAAACTACAAAAATTACTTTTAACTTCATGTTGTAATTGAACTGTGCTTTTTCTTCGCCTACTTGACTATCTGCTGAACCTAACACTACCTCACGCTGGAAAACTTTGGTGAATAATTTTTCTGTTACGCTTAGCTGGCTGTTGACTTCTTCTAACGCTTGATTATACAATTCATCCTCGTAATTTTTTGCTGCAGTATCAATATCACCTTGTCCGACTATTTTAACCTTATATCCACCTTTGGCAAGCTTTTGTGTACTTTCTGCATAGATATGTTCTTGAATTCCAGACCATAATCCTGGTATGGTAAATTTTGTTGGGTCAAGTGATGTAAATTCTTCTGGTTTGTCTGGATACACCTCAACTATTGCTTGCTGGCCTTTTGCCACTTTGACTTCATCTTTTAGCCTAAGTAGCACACCATCAGATGAAAGTAATCGCGTGGTTGCTACTAATTGCTGATCTTTGGAGTAATTATTAATTATTGTTACTTGACCAACTGAATCTGTTATGACGTCTTTATTTTCTGTTGCTGGAAAAGATTTTTCTCCTTCTTTTACTATTTCAAAAATTTTTCCGTCTACCTCGTTTTCTCCTAATTCTTGTGGTTCAAATGGGAATTCCCGTATATCAATTATAAACTCGGCTTTTGATGTTTCCGCAGACGGTGTAATAATTATTGTTGCTTTAGCTAAATTAAAATAAAAAATACCCCCAGAAAGTACGATCGCAACGAGTACAAACAAGATTCCTACAGTTTTATAAAATTTTGTAATCTCTTGAGACATAGTTACAAGTTACAAGGTACAAGTAACAATTAAATTTGTACCCTGTACATTGTACCTTGATACTTGAATTATACTAACTATTGTCTAAATTTTCAAACATAATTGAATTTTTACCTAAGATACTTTCAATTTCGGTTTGAACTTCATTTTTATTATTTATCATAAAATTAGTGGAAACTTTTTTTATTGTCTCGTTGTCTTTAATGAGCATGGTGACCTTATAGCTACCTTTATTCTTATTTAAAACGTTTTTTAGCTGGCCAGAAAGTATTGGATCAATTATCTTTGGTAAGACAATGTACGCTGTTCCAGATATCACTAATTCTTGAGTTTTGGTATAAGTTGGACTATTATTAAATGATTTTTTTACATATCCTTCTCTATTGTTGGAAAGTTGTTCGATTTCTTGAGCAACTTCGGAAACGTTTTGTGCGTTAATTTCACGCGCGTGATTACAGATTAGTTTTGGTTCGCCGTCTTTATCTGACATTTTGCATGATATCATTAAAACTTTATCTTCAGCCCAAATTTCTTGATTATTTTTTAGTATTGATGGAAATACCAATACTTCCATACCTGATGTTGCATCCTCAATCTTGGCAAAAATCATTGGCTCGCCGTTTTTGGTAATGATTTTTTTGATAGTTGTAATTACACCTGCAACTGATACACCATTTCGAAATAAATTTTTATTATTATAAATTTCTGTTAATGAAACTACTTTGTCTTGAAGTTGGTCTGTGTATTCGTGCATTGGATGGGCGGTGACGTACAGACCTAAAAATTCTTTTTCCCATGATAATTTTTGCTTGTCTGTTACACTTTCAATTGGTTCAAGTACTAGCTTTGGCAAACCTTGCTCAACAGACATCAAACCAAATAAATTTGCTTGCTGGCTATCTGCCTCTGCGTTAATACTTTTGATAAAAAGCAGTAGCTTATCGACATTGTAAATCATTTGATTGCGCTCACCCATTGTATCTAAACTACCTGATTTGATTAACGCTTCAAGGGATTTTTTGTTTAAATCTTTTGTTTTGACACGACTAAGTAAATCTTTTAGATCTTTGAATTTACCGTTTTCTTTTCTTTCTTTGATAATTTCTGCTACGATATTTTGGCCTAGGTTCTTGACTGCATTTAGACCAAACCTAATCCTATTAGTTACTTTATCTCCCTCATAGACAGCTGTAAATGTTGAAAAACTTTCATTAATATCTGGTGGCATCACTTCTAATTTCATTTGTCGACATTCTTCTACTTCTACAGCAATGCGATCTGTATTTCCCTGATCTGCTGTCATTAAAGATGCCATAAACTGTGTTGCATAATGTGCTTTTAAATAAGCAGTACGATATGCAATCATGGCGTAGCATGCTGCGTGGGACCTGTTAAAACCATATCTGGCAAATGGTAAAATAAAATCCCAGATTTGTTTTGCTACTGTTGACTTCATACCGTTCTTGACCATACCATCAATCATTTTTTCTGCTTGTTCATCTAGTAACTTTTTAATTTTTTTTCCAACTGCTTTACGCAAAACATCTGCTTCTGAATACGAAAAACCAGCCAACTCTCGCGCAATTTCAAAAACCTGCTCTTGATACACTGCAATACCATAAGTTTTTTCCAAAATTGGCTCTAAGCGTTCATCTAAATAATATGGAATGATCTGACCATGTTTGCCCTTAATATAATCATCAATGAATTCCATTGGTCCTGGACGATAAAGTGCAACCATGGCGATTATATCTTCAAACTCGTTAGGTTTAAGTTTTTTAAGAAATCTCTTCATGCCAGATGATTCAAGTTGAAATACGCCAGTTGTTTCGCCCTTTTGTAATAATTTGTAAGCTTTTTGATCGTCTAGAGGAATTTTTTCAATATCAATTTCTAGACTTTGAGCTTTCCTTAATATATCTAAGGTATTTTCAATAATGGTTAAATTTTTTAAACCTAAAAAATCCATTTTTAGTAGCCCTAGATCTTCAATTGCATGCATTTCGTATTGTGTGACAATTTCATTTTCATTTTGAGAACCACGCTGCCTAGGACAATAATTATCAATTGGTTCAGGCGTTATCACAACACCACAGGCGTGGGTTGAGGCATGACGCGCACAGCCTTCGAGCTTCTTGGCGATTTCAATTAATCTTTTACCATCTGGCTCTACCATAATTTCTTTAAGCTCTGGCACTGAATCTGTTGCTTCATTTAAAGTCATAAACATTGGTATCATTTTAGCAACACGATCACAATAACTATAAGGAATGTTTAAAGCGCGTCCTACGTCTCGAATCGCTGCACGAGCAGCCATAGTTCCAAAAGTAATAATCTGTGCTACGTGATCCTTACCGTATTTATCTTCAACATAACGCAACACTTCATCACGACGAGAGTCTGCAAAATCAGTATCTATATCAGGCATAGATATTCTGTCTGGATTTAAAAATCTTTCAAAAATTAATTCATACTCAATTGGGTTAATATCAGTAATATTTGTAAGATAAGCAACTAAGCTTCCAGCAGCAGAACCACGGCCAGGACCAACAACTATTTTTTGCATTTTTGCCCAATTGATAAAATCCGCAGTAATTAAAAAATAAGAAGCATAACCCATCTTCTTAATAACATCTAATTCATAATTAAGCCGATCGTGTACTTCTTTAGGCGCTTTATCTAAAGCACTGATCTGCATTCGTTTTTCCAAACCTTGAAGACAAGCTTCTTTTAAATATTCATCTGTTGTTTTGCCACTAGGAACTTCAAATGTTGGTAACAAAATTTTACCAAACTCCAATTTTAGATTGCACATTTCTGCCACTTTAAGAGTATTGGCAATTACCTCTGGATGGTCTTTCCATTCATCCTTCATGCGTTGAGGTGATCTAAAAGAAAAATCTTCACCCATCATGGACATCCTATCTTCGTCAGTAATTACTCGCTTAGTTTGAACGCATAATAATACGTCTTGGGCAAAATCATCATCTGAATTTAAATAATGAATATCATTGGTTGCCACAATAGGAATGCACAATTCTTTACCAATTTTAAATATGCCCTTGTTGACGATATCTTGTTTTGGGATACCTGAATGGTGCTGTACTTCCAAATAAAAATTATCTTTGCCAAAAATATCAAGATAACGTTGTGCTGCTTTTGACGCTGCTTCTAAATCGTCATTAAAAATATGTTTAGGCAGTTCACCTTGAAGGCACGAAGTTAATCCTATTAAGCCTTCATGATATTTTTCTAACAACTCATAATCTATTCTTGGTTTATAATAAAAACCATCCAAAAAAGAGATGGTTACTAGTTTTAATAAATTTTGATACCCTACATTATTCTTTGCAAGCAAAACTATGTGATAAGGAGAATCGTCAACTTTTGGTCTTTTGTTTTTGTGTCCGTTTCTGGCGACATAGGCTTCTACCCCGATGATTGGTTTTATACCTGCTTTTGTAGCTTTTTGATAAAATTCAATGGCGCCATACATAACACCATGATCTGTTAAAGCTAAAGCAGGCATATTGCAATCCTTAGCTTTTTTAACTAATTGATCAATTTTTGCTAACCCATCCAAAAGAGAATAATGTGAATGGGTATGAAGATGAACAAAAGACATAAATTTTATATTTCTTTAGGAAGTCTTAAATTATTAAATGACTCCCAAGGAAAGCAAGCTTCCCTAATCTTTTATTGTCATCCCGAGCGACTGCAAGGAGCCGAGGGATCTCACCTCATGAAATTGTTAGTTGTGAGATTTCTCCGCTTCGGCCTCTGGCCTACGGTCGAAATGACAAATAGGTTAACTTTTCTTCTTTTTGCTTCGTGATGTTGAACTACTGCTTTTCTTTTTCTGCTCTACAAAATACCCAGCTAATTTTATGGCGCTGTCTGCCATCATTCCCATGTGGCTGGATGTTTTTTCTAACTTTTCTTTTACTAACTTTAATATCGAATCAACTAAAACCATCTTTTCTCGTATACTTGTCATCACTTTGTTTGTGTTTCTTAACATCATCACAACATAATAAATCCCCCAGGACATAAATAAGGTTAGCCACAAAACACAAAAAGCAATGACTATTAGCAACAAATCTTTTGAAGATTCTAACATATTTTTTATTTTAATTATTTAATACTCTATTTGTCATCCCGAGCGAACAATTTAGACCGAGGCCAGCCAGAGGCTGGTCCGCGCCTCTGGCGGAGATCTAACTCCATGAAATTTTAAATTGTGGAATTTCTCCGCTCCGGTCGAAATGACAAAGAGGCGTCATCTCAACTGCACGTTAAACTTCTCTTGTAATTTTTGTATAATCTTTTCTATAATTTGATCCACTTCTTTTGATTCCAAAGTTCTGCTATTTGACCTGAAAGTTATTGAAAAAGCCAAACTCTTCTTTTCTGGATAAAAACTTAAAAAACCTACGTCTTGAATCAACTTATCAACTTTTGTAACTTCTGACTTAATATCTTCCCATTTGACCTTGGAACTAATGACTAATGCTAAATCTCTTGTAATTGCTGGATATTCTGGCATTGCTTTATATTTTTTAGTTTTTGGATTAATCTTTGCGATTTGGTCAAAATCAATATCAAAAATTCCTACTTCAACTTTTAGACTATATACGCCTTGGTTAAAAATATAAACATAGCCTAAAGATTTTTTGTTTACCATAATTTTTAAACCCAAGCCAGTTTTTACCCAATCATGTTTGTTTTCTATGTAATTGACTTCTAAGTTCAAAGCTTGCATTAATGAATCCACCACACCCTTAACTTCAAAAAATAAATCCTGCGGTCTTTTTTGCACAATCATTCCAGTTAAGCGCTTTGGTTGAAAAGGCAAATAATGACTGGTTTTTGGCGAAGCTTGCTCTCCTAGTTTATTTTTTTTATATACTGTTCCTAGTTCAAAAATCTTGAAATCATCAAAAAATCTTAAATTGTTTTCCACGTTTATTAGCATGTTTGGCACCATGCTTGGTCTCATTAAACTTTGATCTTCCGAAAAATAACTTTTTAGTTTTATGAGTTCGTTTTCTTTATAGCCAAATTTGCTCTGCTGACTTGGTCCAATAAATGAATAATTTTTAACTTCATCAAAACCCATGCCAGTTAGCTGGTTTTTAACTTTCTTTTCTAGTTCTTTTTCTAAATCAATTTTAGGTCGTTCAATTTGAATTTTTGGTAATGTAACTTTGATATTATTGAAACCATAAATTCTTGCAACTTCTTCTATCAAATCTTCTTGAATTGTTACATCACGTTGAGCTCTAAAGCTTGGTACCTCAACTTTGAGTGTTTTGCCACTGCCACTTACTTTAAATTCAAGGCTGGTGAGTATTTGTTTGATTTTAGCAATTGGTATTTCTTCTCCTATGACTAAATTTAATCTGTCTAGGTCAAGATTGATTATTATTTTTTTCTTCTTAGCATAATTAACATCAACGAATTTTGAACTTACTTTTGCAGTTGGAATTATTTCTTGAATGAGATTGACTGCGCGTTTGGCTGCTTTTTCTGCCAGCTCTGGATCTAAAGCTTTTTCAAAACGGGTTGAAGCTTCTGTACGCAAACCTAAACGAGTTGAAGTACGACGAATACTGACTGCATCAAAATTTGCTGATTCCAAAATTATCGTTTTAGTTCCTCGCTTAACTTCTGAATTTTCTCCACCCATAACTCCAGCAATAGCAACTGCGCGACGTGAATCATCGATTAATAAATCGTCTTTGGTGAGTTTACGTTTTTGACCATCAAGTGTTGTGAAAATCTGTCCTTCTGTAGCTTTCTTGACTACTATCTTTTTACCAATAACTTGTTCAACATCAAAAGCATGCAATGGCTGGCCCATCTCTAACATTATAAAATTAGTTATATCGACAATATTATTGATTGGCCTCATTCCCGCTGCTAAAAGTAATTTCTGCATCCAATCTGGTGATGGTGCCACTTTAATTCCCGAAACTGCTACTCCGATATATCTTGGGCAAGCATCCTTATCTACAATTTCAATTTTTAGATCAATTTCATCACCCTCATCAATTTGACTGAGTGTTGGCTCTTTCAACTTCTTGCCTAATATTGCACCAACTTCGCGTGCAATACCAACGTGACTCCACAAATCTGGGCGATGTGTTAAAGATTTATTTTCTATATCTAGCACTGCGCCTTCTGCCAATGTCATAGCTTTGGTTATCGGTGTGCCAGGTTTTACATCGTCACCAAAAAAAGTACACTTATCTTCGTCGGAAATACCAAGCTCGCTATTTAGACAAAACATCCCGTGAGAATCTACACCTCTAATTTTTGATTTTTTGACTGTTAGCCCTGTTGGCAATGTTACTGGCGCGACTGCAACAGGCAATCTATCTCCTTTTTTTAGCTTAACAACTTGGCCAAAAATTAGCTGAATTATTTTGTCACCAATATTAACTTGAGCAACATGCAATTTATCAGCATTTGGATGCTTTTCAACATTTAACAATTTACCAACTACAATATCTTTTAATTCTTTTGACAAATTAAAAACTTCTTCTACTTCTACAGTAGACATGGTCAATTTAAAACCCAGCTCATCTGCAGTTAATGAACTTGGAATATCTACGTATCTTTTTAACCAATCAAATGATATTTTCATATAATAAATTTATAGCATTGGTGCTCCGCAAACCTGAACAGTCAAGTATAAAAAGATAAACGATCCGGCTACTCCGATTAGTATTACGACAAGTATACACAATAAAAACTTAATATAATCTTTTGTCTTTATCTTAACAATTCTTTTAATAGAAAAAAGTAAAGATGCAGCCAATACTATCAGAGTTAAAATTGGAATAATAGAACAAATTACATTCATACTTGTTTTATTTTGATGGGTAGATCGGGCGCAACTGCCCGATCGACGGCAAGGCGCAGGGGCCTTGCCTACCCCGCTTGGGTAGGTCGGCCTTTTCCGCCGGAGGCCGGATCAGCCTCTGGCTGAAGGCCGACCGGCTACTCACGGACAGCCTACGACAATGGATTGACACACTTTTTCGCCAGAGGCGAATCAGCCTCAGGCTGAAGTGTGTTATCGTATTAAAACTGTTTTAAAAACCTTAAATCACCTGAAAGTAGTAATCTTATATCGTCAATTTCGTGTTTTAGCATAACTAAGCGTGTCATACCCAAACCAAAAGCAAAGCCCGTATATTTTTTCGGATCAACTTTGCCAAACTTCAAAACTTCTGGGTGGACCATGCCACAGCCAATCATTTCTACCCAACCAGTCTTTTTGCAAACCGGACAACCCTTGCCGCCGCAGACTAAACATTCAACATCCAATTCAAAACCTGGCTCAACAAACGGAAAATAACCAGGGCGTAATCTCACCTTTACTTCTTTATTAAATATTCCAGAAAATATTTCTTTCATGGTAGCAACTAAGTTACCAATATTAATATCTTCGCCTACCATTAAGCCTTCTAGTTGATAAAATGTTGTTTCGTGGCTGGCATCAGTTGCCTCATAACGAAAAACACGGCCAGGGAAAACTGCCCGCACAGGTGCACCATACTTTTGCATGGTTCTAACTTGCATGTTTGAGGTGTGGGTGCGCAAAACATTTCCGTCTTCTAAATAAAACGTATCCTGTGCATCTCGCGCTGGATGATAAGTTGGTATATTTAAACTTTCAAAATTATAATAATCAGATTCTATTTCTGGACCTTCCAAAACCATAAAGCCCATGCTTTTAAAAATTTCTTCCAACTCATACTGAACTTGTGTGCTAGGATGGAGGTGGCCAACTTCGATTTTATGACCAGGTCGGGATATATCAACATCTTCTTCGATAGTTTCTCCCTTGACTACTGCAGTTACTTTTTTAATTTCTGACAAAATTTCGTTTTTTACCTGATTAGCTAAACTACCAATCTTTTGCTTTTCGTTGGCTGCTAAATTTTTTAAATCACGCAGGATTCTTGTCATTTCTCCTTTTCGACCCAAATACTTAACTTCCAAATCAGCAAGAGCTTTGGAAGTTTTTACAATATTTACCTCTGCTAAAAAATCCTCTTTAATTTTGTTTATCTCCTTGGTCAGATCCATAATAATGGGGTTACAAATTACAAATTTATACAAATCTACAAATGTAAGGTTTATTGTTTATTCGTATATTTGTATAAATTTGTAATTTGTATTAATATTACTTCTTTTCCTTGATTTCACGCTTATTACGTCCCAGTTCTTCTTCCATACTAACAAACATACCATTGGCAAAATTTTTTAAGGTTTCTAGATTGGTGGCAGCATCTTCAACTTGATTAATTTTTTTCTTTTTGATGTTATTAAGCATCCCAACAATTGAGGTAACAGTGCTTTTTGCATCTGTTGCCCAGATAGCGATTTTATGCTTAATACGCCTACGGCCAAAAGCTTGAAAGATATTTATTAACAATGACATTCCTGCCACAGCGATTGAAATCCAAAAGGCAAGTTCCGCTCTATCCATAATTTATTTTTATTAATTAAATTTCCTTTTTATACGAAATAAAGAAAAATTCTAGAACTACTAAAATCACTATCAACAAAATTACATTTAAAAAATTTAGTAGATCATTATGAAAAAGATACAATGTACCAACCATCAATATTGTTATCCATACAGCTTGGCGCCAAGCTACACGCAACCGAGGTAAAGACTGTTGATATTTTACTAAGCGCTTACGCATCACATTCAATATCAAATACAAACTTCCTATCAAAGTCATGACAAGTGTGACGTAAAAAAACGCCACTCCCACCACACCCGATTTGTATGGGTCAACATAAAACAGTACTCCTATAAAATTTATCCAAGAAAGTACGGTTGCTATAAAAATCAATAATGAAAAACTTCTAGTAGTCATGTAAATAAACTATTAGCATTCTTTAATAAATTATACCCAAAATTAATAAAAAAAGCCAGTGTTTGTATTAGTCCAGCACATATTGGACACATAGTTATTTTTTAATAAATAATCCACAGGAGTCTCTAAATTAAGGCCCCAGTGGAATCGTTTTGTATTATACCAAACTAGCCACTCAGTCATTTTTTGATTGAATATATCTACATCATCTAACAATACTTCATTTTGGTCAATGAATTCTTCTTGGATTGTTCTGTTGTATTTTTCAAT
>JAHIRB010000034.1 GCA_018818885.1 Patescibacteria group bacterium | reverse complement strand
ATAAAGAAGAATACGAAAATTTTGAAGAAGCACGAAAAAGAGAAATATATTTCAAAACAGCAGCTGGAAGAAAATTTATATCTAAAATTTTAAATACGGAGTCGTAGCTCAATTGGTTAGAGCGCCGCCCTGTCACGGCGGAGGTTGCGGGTTCGAGTCCCGTCGACTCCGCCATCTAAAGAATCGCCCGTTGGGCGATTTTTTTAATTGCGTCTGACTGCTCGCCCTGTAAATAGCGAACGCAGTGAGCTATTCTACGGGGTCGTCCCCGCTGTGATGTTTTTTTATCTAAACAAAAAATAATTCAACTGTTTCGTATAAACTCCCAAATCCCCCACAATTTTTACCCAGTCTAAAGTCCAAAAATCGTTGCTTGCAATTTTTTAAAAAAATAAAAATCACCAATAAGGCGGATATAATCCTCGTTTTGTGATCTATCTAATTTATAGTATAATTAAAAGGCAAGTTTAAAAAAATAACCATATATTTATGACTCAACAAAATCAAACAAGCCCAACAGCAAGAGATAAAACTGTCAAAGGGCCTAAGGCTTTATTTTGGTATCTGACTTTATTTTTCACTTTAGGCATAACTGCTTTTAGTACTGGCGGTTTATGGTTTCAATTTATAAATAAATGGATACCCAGAGAAGTCCGTTTTGATCAAGTGGTTGAACCCTTTAGCCAATCTGTTCTTAAAGGACAAATGGCTGCTTTAATTGTAGCGGTACCAGTTTTTTTTACCTTTCTTATATTTATCCGCCGATCTTTAAAAAAGAACAATCTAGCTGCAGATAGCAAAATCCGTCTTTGGATTACTTATGTAATTTTGTTTATTGTTATTGCCATTGCAGTGGGTGATTTAATCAGCACCACCTTTGCTCTACTTTCTGGTGAATTTACAACGCGATTCTTGCTCAAAAGTCTAAGCATCTTAATTATTGTGGCTTGGATTTTTAGTTATTTTTGGTTGGAGCTTCGTTCAGAAACAACTTTGACTAACTCAAAAATCCCACGCTTGATGGGAATTATATCACTAGTAATAATTATTATTTCTTTTATTGGAACATTCTTTATTGTTGAATCTCCAGCACAAGCTAGAAGAAAAGCTTACGACAGAACCAGAATTAATAATCTGCAAGAAATTACCTATGCAGTTAATGATTATTATTTAGAAAATGAAACACTCCCCAATTCTTTAAACGAATTAGAATCTTTTAGAACTTATATTCAAATTGTAGATCCCAAAACAGGCCAAGCATATGAATATAAAGTAGTTGATGAAAACTCCTACGAACTTTGTGCTGAATTTGATACCTCAAGCGAAGAAGGCATCCAGGATAAGTATTATGGCTCACCTTATGCGGAATTTGTATACCAAGGTGGTAGAAATTGCTTTACTAAAAAAGCAATTTTACCAGGTCAAGAACCTAAAATGCTACGAGCTCCAGAAGTTCCTCAATAATAACAAAAGAACCTTTTATTAGTTTCTTAAGCCAACCCAGCCCCGCAGACGCGGGGCTGGGTTTTTAAGTCAATTACTTAAAACTTAAGCTTTTTGACTTTTACTTTTTAGAGTGGATTCCAAAATGTGGTAAAGAGGCTGCTTTTTAGCATCTTCTTCGCTCCACCTGTTATTTTTGAAGACCACGACACGCTTGCCATTGATCTCGCCAGTTAGTTCTGGCCCTTTCTCACTCTTTTTCTGGGTAACCCAGAGCGCGCCGAATTGGTTTGAACTTTGTGTCATAATTACAAAGTTAATAATTAGCCACATAAAAACACAATCAAAAAACGCCCCAATAGGACGCCGTGTTGATTGCATTGTTTATGTTTGTTATAGATTAGCAAAACTAAGAAAATACGTCAAGTCTTCAAAAAATCTTCAAAAAATCGCCCTAATGATATTTTTTTGCTATAATTGAACATATGACCCGGTAGTGAACCCGTAAATATTAAGTAACACTGTCAGGTTATCAGATAAAACAAAATCATTAAATGTTAATAATCATTATAACCCATATACGGGTCTACTACCGGGTATGAAAAACTTAAAAACTCAAATTATTTTTTGGTTGTTGGTGGCAACCTTTGTTTATCTTTTAATGCAATTTTTTGTACCTATGATCAGAAATATAATGCAAGGTAAACAATTTTTAATTCCGATTGCTATTTTTTTCATCTTAGGAATATTATTAATTATTTTTACTTTGAGGGAAAAAATTACCGGCAAACCAAAAATTTATCTGTTGTTGACTGGAATTTCTGCTGTTGGTTTTTTTTCAGGTGTTATTTTGCACAACATAGTTTCAGCATTATTGACTATGCTTTCAGGTCGTGAATTCGAGGAACCAATATTTTTTCTTTTAGCTATAATAATTGCGCCAATCACATTTTTAATTGGTATGATTGGTAGTATTGTATTAATCATAAAAAAGAAATGAAGAAGATTATTTTGTTTGATTTTGATGGCGTGATAGCTGATACTTTTGATATTGCATACTTAACTGCTCAAATATTACTACCGAAAATTTCAGAAGAAGACTATCGAAAAATGTTCGAAGGAAACATTTACGAAAGCGCTAAGGCAAAAACAAAAAATCTTGATGATCTAAATAGTAAATGGTTTAAAGATTATGCACCAAGACTTCTAAAAAAATCAATAATACCCGGAATTACTAATCAGCTTGAACAATTATCAAAAAAATATACTCTAATAATAATTTCTTCTTCTATTACCAGCCCTATTTTAGAATATACTAACAGACATCATATAACACATTTTTTTAAAGATATTTACGGAGCAGATGTAGAAACCGACAAAATGAAAAAAATAAAGATGGTTTTTAAAAAATATAACGCGAAACCATCAGATTGTGTTTTTATTACTGATACATTGGGTGATTTAAAAGAAGCAAAAAAAGCAGGTGTTGAATCACTAGCAGTGACATGGGGCTTTCATGATATAATTACTCTGCAAAAAGGCAAACCTAAAGATTATATAAGACGAGTTGACGACATAACAAAAAAAATTGATAAGTATTTTAAATAAATCCCCTCACCATACAATAGTGTAGGGATAAAAAAACGGCCAGGAAAGAAGTCACCTTTCGATGCTTCTCCCCGGCCAGGAGAATCGGAGCATACCCTTGGATTCGGGCTCTACCGACGTATTCTCCGTCGCTTAACATGGCAGCTTATAAGCTACCACTTAGACGACAAGGAGATCGTCGCCACAGGGCTCGCGTCGCAAGCCACAGGGGTAAAGTGACGGCGCTGATATCCTTTACAGAAGGCATTGCCTCTGCAGGATTAGCACACCCTCTCGGGTGAGTAGAGGGGCTCCTCGGGCCTCATCATACTATTGTCACTTCACATAGAATACTCCTCTCCATTTGTGTAACAATAATATTATATTAAGGTTATTTTTTTGTCAAACTCTCTCATCAGACAATCATAAAATATAGAAATATCGATTACAAAAGTCAAAATTGACAGCACCTCTCGCCCTGTATATGAGCGATAGCGAATTATACGGGATCAAATCGCTTTATCTGATATAATAAATAATATGCAAAAAGCAATAATAATAATTTGTGATGGCATGGCAGACCGCCCATTACGTGAATTAGACAACAAAACTCCGCTTGAAGTAGCCAAAACTCCTAATATGGACAAAATTGCAGTAGACGGCCTTTCTGGTTTAATGCACACAGTTGATGTAGGTGTTCGTCCAGGTTCCGACACTTCGCATGTAGCTTTATTTGGCTATGATCCATATAAATATTACACTGGCAGAGGTCCTTTTGAGTGCGCTGGTATAGGTATGGAAGTTAGACCCGGTGATGTTGCTATACGAGGCAATGCTGGTACGATTGATGAAAATAATATTGTTGTTGACCGCCGTGCAGGAAGAATAATGTCGACAGAAGAAATTGTTGACTATTTAGGTGATATAGAAATTGATGGCGTAAAATTTTTCCTAAAACCTAGCCTTGCTCATCGTGTTGGTATTGTTTTACGTGGTAAGGGTTTGAGTGGTAATGTTACTGATCAAGACCCACATCTCACACAAAAAAAGATATTAGAAGTTAAACCAACCGATGATACTAAAGAAGCAAAATTTACCGCCGATGTTTTAAATAAATTCACTAAAGTTGTTAAAGAAAAACTTATAGACGCGCCATTTAATATTGAGCGTTCCAAAAATAATCTACTACCTGCAAATACTATATTATATCGAGGTGCTGGTTCTGTTCCAAAAGATTTGATTAGCTTTAAAGATAAATTTAATGTTAATGCCGCGTTTGTTGCTGGCGGACCAATGTATCAAGGTATTGCCAAAGTCTTTGGCTTAGATGTTTTTGAATTCGAAAAAACCGAAGGCATCACGGGACTACCTGATTCAAAAATCAATTTTAAAGTAGGAAAAGCAATGGAATTAATCAAAAATCATGATATTGTCTTTATTCACTTTAAGGGTGCGGACACTCTTTCTGAAGATTGTGATTATGAAGGAGAAATAAAATATATTGAAAAAATTGACAAAGCAATATCACCACTTGCAAAAGAAAATGATTTCTTAGTAGTTTTGACCTGTGACCATACTACTTGTTCTGAACTTAAAATCCATACTGCGGATCCTGTGCCACTTACTATTAAGGGACACGGGGTAAGAACTGACGATTTAAATGCTTTTTCCGAACGCGAATGTGCCAAGGGGAGAATGGGCTCTATTAAAGGTGAACAATTAATACCTATTGTTATTGATTTGATGGGACTTTCTAAAATGTACGGGGCATAAACATTTTTTCAATAAAAAAAGCGCTACTTTAAATAGCGTTTTTTTAATCCTTTCTTATTCTGCTATCAACTTCAGACCAAGCATAAATAGTAAAGCAATAATAAAAATCGCAAATGAAACCATGGACTTACTAAATTTAACTTCTTTGTGCATTTCAGGAATCAAATCTGATGCAGCGATATAGATAAACACACCTGCAGCAAATGGTAGAAAAAATAAATTGATGTTTTCAAAATGTTTTAAAAGCACTACTCCTATCAAAACTCCTAAAACTGTACCCAAAGCTACTAAAAAATTATAGAGTAAGGCTTTTGTTTTACTAAAACCAGAATAAAGTAGCACTCCAAAATCACTTACTTCTTGAGGCAGTTCATGAAAAATTATAGAAAGTGTTACTGGAATCCCAAGCGCTGGACTAACAGAAAATGTTGAAAAAATTATTATACCATCCAAAATATTATGTACAGCATCACCAATTAAATTTAATTGTCCTAAATGCTGTCGTGTCGTACATTCCATGTCGTGACAGTGGTGCCATCTAAGTAATCTTTCTAAAATAAAAAATACACTAAAACCTACTAAAACAAAACCAAAAATTAATATTACATTTTCGCTTGTTTCTAAGGCTTCGGGTAACAAATGAAAAAAAGCACCACCAATAAGTGCTCCTGTTGAAAAACTAACTAAAAGTAAAAGAATCTTTTGTACAAATTTATCCGTTAACGCAAACAAGACAATCCCGGTAATTGATATAAGTGATACAACAAACGCACTTATAAGTGACATTAATAACACGCTCATAATATGCTAATTATAACAGTTTAGCGATATTTGTACTATCAAAAATCAGTATCTTAGTACCTATATCAGCAAAATTATATAAGTTCTCCATGTTGTCGTAGTGGACATTGACACATCCAGAACTCATTTGTTGCCCAAAATTTTTATGCCAATATGCTCCGTGGATGTAGTAACGCCAATAATCTGTTGTAAAGTGTAAATTCCACAATGTATTTGGAAAAGAAAAACTATATCCTGGTCCACCATAATTCTTGGAAGGTACTTTTGCTAAAACTTTAAACTCTCCCATGGGTGTTGGGGTGTTTGGTCTACCGGTAGAGATCAAAAAATCATCCAAAGCAATGTCGTTAAAATAATAGGTTAAGGACTGAAGATCTGCGTTTACTTCAATTTTTTTCTCACCTAATATGGCTTGAGGATTTGTTGGAGAATAACTGTTATCAAGTTCGTCTCCATCTTTATATCCATCCCCATCAGTATCTGGATTCATTAGGTCAGAGCCAAGGCGTATTTCCCAATCATCGTTTAGGCCATCTTCGTCTGTGTCTAAATCAACAAGCTTGGTACTATGATTAGCAAGTGGTGAATATTTATTTTCAACTTCCTCTCCATCTAAATAACCATCCCCATCTGAATCAGCTACGTAAGGATCTGTGTGATGAATGCTTGTTTCTTCACAGTCTGTTAAGCCGTCACTGTCAAAATCACTACACTCAGCAGAAATTGCAGTCGGCGTCAGTGGGACTAATATTGACCAGCACATAGCCAGACACAACAATTTTTTATAGATTTTTAGCATATTTATATATTTAATAATAAAAAAGACGCAAGTTTTGCGTCCAACTATTCTATATATATATTAACATATAAAATATTTTTTGTCAAATACGTTTTATTTTGTTACAATGCTTTATATCATAAATCCGTACCAGTGCGGAAGGGTCGCATAGTGGTCTAGTGCACACGCTTGGAAAGCGTGCATACCGCAAGGTATCGGGAGTTCGAATCTCCCCCCTTCCGTTTTTATACTGAAGATAAGTTCTCCGCCAGAGGCGGATCCGCCGTAGGCGGAAAATCCTGTCCCTTCCGCTTTGGTACGAAAAAAAATTCATACTAAAAAACTGGGTATTAACCAGTTTTTTAATTTATGATATAATAATGATATGAAAAATATTGAATTAATCAAAAATCCCCAAATGCAAAAACATATACAATTTACTTTAGGAGCAATTGTGGGTACCATTTTCGGCATTATTATTGGAGCTATTATGTCTTACGGCTATGTTACTACTTTTGCTTCAAGCCAAACTTCTATTACCCACATTACCAATGATGTGAATAAGTTAGTATCTTTTAGTTATGATTCTAACAGGTGGGGAAAGGATGTGGAAAAACTAATACTTCTCTCCAGTCCAAATTGTCTGATTTATCCAGGCATAACAGAGGTAGATCTAACCGGTCTGACTCTATCGGAACAAAAATTAAAAATGTATGGTGCTCACCAAGCACAAGATTCTACCTATTCTGATGAAAGTGGTGTGCCACAAAAAAAAGTTGTAATTTTTGATATCACTCAAAACTTCGGCAAAAATAATCAAACAATAGATTATATTTTCCTTTTAGATTCAACTGGTAATGATTTTGATAAATGCGGTGAAGAATTTGAATCAATTCTGCAAACCTTTACACTTAAAGACGTCAAAAAATAAATACTTCAAAATTGAAGGAAAAAAAGAAGAGCGTAAGTCATTTTGACCTTACGCTCTTTGTTTTACTACTCGCCCCTCACCGTAGGTTACGGTTATTGGGTGCTTATCTGATCGAAGCGTTCTTCGATCTTTTCGATCTCCTCTGCAAACAACGTCGCAGACCACTCTTTCATGTGGGAAGTTATTTGCTGTTCTTTCTTGATGGCTTCTATCTGCAACCGCAACTTGGAAAGTGCGGACGCCCTTTCGCTTACAGGTAGAAGTTTTATCCTGTCGATCTCCCCTTGAAGATACTGTAGGCGACTTTGAGGATCCCTTGCGTTTCGGATCAAGCCACCTGCTCGGGCTCTATTTGCCGGCCCCTCGACGTCGTGCCGATATGCCAGCAGGGCATGCTCGACTTTCGCTGAAAGTGGAATACCCTCGTACAAGCTTTCAACATAGCGGGTGCCGGTGGGCTGGAATGATGTTGCCGCCGGCGTATTTTCGATCTGGTTGACCCTTGTTGAAAGCTGATCAACCTTTTCGCCCGACTTAGTCAGATCGGCGATTTGTTTCGACATTGCGTCGAGCTTTTTGGTCATTTCAGCCATATGGTCTGGTTTTTCCTTTCCCCCCGTGAATACGAGAAGGCAGGTTATCAGTACGACGATGGCCACGATTGGTCCGCCAATATATGCAACATATCTCCAGTTGAACTGGAAATTCCGAACGAACTGGAATATCCGTGCAATCAGCGGGGCTTCGAATTCGCCATCGGGTATTGAGTCTTCTTGAACCGGTTCCAAAGGTTCATCGGCGTCAGACCGTGCTTGCTGAGTCTCATTGCCCACAATCTGCGGTTCGTCGGTGCCGTTGTGATCTCTGGCTTGTGTATCAGCCAATTCTTCATCTTCGATGATCTCAAATTCGGCATCGATGGTTTCGTCGTCTGGGCTTTCGCCTGTAATTAATCTTTCTCCCATGGTCGTCTTCTCCTTTTCTTAGTCAACAGCGATTCTCTTTATTTGCAATTGCTTCGGTTCCCCGAAGTATTTTACCAGAAGTTGATGCTTGAGAGGATTTGATCCTCGAAAGCGAACCCGGGCGCAATATTTGTTATTTGACCAAAGCTGCACCCAATGTGGCTTAACGGGTTGCCCTTCGCCTGAACGTATCCTTAACTTGGCAATTTCATCCTTGGTATCGAAATAGCCAAATTCATATGTTTCTCCGACTTCGACTATGATGTCTGAAGGTACCCAGGATCCGTAAACTGTAATCTCGTCTTCTAGAATCCGAGGTACATTTCTTTCCAAACGTGGCGTATTCGCGGCAAGCTTAATTTCCTCTCGCTTGTCCAACAGTTGCATGTGCTTGCGAAGCACGATACCATAGTCGTACTGAAATCCGACACCGTAAGCATCGGGCATCAGCCTTCTAAACGGAACGTAGTTCGGAAGATCAAGATACTTGAGCACTTGGGCATCGCATATCTCGATCACATTACCTGGCGTAAGGCCTTCTGGATACAAAATGTCTTTATAGACCTCATCGCTCTTTTCGTTGAAATGCACAACTGCTGTTGCGATGATGCCCCGTGCTTTTTCATGCTCGGGAATTACGACTTCGGCTTCTTTCCAGCTGGAAAGAGTAGCCCATTTGCGTGCCAATGCCGCGCCGTTCTTTTCGCTCTTTGTAAGAGCGATAAGCAAACGTTCGTATTCATCGGCAGGTTGGGATTCCGAAGGTTTTTCCCCTTCTTGACTTTGGTCTTTTTCACCAGCTACAACTTCTTTTACAAAGTCCGGCGTAATCCTATCGACAACGCCGGAAGTATGCGAGTTGGTAAACCAAAAGGCTTTCCATCCGAGCAGCAGTATAAACGCCACTGCAACTAGTGAGGCACTCGTTTTAATCATTCCTTATCTCCTCCTTCGCTTTTCTTTTCTGAACCACCCTTGCCTTGAGGCCTGGACACTTGGCCAAGATCGACACTGACCCCGATACCAGGAAATTTTGTTGATGCTTTTCCTGCCAACATCATTGTTAAGGCAGGAATCACAACATTTGACCAATGTTTGTCTGGTAATCCGGCTGATTTCCGAATTTTCTCGATCTGCTCTGCAAGATGACCAGCTGATTCCGCAGTTAGCTTTTCAGTTTCAACTGAAGCCTTTGCCTGCTCAATTTCATGCATTAACCGAACATTTTCCAAACGAATCGCACCACGCATACCAAAACCACGCAAAGTTTTGAGCTCCAAGAGATCATTGACCTTATCGCCACTATAGCTCATATCACCATTCATGATATGAGAAGCTAAATCAGCGATTTCTCGCATCAGTGTGGCTTTCTTCATCTTATAGAGCTCGAGATCCTTCCAGCCCTGTGTTACATAATTAATGGCGGGGTAAAGTGCCTCCAAAATGATCTTTACTGGATTAGATTTGACCTGAACAGCAAATGCTACTGGGTCGTCTGGCTCCCAAACCACTGTCGTATCGATAGTGACGGGATTGGTATCAGTATTGAAAGTCGCCTGTTTGAAGTCATTGCTATTTTGACGACAATCAACCCAGCCTTCATTGGCCCAAACGATCTTCGGGAATATCACAATATTCCATCCCGGAAACAAGCGTCTGAAACCTTTTCTGGTTTCATATACTACTCCTTGCCAGTTTTGAATCTTAATTTTCTTGTTGTAATCCGAACCAAAGGTTCTTCGCAAGATCAATTCCTGTTTTGCCGGAACCTCATAAAGCTCGAAAAGACCGAGTATCATGATATGTGGGACGATTAGCTCAGCTTCACCGCTCCACAACTTCATTTCTTCCCATAACCACCAGGAAAGTTTGAGTTTGTTTGTTAGTCCTTTCCAGAGCACAATGGGAATAAGCGGAAATATCGTCAAAACGACGATTGTTGTACGGAGCCACGAAAACGACTCCACGTACTTAGGAAGCAACCAAGCGCCTCCAACGTATACAAACACCGATGCAACAATCATCCAGAACCACTTTTTCCATTTATCCATTTCTTATCCCTACCTTTCTCAAGCCATTTTGGCTTATTTCGTTCACCTTGTTTTCTTTATCCTAAGAAATCATTCTTTTCTTCCTTTCCTAAAAAAAACGGCTAAAATAGCCGTGGAAACGAGTTGTCAAAGTACTTCATCAACAATCTAATAATAAATCAGACTGTGATTGAATATAATAGCATATTTTACTATTTTTGTCAAGAAAAACCCACCATTATTCATGGTGGTAATATTATTTAACTGTTTATTAATTTATATAACTTATCAATCTGTATCTACTCCTGCGCTAGCATCTGTTGTCTGTCCCGTACTACCCGGAGCACGAACTGCTCTCAAAACAAATATAACTAGCGCATAGCTAGTAAAAATAACTATCAAACCCATTGCTGACCAGACTATCAACTTCTTTCCTTGTTCTACTTTTTGCTCATTTCCTTGAGATATCAACCATATTACACCACCATATATAAACATTAATAATGCTAACGAACCAACAATGCCTAATATTGCATTAATGATATATCCTATTATTACTCTTGGATCGTTAGTTGTTAAAGGATTTTCTAAAGCAGTGGCAAAAACCGGCAATACTTTAATAGTAAATAATAACAAAAAACTGGTTACTGATATTATGTACGCTTGAAGGGTTTTTTTCATTCTTATTTCCATAAATATATTATATCGATTTTATGTAATAATGTAAAACTACTTTTTCACAGGCAATAATTTATGCTTATATATAACCACCAGCGAAATCAGTATAATTAGTATGCTGACTATCTGCGCCCAGCGTAATCCAACTAAACTAACTGCCGGATCTATTCTTAAAAACTCCATTAAAAATCTTACGACAGAATATAGAACAAGATAAATCAAAAATATATATCCTTGTTTGGATTTGCCTCGCTTGTGCAAGATAATTAGAGTGAAAAAAATAAACAAATCTAAAATAGATTCATACAAAAAAGTTGGATGAAAATATTCATATTGCAGGTACAGAACCATTCTATTTTTTAACGCAATGGAAATACCCCATGCTAGTTCTGTTGGTTTACCATACAACTCTTGGTTAAAATAATTACCCCATCTGCCTATTGCTTGCCCCAACGCAACAGCAGGTGCTGAAATATCTAACCACAACCAAAAACTTTGCTTGTTCTTCTTTGCATATATGTAAACAACAATTATTCCAGCTATAATTGCTCCGTGAATTGCCAAGCCTCCCTGCCAGACTTTAAAAATATCCAAAGGGTGGAAAAAATAATAATCAATTTCTAATAAAACATAAAATAACCGAGCGCCCAAAATACCAAAAATGATTGTGTAAAAACCAATATCAATTATTTGATCAGTTTTGATTTGGTATTTCTTGCCAAGTTGACTAACCACAACAAGTGCTAAAATCACTGCTGTGATTATCAAAAAAGAATACCAAAATATATTAACTGGTCCTATTGATATCAAAACTGGATCTGGGGTATAAGTATGTAAGAAATTGATCATAATAAAATTATAACATATACGCACAGAAGGCGACATTAAACCACTCAGAACACTCCCTTGTCATCTCGACCGATATAATGTTTTATTCACGCAAGCGGAGAGATCACACATCATTCAATATAGTTTGATGTGAGATCCCTCGACAAGCTCGGGATGACAAGAATACGGCAAAGTCAATTATAAAGGCGACATTAGCGAATGTCGCCTACATAATATATTATTGATAAATTTACAAATTATTTTTTCCTTCTACCTTTCATCTGTTTTTCTTTATTTAAAACTTGCAATGTTGTTTTTACAACTGTGTCTGGAGTAATAGATACGCTATCAATACCTTGCTCAACCAAAAAGGCAGTAAAATCTGGAAAATCAGAAGGTGCTTGACCGCAGATACCGATTTTTATTTTGTTCTTTTTTGCTGCAGCAATGGCATCTGCTACCAGCTTCTTGACTGCGGCATTCCTCTCGTCGTAGACATGGGAAACCAATGCAGAATCCCTGTCTAGACCCAAGATCAATTGCGTTAGATCGTTAGAACCAATGGAAAAGCCGTCAAATATTTTAGCAAACTCATCGGCTAAAATTACGTTAGAGGGAATTTCTACCATTACATAGATTTCCAAACCATCCTTTTTTCTTTGCAAACCGTTTTCTTTCATTACCTTTAACACAGCTTTACCTTCTTCTACAGTACGACAAAATGGTACCATGGCTTTAATATTCTTCAGCCCAAAAACTTCGCGCGCTTTTTTCATCGCTTTGCATTCTAGCGCAAAAGCGGGTTTATATTTTTCGCTATAATAACGTGAAGCCCCACGCCACCCAATCATTGGATTTTCTTCAACTGGTTCAAATTGTTTACCACCGATCAAACCGGCATATTCGTTTGATTTAAAATCTGACATTCGAACAATCACGTCACCAGGATAAAATGCTGCTCCAATTTGGCCAATGCCTTCTGCTAATTTATCAACAAAATATTGAGCTTTATTGGTATAGCCAACAGTCAGTTTAGCAATTTTCTGCTTGGCAGAGTGATCTTTAAGTTTTGAAAAATTTAATAACGCTAATGGGTGAACTTGGATGTGGTTGTTAATGATAAATTCAAGACGAGCTAATCCAACTCCATCGTTTGGGATAAACGATGACTGGAAAGCAATATCTGGAGCGCCAATATTCATCATTATATTTGTTTTGGGTCTTTTAAGATTTTTAAGATTTGTTTTTTTTATTTTAAATTCTAAAATACCATTGTAGACATGCCCACTATCCCCCTCGGCACACGAAACTGTTACTTTATTGCCTGTTTTGATTTTTTGAGTGGCATCACCGCAACCAACTATGCAAGGAATACCAAGTTCGCGAGAAACAATAGCTGCATGACACGTTCTACCACCTTGATTGGTGACAATGGCTTGTGCGATTTTCATTATTGGTTCCCAATCTGGATCTGTCATATTAGTAACTAAAACTTCACCTGGTTTAAAATCTTTAATGTTTGATGAATTGCGAATTATGTGTGCAATCCCAGCACCAATCTTTTGGCCAACCGGCACACCGCTAACTAATTTTTTACCTTTTTCTAATAATCTGTATTCTTCCAATACTGCTATTACTTTAGCAGTGTGGATAGTTTCTGGCCTGGCCTGAACAATATAAAGTTTATTTGTCTGTCCGTCTTTTGCCCATTCCATATCCATGGGTTTTTTGTAATGATTTTCTATAATGACTGCCCATTTAGCCAATGTCAAAATCTCTTTATCGCTAAGACAATAAGTTTGACGTTCTGTTTTTGTTGTTGGGATATCTTTTGTAGAATTTTTGCCTTTGGCATAAATCATTTTTATTTTTTTAGTACCCAACTTTTTAGAAATTATAGGTTTATAGTCTTGCTCTAAAGTATTTTTAAAAACATACCATTCATCTGGATTAACTTTGCCTTGTACAACATTTTCTCCTAAACCCCACGAACCATCAATTAGCACTGCGTTTTTAAAACCAGTTTCTGTATCTATTGAAAACATGACACCAGATGATGCTAGATCAGTTCTCACCATTTTTTGTACACCAATGGAAAGCCCAACTTTAAAATGTCCAAATCCTTTATCTTGACGATACGAAATTGCACGATTGGTAAATAGCGATGCAAAACACTTACGGCAAGCATGCAGTAGTGCTTTTTCTCCTCTGATGTTAAGATATGTTTCTTGCTGTCCTGCAAAAGAAGCGTCTGGCAAATCTTCTGCTGTTGCTGATGATCTTACTGCTACATCGACATTTTTGCCATATTCAGATTCTAATTTTTTATAAGCTTTGACTATTTCTGTTTCAAGATCATTTGGTAGTTCTGCATTTAGGATAATTTCTCTTACCTTCTTTCCGCGTTCTGCTAAGTTTTGTACGTCGTGAGTGTTCAAACCAGATAGAGCTTCTTTTATTTTTTTCTTAATTTTTGCTTTTTCGAGTAGATAAAAATAAGAATATGCTGATACTGCATACCCATTGGCAAAATTAATACCACTTTTTGAAAGGTTTCGATACATCTCTCCTAAAGAAGCGTTTTTACCACCAACCAGTGGCACGTCTTTGATACCAAGTTCGTTAAACCAAAGAATGAATTTTTTTGACCTATTTGTTGCCATATTAAATTAATTTTACCTTATTTTTTCAGGACTGGAAAGCTTATTGATACTTGGGTACCTACGTTTTCAATGCTATCTACCATTATTTTTCCTTTTTGTAGTTCAATTAATTGTTTGGTGACCCATAACCCAAGCCCTGTACCAGGAACTTTTTTAGTTCTTTCGTCTTTAACTCGATAAAATTTTTCGAACAAGCGTTTTTTTTGTTCTGTGTTCATGCCGATACCAGTATCTTTGACTCTTATGGTTAACGACCCTCCTTTACTTTCTGTGGTAATTTCGATCTTACCTTTTAGAGTATATTTAATTGAATTCCCGATTATGTTTATCAAGATCTGATGGAGCTTATCTTTATCTATATAAATATTTGGTAAATTCTGTTGTTTAATGTGCAATAGTTTTAAATTTTTTCTTTTAGCTTTTAAGCTAAGTTCTTCTACCACAGCTTGTATCACAGATGTTGGATTGATTTTTTGAGGCGAGAATTCAATTCTATTTTGTTCAATGCGTGAAACATTAAGTAAATCCTCTACAAGGCTGTGTAATCGTTCGGAAGATGCTTTTACTCTTTTTAATCCCTGCATTACTTTTTCGTTGACCGGACCCATACTACCTTCCATAACCATGGATATGTATCCACGAATAGCAGTTAGAGGCGTGCGTAATTCATGTGATGCCATAGAAATAAATTCATCTTTCATGGTATCGACTTCTTTTATCTTTTGATACAAAAGTGCGTAATCCCAAAGCCTAGTGGCAATAAATAAGAATAATATGACTATTAGTGTTGTTAAAGCTAAAAGATATAAAGATGCATTTCTGCTAGCGCTTGTTGCACTATCTACAATTTCGGAAGAAATTTTTATGCTAAGAAGTGCAGCTTTGTTACCGAATTGATCTCTCATTGGCATAGCTACCAGCCAAAAACGTTCATTTGTCATTTGTACGTCTAAAGATTCTTTATCCTCCATGGTGAGCTGTTCTGCAGCCGTGGCTAGAGCATCGTTTTCTAACATCTGCCATGATAAGCGGTAGTAGTTTGAATCAAGCGATTTTCCGATTTTTTCTTTGTTAGAAGATGCCACGATTATGTAGCTATCTTGATTCGGAACTAATATTTCTAACTCTAAGAGTGTTTGGCTTTGATTGTAGATATTTTCTATTTTTTGCTGCCATGCATCAGGATTGTTTAGTTCTGATTTCATTTCTGCATAAACAATTCTACCAATACTTAGTGCTTGTTTTTGCAAAGAAATATCAATATTTTGATTATATTTTCCAATAATATATACCGTGTTAAAAACGATCAAACTAGGAATAATAAAAATTAGAAGTACTCCATATATAATTTGAGATACTTCTTTGGTAAAAATGTTTTTAAAGTTGGGTAGTATCTTCATCTATTTCTTTTAATTTTTTTCTTTGGATAAAATAAGCTAAAAATAAAACTAAGCCACTAAAAATGAATATGATTACACTAATTAGATAAATTGTTATTGCTTCGTCTGCTTCTTTTTGTTCACCAGTTTTAATATAGTCTTGTACTGAAACTGCCTTTGCTTCTCTTACCAAAAAACTCAATGGGGAACTTTTATAGGCAACTTTTCCGGTGTTATCATTTAAGACAACGTAAACCTCGTGATCGCCATCAATTAAAGAATTCTGTAGTGTGTATTCCCAATTACCATATTCGTTTGTTCTAGTTGTGATCATCAAAGGTAAATCAGAATAAATATATATTGTCACAATTTTATCTGGTTCTGCAGTTCCTTTTAGCGTGGGGCTAACACTTTCTTGTGTATGAACAACTTCTTCAACTTTATATTCATCGTTTTGTGCACCTGCAGTTTTTGGATGCTCAAACTTAGCCTGATTAATTAATGCCGTTTCAACTGGCGCTAATACAGTTTCTTTTTCTCCTTCGCCTAGTGGGTTAGAACCATCTAAAATTTCCTGTCTATCTGTTACGCCATCATTATCGCTATCTGACAAATTAGGATCTGTGCCTAAACGTTGCTCAATTTCATCTGAAATACCGTCTTGATCTGAATCTAAATTTATTACAGCTGGGGCAGTAGAAATTATTTGTTTTTGCTGAGTGATGAAAACCTGATCTGTTGCACGTGTTAGCGTAATTTTGGAAACATCTTCAATAATGATTGACGCGAGATCCTGCACGTCTCCGATATCTGGTTTTATAAAATCACAAACCACTCCTTCTGGACAATCTTTGTCTGTAGGTATAATTTTACGTAAACTATCAAGTTTTGTTTCTCTTTCAACAATTAAACCGGAGAATTCTGTTTTGACAATTTCTTTACACACGTCGTCTTCAACATCCAGACATTTCACATCACTTAAATATTTACGTTCTATATAGCTTAAGCATACATCAGCATCTGTAATGCCTGTTTCTTGACACTGTGGCTTTATGTATCGTTGGTTTAAATATTCTTCGCAAGATTGCTGATTAGAAATACTTAATTTTTGACATTCTTTTGGTAGCCCTTCCATTCTCATTTGATCCTCACAATACTTAATGTCAGTTATTTCTTCGTTTTGACACAATTGCGTTAGATCAATTTCCACTATAACGGGTTCAATGGCTCCTCCTGTGTCTGGTGGCTCATCTAATGTTACTTCCTCCTCTGGCTCTTGCGATATTTCTTGAATTGGTACTTCTTCTATGGGTTCTTCGACGATTGGTTCTTCTATTATGGGCTCTTCTTCTTGTTCTGGGATTATTTCTTCATTGAATATTTCAAATCCTACCCCATCTGTTTCAGCTAGCATATTTCCCTCATTATCAAAAGATTGTGCAGAGATTGTATAAATTCCATTATCTACTGGGGTACTGTCAAAATAATAACTCCAAGTTAGTTGATCTGCTGTAGTTTCAATAGACACTTGTATGCCATCAATTATAGATTCAAATTCTAAATCTTCACTACTGATTTTATATTGCACATTAGAAACCGGCCACAGTGTTCGCGTATAAAAATACAATTGTCCAGAAACTTCTTTAGGTACTTGGGAATAAAAGTAGATATGATTTGTTTCTGCATCATAAGTACATATACCTTGCTGGCATCTTAGAGGACAGCTGTATCTGACCTCATATGAAAAATAACCTTCTATTTCTGAATTATAGCTACAATAATGCTCAATGAGTGTTTTACCGTCATTTTCACAATAGTCTGTTGCTTCTAACATTTCGTCCACTATAGGCCCCCACGTAGTTGTTCCTTCCACGTAGTAATTTTCACCGTTATCTGAATCCTTACAGCTAATACCACTTTGATTTTGGATAAGTATTGTGTGAAAATTGCTTTCTGCGACTATATTGTCTTTGTTGTCGTAAGCAATCGCTTTGATTTGATATATATTATCTTCTATTGCTGACGTGTTAAATAAATACTTCCAAGTTAAAATATCATCAAAATCTTCAATAGCTTGTTGTGTAGTTACAAAATCTGTATTATTTTTACCTGCTCCAGTAATTTCAAGTTGGATCCTTGCCACTGGCTGACTAGTATGCAGGTACAAATATATTTCTCCTTTAGCAAGTTCTGGTGGTTGTGGGTCGAAATAAAAATAAATTGGATTAGAAAAATTTATATCTATACTGTTTGTACTCAGCCTTTGCTCTCCTTGCCCTGTACCTTGCGCATAATATCTGTAATTAGCATTTAATAATTCATTTGTATCTAAATTAGATATTGACCAATCATAATTATTTGAGCTAACAGCTTTGTAAGAATAATCTGGCGGTCCAGGAGTATTTAAATTATCAAATAAAATTTTTAAAGAATTTAGACTCTTTGTACTATTAGCAAAAAAACTTGCGGCACCAGAACAAGTGATATTTCTTCGGTAATCTTCTACGCATCCTTTTGGTTTATTTACGTTAATAATATACTCTAAAGTTGTATTAGTACCACCTCCATCTGTGATTGTACCGACATCATCTGGTGGAATAACAGTATTATTTACTTCGCGTGTTATTGGAAGAGTAGCTACATCTTCTAAAACTTGGCTAGCTACAGCTCTAATTGTATAATTGCCATCTGGATAATTACCGTCGACTGTATTCCACAAATAACACCAGTCTTGATTATTTGATGTTGTGATACTGTTTGCCTGACCCATAGTTTCATTTATGAAAAAGCTAACTGAATCTGCTGGCTGAGTTGTATGTACACATAAATTATATTGTCCTGATATTGGATTAGGAGGTAATGAATTAAAATCAACTGAAAAAGTATCTGGGGATGCTACACATGCACCAGCAATACATGTATGCCCACTAGGACACGACATACTAGCCGAGTTATAAAGCACCCCTCCTGCTAGAGGTGTATCACAATAATATTCAATAACATTTCCACCTAAACAATAATCTGTGCGAACTTGGTCTGGCTCTCCTACCAAACCGGAATTATAAGTTAACGTACCTATAACATACTCATTTATTCCACCATCGCTATCTTGACAAAACGCTGTTGTATTAATGGAATCTTGCGCTTTTAAAATTTCTACATGTAAAAACAAAAAAACAGCAGTTATAAAAACAGCTGCAAATAATATGAGACTTGCTCTTTTGATATATTCCCCCATAAATAACAAGGATTAGTTATAACTATTTTACCAATTTTTGGCAAGTTTTACAAAGCAGTGTATTAGTCCAGCACATATTGGACACATAGTTATTTTTTAATAAATAATCCACAGGGGTCTCTAGATTAAGGCCCCAGTGGAATCGTTTTGTATTATACCAAACTAGCCACTCAGTCATTTTTTGATTGAATATATCT
>JAHIRB010000033.1 GCA_018818885.1 Patescibacteria group bacterium | reverse complement strand
CTTTACTGGTTGATTATTAGAATTTATAATTTGTCCGCCAGAGGCGCCTGCCTGCCACAGGCAGGGATCTGCCTCCGGCACGATTTGGAATTTGGTGCTTGAGATTTATGATTTAACAAAAATATATGCCAATATTAGGAATAGACTATGGAGATCGAAAAGTAGGCTTAGCAATATCTGATGATAAACACAAATTAGCTATGCCTCTTTCTATTATACAAAATACTGGAGATAAAAATTTAGCTGCAGAAATTAAGCAGTTATGTCAAAAAGATAACATTGAAAAAGTAGTTGTGGGTTTGCCATTATCTAAAGCTCCATTAAAAAAAGATTTGCAGAACGAACAAATTCAAAAAGTAATAAAATTTATCAAACTTTTACAAAAGAACTTTCCTATCAAAGTTGTGACAGAAGATGAAAGAATGACTTCTAAAATGGCAGGAGGGTTGTTGCGCAGTCAAAATCAAAAGACCAAAGATGACGATGCAGTCGCAGCCATGTTGATACTTCAAACATATTTAGATAAACATAATTGATGTTCAATGAGAAAAGGCCAGCTACGGGGAGTAACTGGCCTTTTTAAATACGATTTGCCGCTCAGTTGTTTGAGAAGACATCGGTAGTGTTTTTGAGGACAGCTCTGATGATATCCTCGTGTTTGGGCATAAACTCTTTTCCTTCTAAGTCGTTATGATGATCTATCCATATTCTAGCCTGATGCTCGCTTGATAGGGTTATGTTGACCTGTGAATGTGGAAGCCCAATAGTGAAGACATAGTAGAGCTGAATATGGAGGAAATCAAAGTAGGGAGAATCTTTTTCTGGAATACGGTGAATGGATTGAGCGTAAAAGAACCCGTTTTGTAGTTGAAGTTTTGTTTCTTCCCGAATTTCTCTCAGGAGTTCTTGCAGAACCATTTTTTGATCGAATGCTATTTGCAGTCCTGGGTCGGATTTTTCGATCATTATGACTGAATCCAACTTTCCTCCAGGAAGCTCCCAACGTTCTCCACCGAAGCCGCTTTTTGTTGACCTTTGGATGAGTAGTAATTTTCCATCCAATGTTATTATACACGCACGTGCAGCAATCATCGGTATCACTTTTTCACCCCCCCCCCTTGTAGTGAGTTTGTCTAGTTGTTAAGAACGATATAATATATTATCATAACATATATAACATGTCAACTTACAAAACACAAGCAATTATACTTCGCGAAAACGATTACATAAACGCTGATCGTCTTTTCTATGTTTACACACAAAATTATGGTAAAGTCATTTTAATGGTGAAGGGAGGTAAAAAAATACAGAGTAAACTTACTCCTCATCTGCAGAATTTTTCAATTGTAAATTTACTGATCGCCAAAGGGAAAACTTTTGATCGCCTAGCTTCAAGCCAAATTTTGCATTATTATCAAGATATCAAAAATAATTTTGAAAAAATCGCCATTGCCTATAATTTTTTAGAACTTGTTGATAAATCAACTCACGTCTATCATCCAGATGAAAAAATTTTTAATTTGCTTGTTGAGAATTTAGAAGCTTTAAATGATAATAGATTAGATATAATACAGCTAAAAAATCTATCAAATTTTTTTACAATCAGGTTTTTAAATATTTTAGGGTACTCTCTACAACTTTATAATTGCCTATATTGCAAAAAAAAGATTGAATCTAATGAAAATTATTTTTATCCTAGGAAAGGTAGCATAGCCTGCAGTAAATGTTTACCCACAAAATCAGATAGAATTATTAAAATTTCAGATGATGCAATCAAAGTATTAAGAATGGTAATTTTAGAAAATCCACAAAAATTAATCAAAATAAAAATCGATTCTAAGCTATCAATAGAACTCGAAAAACTTATCACAGAATTCACTAAATTTCACTTAGATTCACAAATAAAATCAAAGGAATTCATTGCTCAAACTATTAACCCGTAAAAAAACAAAAGTCAATTTTAAAAAACGAATGTTAGTCCTTTGATGAGAAAATATAGAGAAAATTTAGTTAATTTTAAAACTTTTTGTTTTATACGGGTCTTGCCCAAAAGCATAAAATATCCTATAATCAACTTATCTAAACAATAGTAAAAAGTTGTTTTTTTATGTCAAGAATCATTATTTTAGACACACCAAACCATGGAGGAAAAACCGTAGAATTATTTGGGTGGGTACATTCAAGAAGAGACCACGGTAAAATTATTTTTATTGACCTGCGAGACCGCTCTGGGCTTTTGCAGGTTGTTTTTGAACCAAAAGATAAAGATCTATATAAGCTAGCAGAAAAATTAAGACCAGAATTTTGTATCAAACTTACAGGTGAAATAAAGGAGCGGCCAGCATCAATGGTTAACAAAAATATTGCTACTGGTACAGTAGAAATGAACGCCACAAAACTAGAAATTTTAACAGAAAGCAAAACTCCACCATTTGAACTTGATAAAGACACAATAGCTGTTAACGAAGAAACAAGAATGAAGTATCGTTATTTAGATTTACGCACTGAACGTATGAAAAATAACATAATACTTCGCCACAAAATAATCAAGTTTATCCGTGACTGGCTAGATAAAGAAGGTTTTTTAGAAATACATACACCAATGCTCACTAAGTCTACTCCAGAAGGTGCGCGTGATTTTATCGTTCCATCAAGATTGCATCCAGGAAAATTTTATGCATTACCACAGTCACCACAACAATATAAGCAGCTTTTAATGGTTGCTGGAATGGAAAAGTATTTTCAAATAGCGCCATGCTTTAGAGACGAAGATGCGCGAGCAGATAGATCACCAGGTGAGTTCTATCAACTAGATATGGAAATGTCATTTGTTACCCAAGAAGATATTTTGCAGTTAACAGAAAAATTATTTACTGAACTTGTCAAAACGATTCTGCCAGATAGAAAAATTACCAAAACGCCATGGCCACGAATAACACATAAAGAAGCTATGGAAAAATATAAATCAGATAAGCCAGATTTACGAAAAGATAAAAAAGATCTAAAAGAACTAGCATTTGCTTGGATTGTTGATTTTCCATTATTTAAAGAGCAGACAAAAGAAGATTTTTTTCATGGTGCTGGAGAAAAATGGGGACCTTCACATCACATGTTTACTGCACCTAAAGAAGAAGATATTCCACTTTTAGATAAAGATCCAGGAAAGGCTAGATCTTATCAGCACGATTTAGTGCTAAATGGTTACGAAGTAGGTGGTGGCAGTGTTAGAATTCATGATCCAAAAGTACAAGATAAAATTTTTGATCTAATAGGTTTTACCAAAGAACAGAAAAGAGAATTTGCTCATCTTTTGGAAGCCTTTGAATATGGAGTACCCCCACATGGCGGAATTGCTCCTGGTCTAGATAGATTAATTATGGTTTTAGCAGGGGAGCCATCTATACGCGAGGTAATGGCTTTTCCAAAAAGTGGAGACGCAAAGGATTTAGTGATTGGCGCACCAAGCGAAGTCACTGACGAACAATTAGATGAACTCAGTATTAAGCTAGCTTTAGAAAAAGAATAATATTTGCCCGGTAGTGATCCCGTAAAAGTAATATCAGCATTGATCAATTAAATATAAGGATGTGAGTATGGTTAATAAAAATAATAAATCTAATTTACGGGACTACTACAGGGTATGAAATTATCTGCTTTGCAAAAATATATTTTAAAGCAGGTCTTTTCCTCAAAATCAGATAAGATCCACCGAGGAGGGCTTTTGAAGTTTTATGGTATCGACAAAAAAACTAAACAACGTGATAAGGTAAATATCATTACCAAAAGTTTAGAAAGATTAATCAATCACGAGCTGATGACTGGTTATGGCATAAGAACTTCGCACAAATGGTTTATCAAAGAAGTTAAGCTAACGGAAAAAGGCAAAAAAATTGCTAAAACATTGTTTGGAAAACAACAAATTTTACCTTTAAAAAATAAAAAAAAGTATAAAATTTAAAATTATGGCAATACCAAACAAAGTAACAACTTATTTAGAAAAAAAATCTGCTAAATATGAACCAATAGTACATCGTAAAGTCTACACAGCTTACGACGCCGCACAAACACTTAAAAAAGACTTAAAAGATATTGCAAAATCACTTGTAATCAAGGCAGATAAGGCTTACATACTTGTCATTGTGCCAGCTTCTATGAGGATTGATCTAGGTAAATTGAAGAAGTCGATTGGTGCAAAAAAAGTCAGTATTCCAAAAGAGAACGTGATGGTCAAAGTATTTAAAGTTAAACCAGGAGCAGTAACTGCTTTTGGTGGATTGCATAAAGTAGAAACAATTGTAGATAAGAGTTTTCTAAAAACCAAAGATGCAATTTTTTCTGCTGGTAGTTTTACTGATTCTGTAAGAATGAAGGTTAAAGATTTTATAGAAATGGAAGAAGCCAAATTAGAAAGTTTTGCCAAAGCTGGTGGATATAAATTACAGACAAAACCAAAATCCTCCAAAGGCGGATCCGCCTCTGGCGGAAAAGTAGTCAAAATAAAGATTACTAAAAAGTCAATTAAGAAAAAGCCAGCGAAGAAGATAACTAAGAAGAAACCTGTCAAAAAGGCTAAAAAGAAAAAGAAATAAGCCAACCCAACTGGGGCCGGCTTTTTGACAGGAGACTTGGAGTTATTTATTCTTTTGTTTCGACGAGTTTGCCACATTTATGACATGTGAGTTTGGTTGTACCTTTGGACTTCCACTCTATGGCTTTTTCTTCTTTATACAGGCAATTAGGGCAGTATTTAGAAGGAACAGTTGTTTCTAGCCTGCAAAGATAGCCTGCCTGGATCAACGTTTTTTCGTCGGAAGACGGAGCTCTGGGGTCAGTTCCATTTTTTGCGATAACAAGTGCAGGTCCGTCCTTAAGATTAGCAAAATCTTCCCATCTCATAATAATCACCCTCCTTTCAACAAGATTTGATGATTTCTTAATTCTCAACACATTTTCGTAATGATAACACATAATATAATTAAGTCAAGATGTGAACCCATACAATATTCGGATTATATGCTAATAAATGCTAATTTATGCTAATTCATTTGAATTATGGCTGATTTAATCCATCGTCAGCTAAGTTATAAGTTGAATGGAATATTTTATAATATACAAAATAGTTTAGGTAAGGAATTGAAGGAAAAACAATATGCAGATGCCTTAGAATTATCATTTAAGAAGGATAAGATTAAATATTTAAGAGAAATCGAAGTACCAATTGATTTTGCAGGTGGGAAAATCACTGGGAACAGGATAGATTTTATTGTAGAAAATAAACTGACAATTGACGTTAAGAGTAAAAAGTATATAACCAAGGAAGATTTTAGACAGATGAAGAGATACTTGAAGGTAACTAATTTAAAATTAGGAATTATCGTAAATTTTCGTGGAGATTCTGTCAAAATTAAAAGAGTAATTAATTCAGAAGGTAAACAAAAGATAGATTCGCATTAAATTCGCATATTTACCGGAAAAGACATGACATATACAATAAAACTTGAACAATTTGAGGGTCCGCTAGACCTATTATTACAGCTTATTGAAGACCAAAAACTTGATATTACTCAAGTTTCTTTAGCTAATGTGACAGATCAATATATACAGCACTTACACGAAGCTGTAGATAAACATCAAATATCAGCAGGGGAGTTAGCTGATTTTTTACTTGTTGCATCCAAGCTTTTATTAATCAAATCAAAAGCACTTTTGCCATATCTAGAATGGGGAGAAGAGGAAGAAGCTGTAGATTTAGAACGTCAGCTCAAGCTTTATAAGGAATATTTAGAAGCATCAAAGGTAATTCAAAAAATGATATCAAAAAAACAATTTTCTTACAGTCGTGAAAAATTATTGACTGTCAAAGAGGTAGGATTTAATCCACCAAAAACTTTAACTGCTAAAAAAATGATAAAAGTTTTTTGTAATATTTTAGACAACCTCAAATCTATTGCCCAACTTCCAAAAGATGTTATTAGGAAAACAATCAATATTCAAGAAAAGATTGCACAAATCAGAAACAGAATTTTAGAAAAAGCCAATATGAATTTTGGTGAACTATTAAAATCAGCTAAAGATAAAACAGATGTAATTGTATCTTTCTTGGCTTTGCTGGAATTAATCAAACAAAAAACCATAAATGTCGAGCAAGATAATTTGTTTGAGGATATGAGAATAGAAAGAATAGAATAATATGGACAGTATTAAAAGTCATAAAATAATAATTGCATTAATAATTTCCATATTACTGATTTTTGTAATATATTCTTTTCAATCACACACCATTATTTATCATTTGGTAAAAAGTGATGTTACTTCTGTGATACAGGATTTATCGTCATATGGTTTTTTAGCGGCATTTGTGTTTATGCTATTGATAACTATAGAAGTAATTTTTGCACCCATTCCACCATTGATTCTTTATTTAGTGGCTGGTGCAATGTTTGGCGGTTTATTGGGAGGAATTTATGCTTTAATAGGAAATGCCCTGGGAGCATCAATTGATTTTTGGATAGCTAGAACTTTTGGCAGAAATTATATCGAAAAAAAGGTACCGCATAAATTGCGTCGCAAGTTTGATCATTTTTTCTCAAAATATGGTACAGTATCAATTTTTTTACTTCGCCTCAATCCATTAACCACTTCAGATTTTTTTAGTTATATGGCGGGGTTTTCTAAAATGAAATATTTGGGGTTTATTGCTGCTACTGTATTAGGATTAATACCCTATATCTTTATCCAAAGTTATTTAGGAGATATTTTTACCAGAAATAATATTATCTTTAATACATTTTTACTGCTAAGTTTTGTTTACATTATTATCTTTGTGATATTGATAATATTAATTAAAACTAGTGATAAAAAAAATAAATCATAAATATGTCATCATTAAAAGCAAAAATTGAAAGTATACTATTTATTTCTAATCGACCGTTAATAATTAAAAAGTTAGTTGAATTAACAAAAAGTGATACAGAAAAGGTCAAAACAGCTCTTGATGAACTAATTATGGAATATAACCAAAAAGAAAGTGGTATTGAGATTGCAAAGATCGGTCCAAAAGTTCAAATGATAACAGCTTCAGACAATGCCAAATTTGTACGTGATTTTATTAAAGACGAAACTACAGGAGACCTAACTAAACCTCAATTAGAAGCATTAACTATTGTTGCATATCGCGGTCCAATTACCAAAGCAGAGCTAGAACAAATCAGAGGTGTTAATTGCAGCTTAATTTTACGTAATTTAATGATCAGAGGATTAGTAGAAGAAAAAAATGATAAACAAAAAATGTCAATTACTTACAATATAACATTTGATTTCTTGAAATTTTTGGGTATTACTCAACAATCAGATTTACCAGATTTTGAAAAACTTTCTTCTAACAAAACTATGGAAAAAGTTTTAGAGCAGAGAAAAACAGAAAGTGAAGAAGAAAAATAATATCCGCATAAGTTATGTTGCCGAAACATTTTCGGCTTCTTTTTGTCAAAAAATTAAGTAATTCATAATTGATTATTGGAGTGTGAGATATAAATACTTACTTAATCTACACATTTCGCCCTCCAAAGTCGACAGACGTAGGAGGGTCAATTGAACATAATCAAATTTGTTGATAGAATTATATAGTTATGGCTATTGGTTTAATCAGTACAATTATAATATTTACATTACTTGCCTCACCAAGCACGCCGTTTTTGGATTTTTTTGATTACAATCCTAATATATTGCCTAAGGTGTCAGAAATTTCATCTAGTCCTCCAAGAATCAGTAATAATAGCTTAGGAATTAAAACTACTGCTCAAAGTATCATGGTAATTGATGAAAAAAGTCAGCAAGGTTTATTCGAAAAAAATCCTTATCAAATACTTTCCATAGCAAGCATCACGAAGTTGATGACTGTTTTAGTTTTTTTAGATCTAAATCAAGATTGGAATAAATCAGTCGTAATAACAGATAGTGATCTAAGGAAGGGTGGCATAGAATATCTGCTATCTGGCGAGAGTGTAAACGTAGAAGACCTCTTTTATCTTACGTTGGTATCGTCAACAAACGAGGCCGCAGCAGCTCTGGTGAGGTCTACAGGAATTTCTCAAGAAAATTATGTTAATTTAATGAATCAAAAAGCAAGAGATTTAGGAATGTTAAATACTCACTTTGAGGAAGTTACTGGTCTTAATCCGAGCAACCAATCAACTGCAATAGATTTAATAAAACTTGCAGCAGTTGCGTTTACACAAAAAGAAATCACGACGGCAACACAACTTCCAGGATACAACTTTACCATATTGAATAAGGGAATTAATAGATATGCACCTACGACAAATAAATTGTTGTCTTCGTTTGTTAACACAGATCAATATAGTATTGTTGCATCCAAAACAGGCTTCATTGATGAATCAGGCTACTGCCAAATTATCAAAATAAAAAATGCTCAAATTGATCAAAGCATATTAATCGCTATTTTGGGAAGCCAAACATTAGAAGATCGTTGGCAAGAAATTAAGGGTTTAGTTGATTGGGTCTTTAATTCGTATACCTGGGAGTAATAGTGTTTTTGTGATATAATTATGTAACTTAATATGATAGAAAACTACCTAGATTTTTTCAAAAATATACCTCCTGAATTTGCTACAATGCTGATTGCTATGACACCAATTGCAGAATCAAGAGTAGCTATCCCGATCGCTTTGGGAGTGTTTAAATTATCAATTGTCTCGGCAGTATTTTGGTCAATTATTGGTACAATTATCCCTGCGTTATTTATTGTACTATATTTAAAGCCGTTGGCTGAATTTTTATCAAAGCATTTTAAAATAGCACGTATTTTTTTTGATTGGTGGTTTAAGAGTGTTGTGGGAAGATTTCAAAATAAATATGATAAATATAAGAGAGTGGCATTGATATTATTTGTTGCTATTCCTCTACCTTTTACAGGCGCTTGGAGTGGGTCGGTTGCATCATTTTTATTTGGCATTAAACCAAGAAAAGCATATCCATTAATTGTAATAGGTGTACTCATCTCAGCATTTATTGTTACGTTAGCCTATTACGGAATTTTTGGTGCATTTAAGTTAGTTAAATAAAATATGCTCGGTAGTGATTCCGTAAAATTCAATATCATTATGGGTCATAGAATAAAAAAATAAAGGTTGGAATAATAAATATAATAAGTCCTATTTACGGGACTACTACTGGGTATGAACAATAATCTATTAGTCGTTGGCAACTGGAAAATGAAATTAGGGCTCAAAGAAAGTCTCAAGCTTGCTAATGGTTTGAAAAAGAAAATTAAAAGAAAAAGTAAAGTTGAAGTAGGAATTTGCCCTTCCCATTCAAGTCTTTACCCGGTTGCGGCTGCAGTTCGCGGTTCAAATATCAAGCTAGGAGCACAAAATCTTTTTTGGGAAGAAGAAGGAGCATTTACTGGCGAAATTTCTCCAAGCATGCTAAAGGAATTAGGTTGTGAATTAGTTATTATTGGACATTCAGAAAGAAGGCAATATTTAGGAGAAACTGACGAGATGGTTCATAAAAAAACTAGAATAGCCTTAGAAAATAAAATTATGCCAATTGTATGTGTCGGTGAAAATCTAGAGGAACGAGAAGATAAAAAAACAGATTTTATAATTATCAACCAGGTAACCAAAGCTTTACAAGGAATTAATGTTGAAGAAAACGATCAATTGGTTGTTGCATACGAACCAGTTTGGGTAATTGGATCTGGTCAGGCAATAAATCCAGAAGATGCCGAGCATGTACACCGAGTTATAAGGCAGACCTTAATTGATTTAAATCCAAAAGAAGTAGTAGACAATAATTTTAGAATTATTTATGGTGGAAGCGTCGATTCAGATAATGTTACATCATTTACTGATAAAAAATTAATAGAAGGTGTATTAGTTGGTGGAGCAAGTTTAAAAGCTGAAAAATTTGTAAATATTATTAATGCAATTAAATAATTATGGTATATAATTTTGTTCCAATAGCATTTATTATTATTAGTTTAGCTGTTATAATTTTTATTATTTTTAAACGGTTACCAGAATTGAAAAGTCTAGATACGTCGTCAATTATTGAAGAACGGGAATCTCAAATCAAAAAAAGAATAATTTCTGAAAGATTTATTCGTAAAACAGACGAAGTCAAAACAAAAGTTTCTCCTTGGGTAAAAAAAGGATTAAAAATTTCATCAAACTTTTTAAAGAAGATATATTTTAAGGTTATTGAGCTAGAGCATAAATATCGAGAAAAAGATGACGAAAAAAAATCTCCAGCAGAAAAAAAAGAAGAAATTGATACTTTAGCGACAAAAGCTGCTGATTCAATAAAGACTAAAGATTTTATAGAAGCAGAAAAAAAATTTCTAAATATTATATCCAAAGATAATAAAAATCTAGAAGCATATCAGGGACTGGGAGAAGTTTACTTAGAAAAAAAGGATTACGATCAGGCGATTGAAACATTTTTATTCATTATCAAAACTTTAAAAGTTAACAAAGAGCTTCAAAATGGGCAAAAACATTTAATGGCACTTAGTAATTTTGATTTAGCTCAAATATATAAAAATCAGGGTAATATGGATAAAGCTAAGAGATATTTAGATCAAGCAGTTAAATTAGAGCCTAATAATCCAAGGTACCTTGACTTTTCAGTAGAAATCTGTATAATATTAAAGGATAAAAAAGAAGCACAAAATTGTCTAAATAGGTTGAAAAAGGCTAACCCAGAAAATGAAAAAATCAAAGATTTAGCCGATAAAATTAAAGAAATTTAATTTTTTATTTTCTCACAAATTTTGTCGTTGTAGAGCTCTCCGTAGAGCTCGCATACGCTCGTTTACGGGGCAAACAGTTGGGTAAATAGTAATTTTTTGCCGATATAGCCCAGCTGGTAGAGCACATCCATGGTAATTGGTGTAAGCATCACTATTCTTTCAATAGACAGTTGCTTTAGCCAAATCTTACATCTATTACGCTCGTTTTGTACAAGAAGTGGTCATTCATAATTTTCTATAATATTTTTTCGTGCCGTTGTAGCTCAGTTGGTAGAGCAACTCCATGGTGAGTTTCATACACCTTGCCCATTTTGGTGGAAACGTCATTATGAATCCCGAATAACGGTTAAAGACCTGGCAACAGGTTCAGACCGTGGCGTCAATCACATGACACGCCCGAACGACTGACAAAGGGGGCTAAATCCTAGTAAGGACATGCCTAAGATACAGTCTAATCCTCTTATAAGCGTCTTGTGAAATAGAGGTGCAAATGAAGGAGTAGGTCATCGGTTCAAGTCCGATCAACGGCTCCATTTGGTTAAATTCCAAGCACCAAGATGTTTAATAATCAATAATCAAGCACCAAAATCCAAATCATGCCTACGGCAGATCTCCCGCAGGGAGACAATATTTAACATTCAATAAACAATATTTAAAGTCGTTTAGGATTTAAAAATTGGAATTTGTAATTTGGAATTTTATTATTATACCTGGGTCGGTACTCAAGTGGTCTCCTCCAGAGGCGGATCAGCCTCAGGCTGAAACGAGGGCTGACTGTCCGCCAGAGGCGGATGTGCCTTCGGCATCATAAATCAGCTGGCTTTACGCCTACGGGGGTTCCTCGCCGAAGGCGAGTGCGCCTGCCAGCCTCTGGCTGGCCTCTAGTGCAGAGTCCTTACATATTTAGATCACTTATGTATTATGTATATGTAATAAAAAGTATTAAATATTTAGATGATATATTAAAAAAATAAATGATAGCATGGGTCGGTACTCAAGTGGTCAACGAGGGCTGACTGTAAATCAGCTGGCTTTACGCCTACGGGGGTTCGAGTCCCTCCCGGCCCACCATGCCCGGATAGCTCAATTGGCAGAGCAACACTTTTGTAAAGTGAAGGTTGTCGGTTCGATTCCGACTCCGGGCTCCATTAGTTTAGCATAGTGCATATGGCGTATAGCTTATAGCACTTTCTATAAATTTGATTATTAATAAAAAAAAGATGTCTCAAGACAACATGATAAAACTTGAATGTAAGGAATGTAAAAGAGCAAATTACTATTCAAGAAAAAATAAAAAGACTTTAAAGGATAGGCTAGAACTTAAGAAATTTTGTTCTCACTGTAAGAAACACACTGATCATAAGGAGAGTAAATAGTTTATAGTTGCTAGTATACGGCGCGAGAAAGGAAAAAAATGTATTACATTTATTTATTAAGAAGCGCCGATGGTAAATTTTATATTGGTTATACTCATGATTTACGAAGAAGAATTTCAGAGCATCAGGCTGGAAAAGTATATACGACAAAAAGAATGGATAAAACCCGTTTGCTTTATTATGAAGCATACTTAGACAAAGAATCAGCGAGGGAACGTGAGATGAAGTTGAAGCGGCGTAGCTCTTCGTTCTATGGATTAATAAAGAGGTTAAATTTAAAGTAAGCGGACGTAGCTCAATTGGCTAGAGCACTAGTCTCCAAAACTAGGGGTTGCAGGTTCAAGTCCTGCCGTCCGTGCCAAATTATAATTAACTTTAAATATCATCGGTCTCCACCCCTCCCTTCGCGAAGGGAGGGGTTCAAAACCGTTGGTCCGGGTTCAAATCCTGGCGCCCCTG
>JAHIRB010000032.1 GCA_018818885.1 Patescibacteria group bacterium | reverse complement strand
TTACTTAAAAGAATGCTAATTTCATTTCTATCATTTTTATTTAAATGAGCAAACTTCTTTCTTTTTTTTCATTATACTATTTTATTTAATTAAAATCCTAATTTTATTTTACAAGTGTTCGGTTTCAAATGCGAATCTAGGCACTTGTTAAATCGGAAGTGAGTACAGCATTTTCGGTAATAGTAGTTCCGCATTGAGTAATAACGACAGGTGGTTTGGGAACATCCCCCATTCTAATATTTAGATTTGTCAATAAATTTGAGATATAATTATTTGCTCTTTCAGGATTATCAGTTTCTGTATCCCATTTAATATTATCAATAATTATTGAGCCTATTTCTTTATTTATCTGAGCTAAAGCGCCAGGACGTGTAAGGAGTACAACATTATCTTCATTAATTTTTTCTCCAAACATTAGCTTATCTAAATAAAGATGTCTGTTGGTGCCATCGACATTGGCGTAATTGATAAATTCGATTCTTAATGTATGTTCACCAGGGTCAACATTCGTTGTAAATGTATACGTGCTCCAATCATCACTATCTATATAAAAGCGATTGACTTCGAAACCATCTAACTTTACAACCATGATCGGATATATGCTGCCAGCTTGGGTTCCCATAGCAGAAATGCCAAAGGTGTGTGGTAGAGTTTCTCCTGTCTCAAAGTTTATATTTTCTTCTATGTAACCATTAACATAAATTAGAATTCTCCCATTTTGATTTTTTGTATGCTGAGTTCTGGTTAAGAAATCTTCTGCCTCGATTGTTTGATAATTCGCGAGGTCAAAATTTTCAACAAGCACTGTATTGTATGTATCTTGTTTAACTTGATAATTTTTTAGCCAATGCAAATCATAATTACTTAAACCAGAATTTAGATCGTTAACGTCGTTGATAAAGACTGGATACATTTGAACGTCGTTTGCAATATAGTCACTTGCGATCAATTCGGATAAATTATTGTAATTATTTTCGCTTAGATTATGTAGTACTAGTTTACCGCCAGTGGCAACATAGAAATTCAATGCATTGATATTATCAACAATGGTATTCCACATGTTGTTTGAGCCGCTAATTAATATAACTTCGTAATTACTTAAATCGACATCAGTACTGATGTGTGAATAGCTTACTTGGTTTTGGTTTAAGTACCCAATTAAATTACTATCATCGGTCATTACCCCCAAATCTATAAATGGATTTTTGTTCTCCAAAGAAGAACTAACTAAATTTTGGAATAGTTTTCTAGCAACTGGCTCGACGTAGTATTTTTGCCCAACTACAAGTTGGCTAAAAATATACTTTCCTTGATTTTTTGGAATTTCGAGTATTGGTGAATAAACTAAACCGTTAATGTTTCCGCTATCAACGATAACCTTTAGATTGCCAAACATTGGGTTTATGATATTTTTATTAATGATATAGTTATCACCTCGCCAAAATTTTAGATCTTCGTCGGAAAGTCCATTAAATATGGTACTATCCGTTGCTCGCTTAAATGACATGGTTGCAGGTGCATCATCGAGTTCTAGACCAAAACCTTGGGGTAGATATTGTTGTTCTAAAACTAAAACATTTAGACCGTTTTCAACTAATAGATTAAGAGCGTTGATGTCAATTGATGTTTCTTGGTTTAGAGAATATGCGCCGATAATTAGAATATCTAAATCAGATGCAACATCTTCTAAGCTATCAACAAATTCATATTTAATATTACTGTTTTTTAACATTGTATAATTAGCAAGAAGCGGATCATACAAACCGATTTTATATTCAGAAATATTTACTTTCTCTTTTGGAAAGACACTATAAGTTTTTGTTTCGGAAAATATCATTTCTGAATCTTTATATAATTTCATTTCTAGATCAATTAGGGTTTTTTGTGAAACCTCCGGCATTTGTATGGTAAAACTAAAATTTTTCTTTTGCCCTGGATTCAAATTATCTGTACGTTGGTCTTGCGATCCATTGAAACGCCATACAAAAGTTAAATTAGAGTCTTGCGCAACATCGTTGTGTACAACTATATCTCTTCTAACCTTTTGTTTGCTAAAGAAAGTTTTATCGTAATTCTTAATAAAAAATCTAATTGGTTCAAAAGTGCGTTTTACTGTATCGTATAACAAGTTATCTGGTAAGTTTAAATCTAACTCATCACGAAGCGGTATACTTGCATCGTCAAAAATACTCCAAGGTGCAATTGCAGATACATTTCTTTCTCTGTAGGCTTGGATTTGCATTTCAAATATTTCTGCACGCGCTAAATTTCTATAATAACTTGATTGAAAAGTATTGCCACGGTAATATTGAGGGTCGTTATAAGCAGCATCACCAAACAAAATTGCATATGGATCATTACGTAGATCATAGACCCATCCAAACTCGCCAATATATAAAGGTTTATCTTTTTGCCACTCCCAGCCGTCAATATACATGTAGGGTCTGTTTACTGGTCCATCAATCCAACTTGCAGTATTTGGAAAATCGTAATTTGCAGGAAATTCATTAGGATAGTGCAAACCAATTACATCAGCTGCACCCATTGGATCTAAATCAGCTTCAAAGTAAACCAGACGGGTAGGATCTATATCTTTGACAAATGGTACAAGATCAGCTAAGTCTTGTTCTATATATGAGTGGCTTGGACCTATGCAGTGGAGTAGTTCGTTTTCCATGCTCCAGAATACAATAGATGGATGGTTTTTTAGTTTATCAATATTTTTTTGAAGGTGTGTTCTATAGTTTTCCCAAAAAATAGGATCTTCGTAATCATAGTTTTTTGATGAATTGCAGAAGTATGCGCTTTCCATTACGGTTAATAATCCTATTTCATCTGCTACCTCGTACCATTCTTGTGGCCAAGGCTGGTTGTGTAATCTAAAAGTATTGTTGTTTCCGTTTTTTATGTTGGTAAGTATTTCAGTAATTTGTTCCCTAGATAAATCTTTAGTTGGTGGTGGGGTAGAGGATCCAAAAACTTTTGTTTTAATGCCATTAAGGTAAAAATTTATTCCTTTAGCCCAAAACTCTCTAAAACCAAATTTAGTATTGATTTCGTTAAGTGTGTCGCCGGTAATAGTTCCGACAATTTGAGTTTGAAGTGTGTATAGATAAGGATTGTCCGGTGACCAGTATATTGGATCGTCCCATCGCTCAGTTAATATTATTTTTTTTGTTGTACTACTTTTTAGTTCAAATACTTGTTCTCTTAATGTTTTTACGACGTTACCGTTAACGTCTAAAATATTGTTATGTACTGATATGAATTTTGTATTTCTAGAATCATTTGTTAGGTCTAAAGAAACAGTAATTTTATTTTTTCTGTAAGATGTTTGGATAAATACATTGTCGATGTATGCTTCTGGATATGATTCTAAATATACGCTATCCCAAATACCATAGTAGTAATAATAATTTCCAACCGCACTAGTAACAACATCAATCGGATAATTAACTGCATCAAATTTATTTTTAGCCTGACTCATGTCAACTTGTTCGTTAAAAGTGGCAGTCCAATCTGTTACTCCTACATACAATGTATTTTTTCCTAGGACAAGATAATCAGAAATTTCAAATTTAAAAGGTTCATATCCGCCCAAATTGCTACCAACGAATTGATCATTTAAATAAATTTGTGCATCATATTTTACACCACTAAAATTTAGATTCATTAATGGTGCAATTTCTGTTACGTTGAAAGTTTTTTTATACCAAACTTTTTCGCCAGTGTATCCTTCTAAATAACTTGGAACAGATATTGTTTGCCAACCTGCAGTTGGTGCAGGGTAAGCTAAAGTTTCAACTTCTTGATATTGCCATTCACCATCAAGTAACATTTTTTTTACTTCAACAATTGAACCACAGACTTCTTCCTCGTCAATTTCTCCATCACAGTCGTCATCAATATTATTACAAATTTCTTCAATGCTCGGATTAATTTTTGAATTATCATCATTACAATCAAGCACACCACAAGCACCTCCTTCAACACTATAACCATCGTCATCCAAATCAGTACATTCAACTTCTGTTTCGCAAGTTAATTGTGTTCCGTCAGATCCTAAATAAGGATCAAAAGCCAAACTTTCTGGAGAAAGTTTACTTTGTATTTCATTGCAATCAATTGAGCCCCAATAATTAAGTGAAATTTTTGGGTCAACAGGATTTTCTGCATTCCAAACATGGCGAATATTAAATGTGTTATTATAAATATCGTTATTATTTGCAGTATAAGTTGAATTAGTTGTTAAAAAACCATAGTCACCTCCAGTTATCGTATTATCAGAAGCTGTAACGTTAGTTGTATTGCTAAGATAAACTCCCCATGGATTGTTCGTGATAGTATTGTTAGTAATTGTGCTGACATCAACACCACTATGATAAATGCCATATGTGCCGTTATTTCCAAAAGTATTATTTGCTATTGTAAAATTTCCCGAGTAACGTGCATCAATACCACCTTCAATATTATTTTGAAATGTATTTGTGTCAGAAGTAAAAGATGATGCTAAAGAATAAATACCATCAGTGAAATTACTAATTGTGCAATTTTGTACGGTCACACCTGTTTGGTGTGCGATATAAACACCGTAGTTTGATCCAGGTCCGGTTATTGTATGGTTGTTACAATCTAAGATTACGTTGCTTGCATCTATTATAATACAATTCCCTTCACTGCTATTTATGTCTTGTGTTAAAACAGAATCCTCAATAATAGTACTGCAGCCAGTAATTGGTACTGCGCTTACGGGCGCTTGTGGTTCTTCCTCTGTTAGATCGGTAGTATTACTTCCGACCGTATCTGTTGGGCACTCCATTGGGTTGCCATTTTCTGTATCCAAAAATGGTTCATAAGTTAAGGTGACATCAACACCTTGTAATTTTCCCTCTATATCATTACACGAAGTAGTGCCCCAATAGTTATTTGTGATAGTTGGGTTAGTTGGGCTTGCAGCTGTCCAGGTACTTCTGATATTTATTGTATTATTTGAGATATCATTATTTGATGCGGTAAAAACTCCATTGATTGTTAAAAATCCATATTCATTATTAGTTATAGTGTTGCCTGTTGCAGTAATGTTTGTTGAACTGCTTAAATACAATCCCCAGTCAGTATTGTTTGTAATTGTATTATTTGAAATAGTGCTTATATCAAGACTGCTATGATATATTCCGTAGGAAGTATTATTATTAAAAGTATTATTTGTTATTGTCACACCTCCACCATATCTAGCGTCAATACCTCCCTCAATATTATTTTGAAATGTGTTAGAGTCTGCTGTGTATGAACCAAATAAACTATAAATACCATCAGTAAAATTGCTGATGGTACAGTTTTGTATGGTCACTCCAGTTTTCGTATGCATGTAGATGCCATTACCACTCCCGGCTCCAGAGATAGAAAATCCAGCACAATCTAAGGTTATGTTGTTACCGCCTATGGTGATACAATCTTCACCACCGCTGGTTAGGTTTTGTGTCAAGGTAGTATCTTCGGTAATTGTAGTACCGCAAGATGTAACTTCTGCAGCATTCACTGGTACTAACAAAAAATACGAAAATACTAACAACAACGTTAAGCTAAATATTATTAGTTTATTCACCTTAAGTGAGTTTGACGAATACATAATTTGTATAATAATTATTAATAATCAGAAAGGGAAGTAGGGATTTCGGTTGCTTTAACCATAGTTGTTTTTAAACCAAAAACGTTAGGGAAGCTAAAAATCATTAGCACAACGAAAAGTAGCGCGGCACTAAACATTAAAATTTCATCATCTTTATTAAAAAACATAGTATTAAATAATTTGTTAGCTAGAACTCGCCAACATCAATTTTTCTCAAGTCTTCATTAGTTATGCCAAGTGATAAAAATCTCATAATCTGATAAGCTAGAGCCCCATCTTTCATGTAGTAGCGTTTTCCATTTTCTGGATGTACGTACCAAGCCTCACCGCGAGATTCAACTTGCAGTAATATTTTTCCACGCAGACCGTTTGCGTCTACAAAGGAGAATTGATAATTATATAATCCATCACCTTTTGGATTATAGCCAGATTTTACTTCTTTTCCATCATCATGTCCATCATCATCTGAATCTATATCATTTATATCTGTTCCTAAAGCTTCTTCCAATTTATCATCTAAACCGTCACCATCTGTATCTAATACCTCTGCCCTGTCTTCTATGCCAATAGGAATTTTAGCTAAGTCAGCATTTGTTATACCTAGGCCAAAAGCTTGTAAAGCATTGTAGGCTGAAGTACCATCTTTAAGGTAGAATTTCTTTAATGTACTTTTATCTACATACCAAGCTTCCCCATTATTTTCTACTTGAAGTAGAATTCGTCCCCTAAGCCTATTAGTTAAGGCGGTGTCAATTCTAGAAAGTAAACCTTTTTCCAATTCAACAACTTGTTGCTCTAATTGTGAAATTTGTAATTGCAATCTGGCAATCTTTTGTTTTAAGGCTTGATACTCTAAAGATTCACTTGAAGAGCCAGCTCGTTCTTGGGTTTGTTCTTGAGTTTGTTCCATGTTTTGGTTTTGGTTTAAACATGCACCATTGCTACAACCATTGTCACAATTATAGGTTTTTGCTTTCATGTTTCCACCAGAATCACAATATTTTTCGTGTAAGATTGTTCCATCCTCCGCACAATAATCAGTTACCGAACTAGATCCTTTAGTTGCGGTTCCCTTAGTATAATAATCAGTACCTCCATCTGTATCAACGCAATTTTCTGGTTCTTGTGCTGGTGGTTCTTCTCCTTGAGCTAAGCATGCTCCATCATTACAACCAAATGGACAGTTATAGGTTTCGGCTTTTATTTCCCCATTAGAGTCACAATATTTTTCATACATTTTGTTGCTACCGTCACTATAACAATGGTCAGTCATTGAGGAAGAACCTTTGTTTGCAGTACCCTTAGTATTATAATCTAATCCATCGTCGGAATCAGTACAAAGGTTTTGCTCAACCACCGTAATTGTTTCATAAAGTAGTTTGTTTGTTTCATCTAATTCATCTAAATTTTGATTTGCTATTTGTACAAAACGCATTTCAGTTATTGCTAAATCTGGTAAATCCACTGCCCGTACAGCCAATGGTCCTATACCCAAAACTCCTTGGAACAATAGTAATATTCCAAGGAATAAGGCTAAACCTAAAGTAATTGCAAAAAATTCTTCGTCTTTGTTTTTAATCATTGATCTTGTTTTTATTGATTTTTAGTATATATATTAATATTTTTTTCAAATAAAAAACCCCTTTGTGGGGGGGGTAATCACAAATTTCTTTGTGATCTTGTATTTATAATAACATACTATTTTAAAAAAGTCAATAAAAGTTATCAACATTAGCTAAATCTAAAAAACAACCATTTTCTATTTTATAAGTTTTCAGTCAATTTTTGATTTTTGTCTTAATCGTAACTGTTTCTTGATTCTTTCTGATAGCGTTATAAAATAGAAAATGGTTGTTTTTTGATGCTCACAAGTCTGCAGACAAAGGTGTAGTCTCTTGGATGATTCGAGCCGAGGCCAGAATTATCCTAAGTGATTACACCCCATGCTTGTCGTGCCTGCAGAATTCTGGATAGTAGGGAAAGGAGGATCCCCATATAGGGGATAATTAAAGGTACAAATTAATTTGTCCTACTATCCAAGATTCCACAGGCACCGAGTCCAAAAAGTTTGGACAGACCCTCCAGTCTTTGCTAGCACAACTAGCTTAGGGAGGTTGTCTGCAGACTTTTGAGCATTTGGTTATGAAAATTAGCCCGGGGAATAGCAGGTCTTTGATTTCCGAATGATAATGAATTTATCGGATGAATCAAATTTAACACTGTGCTTTGACACTGTGCCTGCTATTCCCCTAGGTTCTTTCCCCTGATCCCGAGGGGGAGGAAATAATGTCCAATCATTTTTTGACTAAACATAAAATCTTATCATATTTTGAATAATTTGTCAAGTATTATTAGGTAATAATAACAAAAAACCGCATATTTAAGCGGTTTTAATTAAGTTATTTTAATTTGTTTATCGAATTATTCTGACTAGTTTTTCTTTTGCTTTTAAACCTCTAATTATTGCAATATTTGATTTTGGAACTTTGAATTCAGAGGCAAGTAAACTAATAAGTTCCCTGTTTGCTCTTCCCTTGATTGGTAATTCTGAAATATCAACTTTCCAAAAGCTAGGATTTTTTTCTACTACTTTTGATTCCATTGCATTAAGACGGACTTTGATATTTAATAATATTTCATCAGGCATTCTTGATAAGCTTTAACAATTTATTATGAATTTTTCCGTTGGTAGCTAATATATTTTTACTCTCTAGAGTCCAAGGTTTATTTTCGTAATCAGTAATTTTACCCCCAGCTTCTTTAACAAGTAAACTGCCTGCGGCAAGATCCCATGGTAAATTCCACCAAGACATATTGCCATCTATTTTGCCAGAAGCTAACATCGCAAATACAACGCCGGCACAACCAAGATCTTTAACTATATATTTTAATTCTTTTGATTTTTTGTGTATGGCAAATTGCTTATTCCTGCCCTGCGCATCTTTTGCATGATTTAAAGTCAAAAAGCATTGTTTTAGATCAGTCTTATCTGAAACTTTTATTTTTTTGTTATTGAGAGTGGCGCCTTTACCTAATTCAGCATAATATGTTTTTTTTGAAGTAGGAAAATATTCTAAACCATGAGTAATTGTTCCTTTGTAGGATAGAGCAATCATGACACAAAATAAGGGCAAGCCTAAAATAAAATTTGTAGTCCCGTCAATTGGATCAATAATCCATTGATAGTCTGATTTAGTTTTTTTTGGTTTGCTTTCTTCAGATATAATTTGATGGGAAGGAAATTTTTTTTGTATAGCAGAAGTAATGATTTTATCTGATTTTAAATCAGCTTGAGTAACAACCTCGCTAGGACGTTTAAAGTTATAATTTTGTTTTTTACGAAATTGTTTTAAAATTTCTTTTCCCGCCTCATGCGCAGTTTTTTGTATAAAATTTTTCATTTTGTTTAAATAATTTATAAGACGACCATTTATAATTTTCGGGTAGTTTGGTTAAATTAGCTTTTACGGGGTTGTGGTGTATGTAATTGATTTTTTCTTCGAGTTTATGGTCGGAGTAGATATTAAAATCGTAGAAACCAGGTTGCCAGATTTTTAATCTTTTGGGTCGGGCAGTTGCGCCCGACCTACCCGGTTGGGTAGAAATATTTTTATTTAATCCTTCCAGCTGGGTAGGCAAGGCCATAGCGCCTTGCCGGTTCAATAAATATTTGGAAATTTCTTTAGCAGAATGCCACTTAATCCCATGCATTATTTTTGAAATAGTCAATTTTGGGTTTTTGTCAGCATTCCACCAGATAATCATATGCAGATGATTGGGCATAATAACCCAAGCGATCAAATCAAGTTTGAACTTACGTTGATAGAATTTGATATTATCAAATAGAATCTGACAACAATCATCTTCTTTAAAGATTTTCTGGTTATTAAACGTTTTGGTTGTGACGAAATGCGAATACGCAAGATCGTTGTATTTTGGTAACGACATAAAGGTATTTCCTCTACGCCGTGTTAATATAATATATTACGTTTTGGGCTGGGTCAAGGGTCTCTGCCTACTAAGACGGGCAGTAGCACCCGACCTACCCAACCGGGTAGGCAAGGTCTTCGCGCCTTGATGGTTTATATTTGTTCAAGCAGAATTAATTTTGGTTCTCGGTCTTTAGTATCCCACAAAGCAAACGTGGCTTTGGCAAAAAGACCAGCTAAAGTCCCTGGATTTATCAATTGAGTGTTACCCACAAGCTCTTGCCAAGGTTTATGGTTATGTCCATAGAAGACATAATTGTATTTTCCGGTTTCTGCAAGTTCCCGGGCTGTTTCTAGAAAATGAGTCAAAACAATTTTTTTTCCGTCTACATCAACTTTCCCAATCTCACCATGGATAGTAAAGTGGTTAAAGCTTTGGGCGATTTTTTCCATCATCACTTTGTCACCGTCAACATTACCGTAGACAAGATGAATCTGTCCACCAAATTTGTCACCAAGTTCTTTTAGAACTGATGGCGCGCAAACATCACCGCAATGGATAATCATTTCTACATTTTGTTTTTTTGCGTAGTCTAAAAATTTGTAGATGTTAGTTATGTTGTCGTGAGAGTCGGAAATTATTGCAATTTTCATAACCGGTAGTAGACCCGTATATGGGTTCTGATAATTATTAACATTTAATGATTTTGTTTTATCTGATAACCAAACAGTGTTATTTAATATTTACGGGTTCACTATCGGGCCATATATTTATTTTCATTAAGTCCTTAGCTAATATTATTGGGCCTTTGAAGTATTTTTTTGCTTGCTTTTTCATGTCGTAATTATCTGCTTCTAATGAGAAGTGGGTTAAGACTAATTTTTTTACCCCAGCATTTTCTGCAATTTTTGTAGCATCTGATGGTTTGAAGTGTCCAGTTTTTTTACTATTTTCAGGAATCCCTCCTTCGATAAGAAGACAATCCGCATCTTTTGCTAATTCGATTAGATTTTTGCAGTACGCTGTATCACCTGCATAGACAAACACTTTATTCTTACTTTCTATTCTATATCCGATGGCATAAGGGACAAACATTTTGCCACTATGAGACATTTTTTTAGTAACAACTTTAAATCCTAGGAATTTTTTTTCTGCATTGGTCATTTCTACTACGTTAACTTTATATTTGCGCAATCTAGGAGCAAAAGTTTTTTCTATTATACTAAAAAAGTTTTTAAATTTTTTTGGACCTAAAATAGTTAATGGCATTTTTCTGTATTTCCAGCGAGAGGTAAAAAGAATATATGGTAAATCAGTTACGTGGTCAGCATGTGTGTGAGTATAAAAAAAGTATCTAATTTTTAGCAAATCATATTTTGCCTGTATTATTTTTTGCGCAACACCACTACCGCTATCAAGTAAAATTTGATCTTTGCCGACTTCTAGTATGTAGCCAGGACTTGTTCTTGTAGGATTTGGTGAGGCACTGCTAGAGCCAAGTATAGTCAATTTCATATTATTGTTCTAATTCCTTAGGTTTTAAGTATTTTGAAAGATAAATAAACGGTGTATCTATTGCTGCAACTATAATCTTAATCAAATAAGTAAACAATATTAATTGTAACAGATTTGGGTAAACTCCCCAAAAAGCTATCAAGGTAAATATAATGGAATCAATCAATTGCGATGTCATGGTAGAACCATTATTTCTGAGCCATAAATGTTTACCCTTGGTCATTTTCTTAATTTTTTCAAAAGACCAAATATCTAAATGCTGCGAAATTATATAAGCAGTCAATGACCCAAATACAATCCGTGGAGCCAAAGTAAATAATGTTATCATAGCTTCTTGCGCAATGTCATAGTCAGCAGGAACAAACTTGATGATTAGTTGCGAGGTGATCAAGAAAAAAATGGAAACAAAAAAACCAACCCGTACCGCTAGGTTAGCTTGTTTTTTTCCGTAATGTTCGGAAAGTAGGTCAGTAGAAAGAAAAATTGAAGCGTATAAAACATTTCCACCAGTAGCTGCAAGACCAAATAAATACATGCCTTTAATAACAAAAATATTCATTAGTACTGCTAAAGCTGCAATCAAACCAATCAGCCAATTTTTTCCCAAGCGAAATGCAACCAAAACAAAAGTTAAAATTACTAAGGTCATTAGTATAAACAAAACTTCGTTTGTCATAATTGTTTTGTTGATTATAGTTATTATAGAAACTATTGAGATTTTAGAAAACTCTAATAACTATTAACTATAATCTCTACAATTAACTGCTATCTCTATTTATTTTACAATTTGTTTTTTTAAAGAGTCTAAAGTTTTCTTCGAGGCCAGCATATTTTTTAAGTAGTCTTTATAATGAGGGCTTTGAATTTGTTTTTTTAATTCTTCGTTTCCAGCATAGGCAGTTTCTAGCCTTTTAATTTCTTCATCAATATCATTATCCGTAACTTCGATTTTTTGATCTTGTGCTACTTGGCGAACAATTAATGCACTTTTTATTCTTTCGATTGCTTGGGGAGCAAAATCGATCATAAGATCATCGCGTTTTTTCTTTATGTGATTTAAGTAGTCTTCGAAATTCATGCCTTGATTTTTGATGTTTTGTTCTAGTTCTGCTATCATTTTTTGCAGTTCATTATTGATAAGCAGTTCTGGGATGTCGTCAAACTTAGCAATTTTAATTAGGCTTTGAATCATTTCTTCTTCTACTCTACGTTCTTCCTTGTGCTTAGCCTCGTGCTTTAAGTTATCCTTAAGTTGTGTTTTTAGTTCTTCGATATTTTTAAAATTTCCAATACCTTTTGCAAAGTCGTCATTAAGCTGGGGTAGTTTAACTTCATATACCGCATTTACTATAATTTCGAAATCAACTAGCTTATCTGATAAATTTTTATCGTGATATTCTTTTGGAAACCTAAGTTGAAATTTTTTTTCTTGTCCTGCTTTCATACCAATCAATTGGTCTTCAAAACCTGGAATAAAAGTATTTTCGCCAACAACTAGTGGAAATTTTTCTTGAGCGCCGCCTTCCACAGGGATTTTTTCTAAAAACGATTTAAAGTTTATTTCTACCTTGTCGTCTTTTTTTATGGCGCGGTCAACCAGTGCCTCTGTGTGTCGCATCTTTGCTAGATTTTTGAGAGCTTTGTCTAATTCGTCATCTGAGACATTTACTTCTTTTTCTTTAATTTTGATATTTTTGTAGTCACCCATTTCTACTTTTGGTAAAAGGCTTACAGTAGCAGTATAAATAAAAGGGTTGTTTGGTGCCATTTTTATAATATCAATTTGCGGGGAGCCGACTGTAATTATTTTTTTGTCATTAATAGCTTTTACAAAGGTTTTTTGTACTGCTGGCTCAATTGCTTCTTGTAAAACTTTTTCTTGTCCAACATTTTTTACTACAACGTCATATGGAGCTTTGCCTGGTCTAAAGCCGTCAAACTTTGATTCTTTTGAAATTAAAAAAGCCGCCCGTTCTAAGTGGGGCTTGAGTTCGTCGGTAGTAAGTTCTATTGTAATTTTAAGTTGTCCTTTGGGTAGATTTTCTGTTGAAATTTGCATGGGGAAGTATAGTTAAATATAGTTGATTAAAGAGATTAGAGTTATTTGAGAAAATAAAGTTAACTATAATCTCTACAATAACTACAATCACTAAATTAACTCAAATAAAAAAAAGACTTAATTAGTCTATCAAAGTAATGGTACTAAGTCAACTCTACTTTTTTACAGTTTTTTGTGCGGCTATAACTTGATTGGCCAGTTTTACTACGTCTTTTGGTTCGTGAAGTGGTTTTACTAAAAAGTAAACGCAACCTAGTTGCGAGCATTTTCTACGTGCGTCTGGGGAATCAATATTAGTTAAAACAATCAAAGCAGTTGATTGTAATTTTGGGTTTGAGTTGATTCTTTTTAGTAAAGAAAAGCCGTCCATTGTAGGCATGATAATATCGATAAAAGCGATATTTGGTTGATGCTTTTTTATCAACTCTAAGCCCTTTGCAGCCTTGGTTGTAGTATAGACTTTGTAACCGTGTTTTTCGAATTCCTTTTTATAGATTTCTAAAATGAGTGGTTCGTCATCGATAAAAATGGCTGATTTTGTTTTCATATTTTTATTTGTTTTAGATAAATTAATCTATCATAATTTTAACATTCAAATGTTATTTTGAAAAGAAACTTATTATTACTCTTGACATTATTATAATTTTGGCATATGATTATTTTTGAAATATGAAGGTTTATGGGGTAAATGGTGAGCACTTTAAATGTGTGTTGTCCAGCGTGACATGATCACTATCACTTTATCCATACTTCTCTTCATATCTTCACTTTCCTCGGGCGGCGTGTCTCTCCGGTGCGTCGCCTATATTTTATTTCTAATTAATGAAGACTTGACATTTTTTTAAGTTTGATATAAAATGCTGGAAAAGGATTTGTCTAGACCAAACCAGCCACTTCCTAGGGTAATTGAGATTATCATTTCTGAAACAGTCACGCGACTCAACATCGTAATTGGGATGCGTCCATTCGACGCTATCAAGACCGTGCACGGCCGTATTAACAATACAGTACGAAGCGATGGAGAGCGCAAAGACACAGCACGACGAACCTCGAATGGAGGGAATTTTTCAGAAAAGAGAAATCTCAAAAGCCTGGCCGGCATTAGTTGACTACAATCGGAGTTAGTTTATCCAACGATTGACTGTCACTATGCCGGCACTTCTTTTTTATATCAGGTGTTATATCAGGTTGCTTGACATTATTTAATTGATATGCTAGTGTTTTATATATGTTTTTGAACATTGATTTCGATGGGGTTGTTCCGAGGTTTTCGGGACAAATACATCTGGGTAAGCCGGGGAGGTAGGCGAAGAAGATGGCCTCCCAACAAAGAGACCCAGATGATCGCGCAGGCGAGGTAATCGTCGCCTACGAGCCGTTAAGCGCCGCACGCCATGGTGTCTGGGGTAGCCCGGGCATAAATGATATCCCAGGCAAGGAAATCGGTCCGGCCTCATATAAGGTCGATCCCCTGATGTGGGAAAACCCGATCGTGCGAATGCGGCCGAAATTACAAAGTGTCCGACGTTCGGACAACTCCATCGATTCATAGTCAAGCTCCAACAACAGATACCGTTTCATTTTGAGTTGGTTAAACCTTGATTTCTATGCTAATCTTAGATCTAATTTAATACTTTAACTAGTTAATTTGAATAAAATGACAAAAAAAACGTAATCCACATTGTAAAAAATGTAAGAGTGAAAAAACTATTAAGTGGGGCAGTCAAAAAGGCAGAAAAAGATATTTTTGCAAAAATTGCCGACATTGTTTCTCAATTGATCACAGGCGTAAGGAGCCTGTTTTTTGGATTCCTCATATCGATGGCATACCAATCCGTGATTTAGCTTTTGAACATAATCTATCAAATGCCCAGACGTACAGAAGAGTAAGAAAAGAAATGGATAACTTGCCAGATAACACTTACCTTACTCTTAAAAATTGTAATAGATTTTGTGGCATTTTAGTCGTTGATGGCAAATTCGTTAAAGTCAAAGGCTATGAAAAAAAGATACCATTTATTTATGGTATTGATTATTTGACTCATGACATACCAGTAGGAGTTTTAGCCCCTTCTGAAAGCGCTGAAGCTTTTAGAAGGTTTTTTAGATTGATTAAGACAATTAATTACCCCCTAAGGATAGTTGTTTGTGATGATGTACTTTTTTCGCTAAAACCAGCCTTAAATTATCATTATCCTAAGGCTAAGATACAACTTTGCCATACTCATTATTTAGAAAACATTAGACAAAAATTAGAAGTAAGAACCTCAAATCATCATTTAAGATTCTTTGAGGATCTAAAAAGACGTTTGTTCGATAAAAATGAAGAATCTAAAAAACTCTCAGTTGTGCTGAGAGATTTTATTGTTGGTAGTGCCAGAAAAGATGTTGTTAGGCAAACAATTATCATGGATATTTGGAAAAGAAGGCAAAACCTTTTTATCTACAAGAAGATACCTAATTGTCCTAATGACATTAATTTAATTGAACTGTTTAATTCTCATCTAAATGCCAGGCTTAAGAGTATCAAGGGATTCAAGTCTTTTGCTTCGGCCGAGAGATGGCTTAACGCTTATTTGATTAGAAGGAGAATCAAGCCATTCACTGGTTGCGAAGGCAAATTCAAAAAGTTAAACCACAAATGTTCTCTAGAAATGACAATCAAAAAACAGACATCAATGTCTGAAATTATCCAAAAATACCAACTCAAAATGAAACGGTAACCCAACAACACCGCTACTTAGCAGAGATGTCTGCAGGTATGCACCGTTGTTGGAGCTTTTTCTTTTATACAAAAACCCCCGCCGTTTAGCGAGGGTATTATGTTTGTGTAAATTATTATAATGTTTCTTTATCTTCTACACTTTTTTCTTCTTCATCCTCTTGTTGAGTTAAATCAAATTCTGCACCTTGTTCTTCTTTTTCTGGATTCATGGCTTCTCGTGCTGTTTCATCTAAATCTTCTGGTTTAATTTTTTCTTCTTGCATAAATTATATTGTTTAATATTGTTATCGTTTAGTAATCATGCTCTGCAATGATTTCTTCTAGAGCTTTTTTAGCTGCTTTTAAAGATGGATGGTTAGTTCTATCAAGTGGCAAGGTTGGCAGGTTGTCTAATAGTTCTTCCCGTTCTTTTGTTGCATCGTTTTCTTCTACTCCTGGAAGAAGGTTGAGGTCACGTCTTATGACATATTCTTCCCCTTCTTGGCTAATAGAATAAGCTACACTTTCAAATTTTGCATTACCTGTTAATTCGACTTTTTCAGTAGCCAAATCTTCCTCAGATAGATGTGGTTCAGTTTCCATAAATTTAAAGTTAATTGTTAATTTATAGTATTAATAATGGAGCAATTACCAGCGAAACTATTGCCATTAACTTAATTAAAATATTTAAAGCTGGTCCGGAAGTATCTTTAAACGGATCGCCAACAGTATCACCAACTACAGCTGCTTTGTGTGGGTCTGATCCCTTACCACCTAAATTACCTTTTTCAATATATTTTTTTGCATTGTCCCAGGCACCACCGGCGTTAGCCATAATTACTGCTAACAAAAATCCAGTTACTAGCGAACCAGCTAACAGTCCAACTAAACTTTCTGTTCCTAGTATAAATCCAACAAGCACTGGTGCGGCAACTGCGATAATTCCTGGCAGTATCATTTGTTGCAAAGCTGCAGCTGTAGAGATATCAACACATTTTTTATAATCTGGCTTTGCTGTGCCTTCCATAATGCCAGGGATTTCTTTAAATTGTCTTCTTACTTCTTCTACCATTTGCATAGCTGCTTTACCTACAGATTTCATTGTCATAGCAGAAAAAATACATGGTAGTAGTCCCCCAATAAATAATCCTATTAAAACATTAGAGCTTAACAAGTTTACAGTATTCAAATTTACGGCTTGCCCAAACGAAACCATTAAAACTAAAGCAGTTAATGCAGCAGAACCAATGGCAAAACCTTTTCCAATGGCAGCAGTTGTGTTGCCGACTGCATCTAGTTCTTCTGCACGCTCTCTTGTTTCTTGCCCCATGCCTGCCATTTCTGCAATACCCGCAGCATTATCTGCAACTGGACCGTAAGTATCTGTAGCCAAAGTTATGCCTAGAGTAGAAAGCATTCCAACAGAAGCTATGGCAATTCCAAATAGTCCAGCAAATTTAAAAGATAAAAATATAGCAACACAAACAGCTGCTACAGGCACCCAGGTACTAATCATGCCCAAGGCAAGACCAGCAATAATATTTGTAGCTGCCCCTGTTTTTGAGGCATTCGAAACTGCTTGAGTTGGTTTGTTGGCGTCCGAAGTAAAATATTCAGTAGCCATACCAATTACAATTCCAGAAACAAGACCAGTTAAAAGTGCCCAATAAACTCCAGTATTGTTTGGAATAATATAGTTAATCAATGGATACGCAGCTAGTGCCATAATAATGGCAGAAGACCAAATACCATAATTTAAAATTTTGTGAGGTTTTCCTTTTTTCATTGCCCTTACAACAAAGTTTCCAAGTAGTGCAGCAATAATTCCAGTAGCTGCTAAAAGCATTGGTAGTAGTACTGCGTTTTCACCAAAGGTCAACTTACCCAAAAGTCCTAATGCCATGGCAGCAATAATTGAATCAACATAACTTTCAAATAAATCTGCACCCATGCCTGCAACATCACCAACATTATCACCAACATTATCTGCAATAGTAGCTGGGTTTCTTGGGTCGTCTTCTGGAATACCGGCTTCTACTTTTCCAACTAAGTCAGCTCCAACATCGGCAGCCTTGGTGTAAATTCCGCCTCCCACTCTGGCAAATAAAGCAACAGAACTTGCTCCAAAACCAAAGCCGTATATAATTTGAGGGTCTTTAAATATAATATAAGCTAAAGAAACACCAAGTAGTCCTAACGAAACAACAGAAAGTCCCATTACAGATCCAGAAGAAAAAGCAACGCGTAAGCCAGCAAACAAATCTTTTTTTACAGCCTCGGCAGTTCTAACATTTGCCATGGTAGCAATGCGCATGCCAATGTTGCCAGCAATGACAGAAAAGATTGCACCGGCTATAAAGACAATAGCGGTTTTTGGACTCAAAAATATTCCAATCAAAATTGCTATTATAACAACAAAAATAAAGAGGATCTTATACTCTTTATTCAAAAATGCCATTGAACCATCGTGAATGTATTTGGCGATTTCTTTTGCTTTTTCGTCAACCACTGGTTGTTTTTTAATGGTGTATGCTAAGTAGCCTGCATATGCTAGTCCTAAAACCGCAATAATTATAGACCAGAATTCTAAGGGCATAGTTTTGTGTTATTAGTTATTATGTTTATTCTATTTGTCATCTTGACCCCGTAGAACGCCAAAAGTGTTTGTACGGGGGAAGGATCTCATACTATACAATATACGTTTGGTGTGAGATTTCTCCGCTCGCTTGAAATAAACAAAACATCGGTCGAAATGACAAATGGGGGAGAATCATTTCTTTTTTTCGTCTTTTTCTTTTTTATCATCTTTGTCTTTTTTCTTTTCAGATTTTTTTATTGTCTTCTTTTCTTTTTTTTCTTCTTTATCTTTTTCTTTAGTTTCTTTTTTTTCTGCTGGTTTTTCTTTCTTTTCTTTCTGTCCTATATCAACTGTATTAACCATATCAACTTTTTTGTCTTTTTCTGTATTCTTTTCTGGCTTTTCGTCTACAGTTTCGTTTTTGATATCACTTTCAGCTGTAACTTTTTCTCCTTTATCTGAAACAATATCAATTTTCCAGCCAGTTAGTTTTGCTGCCAGCCGTACATTTTGGCCTGCTTTGCCAATAGCTAAAGAAAGTTGATCTTCTGCAACTGTTGCCAAAGCTTCTTTGGTTTTTTCGTTAGTTTTTATTTCTAAAATTTTAGCTGGTGAAAGAGCATTTTTAATAAAAACTGTTGGATCTTCATCATACAGAATTATATCAATTTTTTCACCTTTAAGTTCGGAAATAATTGTATGTACTCTAGCGCCACGTTGACCAATGCAAGATCCAATTGGGTCGATACTCTCTTGGTCGGTAAAAACTGCTACCTTAGATCGTGCACCAGATTCTCGAGAGATGCCTTTTATTTCTACTGTGCCAGCTGCGATTTCTGGAATTTCTAGTTCAAAAAGTTTAGAAACAATATTTGGGTGAGAGCGCGAAACAATTATTTCTGGACCTTTGGTAGTTTGAGTAACAGAAAGTATATAAACTTTTACGTGATCGCCGGGGTTGTATCGCTCTCTATCGATTTGTTCTTCCGAAGGCATAATAGCTGTTAACCGTCCTAGATCAATTAAAACAACACGTCCTTCTCTTCGTTGAACAGTGGCCATTATGATTTCGCCTTCTTTTTGTTTGTATTCAGTATAAAGGGTGTCGCGTTCTGCTTCTCGGATTTTTTGTGTGATAACTTGCTTGGCGGTTTGTGCTGCCATACGGCCAAAATCGCCGGGTACTTTTAATTCGGTTTTTATAATGTCACCGATCTTGGCGCCTTTTTTTAATTCTTTAGAATCAGAGATTTGAATTTGAGTTTTTGGATTGAATTTTGTTTTTTCTTCAACACCTTCACTGTCTTCCCCAGAATCCTTATTAACAGTATTATCTTTTTTGTCTTTTTCAGTCTTTTCCTCTTTTTCAATCTCTTCTAGCACTTCTTCTGGTTGATCTTCCACTACTTCTTTTTCGTCGAACACCTTAAAATCAGTTGATTTTCTATCGAATTCAACTTTAATGTTTTGCATTTTGTTACCATAATCTTTACGGTAAGCGGCTGCTAATGCTGCTTCGATTGTTTCGAATACAGAATCAACAGCAATGCCTTTTTCGTCGCAGATTTGTTTAATGGCTTCGAGCACTTGGGTTTCGGACATATGTTTGCTTGGTTAGTGAAGTTAAGTGTAGATAATTAAGTTAATGGAGTGATGGAGTTAATGTAGTTTCGACATTTTACTTATTCGTAGCGAATGTATATACATATTTATTCCAATACGTAATCCATCATATCTATTAAATAATTGATTGTATTTTTCTTTATTAATATAGTTTAAACCGTACGCAACTCTTAAATGACTTTGGGTTTCTTCAAGTTCAGCTCTTGCAAGATAAAGCACTCTAATTTTATCAGCAAAGTAATATCTTCCATGACTTTCAGCAATATTAGCGATCACTGAATTGGCAGATCTTGTTATTTGGCTGGTAAGAGAATACTTTTCATGATTAGGAAAGTGAGTTGTTATTTCGTAAATTTTAAGTAAAAGGTCATAACCTTCTTGCCATATTCGAAGGTCAAGAAATCTTTTAGACATTATAATTCTCCTGTGGCCGTGTGAGTTAGGTTAAGGGAAGTTACGGTCAGTTAACGAGAGTTAATGGAGAGATGTAGTTAATGAGAGTTCTTCATTAACTACATTAACTTCATAACTTCATCACTACTCGTTACATTACATAATTTCTCCGAAAAAAACTGGTAGCTCTTTAAGCTACCAATATAGACATAATAAACGAAAGTAAAAAACTTGTCAAGCACCATTCTGTAACTCAAGTTTCTATACTTGAGCGTCAAATACAGGTGTCGGGTATGCCTGTCCGCCACAGTCGGGGAAACTCGACCTACGCGACAGCGGTTAATAGTTGACAAATTCGTAATTTTTAGCTAAAAAGAATGCACTTTGTATCAAAATTGCACACTACAATTGTTAAATAAGGAATGGATCAAAAGACCAAACAAGGAGAAGAAAAATGATAACTGGAACTCTAAATGAAATTGAACGTCATCTATTTATTAAAGATAGAGAAATTTGCCCGAGATATACTGCAGAAGATTGCATAAATCTCGCAGTTTGTAGAGGATTTGGTGTTTTTTATAATTGCCCACATGTTATGCAATGTGCTAGTTATAGATATGAATTAAGAAAAGATAAAGAAGAAAAATAGGCTCAAGAAACTCAAGCAGTTGAAGCTCCATAATAATAATTCTTAAAAACTTCGTAAATCACCGAAACGATAGAGGAAGATTAGTAACTCACATTAATATCCAAGATGACGATGGGAAAACAGCTATTGACTATGTAAAAGCTGGAATGGGTGATTCAATAATTGAGTTGCTTCAAAATACATGCTCTATAGATTAATGGAGGCAAAAAATCATGAATAATAATTGGCAGAAGTTTTTCTACGACATTCGGCACGTGCTGGGTGTGTTGATTGTTTTAGCAATCTATGCTTTGGCTACAATCTAGGAAATGGAGGGAAAAGTAATGGAACCTATTCGCATTACACCAGGTATGATTTTTACGGCGGCAGTCGTCGTTATCATCGTCAGTATCATGGGTTTAACGTCTAATTTTGGTAACCAGGATATGGACGAGTTCATCGAATACAAGCAACAGCACAACAACTTTCCTGGCGAAGAATTGCTCGGTGTTGTCGTAAAGAGGTATGCAGACGTAAACACAGTTGATAATTTGGAGAAGTCGGCGCTGCATTATGCAGCTGAACACGGTTTTGTCGATATCTGTAAGGTATTGATAAACCGTGGAGCGAATATCAACGCGCAAAGCAGTGGCGGGTGGACCCCGCTTCATTACGCCGCAGCGCTAAACAGAACAGAGGTCATAAAACTCCTAATAAATAAAGGAGCAAAACTTGATGTTTTGGATAATCTGTTTAGCACTCCACTTGCAGTCGCAGTAGTGTGTCTCAATGAACCATCTGCCTGTTTGCTAGCTCAAGCTGGCGCCAATCCTAATATCAAGGATGTGTTCAAAAAAACCGCCAAGGACTGGGCAATCAAGACGTCTTATCATAGTTACGATGCGCTCCTGGAATCAGGCAAGAAGAAATATCGGGAAATGGGGTAGGCGCGGAGGAAGTCGCAAAGACGAATGCCTGTCTGGGTAAAACCGGGCAGGCGTTTTTTTATCTCAGTAGCTCAAGTTTCTATACTTGAGCGTCAAATACAGGTGTCGGGTATGCCTGTCCGCCACAGTCGGGGAAACTCGACCTACGAGAATGTAGGAATTTTGGGTAATCCATAGCAGATGGAACAGCTTAAAGTGATTTTTTTAGATAATTTAGAGGATTTTCAAACATTTCAGGTGAGCAAAATCTAAGGCAGAATTCACTCACATATTCAGGTAAGTATTGGGGTGTAGTATGATGATACATTCTTCTAATGAAAGTCCTTAGATTACCAAACATGCCTTCAATTTCAGAAGTTAATTCGAATTCCCACTTACTATGAATATCCTTTTTATGCCTAACTTGCCACCACTGATCAATACCACGATATATGCCTGCTCCATCAGTTTGTAATTGACTCTTAGGTTGAATATATTGAAAAAGAAAGTTAGCAGCCTCACTTTTATCTACTGAGTTTTTAAATATTATTTGATGAGCTATTTTGTTAGAACCAACCTGTTTAGCCATAATGAGTGATAGGTTTTTAAAGTAAGCTTCATCCATTTGAACAACACCCTCTAAAATAGGTTCAAATTGGGGTAAATGAAGCCTAAACTCTCGAAACCAATGATAGACACTATTTTCATGGACATGGCATAATTTCTGGGTTTGCTTAACTGGTATAGCCTGAGTCCAGCACCACAGTAATGCCCAAAATGTTCGTAAAGATATTTTCATACCTTTTAACCAAGTACCAGATAAAAGAGAGAAAGGTTTTTTACATTTTTGACAACGATATCTATTTTCAAAACGACGAACATTCCTAGAACGACAGTGGACACAAAACATATTCTGACCAAAGATAACTTTTCTTAAATGTTTTTTAATTTGAGCTTCACTAGGGATTTGGTTTAATAATGCAATCATAGAACATTAGGTTAATTATTACTATATACTAGTTTACCTCATGTTCCAACTGCTGTGGTATACCCGGAATTTTAGGTTTGACAAAAATGGCGTTTTATGCTATACTTATATTCATTGAAAATCAATGATAGTACTTTGAAAGGAGGTTGGTAAAACAATCAAAAAAGCAGTAGAATTAGTACAAAAACAACATAACTGGAAAGTGAAAAACAAAAGGAGAAATCAAATGTGGATTATAATGTTGTCGTACTTCGACCCGAAAAAAGCAATGCTGATGGCTTTGACATTGCTCGTGATGGCCGTTGTTTTGATGTCGATAGTGCCGGCGGAGGCAGGGGTGCATGTGGTTCCCAAAGTCACCGAAAAGAATCTTTTATTCTGCGCATCCGAAGACATGGCCAAAGACGTATCCTACCTGCTCGAAAAAGGTGTGGATCCAAACGCGACCGGCGATTTCGGTTATAACGCGCTAATACTCGCAGCACAGAGAGGTAATGACAAAGTCATCGAAGTGCTCGTCAAAGCCGAGAGAATCGAGATTGACAAACAGGACGCAAGCGGTTACACCGCCGTGATGTATGCTGCTATGAGTGGCCACACTGAATCGGTCCGTATATTAGCAGAAAATGATGCTGATTTGACGATCGGCGAAAATCATTATGGCTCAACAGCACTTGGCCTCTCTGTCCAACTCAACCATTTGTCCACCGCAAAGCTTCTGTTGGAAAAAGGAGCTGACATCAACTATAAGGACAATCAAGGTTGGACAGCGTTGAAAACGGCAGCTTACTACGGCTACGATGATGCCGTTAAGTATCTAATTGCTGAAGGTGCCGACGTGAATCTTTCGAGCAATGAAGGGGAAACCCCATTAATGGGTGCGGCGTGGCACGGCCACATCAACATTATGATCATGTTGATCCGGGTCGGAGCTGACATTAATGCCAGATCACAACCGTTCGGCAGGACAGCTTTGATCCATGCAGTCATCGCCAATAACGTCTTGGCAGCAGATATACTGCTCACATACGGAGCAGATGCGAATTGTCAAGAAGATAACGGAAATATTGCCGGAGATTACATCTGGAGTGATAAAATGGAGGAGCTCTTCACTCGCAAACAGATGTAGCAAACCATCGCGCCTGTCTCAGGGAACATCGGTTCTCCTGGGGCAGGCGCTTTTTATTGCAGCCGAGGCAAGTCCTTCGTTAAACTCAGGATGAAGATGCCTCGGCTTTGTTTAGAATGTAATATTTTTAATATGTTTTATCTTGGCATTCTTTTCATCAATTAGTATCGATATCAAATCTATCTGCCACATGTAATCAATATTATAAATTTGAATATATTTTTGAGCGCATAATGTCAATTTTTCAATTTTTCTTTCATCAACTGCTTCTTCACCCCCACCAAAAAAATCAGAAGTTCTTGTTTTGACTTCTACAAAATAAATCTTACTATCTTTAAATGCAATAATATCGATCTCACCATCACGGGTATGAAAATTTGTTTCCATAATCAAATATCCTCGCTCAACCAAAAAACGGCGGGCAATTTTTTCTCCGCGCCGTCCGAGTTGTTGTTTGTAAGTCACTAATTTAAACGAATTATCAACTAATAAAAACGAATGTTCGTACTTATTTGTTTACTCATTCGTATTTATTAGTTTTCCTATGGTAAGTATTTTTTGAATTCATTTTTTTCTTTTCTTTGTTTTTTAACGCGTGGAATTTTAACTAAATGAAAACGAAGTATAAAACCTAACCACACTAAAAATACCAATATCAAAAAAATAAAAATTAATCGATTAGAAAAGGCGTGAACCATAATATAAGCAAACCATGAATAGACAATTCCTATCAAGCCGATGGTTAAAAAGTTTGCGCCAAAGTTGTTGTATGATTTATTTAGTAAATAATCTTTTTTGTTTCTTCTTGCTAAAAGGAAAAATCCTGCGGCAATAGCTACAAAAACAATAAAAAAACCAGCCAACATCATAAAGGTAGATAGGTTGATTGGGTTTGGACGCATGGTAAATAATTGCGACGGAGTGACAAGTTGTCTTAAAAATTCGTTCATTTACTTAATAAAGATTAAGCCGTAGTGATATTTTCCAGCAGAAAATTCTTCTATTAATTTTAAGTCTAAAGACTTTGCTATTATTTTTATCTCTTGTGGGGCTACTCTGTCAATAGTTGGTGGCCCAATTGGGCTGGCTGCTTTTTTCCAATCGCAGACTAAGATACGACCGTTTTTTTTGGTTAACCTCATTGCTTCCTTCATTATGGCATCGTGTTGTTTGGAATGAAACATGGTATTTATTAGCATGGCTACATCCAAATTATTGGCAGGTATTTTTGTAGCTCCGTATATTTCTAAATTCGACCAAATAGTTTTTATATTATTTACACCTGACATTCTAGCTCGTCTGGCGTTTTCTTTGAGTAAGGATCTAAGGATGTCAACTGCATATACCATACCATTTTTACCCACTAATCTTGCAGCAGGAATAGTAAAATGTCCAGTACCACCACAGCCAAGATCAGCAATTTTTTGCCCTTCTTCTAGGTCAAGATGCTGAAAAATTTTTTCTGCATCAATTAATTGTGATTTACCTGAAAAATGAACCATATGCTTAGTTACAATTTACAATGTACAAGTATCAATTAGTTAGCATTTTTATAAGCAATTTGTTAATTGTACCTTGTACTTTGTTAATTGAATTTATTATACTATATCTATAAATTTACATAAAGCCTTTGATTGGGTGGTAGGATTTTCGGTGAAGTTTGCAAATTCCATTTTTACAAATCATATCATAGTGCTTTTTTGTGCCATAGCCTTTGTGTCTGTCAAAACCGTATTGAGGGTGTTTGTTGTGAAACATTTTTAGTAGGTTATCTCGATAGACTTTAGCGATGATGGAGGCAGCAGCAATACTTACGATTTTTTGATCACCTTTTATAATTGGCTCAACTTGGTATTTTTTGTATTTAAAATTTATCGCATCAACTAAAATATAGTCTGGAATAATTTTTAAGTTCTTTACGGCTGTTTTAAAAGCAAGAATGTTAGATTTTTGAATTCCAATTTTATCAATGGTTTCCTGCGAAACTGAGGCCACTGACCAACTTAAACTATTTTTTATCAACCAGTCATAAGAAGTTTGGCGTTGTTTAGCTGTTAATTTTTTTGAATCATTGATTTTAATTTTTGATGTTAAACGTTTTGGTAGTATAATTGCCCCAGCAACAATTGGACCAGCCCAGGCTCCTCTTCCTGCTTCGTCAATCCCTACAATATTTAAAAAACCTTTTCTTTTTAGCTTATTTTCGTAAATTCTATTTGGTGTTTGCATAGTGTGTAAATAGTGTTGATGTGTTCATTATAACTTGTTTAAAGCTTGGGGAAAAGTATGATTAAGCACGTGAAACATCAAAATTCATCATCTTTAATAAATCAAAAGACCATTGACAAACAAGTCATTTTTGACATAAAATAAATACCCAAACAAAAATGGGAGGGCGTATGAAAAACGTAGAAGTAACAAAAGCCAAAAGACGTGCAATTGTGGCAGAAGAAAAGTTGATTCGTTGCTATCGACAGATGGCTCATCAATCACCAGACCCAAAAGTAAGATCAGTGTTACGCGACATGATGCTGATGGAAGAGATGAACGAGATCTTACTTAAGACTTTACATTAAAGTCAAGGACGAAACATCTTGTCTGCACAAAAACAAAGAATTTTGACTTCAAAATAATTGAAGGCGTTTATATAGTATCTAAACTTCCAGCAATGGAGGTTTTTTTTAATAAAAAAAGGAGGCAGAAAGGTTCGGCTTTTCTGCCTCTGGCTAAAGTCCAAAAACATGTTACGTTGCAACCAATTGTGGTTGGATTGTGCTGTTACGCAAGATATTGCCCTGGGAAATTGAAATTGAAGCGCAGTAGGCAATATCTGGGTGTAGTTGTTCCACCTCGCGCAGATATTGACTGATAGTCTCAATACTAGATTCTGATGCTACTTGAGAATCAATCAATATCGCGTCTTCGAAGATAATGAGTGTTGTCTGTCTGCAGTTTTGACAGACATACGGATGCACTTGCCAATCTGCAAGTATGCTCATTTGGTGTAGTGCGTCACACCACGGACATTCCATTTTGATATCCATAAAGCATATTTTGCTTTCAGCAAGAGCAAATGGCAGTGCGGCTCGACTGCATCGCAATATTTGGTATTGACAATGCGGGCATATCAGTTTGATTTCTTTTTTCAAATTCTCTTCGCATTTGATAGAAGTATCAAACCAAATTTCTTTATCGCATCCTGGGCAGAAATGGATGTGTACACTTTCGTAGACTTTCATGTCTCCTCTCCTTTATTTCTAGCATAGCTTTTTCACCATTGAGATTAGTCAATAACATATCTGTATAATATCTTTACCTAAAATTGTCGATAAGTCAAGTAAAAAGAAAAGCAGAGGGGTAATTCACCTCTGCTATTTTTATCTCCTCCTTTATTTTTACTCATCATCGAGTATGGCTTTGACAAATTTATCGATACCAATAGTTTTGATCATAACATTCATGCAAAAAATGAAAGTTGCATCAATTTTTTCGCCTTTGACTCTAATAGTAGGGCTTAACTTTCCTTTCTTGATAGCTTCTTGCAGTTTTTTTTGTTTTGGATCCGTGACTTTGAAAAGTTCGAGAAATGCTTCTTCTGATTTGGCTTTATCTAGAGCAATATTTAGCTCCCACTTTTCAGAAGCACTTAATCTTTTGTTTGATCCAAGGTAATGTGACAGTATCTCCTTTTCTTCTTTTCTCCTTATAGTACACCTAAGTAATATCTCCGGCAGGTGTTTGAGGTATTTTTCTATTGCTTTTGTATTGCCTCCTCGCATAATTTTTTGGTTTAATTTTTCCAAATTGCCAAGGTAGTGCGCGGTATAGTTTTTGCATTTTGGACATGGACCAAATGGAATATTGTCTCCCGACATATAAATGATGGGAGTTTGATGAGCACAATATGGACACGGACATATTTTTGGCTTTGATGGTTGTACAACCACTTCAGTAGGATTTTCATCCCATTCATCACTGTTGTAGGCATTGGTTATTGTATCGACAATCGCTTCTTCCAAACTTTCATAGTCTGAGTTTTCAGCGACGATTTGTCGCGCACGCGATTGTAAGTAAACAGGCATTTCTTCTGAATCGTGCTCCTCCATGATTTTTTGGTCTACCTTCCATAATTTATCTAGCAAAAACATTACAAACTTGTCGCATTTTGGACATGGACTAACACTAGGGATCATCACGGGTCTTTTCATTGAAGCTTTAATGCGACAGTATGGACATTGTATTGGAATTAAATCCATTTTTGTCACCCTCTTTCTTTTGTAAATGATCAAGTTCCCCTCCTTCATATATTACCTTGCATTAGTTATTAAATATAGTCAAGTAAGTAAAACAAAAAACCGCCAATTTTGGCGGAGGTGTGCTTACTGCTTACCAGCTTGTCTGCTTAACTAATTCCAGTCTGGTGTTTCTGTGCCTTTCATTTTTGCTAAATATTTGTAGGCTTCCAAAGCGGCTGTTGCACCTTGGCCGGCGGCAATTACGATTTGTTTATGATTAATATCTGTTATATCGCCGGCAGCAAAAATTCCAGCAGTTGAAGTTTGAGAATTTTTATCAACAATTACTTCTCCATGTTTATTAAGATCAACTAAACCTTTTAGCCATTCTGTTTTTGCTACGTAACCGATTTCTATAAAAACTCCGTCCAAATATAATTCGGTTTCTTTCCTAGTTTTGTTGTTAGTAACTATTATACTTTTTACGGTGGTATCACCTTTAACTTCTGTAACTTGGCTTTCCATCATCGTTGTGATATTTTTGGAATTTCGAATTTTGTCTTGAGTTATTTCGTCAGCGCGGAAGCCATCTGCACGATGGATAACAGTTACATCGTTAGCAATTTTGGAAAGAAGTATAGCAGCATCTAAAGCTGAGTTTCCTCCACCAACTATTGCCACGTCTTTTCCTCTAAATAATGGTGCATCACAAGTTGCACAATAAGAAACTCCCCTACCAGTTAATTTAATTTCACCAGGAACGCCAAGATGTCTGTGTTCCAAGCCAAAAGCAATTATTAGTGCTCGGGATTTATATTTTGTACCATTAGCGGATACTTCAAAATGCTCATTTAACTTTTCAACTTTGGTAACTTCGTAGCCGATGTTTTCTAAGCCATGCTTTTCGGCTTGCTTTACGAAGTTTTGTGTCAAAGTAATGCCATCAATTAAATCAATGCCAGGATAATTTTCTATCTTAGTAGTTAAAATTGTTTGTCCCCCTACATCCTTAGTAATTAATAATGTTTTTAGAGTTCTTCTGGAAGTATATAAAGATGCAGCAAGTCCGGCAGGACCGCCACCTATTACTATTACGTCGTATATTGTTTTTTTGGATGTCATTTTTTCGTAAAAAATTTAAAGCGCCACTAAAGGCGCCTAAATTTTAAAAAAATTATTTTAACAAAGCGTCAATTTTATTTTTTAAGATATCAATTTCAGTTACACCAGAAATTACGTCAGTTGGTTTTCCCTCTTTAAATATTATTAATGTTGGAATACTCATTACTTGATATTGGCTTGGAGTTTTGTTGTTTTCTTCTACATTCATTTTACCGATCTTTATTTCTTTTCCTTCGAACTCTGTTGCAAGCTTATCGATAATTGGACCTTGAGTTTTGCATGGTCCGCACCATGAGGCCCAAAAATCAACTAGTACTGGTATTTTTGAATCTAATACTTCCTCCTTAAAGTTTTGATCAGTAAATGTTAGATCTGCCATAAAAATAATTGATAAATAATAATTAAGGACTATCTTATTATAATCTTAAATTGGGTTTTTGTCCACTTGCATTTCAACAGAAATCTTAGATTAGATTTGGTTTATTTGTCAAGTAGAAAATTAAACAAAAAAAGACTTATTAGTCGATTTTTGTTTAATATATTTATGATAGTTAGCTATTAATCATTAATAACAGCGCATTGAACAGTAACATTATTTAAAGAATTTGAGTCGTCGGAAAGTACAGTATCAGGATTATCAATATCAAAATCTGTTCTAACACTATTTACCTTGCAAACTAAATTGTGATTAGGCTCAATATAGCTGTCACTGCTATTACTTGTAGTAGTAAAAGTGTTTAATTGGTCTTCATCAAAATTTTCTCCTTTAATAAAATTTTTAATCTTACCAAAATCATTATTATTTAATGAATTAGCAATAACTTTAAAACCAGCTGCATTTACATAAGCTTTCTTATCGTTTTGAATTTTAACCCAGACAAAATTAGCTTTTTCTGATTGAGAAAAATTAATATTTGTTTTTACTGAAAGATCTTGAAAAAATTTGGATAAGACTACCTCGCATGGTTCTTCAAAAGATCTAAGACATTTTTGTTTAGGTTCACACCAAGAATATCCTGCTGCAACAAGACAACCGTGTTCATCTTTATCACCGCCTATAAGTTTTCCATTTTGTTGGCTATTATTTTTACTTAAATAAAAAAATGCCCAGCCAACCACAATAATCAATATTATAACTGCTATACCTATAATTATTAAGTTTTTTGAAAAACCTTTATTTGATTTCATATTTATGTAAATTTAAATACTGCTATTATATTATACCATAGAATATTAATGTCGATAATTAATTTTAAAGTTAAGACGCGCATCGTATTATGATGCGCGTCGATTATTACTGTGTAGCACAGTCCGCTAGCTTCTTGCTACAGCAATTTTTTTTGTGGTTTTATTTGGCTTTTCCGGATTTCTCGGACAAAATATGTTGCGAAGAAACTTTACATGTATCGGAAATTCTTTAAGTTGTAGTAAATACTCTTCGCATTCGTTTTGCGGTTCTTTACCGTTGGGGCCTTCGAGGAATTGATAGTGCTCAAAATTTTTTGAATCTCGTCCGAGAGGCAATAATCTGCTGCCCTTTTGAATAACACATTTTTTCACAAATTTGATTTGACCATCAAGTTTACCAATAATTTCGATTGTAAAATCAAATTCGACTGTTATCGCTCCGTCCTTGTCAATTTTATAAAGACATCCAAAATCAGATTCCTCCGTTTTTTGCCCAAAAGTTGCGCTTGCCAATAAAAACAATATAAGCGTAGTTATCGGTAGTAGCTGTTTAATGATTTGTTTAAAGTTCATGAGATACCTCCTAAAGTTTTGTGTTTACCGTGCTTAACTTCTTCTTATCATATGTACAAAAAATTGTAAACAAAAAATTGCGCATAGATTAAGAGTTTAAATCTATGCGCATTATTCAATATACTTATCGTATTTTGTTTTTTCTATTCTTACCGTACCTCCTTGTATAATTTTGCTATTAGAATCGGCATTTTTATTCATAAACAATTCCACCATAATTGTGGGTATATTATTGACGTTTTGTTTCACTGATTTATGTAGTACCAACTTACTTTCTTTTGATATAGTTTCCAGAGTTACTTTTTCATTTACCCCCCTTTTTTTAATGAACCACGCATCAAAATCTCTTAATACAATTACATAAGATTTCTTTGCTTCAGGATCTGTAATTATTTTAAGAGTTCCATTCATTTGTTCAGCATTGACTATGGTTGGACACAAAATCAAGCAAAGCAGCAAAAAATAGCATTTGATATTCATACCTACCTCCTTTTTATCTTATGAGCGTGAATATCCTAGTTATCTTTACACAAAAAGTATTTTAAGTAAACAAAAAGACCATATATATCGGTCAATTTTTGTTTTTTTAAGTTATTTTGAAATTTTGAGTACTTTTTTTAAAACAAGTGGCAGTTTGGTAAAACCATCACTTTCATTAAAATGTCCGGCATTCTTTTTGACAATTACTTCTGCCTTTAGGTTATTTTTGAATAAATCAAAGTTTTCTGCTGGTACATATGGGTCATTATCAGAAAACAAACTTATTATATGATTTGTTGAGTTTTTAACTTTCTTAAAATTGATTAAAGTTTCTAACCAGGGTTTAGCAATATTTTGTTCTTCTTGAGTTTCAAGATTGGTCAGTGTAAAAAAACCTGCAACTAGAATAATACCACCAATTTTAGTATTAATTTTTTCTAAATATCTAATAATTGCTTGACATCCCATGCTATGGCCTATCAAATACGTGTTTTCGTCTGGGTTTTTTACAAGTTTATCTAAATATCCAACCCATTTTTCAATAGTTGGTACTTCTGGATCTGGCATTTGAGGTAAAATAACATCAAAATCGTTCTTTTCAAGTTCTTGTTTAAGCCAGGGAAACCAGTTAGAGTTTGGTTTTCCATCCCAGCCATGAATAATGTAAGCTCGTTTTTTCACTTGAGATGTTGTTTGAGACCCTGAATAAGAGTTTGTTGAAATTATTTTTTTGATTTAAAGATTACCGCAGTAGGAATTAATTTGACTAATTTTTTAGGAAATAGCTTAGATAATGGTTCTTTTTTGTTCAAATCAACTGGTTCTAGTATTTTTTCAACATGAAATTTGGCTTCTTCTAAACTATTATAGATATCACTTAGCTTTCTTAAGTACATGACAAATTTATGTTGTTTTGCGTCGTGCCAATATTCAATTCTGCTAAATTTACCAGTTTTATGGTAACTGCCTCTAAATTTGAGAGTTTTGCCATCAATAATCCTCCAAAAAGGATGATCAAAGCTAAATACAAATATTCCTCCTTTTTTTAAAACTCTATTCACCTGTTTAAAACATTTTGTTAAGTCTGGGACATATTGCAAAGCATAGGCTGTAAATACAATATCATAATTATTTGATTTTATCTTGCTTAGGGTTTGGATATCCCCTTTTATTAGTTTTACTTTGATTTTTTCTTTATCAATCAGTTGTTTTGCAAATTTAAGTTGTTTTTTTGATATATCAATTCCAGTACATTTTGCGCCTTTTTTAGCAAAATATACACTGCATTGTGCACCACCACATCCAATTTCAAGTATTTTCTTACCTTTTATATTACCCAAAAGTTTTAATTTACTTTCATTTGGTACCCATGGGCCATAAACCGCGTCATTTGTTGGATGTTTAGCATCTTCTTGGAAGCTTTGAGATGCATCATTCCACCAATTTTCTACCTCTTTTGTCATAAATTGAATTATTTATAAATGGACCCAGCGGGAATTTCCGCCAGAAGCGGATCTCCTCCAGAGGCGCCTGCCTGCCTCAGGCAGGGATGGGCCTCTGGCCCAAGCCTTTGGCTGAGAACCTTATATTATGTGGACCCGAGGAGACTCGAACTCCTGACCTCCTCCATGCCATGGAGGCGTTCTAGCCAACTGAACTACGGGCCCGTGTGATCAAGTATCAAGTAACAAGGTACAAGTACAAATAATGATATTAGCTAGTTTATATTATGTCAATTTAATGTTTCACGTGGAACGAATTGAGTAAAAATTGCTAAATAAGTTAATCAGAAACTAAATATTAGCTAATTTTACAGTAGTTTAAGAGTCGGACAATGTGAGCATAATGACACGAATGCATATATAAGTGATTTATGCTTAACTGTGTGGTCAACAGTCAAATGTTAACTGTCAATTGGTATTAATAGTGTCCCCGGTAGGAATCTCCGCCAGAGTCGTGCTCCAGAGGCGCATCAGCCTTTGGCTGAGATGCGCCTTTGGCGCAGAAACTTTAATGTCCGCCTGCCATCGCCATTGCCCCCATTAGGAATTGAACCTAAATCTAGGACTTAGGAGATCCTTGTTCTATCCGTTGAACTATAGGGGCGCTGGCAAGGGCGGGCAGGTATCCGTCGTCCACCAGCATTAATAAATTAATTTCGGTGGATTCGCAGAAATATAATATATATGGACGCGGAAACTACAGGGACATAAATTTAGCTAAATTTAGCTAAACTAGTAGTTTATACACTATATTTAAACAGCTTATACTCTTGACAAAGACTCTATAATGTAATATTAATTAATATGCTAAGAAAACGCAACTACAATATAAATTTGGCTATTTTTAGCAAATTTTGGCACTTATTTCTAAAACAAAAACAAATACAATATAATATATGAATTGGATTAAGCAAATACAACGTGTAAGGAATTCTGGTATCCCAAAAATATACCAAAATCGTCTTGAAAAAATAGTTAAAAACGGCAAAAACGGCTATATGGCAGGTGCTGAACCGTTTTTTATATACCCCTCAACAGAAGTTGGGGTTTTATTATTGCATGGATTTACTTCTACACCAGCACAATTTATGGAATTAGCTGAATATTTAGCGGGAAAAGGTGTTAGTGTTTATGCTCCTTTGATAGCTGGGCATGGTACAAAACCAGAAGATTTAGAAAAAACAACTTCTAAAGACTGGATTGAATCATGCGAAAAAGCTTTAGATGAACTTTCTGAAAAAGTAAAGAAAGTTTTTGTATTAGGAAATTCATTTGGTGGCAACATCGCTTTTAAACTTGCACATGATTATCCAGAAAGAATAAGTGGAGTAATATCAATTGGAACACCTGTTTGGATACGTGCTCATCATTATAGAAAGGCGCGAGCATTTTCGCAAGCATACTTACAAAGATATTGGAGAAAACCACGCGCATTCTTTAATTCAAAGGCGCCACGCTTGATTGATGAGATAACTTATTCTAAGATACCTAACAAGTCAAACAGAGAATTTTTTAGACTTGTCAAAAGAACAAATAAGATGATGCCAGATATTAAATCACCAACTCTTATAATTCAAGCAGATATTGATCCAATAGTCCACCCTAAGTCTGCCTTAAGGATTCACGATTGCTTGGGTTCTAAAGATAAAAAGATTTGTTGGCTTAATGATAGCTTTTCTCATTCAATGATGGAAGACGAGAGAAGGGGAGAGATTTACAAAAAAATATATAATTTTGTAGAAGAAATTTTTCATAGAAAGCGGTAGCAAGGTAAGAAGCTAGCGCGATAATTGTAAGCAGCGTATTGTCGATACTGTCTAGCCCCGTGGTTATTAAACATCTAGTATCTACGGGGCTAGTGGGTTCGCAAAGCTTGCTTTGTCGGCTCGATCCGTGTAGATCTAATTTATTAGACTTGTACGGATCTCGCTAGCTTCTTGTCTTTCTGCAATATTAAAAAAGCTCCCAAAGATAGGGGAGTTTTTTGAATAAAATAATAAGCCGCCCATCCTTTCATTGATCCAAAAAATCGCAGGCGACATTGGCCAATGTCGCCTACCGATATATTTTTATTTCACATATAATACCATTTAATTTGTTACCAAAAAAAGAAGCCGCTCTCGTCTGATCGTTTGATCAAACTCGAACGGCTTTTGCTAATGTACAAATTACGTTTTACTCATCACCTCCTTCCAAGGGATCAAGTAAATCCAGCATTGTGTTCATAAGGAAGGCGTCTTGACCGTTCACTATGCATTGCCTTCTATGCATAATGTTTTTTACGATCTCTTCCTCAGAGTAGGTTGGGGTTTCGTAAAAAAGAAGATGAGGATATGAGTTGGGATTCTCCATACGTTCTCTCGTCCCTTTCGTGTATGACCTTGCCCTATCCTCGAGCTGATCGTATTCATGCTTTAGTATCTGCATAAAAACGAACTTTGCTCTCTCAAACACATCGGCATCCGCAAGCCCGAGTGCAACCATGCCGGCTGCCTGAGCGAACCGATCTACGATGTCACCCAAATCGTAGATTGTGGAGTCAGCAGATATTGTGTTCCAATGCGCCTCAGAAGCTTCAACGCGCATTCTCACATCTTGCTGACTTACGAGTCTGCTCATGAAAGCGCCGAGGTAGTGTCTTCCGAGCCATTCCATATTTTCGTACATTTCCATTTTTCTTCTCCTTTTTATTTGGGATCGTGGTGGACGACCGCTTGTACTCATGTGCAAGCGGGTGACAATTGAGTACATAGAAGTCGTCAGATACTGTGATTTAACGTAATCACCACCAATTATTTTTATCGTGGAACATTATGCCCTTCAAGAAATTCGCCAGTATTCATTTTCTTGAATATTTCTTCTAACTCATGAATTTCTAGAAGAATAGCCATACCCCCCTCATTGCTTTGGCCACCTGTTTCAAAAGAATTAAAAGGTGGTTTTTTTGTGGCCCACACACAAGTACCAATTCCCGATTCATTATGCAACCATACGTATATGCACATATCCCAAGCGATCTGCACTACTAAATATTGTTGTTTTTCTTTAATATTAGTTTGCTTACTACAGCTAGCAGTCACTTGGCAATACACCCACTCATCGACATGTACATGAATATTTACAAACTCGTACTGTGCATACATTGATACTAATTCGTCGACTTTCTGGTTTCTGTCACGTGCTTCTATCTCCGCATCTTCTTTGCTGTACCAGTCTCTACTAAAGTTAGAATTATCCATTTCCTTCTTCCTTTTCATTTTATGGCTAACTTAATTCAACTATAAATGGTAGTATGTACAAACCGTACATCAGACCTCCGCCAATAAATATTAAGAGAAGATCCTTTATATCCAGTTTTGGTTTATTGAAGATGTTTTTGGTTGCCAAGATGATTAACAACAGACCTATTGAAAAATAAATTTCTAAAAGAAAATATATTCCGATCATGTAAACACCAATCCTTTCTGGTTGTTTTTTAATATTGAGTTTTCAATGTTCTGTTTTTTGTTTTTTGTCCTAATTTAGCTTAAGACATTGCAGTATATCATGTATTTCTACTATTGTCAATGTGTTGACACGATTTGACAACATGGTATAATAGAGTAAAATAAGACAAATTAAGTGAATATTTATGGAAAATGTAGCTAATTTAAGCGAAAAAGAAAAAACCGTATTAACCGGTTTATACAAATTAGGTAAGACTTCTGTTGGAAAACTATCAAAACACACCCTTATCAATAGAACAACACTCTATCCGATTTTGGATAAACTACTATCTAAGGGAGTAGTCACCAAATTCACAGTAGAAGAAACTACTATATATCAAGCGATTTCTTTAGATGATTTCAAGCAATGGGTAAAACGAATTGAAGAAGAAACAGTAAAAGATGCAAATGATTTAATGTCATGGGCGGAAAATCAAAAAATCAGTCAACCAGATACTTTGTATTCAGAGATTAAATATTTTGAAGGATTTGAAGGAGTAAAAAATCTTTATGCTGATAGTTGGAAAAATAATAAAGGGCAAATGATTTATGCAATCACTGATTATAAAGCTGGATATGATATTTTAGGTGATTTTTTTAATAAGAGTTATTTTGATTCCAGAGTTAAGCATGGAGTAAAAGTAAAAAATTTGTCTGCAGAAACAGAAGTTGGAAGAGAAGATTTAAAAAGATCTAAAGATATTCTTCGTGAAATGAAATTTATTAAACTTTTTAAGGATTTAAAGATGGAGTTGTATATTTATGATTCAAAAATTTCGTTATTTGTGTTTGATGAAAAGCATCCATCAGGAGTATTAATCAAAAATGATGTTATTGCTCGAGCGTTTAAGAATATTTTTGAATACTTGTGGAAAGAAACTGAATTACCTAAGCAATAATTTCTTTTTGTAGTAAAGGGTTTTAGTTTTTTAAAAATTATGTATAATAAGAGTATGCCAAACACAATACCACAACAATTTTTCCAAACTGCGCAAAAATATCCTAAGCGCCAGGCTTTGAAATACAAAAAAGACGACACCTGGATGGCCATGAGTTTTTTAGAAGTAGAAAATCAAGTTAAGGATTTTGCCAGTGGCTTAAAACATCTTGGATGTAAGAAAGGGGATAGGGTTGCAATACTTTCACATAATAGACCATGGTGGGTAGTTGCAGACTTAGCAATAATGTCAGTTGGCGCTGTGGTGGTCACAGTCCATACAACCTTTTCTCCCAAGTTGACTGCACATGTTTTGCGTGATTCAAGATCAAAATTTTTAGTGGTTTCAGATCAAGAACAACTTACTAAAGTTTTGTTGTATCAAAAAGAATTACCAGACTTGCAAAAAATCATCTATATTGATCTAGCTAAACCGATGAATGATATCGTCGATATCAGACAACTCTCATTTGATGAAGTGTTGGAGTTAGGTAGAAGAAATAAGCAATCAGCGGTAAGCAGTAAACTGGCAAGCGATAAGCTTTCAGAAGATGATATTGCAAGTATCATATATACTTCTGGCACTACTGGTAATCCCAACGGCGTTATTCTTACTCATAAGAATTTTTTATCAAACTCTATTTCTGCCACCAAGGCAGTCCCTATATTTTCTAAAGATACATTTCTTTCTTTTCTACCGCTTTCTCATATTCTAGAACGAACTGGTGGATACTATGCTCCTTTTGTAGTAACTGGTGCTTGTATGGCATTTGCGCAGAGCCCTAAAACTTTAATTGACGATTTAAAGGCAGTAAAACCAACCATGCTAATTTCTGTTCCCAGAATTTTTGAAAGATTTCATAAGTCAGTTTGGGATAAGGTCAAAGCTGGATCAGATTTTAAAAGAAAATTATTTATAAATGCTCTAAAGCAACAAAAAGGTACATGGCAATATAAAATTTTTGATATTTTGGTTTTTAAAAAAATTCGTGGTGCGCTGGGTGGTCGATTTAGAATGACAATTTCTGGAGGCTCATCTCTAAATCCAAAATTGGGTAAGTTTTTTGATAAAGTAGGTATTATTATTATCGAAGGTTATGGTATGACAGAAACTTCGCCCATTATCGCAGTCAATCGTGAGGGTAAGATCAAGTACGGAACAGTTGGGCAAGCAATTGAAGGAGTAGAAATTAAAATTGCTGATGACAAAGAAATTTTAGTTAAAAGTCCTGGTATTATGAAAGGCTATACATCGTTAGATCGTGAAGTCATCGATCAAGATGGTTGGTTTCACACTGGAGATTTAGGATTTTTAGATAATGAAGGCTATCTTACAATCATCGGACGCAAAAAAGAAATGATGGTTTTACAAACTGGAAAAAACATCTGGCCAGAAAAAATTGAACAAGTTTTAAATACAGATAGATTCATTAGTCAAACAGTAATCATCGGACACGACAAACAATATGTAACAGTTTTAATTGTGCCAGACTGGAGTGAAGTTAAAAATTATAGAAAAGAAAAAAATCTAAGTTCCAAAAGTCCGGATAACTTGATTACAGATTCAGACATGATTAAGTTGTATGAAGAGAGACTTGAATGCTACAAGGAAAATTTTGGAGAATGGGAACTACCTAAGAAGTTTGCTTTGCTAACAGATGAACTTTCGCAAGAAAATGAAGAGCTCACTCCAACTTTGAAGTTGAGAAGAAAAACAATTGAGAAGAATTATAGTAAAGAGATTGGAGGGATGTATGCGTAGTTTAGTAATTAGGGATCAGTAATCAGTAATCAGATATCAGAGAACATAAACTAACAGCTTTGTGGCTGTTTTTTATTTGTCATTTCGACCGGTGTTATTTGATGTTTTGTGAGCTTAAGAAATCTTACCCCATGCTTATTGGAAGATGTGTGATCCTTCACTTACGTTCAGGATGACAAATAGATAAATTGAGAATAAAAAAAGCGGCCAAGAAGCTCTCGACAGGACTCAGGACTCCAGTGATAGTGGAGATTTCCTGGTAAGAAGCGTTCTTGGCCACAAGATTAGAGGAGCGGTTAGCAGTTGGTTGAAGGGTTTTTTTGGCCTTCACTGAACACCGAACAGGAGTTAACTGCATGACCGCTCCAAAAAAGAGCAAAAATGCGGGGCAGGGCGCAAAGACATGCTCGCGGCATGCCCCGGAGAAAGCGCCCTGCACGCGCATCGTGGATAGTTATTATACATTATTGCGGTGCTTAGTCAAGGGTAGTTATGTATCACGTAGCATGTAACATGAAACATATAACATGTATCATGTAACAGTTTCAGGATAACCCTTCGACTCGCACCGCTCGCTCAGGGTAAAAAAAATGAGGCAACCAATCGCTCATGGAAAGTAATGCTTTCGCAAAATCTAGCCATGTCCCGTCAGTGGTTGCCTCGTAATAACAAGGTGCGAAATAGAAGTCCTGCGCTCTACACGATTGTGTGTGGTTTTTCCGTCTGTGTAGGTTTTTTTGCAGAGTGCAGGATGTTTGAGGAGATGCATATATAAGATATGCGATTATTAAATAATTGTCAAGCAAGTGTATTAGTCCAGCACATATTGGACACATAGTTATTTTTTAATAAATAATCCACAGGGGTCTCTAGATTAAGGCCCCAGTGGAATCGTTTTGTATTATACCAAACTAGCCACTCAGTCATTTTTTGATTGAATATATCT
>JAHIRB010000002.1 GCA_018818885.1 Patescibacteria group bacterium | reverse complement strand
CTTCTAATGAACCTTGGGCATAATTATAGAATTTCTTGCTCTCCTTGCTGTACTTCCTTGTAAAACCTTCGACTATGTTAGATGGTACGGAAACGGTTGCTCTTCTGATCTGCGAAACCAAAGAGTACTTTTCTTCTGATGGAAAATCTTTTGTTATTTTATAGATAGTAAGCACTGGCTGATGTGCTTTTTTCCAGACCATGAGATCGGAAAACTTTCTTGCATATAGCATGAGACATTACGTAAATTTTTTACTTATTTTACTTAAATACTTGAATACTAATTTACTAATTTACTAAAATACTTATTTACTAATTTACTTTCTCAAACAAAAATAAACACAGTTGTTACGCCGTGTTTCTTTGTATCTTAATTGTATGTTACTTAGATATGCTTGTCAATAGCAAAATGATTTACTTGTTTACTTAAACACTTAAGTACTTATTCACTAATCTACTTACCCCTTCTTCTCGGGTATCTCCGACTTAGTCGCTTCTGCCCTAACATCAAGTGACTTTATGCGCTGTTGTTTTGTAACACCTACCTTTTGACCTTTACCCTGAATTGGAATTGCCATATAGAATGTAGAACCCTTACCTCTGCCTTCTGATTCAGCCCAAACTTTACCCATATGGCTTTCGGCTATCATTTTAGCAACATACAGGCCAAGTCCCGTTCCTTCGGTGTGTATTAAAAACGTACCTTCTGCACGCGAAAACTTTTTGAACAAATGTCCTTTGTCGTCTTCGTTCATTCCAATGCCTGTATCTTTAACAGCAAAAATCAAATTATCATCCTTTTGATAAATGCTCATATCCACTTTACCTTTAGGCGTGTATTTAACTGAGTTATCTGTAAAGTTGATCATTACTTCGTGTAATTTATCTGAATCGGCAACCACTTTAGGCAAAGTTTTGGAAGGTTTGGTAAAATTGAGTTTTAAGCCTTTGTCCTTTGCTTTTTGAACCAGTTCATCATAAACAGTTGTGCCAAGTTCTGCTAAGTTAATAGGTTGGAAGTTGTATTCCTGGCGTCCGCTTTCTATTCTTGAGATGTTAAGTAAGTCTTCTACCAATCCGATTAAACGTTCGTTAGACGAATAAACCTTTTTTAAATTTTCTGATATTACTTTTGATGTTTTGCCAAAACTTCCCTCAAGTATCATCGAGATATATCCTTTGATAACAGTTAAGGGTGTGCGAAGTTGGTGGGAGGCAATGGAAATAAATTCTGATTTTGCTTCGTCAAGTTCTTCTAGCTGGATGTTTGCTTTACGTAATTCTGCAGTTCGTTCTTTGACAGTTTTTTCTAATTTAACACCAAACAATTTCTGTTCTTGATAAAGTAAGGCGTTTTCAATACCAACAGCAGCCTGGCCAGAAATAAGATTTAAAACATGCAAGTCTTGCTTGGTATATAGATCTCCAGATTTTTTGTTGCCAATAGCAATAATTCCTATAAGTTTTTCTTTGGTAAACAAAGGAACGATCAAAGCAATGTCTGCCTCATAAAGCGCATAAAGTAAATCCTTATTTTTGGGTTTATATTCACCTTGTTCGTAGGCGGTTTTAAGTTCTTCTATAACATAAATTTGTTTTGAATCTTTAAAATACGTTGGTAAAACCTTTTCTTTGCCTTTAGTGATCTCGCGTATAGTATCTCCAAAACCATGCTCGTAAGTTACTTGCAGTTTTTCTTGTTTATCTAAAAGGTTAAAAGCAATACCATTAGGATGCATGGCATCTTCTAATGTTTGCGCCATAGAAGCAAGCATGTTTTTAAGGTCTAGAATAGAAGCAGATACTTCTGTTATTTCGGTAATTACGTCGTCTGGGTTGTAGGTTTTTTTGAAAAGAAAAGCATTGGTTGCTCGTTCAACCATTTTTTTGATAGGAGAATAACCAATGGCAATGGCAAAAGCAACAATTAATCCAACTAGCAAGTCGGATTTAGTACCAATAAATGCTTCAAGAAATCTGCCTAAGGATGCAGAAAGAGCGGCGTAGAAACCTGTGATTATTAAAATAATTGTTGCGAATGCGATGGATCGGACAATGACAAGACGGATGTCCATGAGGCGGTAGCGTGTTATTGCGTATGCTAAAGAAGAAAATAAAATTATTGAGAAAATAGGAGCAAATTTTTGTAATTTATAATAACTAAATAAGTATGGTAAAAAAATATTAGTAACTGAAGCTAAAAACATTGTTGTTAAAATACCAAATGTCAACCATTTAATACGTAATTTCTGTATACCACTGGATTTATGATATTTCAACAGTAGTAATATGAAAGAAAACAAACAGTACAACACAAAATGTATTGCGAATATAAAATATATTATACCGAATTCAGTGACTTTTTCTGTAACATTAATTACTTCATTCTTTATTACTAGAGGTGTAAAAATAGTCAAGAAAAATAATAATATAGTTTCGACTGATAAAATTACATTAATCTTTTTGTTATAATTGCCAACAAATTGATAAATGAAGATAAACAAAAAATAAGGAATTGCTACTGCAAATCCAAAATTAATTCTACCAACAGACAAAAGAAATTTAATATTTTCAATATAGTAATAAAAATATAGACTAATAATCCAACCTAAACCTGTCAAAATAAAATAGAAAAACGTTCTGTTAATTTTTCTATGTTTACCTCTCATTAAAACGCTGATTCCCAAAAACAATATTACTATTACTATTAATATATAAATTAGAGTCGTTAAGGACATTTTATGATTATTTATTAATTTTATATTTACACCAAGTTTCTAGATTGCATGATATCATTTCATCAATATCAATTAGTGCTTTTCTGGCTAAAACCAAATATGGTGCTCGGACTAATGCACAACCAACTTCGTCAGTACCTATTTCTATATATTTTATTCCAGTAAAAATTTTCGGGTATGCCACGCCTTGGTTTATTCCTATTGTTGTAACACTATCAATAAGATTAGATATAATTTTTGTTTCGTCAAAGTTATTTTTTCGGCTCCTCATATAGCCAACATCTTCCATGATCAAACAAGCCGCGTTTTCTCTCTCCACAGGAATACCAATAGCTATTCCGCAATATAATGTGCCTGGTTTATCTTTTTCAATATTTCGACCTGCGCATGGAACATGAGCACCTGGCAAAAACGGAAAATGTTTGTCCGCAAGTGTACCGATTAACTCACGTGTACTGTTAACCAAGGGATCAATATTATAAACTCGCAATCTACTGGTGCTAAAATTGGATATTAAATATTTATCAATATTTGTTGGACTTAAAAAATCATAACCTAAAATTATACCCTGGGGACCACAGAAAGATGATACATTTATCATATTAATTTGCCCGATGTTAGTATTGGTAACTTCGGCCTTATCAAATGCATTTATTTCATCAAGTATTTTAGAATTTTCCGTTTTAAAACAAGACTTTACCTTTCCTACCGCTAACACTGTACCTAAGATATAACTATTACCTGATGAACCTTTCACACCATAACCATCACAAAAGTTATCATGAGGACCAATAGAATTTATTAAATTGTCCTTGATGTTAAACATAATTATAGATAAATTAATTTAAATATTAATAACTTAAACAATATATATTTAAATCTTACACTAATTACAACTTTATGATCATAATTTTTTGATCTTAAAACTACTTCGGTTTTATAACGATTAATCAAGCTATATAACTTTGAATTTGTGCTGGTCCAAAACCATATTTTTTTTAAATTTATACCATTATCTATAATGTTATGATTGACATCTAAAATAAAACTCGTAAGTAGAGAAAATAAAGGTAGCTTACCGACCCTGTATGGTATAGCAATCCCTAGCTCATCCACATAAACGATTCTATTAATATTTTCGTTAAAGTTTTCTAAATTTAAAAAATTACCAAAAACCGGCTTTAATTTTTCATTAATTACATTTTGGACTGTATCAATGTAGCCGATTATAAAACCAACTATTTTATTTTCTTTATTACTAGTTAACAAAAAAAAAGATAGCGAATCCTTTGTAAAATATAATTTCATTTTTTCCATTAACACCTTATCCGAATAATAATACAACAAATTACCCCCGCAATCGCATTTATGTATTTTTTCTTTATAATTATGTTCTATGTCTAATATAAATTCATATTTATTTTTTCCATAAATATCTTCTATACTATAAACCTTAGAGCAAACATTACATTTTTTATATTCTCCCCATTCATTCGAGCCTGCGTGTGAGAATACGTCACGATAACAATTAAAAAAATTCTTTAACAAATTACTGTCGGCAAAAAAATTATCTTCGTTTATCTTTATTATATTATAGTTTTTATCAAATTTTAGTTTTTCTTTTTTATTACTAAAAAATAACATAAATTAATATTTTTTTAAAAAGATAGTATAAGTAATAATTACAGGATATAAAAATACAAACATTTGCCCCAGAGGGAATATTCCAGTAAGATCCATAATAAAATTAAATATACCACCAAGAAAACCAAATAAAAAAGCGACTAGAATATACAAACTTTGTACTTTAATTAGTCCTTCATTTTTCCGAAAAGAATCAAATAAAAGATAAATGGAATAAAAAGCAAAAAAATGAAAATATAATAAAAAAATAAAAAAAAGTTTACCTGGTAATTCATTCCAAATTAAATGGTCCGTATACTGTGTCCCCACTATTAACCAATCTGTAAAATAAAATAATGCTAATAATACGACACCAATAACATACCCCACTATTATTAAATTTTTGTACTTTTTCGCTTTATATAAAAACTCTAGAACAAAATGAAAAGATAGTATTGGTATAAATATTACACCAGTATATAAAAGTTTAAAATGAAACAAACCACCTTTATAAGTAAAGTATGTTATCAATAGATAGCCAAAGGTCCAGACAGCGACAGCCATATTAGTTAGAAACCATAAACGATGTACTAAAGATTTAGGATTTCTATATAGCGTATAAAAACCTAAAGACAATGAAAAAACTAGTGTAAGAAATGTTGATATATTCACCAAAGCTAAAAGCATATATTTGTAAATCACATATTAAATTATACCATAAATACGGTTTTCTGACTAAAAAAATTTGACTTTAAAGTAAAAAAGTTATAAAACTTATAAGCTAGTTTTTGATATAAAAAACTGAACAATGCGCACATTGAAAAATAGAGAGAGGATATTGGAAAATGAAAAAGATACTAACCTGGTTAGTAACAGAACACCCCTGGATAACATGTGTTATGGTCATAGTTGTGGCCGCCTTTTCTATGCCTTATATGCAAAAGGCACACCAAATGGCTGTAAAAGTGCTGGATCTAAACAGTGAACTTGAAGGATTGGAACATAAAACCATTATGGACTGCCATGAATACGACCGAATCATCGGTGAACTTGCACCTGTTGACGTGGCTTTACTGGTTGAATTCCCCGATGGGATAACCTCTGAGGTCATCGAAAGACTAATAATGCTCCAGAACTTACTGGAACAAGGTTCAACTGTAACTGTCAATAAGGAAGAAATTTCCGTTTCACCTCAAAAGGTTGACAGTATTGTCAGCTTCAACAATTTTTCTTTTGATCAGAAAAAAGGGCTTTTACCTGGAAAATTGTTGGAAAATTTCGATGATACAACTGATCTCGATTCAATGGTGAAAGACTGGTGGAAAAACGACTGGCTTAGAAACAGATATATCTATACCGATCAAAAGGGCAAGGCGGTAGAAAGCGCAACCGATCTGAAAGCTACACTTTTTATTGTGGAGTTTAGCCCCGCTGATAACCAAGAGGGTATATTTGTTAGCGTCAATGACGCGGTTTGCCGATCTAAATTAGGTCAAAACTGTAATGCTCAAACATTAAACGGGCCAACCACGAATGTGTATTTACATGGCTCTATAATCATCGACCAGTTTATTGATTACATGGTCGGTACACAAATAAACACAAACTTTCCTTATGCTGGTTTGGTGATGTTTGTCCTGTTAGTTATCTTAATCGGTTGGTTCGGCACCGTGATCACGCTTTTCGAAGTTGTGATAGCCTTAGTGCTAACATGGGGCTTGATGGGTGTAACAAACACGCCGTTAAACGTAATGACCGGGATATTACCGATCCTGTTACTTGCTATCGGAAATGAATATGCAATCCACTTCTACTTCTGGAGTATTCACTTCTACCAAGAATGTGAAGACCCAAAGGTGGCGATATCTAAAGCAATTGACAAGGTCGGCAGGGTTGTATTTTATGCTGCGGGTTCTACTGCTGTCGGTTTTCTGACGCTACAGTTTACCTTCCGCATAAAATCGATCCAGTCTTTTGGGCTATGGTCGTGCGTTGGTGTTACCATGTGCATGTTGTGCACTCTGCTACTAGTGGCTAGTGCCACCAGGATATATCTTGGTTCGTTCGGAGGCAGAAAGCTAGTATGGCTGACAAAAAGGAAAGCCTTAATCGAAAAGGCATTCTTGTTTGTTGCCAAAACACTTAACAAAGCAGTTCTCAATAAAACCCCACGGCGCTTGCTGGAAGCCATAATGCTGGCAACGACTACTTTCTTTATCGTCGGTATCTTCCAACTACGAGTGGGGTCTTCACCCCAAAAGTTCTTTCGGTCAACTCACCCGCTGGGACAAGCAAACATCGCTTTTTCAAAATATGCTGGCGGAAACTCTAGCATTGAGATGCTGATTGATCTCGGTATTGCTGAACAAGGGGCAAACCCATGGAATAAACCCAGCGTGATTCACAAAACGCAAGAGTTTCTCAACAAGGTAAAAAACGAAAAATGCGTAGCTTTCCATAGCACCTACCTCGATATCCTAAGTAGGCTTTACCAGGTTGTGGTGGTTGAACCTTCTGCGAACAATATAGAAACTTACGAAAAACAAAACAACATAGCAAGTATTGGTTCAAAAGAGCTTGCTGCTCAACTCTTACTGCTATACGAAATTAGTTCGGATCCTGATGATTTCTATCAGTGGATCGTACAAGACCCCGAGACACCTATAGATCCCAAAACCGGGAAAGAAATGGCAGGCTATGCCCATTATTACCTCAAAGTAAATATATGGGCAGATCTTGCAGATAGCGCAGAAATAACAAAACTCTGTCAAAAGATAAAGGCTATCGCCGACGCAATGGGAATACGAGTAATTTTAGGCGGCGAATTCGTGATGTGGGGAGAACCTTTCAATTATTATGTCGTATTTGGAAAGGTGTTCAACATAATCACCTGCCTGATTCTTGTCTATATCCTGGCACGTGTTGCCTTCGGTGCTTGGCGACTAGGGGTTTTAGCCATCGCGCCACTGGCTTTCACTTGCATTGTGATATTTGGAGGTATGGGTTTCCTGGGCATTAGGTTAGACATGGCTTCTTGCACAGTCAGCGGCATAGTTGTATTTCTAGTCGTTGACTGGAACTACTATCTGATTTCCAGGTTAAAACACAACTTCCAAACCTTGGCACTTTCCCGACAAGTAGCGATATCAAACGCATTAGAATATGAAACACCCCCTATATTTATCGATGCCATTACCAATGCATCGGCATATAGCGTTCTATTGCGTTCTGATTTCCAGCCCCTTCGCATATTCGGTTGGTTAGTTGGAATGGCACAGGCTATCGGCTCAATTGGAACTCTCATAATCACATCTTTGTTGGCATATGAATTTCCTTGGTTCTTTATACAAAAAAAACCCAAAGCTCAATAGAGCTAAGGGAATGAAAGGAGGGATAACTAAAGCGGTTGCTCGTTTAAGCGGCCGCTTTTATCTTTATTAATACTTCTTTAAAAAAACACATTAATGTCAAAATGTTAAAAAATGTTTGTAACAACAAACGATTTCATCATCTAAATGTGCCTACTCTGTTTGATTATATAATACGGATAATATAAAGTTGACATTGTATATAAAATATGATATTTATTAATCAACTTAAAGTCGTACAAAATAAAATCTTTTTGAAAGGAGCGGGCAAATGAAGATTAAAAATGCTTTTCTACGCTATATGCTGATAACAGTCTTACTAATAGCTGTGGGGTTTGGGCTCATAGCTCTCAAAAACGCTCAAGAAAAAATGGGTCTTTCCGCAAAATTTATGATGGGAAGCAGAGCAATAAATAAGTAACCAAAATAATCAACCTACCACAAAGCTTTGGCTACCATCAAAAAAACTGGGTCGTCCTCGTCGAAACCCAGTTTTTCTTTTTGAACATGAAAAATTGTATAGGTTATAGAAAAATTAAAAAAATTAGTACTTCTTCAAAAAAATCCCGTAAGTAATAATTATCGGAAACAAAAAAACCAGCATCTGCCCATACGGAAATATTCCTAAAGTCCCTGTTAAATAATTGGTTCCACCGCCTGTAAAACCAATTAAATAAGCAATTAGAAGGCAAAGACTTTGTTTTTTTATAATACCATCACTCTGCCAATAAGATTTTGCCAATAAATATGTTGAGTAAATGGCAAGAGAAAAGAAATAAATTAAAAATACCCAAAAATATTTTCCTGGGTCTTCATTAAAACCAAAACCGGACGTGTAAAAAGTACCTTCTATTATAAAATCTGTTTTATAAAGTAAAACAAATGAAAGCAACGTTATAACATAACTAACTACCAATAAATACTTTTTTCGTTTCTCTTGATGCAAAAACGAAATAACAAAATGCATGGAAAAAATAGGAATCAACAAAACCCCACAATATGTCAAATACACCCATTGAGCACTTACAGCTTCTGTTTGTGAATTAGTTGAAATTAAATAACCTATATTCCAAATCACAATCGCTATACTCGTCAAAAACCACATCTGGTTAGCCCTGCCTTTAGGGTTTCGGTACAAAGTATAAACACCGAGGATAAAAGAAACAATCCCGGTTAAAGCAGTTGAAAAATTGACTAATATTTTTAGCATGAGAATAAATTAATTAACTAAATTATACCACGAATTGAAATTTAAAAAAATAATAAACAAAAGAAAAACCCCCGCGCGTGGTATTAAACCATACGCGGGGGCGCTTTAATCCTCCTTTGGGAAATTATTTCCCATACTGGCCACAAGCCTCTGCGAGTGCTTGGGCATCTTCAGAAGTTAAAGGAAATTCGTAGAGACGGAAAAAATCTATTTCACCATCCCAAGGATAGTAGAATACTCCTT
>JAHIRB010000031.1 GCA_018818885.1 Patescibacteria group bacterium | reverse complement strand
CAAATAGGTGATCGGGGGAGCGTGATTGTCTGGAACAAGTCTTTTGAAGGTGGCCGGCATGTGGAATTGGCCGGTATGTATCCAGAATATAGCAACTTTCTTTTGGACCTTAATCACCGGATGTATGACTTGGCTGATGTCTTCAAACACGGCGATTATCTTGATCCCAAGTTTGAAGGCAGTTGGTCCATTAAAAAAGTCCTGCCGGTCTTGGTGCCGGAACTCGGTTATCAAGACTTAATCATTGGGGAAGGTGGCTTAGCTATGTTAACTTGGTGGGAAATGATCAGTGCGGGCGAAAGCATCAGTCAAGATGCCAAGGCTGATATTAAACAAAACCTGCTTCAGTACTGCCAGAGAGATACTTTGGCAATGGTTGAAATTTGGCGATATTTAAAAAGACTTATCGGTTAAGGCTAAATAGTTTTCAAGACTTTCAATTATTGCCACGTCAGCTAAACTATCTGTAATCTGATATTCCCACATTATTGCGAATATGGAACGATATTCGGAACTGGATTGAGGCAGATTTAAAAAAAGACAGTCATCAACTGCAACAATTTCTCACCAGCTTGCCAATGCCAATCAAACAAGTCAAAAATAAATAATAATTACTTTCTGTTTATTCAGCATCAATTGGAACAATGCTGGCAATGTGAGAGGATACTAGAACCTGAATCATGTTTATTCGAGGTAATTATAAATATTTGTCAATATTTTTACCACACAATCGAGGGCCAAATCCATGAGGGTGAAGTTTGCGAATGCTAGTAACTAATACATTCTTTTTTCTAGTATCTGAAGATAAAATAGTAATATCTTTATTTATTAGTTCGGAAAATTCCCAAATTATTTGCCTGCATATGCCACATGGACCAGATAATTCAGTTACATCATAATAATCGCTTTTAGCGATCAAAGCTATTTTTCTAAAACTATATTCGCCTTTTGTAATTGCTGATCCAATAGCACTGCGTTCAGCACAGAGACCCAAGTATGCGGGAGTACTCAGGTTTGCTCCAGTGTAAATATTGCCTTTTGTTGTGAGTAGAGCACAACCAACAAAGAATAATGAATAAGGGTCATAGCCATGAACCATGACCTTTTCTGCCAGATGAATTAATTCCTGGTCTTTTTTAGAAAGTTGATTAAATAGTTTAACCATTATGATTGATTGAACTCTCTACGAATTGGTCGTCGCTTTTTACCTTTTTTTTCAATTGTTTCTACTAAGTTAAATTCAAATTCAATTTCACCTCCCAACACATATTCTAACAATTTTTTCAAATGTTGTTTAGATTCATCCTCTAATTCTTTATCATCAGCTAATGTTGGTTCAGACAAGTTAACCACAATGTAATTAAACGCTTGTTGAATGATTTCAAATTGCTGGATGTTAATGCCTATATCAAACATCCAACGGTAACTAATATCTAAAATAGTACCAGCAGGTATTTCTCTTCCGTTTAAATCGACGAATGAATCATTAAATCTGCCTTCAACTTTTTCGATTTGTTTCCAGTTAACTGGACTTGGTTCTTGTTCACCAACTGTCACATAATCGCCCTGAACGTAGCGAATAAAAGGCATAGCTTCATTAAGTAGGTTAGTAGCTACCACCAAACCTGTACCAGTATCTTTAACAGTCATAGTTTGCGGGTCAACAATATCTAGTCTGACAGAGTCCTCACTTACATGATAGTGGCCTGTTGGAAGTTCTAGGGCAATCCTTGTTAACTCTTCAGAACTATATTCATCTAAAACTGGTACTCCAAGAATTTGAGCCATTCGTGCTCTTTCTTGCTTGCTGGACATTTCTGAATGAGTGACAGCAAGTATCAGTTTATTTGCTGCTTCTCGAGATAGATGGGGTAATAAAGATAATAAATTACTTGGATATAAAGAAAGAATATCTGTTTTGATAGTTGCTAATATTTCTCCTATTCGATTAGGAGCGATTAAACTGCTAATAAACATATTTTGATAATCTCTCTCATTGAGATGGTCAACCCACCAAGGTACTGTGTAGACATGAGTTAATAAATGATCTGGATTATATTTACCATCAGTTTGTAACCAAAATTGACGAATACCTTGCAAGGTATCTGTGATAATCGCAGCAGGGTCTACATAGATTCGTAAAGTTTGACCAGAAGAGCCACTGGATCTGGTTGGAAATAAATCATCATGGTGATAGTCCAAATTTACACAGCGATCAGGAAACGCATCTATTAATTCGTCTTTAGTCACATATGGAAGTTTGTGATAATCTTGCCAAGTTTGTAGATCTTCTAGGCAGAAACCAACTTGTTTGTACTTTTGACGATAAAAAGGAATTTTATTGTATGCTAATTTTACAAGCTTTTTAATTCTAGAAAGTTGTTGAGTCTCAATCTGTTCTCTTGATAGAAAAGGGTGTTGTAAGATTTCTAATAATCTCTCGTCAGTGTAGTTAGCTTTCAGCAAGTCTTTAAAACCATCAGATGTTTTTTGCATTGAGGGCAGTTGTTCTGTCTCCCAATATTCTACGATTTGTTCGTTACTAGCTTCTTTTTGCATGTTCATTTTATTATGATACCATATCATAGTTCATTGAAGTATAAAAAACTATAGCATTTATTAAGTTTGTAAATGCGAATATTGGTTACTCTTTGAATAATATGAAGTTAATTGTTTGCTAGTTCTACGAAAATATTTTTTTATTATATTCAACAGCTTATGAATCAAGAAAGATATCAAGAAATATTCCTTAACCCAGTAAATGAACGTCTAGAGATAATTAGTACTGAAGAACTGTTTGATCAATGGGAAGCGATAACAGGAATTTCTCCGGAAGAAACTGTCTTTATAGTTATTATCCCTGTATACAATGAAGAGTCTGTTTTGGCACATTCTATAGCTCATCTAACAAATCAAAAGCTTCCGCGAGGATCAAAAATGATTGTCCATGTTGTTACCAACGGCTGTACTGATAATTCGGAAGCAATAGTAAAAGAAATTATTGTAAATAATACATTTGACTCAATGGAAATACGGTTAGATTCAATTGAAAAAGCCGGTAAAGCTTTAGCTCTAAATCATGCCCGAAAAATTTATAAAGAAGGCATAATGATACAATTAGATGCTGATACATTTCCTACAAGTAATGCCATTTGTAAGCTTTTTGCTCTTTTAGCTTCTCAAGAGAACTGTGTGGCAGGCGGTATTATGCCTAAACGCATCTGTGGGGATGGTAATAAACATATACTAGCGTGGCAAGATTATTTTGATCACCAAATGAGAACCATGGGGGGACTTGTGGGTCGTTTACTTGCACATAAGATTGAGCTAGTAGTTGATTTTCCTCATAACTTAGGTAGTGAAGACACCTGGTTAGAATATTGGACTGCATATAACTATGGCGCACATGCAGTTAAATTTTTAGGTAGGCATCCAAAGAGCGATGTTGGTGCAAATTATCCAGGTGTTATGAATTATGAAGAATATATATTACAATTATTTCGTTGGGTTGCAGAGTATGAAAAACTCCTCCAGGAGTTTCCCGAATTATTGAGTGCCGTGGTAATGTCTTGGAAAAGAATGGAACAACCCTCAAATATTATTGCAAATTTGAAGGACATAAAAGAGAATCCTGAGAATTTGAGTTTTTTTGATAAAATTGTTGCTTACTATTTTCTTAAGGTTTTGGGTAAAGTAGCTAAACTTAAAAAGTTTAGAGAAAAGTTTGGTAAAGGTTCTAATTGGGAATCTCCAGTAACAGATAGAGTTGGCGCTCTAAAAATTTAGTATGAATGATAGGTTGTAGTGGCTTTATAAATCGACCCTCAACATGTGGGAAAAATATAAATTCTAACAGTCATAGGTTAACATTCTATAGATCTTTTATAGAACCATGAAGAAAACTAACTGGAAGTCAAAATTATCTTTTATAAGATACGCTATTTAGTAACTTATTATGGCAAAGAAGTCAGAAAGGTTATGACCGTGAAGAGAAATGAAGCAAGAGTTGTTTTCCACGGAAATTTTGAGTATTCTTGTGGATCTAGTAATGCGCTTTTGGGTTATAGTGAAGCTGGAAAATCTTTAGGTGTTGATGTGAGAGCTTCGGCAGATATTGGATGTGTTGATGATAAAGTTTCAAGAATAGTGTCGGTGGCTACTGTTGACTGGGAAGCAGACAAACACATTTTTGTTTATGAAGGGTATCAGTTTCTAACCAATGACCAATTAATCCTGGCTGATGGGAAAATTCCTCAAAATAAAACTATTTTGGTAGACAACGATGGAAAGTATTCTCCTCCAATTTTTTGTAAAAATGACTCAAATCATAACTCACTAAAAGAATACTTATTTTGGCTTTTTATTTTTGAAAGATTGAGTTGCAAAATATTACAGCCATCATTAGGAGAATCTTTAACCAATGGAGTCGAATCATTTATTTTTTATGGAATAAATGATCAGGCTCGAACAATAGAAGAAGTTGAAAAAGAATATGATTTATTGTATTTAGGAAACAATTGGCATAGGTGGGAAGATATTAAAGATTTGCTATTGGGGATTAGTTCAATAAGAAGGCACGTGCCGAAAATTGGCTTGATAGGCAATTGGTGGCTATCAGATTTTTTGGAAGGATATAAAGAAGCAACTTGGTCTGATCCTGCTTTGTTAGAAAAGCAAAGCGTTATTGTGAAGTCCCCACCTTCTTATGGCCAAGTTGAAAAGACAATGAGTAAAGGGAAAATGAATCCGATTTTCATAAGAGCCATTTTACGTAAAATGAAATTTGTTACCCCAAGAATGTTTGAAACCTTTTTAGCCAACACTATTCCTTTACTGCCGGATTATTTTGATTATGCAATTGATCTTTATGGATCTGAAGTTATGCCTTTAATAATGAGTAATGGTGTAAATAATACAGTAATGTCCATACTTGATAACTATGAACAAATACAAAGGCTTTGTCAGTCAATCAGAGAGAAATTGATTAGAGAGCATTCTTACAAGATTAAATTAGAACAACTTTTGGAAATGTCTTTATGAGTTTATCAAATAAAAAAATGAGGGTTATATCAGCTCAGCTTGAAGAAATATTACCACTTGTTCAGCAATTAAGTATTGTTGAGAAAAATGATGATAAAAAAATATACAAGCTAATAAAAATTTACTGTAGGTAAATCATTACAAAACAGCATTGAGGTGCCGAAGGATTTGTTTGATTACAAAAAGGAAACCGTGTGAGTGAAAAAATAGCTTATCACAATCAAAGAGAAATTGGTTATATTGGATTAGCTTTATTGCGACAATGGCTAGTAGGAGAAAATGAAATAATAGAGCAACTCTATTCTGATTTTTCAAAAATATTACAATTAGTTGAAATTGATAAGCAATCTGTGGCGATATTAGAGGGTATTAGAGATGGGTATGATAAGTGGTCAAAAATTTATGATTTAATGCCAAATATACTTATTGATGTAGAACAACCCGTTGTAGAACAAATGCTTCAAGGAATTAGTGGAGAGAAAGCGATTGATATTGCGTGCGGCACAGGCCGTTGCTCTTCTCTTCTTATTGATTTGGGTTTTGCTGTAACAGGCGTAGATTTATCAAAAGATATGTTAAAACAAGCTAAAAGAAAAAGTCTTGATATAGACTTTCATCAAATTGATATCAATGCTGAAGATCTACCTTTTGATAAGTGTAGTTTTGATTTAGCCACTTTATTGCTTGCGTTAACTCATTTTAAAGATATATCTGTACCAATTCAGAAAATGCACGATTTATTAAAACCTGGGGGATATTGTATATTATCTGATATTCACCCATGGATTGTAGAACTGGGTGGGCAAGCTGATTATATAGACGAAATAGGGAGTATGCACTTTGTCAGAAACTATGTTCATAGCCACAGTAAATATATAAGAGCATTTAATTTGGTTGGTTTTAAAATAGTTGATTGTCAGGAGCCAATTTTGGAAGAAGAGCATATCGGGAAGATAGCCAGTGGTTTTGCAGTTAGCAAGAAAACCCTAGTTACAGCTTTGAGTGGGTTACCTTTGGCATTAGTATGGAAGTTAAAAAAGGAATAGAAATATATGGCAAAAATATTAGTAACTGCCGAAAATTTTGCATTTGGTCCAATAGGAAAAATTTTGCCTATAGCTAGAGAATTGAAGGAGCATGGTCACGAATTATCATTCGCGGGGTATGGTACTTCACTTCAACTAGCCAATAAGTTTTCTTTTTCAAAAATATATGCAATTGATACAGATGAAAAAAATAACACAGAAAAATTATGTAATATCATATGTGAAAATGACTTATTAATTAGCTCAATGGATATTTCTAGTGTAAAGCTGGCAAAACAAAAAAATGTTCCTGTTGTTTGGGTTGATTGTTTATTTTGGTTTTGGAATAATATTCCAAGCGAAATATTAAACGTTGACTTGTTTATTGTAGAGAATTCTTTAAACAATTCAATAAATAAAAAGAAATATTTTCATAAAATTAAGAATGTCAAATTAGTTGGTCCGATTGTTGGAAAAACAAAAAAAAGTGAGAGAGACAAAAAAGCATTGGTCTCCTTTGGTGGAGCTGAGGCTCTGTACTGGTATCAGGTTAAAAGAAAAACGGGTTATCCATACGTGATGACAGAAATATTTACCAAAATGATTGATTGGGGTGAATTTGATTTTATAACAATTGCAACAAATCAAAAAATTGTAAATTATCTTAAAAAAGAATATCAAGACCCACGCTTTAATTTTGAGTGTATTCCTTATCAAGACTTTTTATCAGAGTTAGCAACAACAGAAATTCTAATTACAACTCCGGGACTTGTTGCCGCAGAAGCAGCATTTTACTATCAAACTCCAACCATATTTTTACCAGCATCTAATAATAGTCAGTATATACAATTGGACAAATATAGAGATTTAGGTCTTGGTATAGCCTCAATTCACTTGTCTGATTATATGCCTAGATTAGAATTAAATGGGATTCCACCTCACGATAGCATTAGACAAGTAATGGAGCAATTGTCTACATTTGAAAAATCAAAAAAACTTAGAGAAAAAGTAGGATTTAAGATAAATGAATTAATACAAAATCGTGCAGAATGGTCTGAAAAATCTGTGAGAAATGGTGAAGAATTTATTAAATCAAAAGGTGGAAATGGTATCGATAAAGCGGTGGAATTGATTGAGAAATTAATCGTAAAATAAGCAACTAATTCATATATTTTTTATTACTGTGTCTTCTAACCAGGAATAGCGGTTGATATTTTTCGATTCAGCGTACCATTCTAGAGAAGTAAGAGCGATGTAGTATGAATAAACCTCAATTCTTTTTTTAAAATTGCTTATGTCAATTTGTTTTTGCCTTGCAAACTTTTCGTAGTGATCAAGATAATTAATCCCTGATGACCAGAACTGTAACCAAGCAATATCAAATAAAGAATCGCCCATGATTGAGAATTCCCAATCTATAAGGTATAAATCATTGTTTTGATTAATAATGACGTTATCATATCCAAAATCACCGTGGACTAGGTTCTGTTTTTCTGGAATTAAACTAAGATTATTTTTTATTAAATCGAGCAATTTGTTTGCTAACTCAATACTAAAAGAGGTAGTCGAAGCCAGCATTTTCCAAGAAGAAGATTTATTCACATCCAATAAGAACTCTTTCCATGAATAATTAGAATTAATATCTAAATTTTCGACTTTACCTAATTCTAAATGTAGTAAGAATAAATCATCCAAGTATTTAAGGCGATTATTTTGGTTAAGTTTTTTATACGATGTTCCCTCTATATATTCTGAGATACATATAAATACATCATCAACCGGGTCAATTGATATCACTTTTGGAACATGGAGTCGACTTGTTCTATATTTTTCGTATGCCAATTTGTCTTTAAAGAAACCTTTGTTTGAATTATTTATTCTGAGAATTTGTTTTGACCCGTTACTATCCATTACATAGGTTTGAGAACCTTCCCCTTCATTTATTTGAGACTTGAGTTTGTATCCAGGGTAGATTTGTGTAAGATATTTTATTATTTTTGGATCTATGTTCATACAACTATTGTATATAGTTTTATAATTATGTGTACAACACGCTTTCACCTTTTCTGTATTAAACTCTGGTCTTGTATCTGGTTTTGAATGTGCCCATGTGTCTCCAAATTCTTCCTGTCTTCCGCACTACGTTAATTTTAAAAACAAAAAGATTGATTTATAGGTATATTTAGTATATTTATTTGTTAATTTGGGTGTCTCACCATATGATAGGGCTATGTTTGTTCGAAAAAGGCTCAATCAGAGCGGTT
>JAHIRB010000030.1 GCA_018818885.1 Patescibacteria group bacterium | reverse complement strand
TTCTACACCAACCAAGGGATTAAATAATTTAATTACCAAACAACAAACCGATTCAGAAAATAATGCTTCGTGTAGTTTTGAACGCCAAGTAATTATTAATGAGATATTACCTAATCCAAGCGGCAGTGATTCTGAAAATGAGTTGATTGTCCCTCAATCGGAACATATGGAATATTAATGTGGATATCAATATCATTGTTCTTAATCACAATTTTATCAATTATCATCTCTAACACGGATCTTTTTTGTTTATAAGTCAAGCTATTTAAGTTTTTTAGATATTTTTTAAAAAGGCTATTAATCGACTTTGCCCTTAATTCTCTCTCTTCTTTAGATATAAAGTTGTCTTCATACTCCTTTTTTCTAATAACAAGGCTTTCCAACTCTTTAGTAAGCGCTGGCTCTTTTTTCTCATATACCTGCTTATTGAGATTGCCCTCTAAATAAAGTTCTAGAAGCCTTTTTTGTTTTTCTTTACAAGACCTGATCAAACTTTCTAATTGCTTAATCTTTGCAGGAGCATCGTCAACTTTTGATTTATTAATCTTCTCAAGATTGTCACAAATTAATTTTGGGTTGGATAAGGCCCATACAATCTTGGACCATATAGGATCAGCAATTCTGCTTTCTGTCACGCTACTTGATTGACATCTGTCTTTCCTAGTCCAACCAGCCCTATTGTAGCAACCGTATCTAATCCTTTCCTTGAATCCATCGCTGGTCTTAACTTTCTCAAATGATGAACCAAATCGACCACCACAAACTCCACAAATAATCATTTTGGCAAATAGATATGTTCTCTTTGTATTGCGAGGCGAGTAATCCTTATTTTTCTGTAACTGAACTTGAGCTTGACCAAAAATATGTCTTGGCACTATTTGAGGAGTGGTAATCATTATCCAATCCTCTTTGGGTCTTAAATTGCTTTCCCCTTTCACCCTACCTAGGTATTTATATTTACGATAAGTGAATTGCCCTGAGTAAACCTCATTTGAGAGTATCCTGCCAATCGTTCTCTTCTTCCACCACATCTTGCCATTAACTGTTTTTGATTTGCCTAAATTGTCATACTTGGTTGGTATCTTCAAATCATTTAGCCTAGTCTGTATTTTATGTAAGCTGATTCCATCATTAACCAGCCAGTTATACATTGTCACAACCACTTCGGCCTCGCCCTCGTTAATCTCAAGCTTGTGGGTTTCCTTGTTGTAGTTATAACCATAAGGGGGAATGCTACTGCACCAATTACCCTCTTTACGATATCTAATTTGTCCGCTGATGGTTCTCTCTCTTATCATTTCTCTTTCAAGTTCAGCTATAGCACCCATGTTTTGCAACATATACTTCCCCATCGGCGTGGCTGTCTCAAAGTTCTCAGTGGTTGATTGAAACCCAATCCCATAATCACCTAGCTCGGTGACTAACTCTAAAAGGTTCTTTAGGTTTCTTGAGAACCGATCTAGTTTGTAAACTAAAACGATATCAAACTCTTTGGCTTTAGCCGAAACCATTAAACGATCAAGTTCAGGTCGCTTAAGCTTAGCACCACTTACTCCTTCCTCTCTAAAAATATGTTTTTCATTTAATCGGATACTATGTGATTTACAATAACCAACCAGCCGATCTTGCTGATTGTCCAAACTATAACCTTTGGTTTGTTCTTCACTGGAAACCCTTAGGTATATAGCGGCTGATTGTGCTATTTTATCCATTTAGTTAGATGTTTGATTATGTGAGCTTATGTATGGATTATATGAGATAATATCCATTTTTCTAAATCAAATTGGCATTCTGCTGTCAACCTACAAAAGTTTTAATATTTGTAATCCATTACAATACCAAGTTATTAACAAATTAATTATCACCCTCTTTTATATCAACTGATAAAATAAAACTAACTACTTTAGCAATGGTATTGTCCAAAAAATCATTTGTGGCAAACTTTAGCTTAACAGCATAATGTTCAGTCTTCCTGTTTTTACCCCTTATAGGGGGGGTAAAAACAGGAAGACTGTTTGAATTATTATATTTTGAAGTAGAATTTTGCATTATGTTTACCTGGAGTTTCTTTGATCATGTTTTTTTGAACCATTCGCTTAAGCAATGGATCAATTTTTTTTGAAGACAATGAACCTTTTAGGCATTCAACTATTTCTCCCCTATTCCTGTGCTCTTGTTTGTCTAAAACGGCCAATATTTTATTCATATCAATTTCTTGTTTAGGGACCGACACTCCTATCTCGTCGTGGCAAATAAGCTCCAAGCTGTTAGCTGGTCGATTAAAGAGTGCCTCAACAGCAAAGGGTTTTAATTTTTGGTCTGTGCGAAGTTTATTTTGGTTTATAGTAATGATGTCGCCCTCAGCCTGCATTGTAATACTGCAGTCTACCGCCGCCAGAATATCAGATGATCCTCGTAGGTCATGTGCTGTCAGCTGTTGTCCGTTAACCTTTTTGCGTAAATGATGAGTAATTAAAACAGAAGCACCCGCTTTTTTCAGCTGATTTATGCCCTCAAAGACCATGGCTATTTGATTGGATATATTTTCTTCCTTGGTGTGAATGCGTGCAAAACTATCAAGACAAACAAGGGTTATATTATTTTCTTTCACCCACCTTGAAAGAAAATTGATTTTTTCAGGGTCATCAACCTTAATGCCTTGACCTATCAGTAGATATATTTCCAAACTACTTCTGATCCTTAATTGCAGAATACGATTTTTGATATATGATTCGTTATCCTCTTCATTGATAATCAACACTTTACCTTTAGGACATGGGATCTTCCCAAATAATAGGCCACCACTGGCTACGCATCTAGCAAGTTCTATCAAGATCCATGTCTTAAAGCTTTCTGGGTAACCAGCCAAAAAAGTTGTTCCTTTTTTAGGTATTAATCTTTCGGCCACCCAAGACGGCTTCTCAATGTCCTTTTTTATAAATTCATCTAGTTTGATTGGTTGGATCATATTTTTGGTAGTTACATCAGGATAAAAGTCCTTATCTTAATATTATCCTTTTATTATTATTCCGGTAATTATCCTCTCAAATAAAAAAGTGGCTTATATGAGCCACTAAAAATATGTTTATCCACGGATAACTATCAGTTGTCCAAAAACTTTATTTTATAAAATGAATTAAGGCAATAACCTCTCTTAGCTTTGTTGATAATCAACGGCTTGTCTAAGTCTAACTTTTTTATGAAGAGCCTATTAAGTTCTGAAATTGCTTTCGATAAATTCGTTAGATCAGAATAAGTTCCCTCTAAAAGTTTGCCAGCTGTTTGGACACCGTCTCGCAATCTCATAACTACTTCTAACCTGTCACCACTTATCCCATAACATATTTCTTTACTACCTTGCTTTTTACATATACCACTAGCCCTTGAAATGCTAATTACTGATTGTTGAGTAACTATTTCATTCTTAAGGTGTTTAACAATTTGTTGGACTGATTTTATTTGTTCACTGATGCGATCTACTACATACTTACGGGCATTAGTATGATTATTACCCCCAGAATACTCTTTCCAGTTAAACAAACCGACAATCAAATTTAAATCATCTACATTTTTAAACGAACTGCCTGTAAATTCTTGGGTATCTTTGATCCACTTCTGCCACTTTTTGATTAAAACGGATGTTTTATCAGACTGCCTACTTTTTATAAGTTCATCTTTTATATCAACACCAATATTTAAAATATTTTCCCAAGCACTAACTAATTGTTCTGTTTTTTTGTCCATACTCCTGTAATTTTACAGCAAAAATGAAAATTAATCCAATCAAAAAAGAGCAACAATGTATATTTACTCCCTATTTGCTCCCTTAAGAGCTACCACCCCCTTAGCAGTGGGTTACTATATTTTTGGATAAATAGGATCTTTAGCTCGTTGTTTTTGAATCTTAGCAGCCTGGTTTGCCCTAAGATATTGAAATAACCCCATCCCGGGTTCCATCGGTGAATCCAATTTACCCCCTTATTTACCTATAGATACTAACCACCACAAGGATAGCGAAGGGGAGGCTGAGCAAAGAAATATTAATCTGTCAGACGTCATAATATACCCGAATTGATTCAAAATTATATAATTTTCACTTATTATTAACTGATTCAGGCTATTCTAAACGTTTTTATACTGTCAGACATTGTCTTATATCCCAAATTGCTGTCAAAAATTCTAGTATCGTTTAAAAAATGCGTAGAAATTATTAAATATAAATATATCACTTCTTATCTTTCATTACTTTGAGCAATAAAAATGTACTTGTAAAAATAAAACCACCTGTTAGTACAATCTTTTTAAAAGCGATATCATAAACATCTCGCATTGCTGTGTACACCATTTCTGTATTTTCATAACCTTCACGGAAATAATCAATGTGATTTACCCATCTTATAGCATTAAACCAAATATACAAAGATGTTGACAAGACAAGTAATATGGCTGTAACTACCAGACGTAGTTTTTTATCTTCATGTAGTGGAAAAAGTATAAATTTTTCATCTAATGATTTGTTCACTCTGGCAGTTAAATAAATGATAACTGCTAATAAAAAATAGATTAGTGAGACTGTAAAATCTATCGTTATATATTCATCAAAACCAAAAGTTGTCATTAAATAAAAAAGTATTTGTGCCTCAAATAAAAATGACGAAAACCCTAAAATTAAAAAAATAAATAATAAAACATATGCTGTGCCTCTAAAAATTCTACCCATTGCCTTGGATGTTTTTCTCCGCATAAAATATATTGCTGTAATAGGAAGAAATATAAATAATGACAAATGTAAAACGACAAACAGAACAGCAAACTGTACTCCAGTATTAAATAAATCATCACTTAAATTTAATTTAACTGTAAAAAACCAAGTAATTGCTAAAACAGCAATCAATAATAAAGTTTGGAGTGAAATTTTTTTAGTAGTCATATTTCTGTGACATTAATATTAAAGGCTTTGAATAAAAATTTAGTTGTAAGTAATTTCGTCTGTTGGCATACTAAAGCCAATTCAATTTGCCTTGATGGATTTTTATTTAAAATTTCTTCAAAATTTAAATTATTGTCATATATTTTATCAATAAACAGTACCCCAAGTGAATACCATCTATCTCTTGGATCAATACCATCTTTTTCTGTCTTTCTATAAAATTGTATTCTATCTAAAAAGTAAACCTCACTTTGCCTTTGATTATCAAAACAGGTAGCAAAATCCTGTATAAACTTTTTTTCAGAAACATCAATTAACTTTTTTAATTCTTTATTATAATCAACAATTCTTATAAATTCATACAATTCATCTGCGCAAAGTAATATAAAACAATCAGCTGAATCTTTGATATCAATTAATGGCAGTGGCTCATATTTACACAATTCTATATAAGCATTAGCTATTTCTTTTGTTGTATCTAGAATAAGATAAAAAGCTAGTTCTTCAAACCTAGTAATGAATTTTTTTTTGGCAAATTCAAAGACACTCTCCGAAATAGATTTATTGATAAACTCTATTTGTTTTTTCAATTCTTGTTGAGTAAATGATATAGTCATACAAAAAGGGCCCCCTGCCAGCCGATAACTCCTTTCGGAACTACCACTATACCCTTTCGGGCATAGACCTATCCTACAGGTACTGGTCAGAAGACCGTCTTTGTGTAGGATAGGTTTTTTAACCATGCCTTATATAAGGTTTAGGTTATTTTTAATTGTACTCATTAATAATAGTATTTTTGCTAAAATTTGTAAATGTTGGCTTGATTTCGCTGTTTTTTGAGAGTATAATATATTAACTATGGTTATATCAGACAAAGAAAAATGAAAAATCACTATGTACCACAATTTTATTTAAAAAACTTCTCAATTAATGAGAAGCCCCAGATAGTATATGCTTATAGAAGAGGAAGTGATCCTTTTGAAGTCAATGTAAAAAATATCGCTGCCAAAAATGATCTTTATATTTATACCGATAAAAATACTGGTAAAAAAAATGACGAGATCGAAAAAATGTTTTCATGGTTAGAAGGATTAACCAAGCCTATAATAGAGAAAATTATTAATGGTAGCCATTTATTAGATTTAAGTAACAAGGGCCATAACGTATTAACTGAGTTTATTGCTTATCTTCATGTAAGAAATTTGTCACAAAGAGAAAGGCAAAAAAATATTATTGCGGAGTTTAACAAGATACAACTTAAAACAATGGCAAGTGATAAAAAGAATTTTATTAAAACTTTAAAAGAAGCTACTGAAAGAATAGATATAGGAAATGAAGCGGAGGTAGAGGAACTCAGACAAAGCATTTTAAACTTTGATGAACACTACAAAGTAGAATATGGAAAAAAGAATAATGACTTCTTTCTGAAGCAGGCTTTAGAGCTTGGCTTAAAAATAACACCCATTATTTTTAATAAGGAATGGCACATTATTGATAGTGCTGGGTGTGGTAGATTTTTTATCACTTCTGATAACCCTGTAACGCTAATAAGGCCTAAAGCCTTGCCAGGTTTTTATGGAGTAGGCATAGAAAATGGTTTTATCGCTCTGCCAATTTCTCCTACTAAATGTATTTTTTTAAAAAATGGTAATTCAGACTCTACTATTAAATCTGCTACTAGGGCTTCTGTAGATGATATAAATCATCATATAATGTTTTTTGCACATAAATTCGTGTACTCAAATATTCTATCAAAAAATTTTCAAAGCGAATTTAATCTTACAAAAGAAGGTCAGAGTGAAAAGGTTGTGGTATCCTAAAATTTATTTTAGTAGTAAGCTATCATACTTAATTTCATCTGAAAGCACCTTAATATCTTTCATCAAACTGTTGAGCTAAATAATCTTATCACACTTTTCAAAGCCAAGCTTAGCTGTTTGCCACTTTATTTCAATCGGTGTAAACTAAATAGGCAAGATTAAAATAATAATATGGGAACTAAAGAATTAAGAAAAAGAGAAATTTGGCAAGATGTTAGCGGTCCAAAAGCCGGGGTTGCAGAAAAAAATTTTTACGAAGTCTTTTTAGAAGATTTTGAGGGTTCTGATTTCAAAATAAGACCAAACCCTAATGAGTTTAATAATATTTATTTTGATGTAAAACTCTCCAAGAATGTATTGGCTGAAATTTATACTCCAGACCTTAAAAAATGGAGGCATGGAATAGTTCCAGATTACGCCATAGATAATTTAAAAACGAAAAAAACGTTATATGTTGAAGTCAAGAGACAGGATGGCTGGGTAGAAGGAAAGTCTCGTAGTGCAGGTAGAGGTAATGCACATGAGAGATCTTGTAAATTTTTTACTCCGGGATTATTGGAGATATTAAAAGAGCATGGAAAGCTTGGCGATGCCGTTCTACCATTTTGGGTTGTCTTCCAAGGTGATATTACACGAGATCCATGTCGGGTAAGGGAGATAACTTTATGGTACAATGGATATCCAGCTCATTTTTTCATGTGGAGAGATTTAAAAAATAAGCAACCACTTATTGATCACTTTAATAAAAAACTAAAACACCTTTTAACTTAAGGCTATTTATTGTTTTTTTCAAAAACATCTAGCCCCCAGACAGACCAACCTCTAACTTTTTTTCTTGCAAATAATTCAATACGTTTTTGGCTTGGAAACATTTTCTCTATTGCTTCTCTTACCTCTTCAGGCTTTTCGCTGTGCTCCTTTCTGGGAGCTTTTATTAATTGTTTTATATTTCTAGCTCCTCTTGGCTTTGGTATTCTCCCATGCTTAAAAACTAAACATAGCTCACAATTTGAAAGTGTGTATTGCCCAGGATTATGGTTCATCTTATCCCAAACAAACGCAACTGTTTTGTATTCAAAACCCCAGGCTTCACCCAGTCTTATTGCTTGTGCAAGATGAGGGTTCGTTGTCCACATAAACAAGAGGCCATCATTTTTTAAAATTTTGTTTACAGGGAGTTTCATTAATTCTTCCAGTTTTAATGTTGGATATTTAAATCCAGCAGAACTGATAAATATCTTCCGTGACAAATTAATCCTTTCTGCATCTGTACTACTCTTATCAAATTGTAATTTTCCGTTATAATCCCAGGGCGGATCAGCGTAAATTATGTCAAACTTTTTATTTGGCAGCTTAGGGTAAAGTTCTGCTAAGGTATTTTTCTTTACTCGTCTTTTAGCTTCTTTGTTATAAATTGAGTAACCAGTTGGCTTATTCATAGGGGTTTAATAATTTTATTCATTATAATTATAGCATAGTTATAGTTGAATCAGAATTTGATAATGTCATTATCTAATAGCTCGATTGGTTTTAACCATTTTTAAAGTTGGACGATCACTGCTCTCATAAGCATCATGTATAGGCCCAAGGAACCCATCAACACATGTATCGGGATAAACTCTTGTTAGCTTAATAGATTCATTATGTTTCAACGATACTACTATCCATTTCTTATTAACAAATAAAGTTACGAACTGGAAGTTAGTTAAAAACACAATTCTCTTTTGAGTATATTTTACTCGAGATCCTTTCAACTTTAATATAAAATTCAATAACTCTATGATAATCTCTTTAAGTTTTTTGTTTGGAGTTTTAGAGAGATGGTATTCTAAACTATACTTAGCCTTTGTATTCCTGGAGGGTATTTTTTTATAATGGCCATCTTTAGTAAAGAGATTTTGAGCTAGATTTTCATAATCCACTTCCTTAGGCTTAGCTTTTAATACAATACAAAATAATTTTCGATTGTGGGACAAAGAACGAATGGATAGAACTTAAAAATATCAGCGACAAAAAAATTGATATTACTGGCTGGAAAATTTCTGATGCCACCAAAAGAAGATATATAATTGAAAATACTAAAATAAAATCAGGCGAATATGTTATTTTGCATAGAAGTCTG
>JAHIRB010000029.1 GCA_018818885.1 Patescibacteria group bacterium | reverse complement strand
TTCAATTTTATAATCTGATTCTCTGTATATCTTCCACCAACCGTAGAGCGTTGAACGTTTAGCCCCAAATGCATCCTTGGTAGCATTTAGGCCGTATTTTTTCCAATATTTTAGTATCTTCAACCTAGTTTCTGCTTCTTTAGTGATCATATTATTTGGATTAAAATGCTTTAATCCATAATTATACAACCTGCCAAATCCTTGGCAATCATGGTATTTGAATCCTATTTGCATACACTTTTACTCCTTTCGGAGTCCAATATGTATGTGAACTTATTCAGTTTTTAATAATTACATTCTACCTAAATTGTAACAAATTTTACTTATTTCCGTCTAAATAAGTGAGGGGGTAAGAGATTTAGTTGTATTGCAGAGTTGTTTGATACACACATAGCCCACTTATAAAAAAGTGAATGTCGACTCTGGCTAAATTTCACTCCTGTATTTGTTGAGCTGATTTCAATCTTTTAGCAAATCAGTTCTAATGGCAAGGGCATACCCCCTTGCCTTGTCGCTCGCGAGCGACAAGGCTTGCTAACCACTCTCCAAGCAGGTAAACTAAATTTGTTTTTATATAACACAATCAACATAGCGCACCATTAATAAAATTATATAAAATATGTGGTACGTCTATGTCTTACAGAGTCAAAAAAACAAAAACTGGTTTTATAAAGGTTCAACAAATAATCTAAGAAAAAGATTCAGTGATCATCAAAAGGGTAAGGAAAAATCAACTAAACCGTATAGACCATTTAAACTAGTTTATTACGAAGCTTACCTAACAGAAAAAGCTGTAAGAGAGCGTGAAGTGAGTATCAAAAAGAGTGGATCAGTTTGGATACCCATAAAAAAGCGTATTATAAAAAGTTTGAAGGACTAGCTTTTGGTAAATTGTTTGGGAATAACTCACCTTGCCTAGCCACTTTTAAAAAAACGTGGCTTGAGTTAGCGTATATCTAATAAGCGATTGTTTGCTTATTTTTTTAATATGATTTATAAACGGTGACTTGTTGATCTTGAAAATATTTATATGGCTGATATTTTTTAGTGAAGTGATTATACATTTCTCGACAATCAGTATCAATTTTTTCTTTATTTAAAATAATGTATTTGATATTGTTTTCTTTATACCATGTCATTTTTTCAATTGCCGATACACTCTCCCAATCATGACTATCATTACAAGTATAATCTTTATATTCAAAGTGTTCCAAGTAAAATTCCATTGCTTGGTCTGTCATAGCATTGTAGTTTAATCTACTCAATGATTGTCGTTTTCTGTGAATTGTTTGATGATAATTATAAATGCTAGAACCAAGTAAATACTTGTAGGGTATTTCTACTATGGCATATTTTTCTTTATCTTGTGCCATCGTATAATAAAAGCCGGAAACATTTGGCACTTCATACACATACATTGTATACGGTAGTCTTTCAAAAATTATTATGCTTAGTAAAAGTATAAATAATAATGAAAGTAAAATTTTGTTCTTAAATAATTTAAAAGAAAATAATTTAGCTAATACTACTGCACTCATCATAGCTGTTGCTAAAATCACAAAGATAGCTAATCTTGCAGGCACGCGCAAGATAGATAAAGCCGGAAAAAACTCAACGATTAGATAATAGGGAGTAAGAATAATATTTTGACCACCTAGTAATACTTGTCCACCCAGAGACAGTATAAAAAAAATAAAAAAAATAATTATCCATAAATAATCGCATTTTGTTTTTTTTGTTCTGAAAAAAAACAATAGAGTCAAGATAATCCCTAGGTATCCCAAAAAATTAAATTGCTCTAAATAAAAAGGTGCGGGGTTAACTGATTTAAAACTTAAAAAAATCTTACTAAAAAAATTTGTACTGATATATAAAAATGGTGGTGGAATAACATACGCGAGAACATCAGAACTAAGATGTATCGAACTTAACAAACTTACAATTTCTGAAGGATTTTTTCGGAAAAAAAATAAATAAACTAAGGGTGTAATAAATATTGTGGTCGTTACAACAAAAATTAAGGCATTTATCATTTTTTGTTTTGTGAATGTTTCTTTTCTGGAAACTACAACTTTAAAGATTAAAAAAATTAGTAAAAAAAGTGTCAAAAAAATAAGATAATACCAACTACTATATGCATTAAGTATAAAAAATAAAATTGCTAAATATAAATATCTTTTTTTATTTAAATCAAAATACTTAAATAAATATAATACAAAGAATGGAACGAAACAAAACGTTAATAAATTAAGGTGGCCAAAACTACGAGAAAGTAAAAATGGACTAAAGCCCACCATAACACCTGTTAAAAATGAGACAAGATTATTTTTAACCAAATATTGCGTAAGCAGAAAAGTAGAAAAAGAAGTTAATGCCAACAAAAAAAGTATAGCAAGATTATAAGAAGTAATCAGGGGCAAAATAAAAGACGTAACAGCTACTAAAAAAATACTAAATATCCCGTGGATACCATTCAATTTATTTATTAAATTAGGGTAAAAATAATAGTCCGTTACAAAACCATTATCAGATGCATTCGAAATAATATTGTTAAGCCACCATGCTTGATTAATAAAATAATAATTATCCCCTTCTGCGCCCAATACCATAGTGTTCAGATTTAAAATAAGGGGATAAGTAAAAACAATACTAATTGCCAAAAAAAGTATAAATATAATTGAATTAAATAAAATTTTACTTTTTGAAAACATTGCCAGATTATTAAAAAATTATCATCATATTTATTATATCATCAATATTAATTTACATCTAAACAAAAAAAACAAACCCAGGACAAGCTTGTTTTATTGCATTAAAAAATATTATGCTAAAATCTCGTCGATCTTGTTTAAAATTTCATTTAAGCTGAAATCTGCTTTCACGATATAATCCTGACAACCAACTTGTATAACTTTACTAATATTATCTGCATCACCCAAACTAGTCAATACCACCACTTTAATATCACGGGTTGTTTTGTCGTTCTTTAATTTTCTGATTACTTCAATCCCGTTGCAATCTGGTAAAATCATATCTAGCATTATAAGATCTGGTTTTAGCTTTTTTGCTTTTTTAAAACCTTCTTTTCCATTTTCCGCACTTACTATCACATACTTTTTGCTCAATACTGAATCCAGGCTTTTTACAAATGCGATTTCGTCTTCAATTATCAAGATTTTTTTGCCCTTGCTAAGAGTTTTTGAGGTAGCCATATATTTGTGGCCTCACTCCGAGCTTAATAAAAAAATAAATTACTGTTCGGAGCTAATAATTTAAATAATTTTGACAAAATGGCGTTTACCTTTTTGAATTACTACACCATCTTTGTCAATATTTTCAATGTGATAATTCTCATCTTTGATAACTTTTTGATCTACTTTAATACCTCCCTGTTTCAAAAGACGTCTTGCTTCAGTTTTTGACGAAGCTAATTTTGTCTGAACCAAAATATCAACTATATTTTTACTATTGATTTTGATTTTTTTTATATCATCTGGATTTAATTTTTCTTCAAATACAGTTTTAAATCCTTCTTCTGCAGAAATCGCTTCTGTCGTTCCGTGATACATCTCAACAATTTTGTAAGCTAGAAGCATTTTTAAAATTTTTGGGTTCTTACCTGCTTTAAGATCTGTTTTTATTTGGATTACTTCTGGCATTGGACAAATTGTTAAAATTTCAAAACCAATGACGATTAATTCATCTGGCCATGACATTACTTTACCATACATATCTGCAGGTTTTTCATCTAAGCCAACTAGATTGCCTTCTGTTTTGCCCATCTTTTTACCTGTTGGATCTACAAGTAATTTTGTTGTTAAAACGTATTTCTCCTTTTTCTTCATTTTTTTCATCAAAGTTCTTCCCGCCATCATATTAAACATTTGGTCATTTCCTCCAATCTCTAAATCCACATCCATATGAACTGAATCATATGCTTGCATCATTGGATATAAAAATTCGTTTAAGAACAAATCCTTTCCAGCTTGCATTCTTTTTTTAAACATATCACGAGCCAGTGTTTGCTGTGCTGTAAAATTTGATGAGATCTTTAAAGTGTCTTCTATACTTAATGAATTTAACCATTTTGAATTGTATTTAAATTCAATTTTATTTAGATCTAAAATTTTTCCTATCTGATTTTTATAATTTGCACAATTTTCCATTACTTGCTTATGAGTAAGTTGTTTCCTTGTTGATAGTTTATCAGTAGGATCTCCAATCTGGGCTGTGAAATCACCAATTAAAACAATTACTTTATGTCCTAAATCCTGAAATTGTTTTAATTTAATCATTTGGACAGAATGTCCCAAATGTAGTGTAGGTCCAGTCGGATCAATTCCGTTATAAAGCTTTAACTTTTTATCAGATTTCAAAACCTTCTCCAAAGCTGATTTGGAAGGGTAAATATTTTCTACTCCTCTAGTTAATACTTCTATAATTTTTTGTTCTTTTGCTTTTTTGTCCATATATATCTTGTAGGTGACATTGGCCAATGTCACCTGCCAGAAATCGAATAAGGTCACTTAATATCACTATTCAACCTCTTGGCATACTTTTGAGTTTTTCAAAAATCTTTTTTACTTCTTCTTCCTCGAGGCCAAATGCATCACCACAATCTCTGTAAGCTTCTATAAGTTTTTGATCTTGATCTTCCTCTTTCCCTACATGATTTTCAAGCAACCAAATATATATAACAGTGAATAGCTAGTTCTTCCATGGTTATTTCTCCACTATCTACTTCTTTCCTCCTGCCTGGTTCAAGTTCATATCTTTCTTGTGCATCTTCTCTGGCTCTGTCTAATAAATTTTTTACTTCTTCTTTGTTTGGTTCAATATTTTCCATTTATTTAATATCCTTGATCTGCTGTTCTAATTTTTTTATATTTTCTTTGGCAGTCAATAATTTTTCTTTTCCGACTTTCACAATTTCTTTTGGGGCATTTTCAACAAAACCTTTATTACTTAATTTCTGCTCAAATCCTTTAATATATTTTTCCAGCTGTTCTTTTTCTTTTTCTAGTCGATTTTGTTCTTTTTTGATATCTATAACACCTTCTAAGGGTAAATATATTTCTACTCCTGATGTAAGAGTTGAGGCTGAATGCGCTGGCTTTTTGCTGGTTTTTTCTATCTGTAAGTCTGATAACCTCGCAAGTTTTAGTACAACATCTTTATTTTCCTCTATTAATTTTACCTTACTTTTAGCTATTACAACAGCTTTTAATTTTTTGGCAGGCTCAATATTATGTTCTGCGCGTAGATTTCTTAAAGCTATGATTGTTTGTTTGATAATTTCAAAATCGTTTTCTATCTTTATATCTGACTTTGACTTAAGTTCTGACCATTTTTGAATCATCAAAAAATCGTCTGACAAATTCTTCCAAATACTTTCTGTAACAAAAGGCATAAAAGGATGCCATAGTTTTAGTAATGACTGTAGACAATATAATAAGATATCATCTTTAGATTTTTCTACTTTTGAAATTTCTAAATACCAGTCTGCAAAATCGTTCCATGTAAAATCACGTAACACTTCTCCTGCATTGGAAAAATTATAACTTTCTAAATCTCTTGAAACTTGTTCGGTAACTTGCGCCAATCTTTGCAAAATCCACTTATCTGATGAAGTTTCTGCTTTTGGAAGTTTTTCAATTAGCTCTGGCTTCTTTACTGTCATCAAAACATAACGCGATATGTTCCAAAGCTTGTTAACAAAATTGCGATAGCCAGCAATTTTTTCTTTATATAATTTAACATCATTTCCTGCAGTGCTACCGATTAATAAACTTAAACGTAAAGAATCTGCACCATATTCTTTGATAACATCAAGTGGATCGATTACTGTTTCTGGTTTTGATTTGGACATTTTCTCCCCTGATTTTGTTCTAACCAAACCGTGCAAGTAAACTTTTTCAAACGGAACTTCGCGCACTAAGTAAGTTGACATTATAATCATGCGTGCTACCCAAAAAAACAAAATATCATATCCAGTTTCCATTAGTTGCGTTGGGTGGAATGTTTTTAAATCTTTAGCCTGCTCTGGCCAGCCTAAGGTAGAAAAAGTCCAAAGTCCAGAAGAAAACCAAGTATCTAAAGTATCTGGATCTTGTTCTAGTGTTTTACAATTACATTGTGAGCAACAAACTGGTTTATCCCGAAGAACAATAGGTTTAGTTAATTTACCCTGCTTAAATTCATATTCAATAACATAAGCTTTAGTGTTTTCACTAACTTTCAAATTGTGATAGTGTTTTTTAAAAGCATCAATTAATTCTTCTATCTTATTATAAGTAGCTCCATGAGCTTTATTATCTAGGGGTAATTTACCAACTGTAGTTTCTTTAATATTTCTAATAATGCCATAACCAATAATTTCTTTTGTTTGACTGTTCTCAAAAGCTACCTGATCATCGGCTTTAAAATCTTTGGGCTTTAATCGATAAGTTATTGTCTTTCCAGAATATAATTGCGGTACAATATCTTGATGAAAACCCATTTTATATTTTTTATTCTCTTTACAATCCTTACAATACCAAACAGGAATTCTATGACCAAACCATATTTGACGAGATATGCACCAGTCACGCAAATTTTCCATCCAATGAAAATATGTTTTGTTAAATCTTTCTGGGATAATTTTGATGTCACCGTTTTTTACAACGCGTATTGATTCTTCTTTTATTGTTCTACCGCCAAAACGATCTAATTTTTTATTAACATCGATAAACCACTGTTCGGAAGGCAACGGCTCTATTACCTCGCCACAGCGGTAGCAGACTGACAAATTGTGATCGTAATCTTCATCAATTTTTTTTATCAATCCCATCTTTTGCATGTCTTTAACAATAGCTTCGCGGCATTCGCGTGTTTTCATACCGTGATATTTTCCACAATTTTCCATCATCTTTCCGTCTTCGTTGATTACTTGTTTCATGCTGATATTATGACGTCGTGCAATTTCGTAATCTGTAAAATCATGTGCAGGTGTAACTTTTATTACGCCAGAGCCAAATTCCCTATCAACCGCTTTGTCTGCAACAACAGTTACTTCGAACTCCCCCAAAACTCCAGGGATCATTATTTTTTTGCCAATATATTTTTTGTAGCGTGGATCATCTGGATGAACCGCGACTGCGGTATCGCCAAGTTTTGTTTCGGGTCGTGCAGTAGCTAATGTAAACGGACCATATTTTATCCAATATAATTTTTCTTTGGCAGGCTTATATTCAACCTCGTCATCTGCCAGAGTTGAATGGCAACGCGGGCACCAGTTGACAATACGGTGACCTCGATAGATTAAACCATCTTCGTACATTTGCACAAAAGCTTCGTTGACTGCAGTGGTTAAACCTTTATCTAATGTATAACGTTCTCGCGACCAATCGCACGAACTTCCAATTTTTCTAATTTGATTTCGAATAGTGTCACGAGAGTTTTCTACATATTCTTCTACACGTTTTAAAAATTTCTCACGGCCTAAATCGTGCCGAGTTTTACCCTCTTTCTTTAACAACTTTTCAACTGCTGTTTGAGTAGCAATTGCAGCATGGTCTGTTCCTGGAAGCCATAAAGCCTTTTTGCCGTTCATCCTTTGATATCTAATAACCAAATCTTGTACAGAAAGCATAACTGCATGGCCGACATGCAAAAATCCAGTTGCGTTTGGAGGTGGCATTGATATGGTAAAGGAATCTTTTGCTCCCTTTAAATTATCAGGATTAAAATAACCTGAGCTCTCCCAGGCCTTATATATAGTATCTTCTACTTTAAAAGCGTCGTAAGTTTTTGGAATTTCTTTTTCTGACATAATGTTAAGCGATAAAGTTATTAAGCGATATAGAATCTCTATCGCTCTCATCTCTTTATCGCAATTTTGACTAAACTAAATATCACTACTATATTAGCTCATTTACACGATATTTTCAACTCTATAACATTTAACTCTTGACACAAATCTATGCATAATATACAATTATCTATCCACTAAATTATCAAGTAAAAATCACTAAATTTGTGGCTTTAGAAGTAAATCAACAAATACAAAAGTTAGTCATTGATTCAAACCATATTTTGATAGCTTTTCGTAAAGATTACACAATTGATGGGGTAGCTTCGGCTACCGCTTTATATTTAACGTTGAAAAAAATGAACAAAATGGTTGATATTGTATGTAGTGATTTTGTACCATCAAAAAATATTAAATTTTTAGTAGGCATTGATAGTGTAAAGACCGATCTTTCAAACCTACAAAAATTCGTTATTAGCTTGGATACTTCCAAAAACGAACTTGATGAATTTAGTTATAATGTAGAAAAAGATAAGTTAAATATCTTTATCACACCAAAATCAGGAATTTTTACTAAAGATGATGTTGATACTTCTACCTCAGATTACAAATATGATCTGATTTTTGTTTTAGATTCTCCGGATTTAGAATCTTTAGGCAAGGTGTACGATAATCATAATGATTTTTTCTACAACACTTCAATTGTAAATATTGATCACGACCCGCAAAACGAACACTTTGGACAAATCAATTTGACCAATTTAAACGCAACATCAGTCTGCGAAATTTTATACGACCTTTTCAATTCGTTGGAAGAAAAGCATTTTGATGGTGAAATTGCTACTGCACTTTTGACAGGTATTGTTTCTAAAACTAAAAGCTTTAAAACTCCAAACGTAACTCCTAAGACTTTAAATATTTCTAGTGAGCTTATAGCGCTAGAAGCAGACAGAGAAAAAGTAGTTACTAACTTATATCGTGCACGAAGCATTACCACCTTAAAACTTTGGGGTAGAGTTTTAGCTCGACTTCATAGCAACTCAGAACTCAAACTTGCTTGGTCGTTACTCAACTCTCACGACTTTATAGAATCAGGCGCAGAAGAAGAAGATCTGCCTGACGTGATTGATGAACTCATCTCTACCATGCCAGGTAATGAAATCGTGGCTTTGATTTATCAAATGGAAGCTGGTAAAATTTGCTCTATTGTTCAAACTCTAAAAGATATCAACGCTCTATATTTAGTAAAACAATTTTCTCCATGGGGATCTAAAAATCAAGCGAGGTTTTGTATAGAAGGAAAAAACTTACCAGAAGTAGAAAAAGAAATAATAGAAGTGATACGTAAGAATTTGAAGCAATAATAACCTATTTGTCATCCTGAGCTTGCCTTGTCGCTCTCGAGCGACAAGGCTTGCCGAAGGATCTCAAAAGTACTACCCCTTGCCTTAGACCTCATTTTTTTTTATAATGACAAGGTTAATTGGCCAGTAGTTAATTCGGTTACCCGCCTCGACTCGCCGTGGATAATACTATGTATCGTCAAGGCGAGGCGGGGAGCACCACGATTACCTGCCCCGCCACCAAAAAGGCATACGGGCGCATGTAGCTCAGCGGTTACCCGCCTCGACTCGCCGTGGATAATACTATGTATCGTCAAGGCGAGGCGGGGAGCACCACGATTACCTGCCCCGCCACCAAAAAGGCATACGGGCGCATGTAGCTCAGCGGTTAGAGCACCACGCTTATAACGTGGGGGTCGGAGGTTCAAATCCTCCCATGCGCACTTTAAACTATAAAAACATAAACAACAATTTTTTTGGTGGCGGGGTAACGTGGGGGCTCGCCTCCGCTTCGCTACGGCGAAGCAAGTCGGAGGTTCAAGCCTGCCCCGACAATAACGAACGAAGTGAGTTATTTTTCGGGATCCTCCCTGGCTGACCATAATAACAATTAACTTTTGACATTTGACTAACTTAGAGATTAATAGTTAATAGTTAATTGTCAACTGTCATCATACGGGTTTGTAGCTCAGTTGGTTACCCGCCCGAACGACTGAACGAAAATATTATGGGCTTGTAGCTCAGTTGGTTACCCGCCCGAACGACTGAACAGAAATATTATGGGCTTGTAGCTCAGTTGGTTACCCGCCCGAACGACTGAACGGAAATATTATGGGCTTGTAGCTCAGTTGGTTACCCGCCCGAACGACTGAACGAAAATATTATGGGCTTGTAGCTCAGTTGGTTAGAGCGCCTCATTGACGTTGAGGAGGCCAGAGGTTCGAATCCTCTCAAGCCCACCATTAAATTTATATACTAAATTCTCCCGTCGTTCAGTCGGGCGGGGAGCGCCTCATTGACGTTGAGGAGGTCAGAGGTTCTCAGCCAGAGGCTGATCCGCCGTAGGCGGAGAATCCTCTCA
>JAHIRB010000028.1 GCA_018818885.1 Patescibacteria group bacterium | reverse complement strand
GTATGTTGTTACCCCATCCACAGTTTTTGATAGCCGCTTCCCAAATGGATCGTAATCATAACGGGCGGAGGCAAGCGCCGCCCCTACAACCTCAATTAATCTATTCTCATAATCCCAGGTGTAATTCGTCAAAGAGCCGTTATCGTTCTTGGTAATTAGATTACCATTGTTATCATAATTATAGGTTATTCCATCATATGATGTCAATTTGTTTTCATCATCATTGTGCTTTTCCAAGCTCTGATCATATTATATCGTAAATATTACCGAATTAAGATCAAAAATTTTTAATGTTTATACAGCGGGAATTTGGTAAAATATTTCTTTTTAACAAAAGGAGCGTTTTTGCGGTTTAGAATTAAAAAGTTTTACAATTCTGGTAAGGATTTTCAGCAATTTTATTGCGGCTTAAAACAAATCGCCTGCCCTCATTGCAAATTAATCGGTTCTCTTATCCTCCATGGCTATTTATCCGGATATGATGAACTTGTTTATGGAAGAAAAATTATTCGAGGCCGCAGGATATTTTGCAGTAATCGAAACCGCCGCAACGGCTGCGGTAAAACTTTTAGCATATTAAAATCAAATATCATTAAAGGATTTAATATAACCGCTAATAGTTTATGGGGATTTTTAAATTATATTTCAAACGGTATCAATAAATTTGAGTCATTTAAATATATAAACTTATCTTTTTCAAATACAACAATATATCGTCTATTTAGAAGATTTAAATATCAACAAACAAAAATACGCACGACTTTATCACGCATGCATTTAAAACCAAAAACTTTCTCCAATAAAAATCCAGTAGTCCAAACAATACTTCATTTAAACTTAGCATTTAATCATCACCCTTGTCCAATCAGCGCCTATCAGGAACACTTTCAAGAAGCATTCTTATAAAAATTCTTACCACATTCTCATCGAATAACCAGATACGCCTCATTCCTTAAGTAATCAACAACGCCAAACAGCTATTTCCAGCACCAAACACATAGGATAAACTTATTGTAATTCTATTAACCACTATAAACGAAAGGAGATTTTACCCTATGAAGATGAAGAAAATATCACCTTATTTTAAAATGCGCATTTTAGGGGCTATTGAATTTGCCCAAGGTAAAACAAGTATTGAACGGATTAAGAATGTGGCCAAATTAACTTTTACTGATGAGGACGGCAATCCCCGAAAGTTTACCTGGCGAACAATCTCTACCTGGCTATACCGCTACAAAAGTCAAGGAGTTACAGGTATTAGCAATAAACCCCGCAAAGATAAAAACAAATCCAGAAAAATATCTCCTGAAGAATTACTGGAAGCTATAAACTCAGCATTACCTTATTTTAGAAATAACCATTTTACTAACAGAGATATTTACAGATTTTGCATTGAAAAAGGATTCATTAGAAAAGAACAATTAGCCCAAACCACTTTTTACAGGCTAATTCATAAATACGATTTATTAAAAAAAGATAATTATGAAACTAATAAACGAAGGCTGGCTTTTGCTATGCAATACGCTAATCAATTATGGCAAGCTGACACTATGTTTGGACCATACGTTACTTATGGTAAAGATCACAAGCAGACTAAACTTATTGCTTTTATTGATGATGCCAGCCGGGTTATTTGCCACGGAGAATTCTTTTTTGAAGAAAATACCGACAGCTTAATTAAAGCTTTAAAATCAGCGTTTTATAAACGAGGCATTCCTGAACAACTTTATGTTGATAATGGATCAATATATTCTTGCCAGGAAATAACTCTTATTTGCGCGCGTATTGGATGCATATTAAGGCACACTCCGGTAAGAGACGGCGCAGCTAAAGGCAAAATTGAACGATTTTTTAGACGTGTAAGGCAACAGTTTTTATCGCGCAATCTGGATTTATCAAGTTTAGACTCTTTAAATAAGCAATTTATTACCTGGTTAGAAGATGAATACAACTCTTCACCTCATTCAAGTTTAGGCATGAAACCAATCGACCGATTCGGACTGGATTTAAAACGAATAAAGTTTTTACCACCATCTGAAGCTCATGACGAGTTATTCTTCGCTGAAACTACACGCAAAGTTAAAAAAGATAATACTTTCTCACTAAAAAACATCCGTTATGAAACACCCGTGGATTTACGTGATAAACAAATCCAGATACGTTTTGACAGAAGAAAATATAACAGAATAGTTATTTATTATAAAAACCAGCGCATGGGACAAGCAAAACCGCTTGACCTCATTGCTAACGGCCTATTAAGGCGAAAGGAAATTTAATTATGATCAGAGCATTTTACGGTATTGATGAGCACCCCTTCTCAATTGAAAATCTTACGCTACTCGATAATCAACAAGAAATTCACGACACCTTAAAAGTACATTGCCAACAAGGCGGATTATGTATGATTTTAGGGATACCTGGCACAGGAAAAACTGTTATTAAAGAATCGTTAAAACAAATTGCTGATAAACGAATGGTTGTTGTAACTGTGGCGCGCACTTTACACACTTACACTAATACAGTTAAGGTTTTATGCCAGGCCTTTAACATTGAATTCGACGGATCCCATTTTAAATGTGAAAAACGCCTCATTGAAGAAGCGTTCTCTTTAAACCGTGCAGGTAAAATGCTGATTACTATAATTGATGACGCTCATCTTATGGATATGATTACTCTTAGACGGTTAAGGCTTCTTTTTGAAGATTTTCCTAAGAACCATAATGTTATACTTATCGGACAGCCTATTCTGTTAAGGAACTTAAGCCTCACTGTCAACCAAGACATAAAATCAAGAATAACTTTTTCAACTATTATGCGTAAAATCAATCCTGATGATATGCATAAGTTTATCATGAGCCAATTGGACAGGGTTAAATTAGGCCACAATATTTTTACCGAAGATGCTTTAGATCTCATTGTCCGTTCCTCTGAGGGCATACTTAGAAAAACAAGAAACCTTTGCCTCTCCTGTATGCTTGAAGCTGTCAGGCTTAGAAATAAAACTATCGGTTTAGATAATGTTAACCGTGTGCTTATCCAACCGCACTGGAGGAAAGATTATGATATGGACCACTTCTAATAAAAAAGAACCCGATGTTTTATCTTATTCTACGGATCAAATAATAAAACTTATTGTTATTACACGGCTTAGTCTCTACAATCAAAATCTGCCTTGCGGTACTAAAGCTATCCGTGAGCAATTAAAAAATATAGATATTCAACCATTACCGGCCTTAAGCCGTATTAGTTATGTTCTTAGAAAATACGGCCTGACCTTTCGCAGAACAGGCTACTACTGAAAAATTACGACGAGAATTTGGGAATTCGGCTCTTTGACAACTTGAACTTATTTTTTTGACCAAAGCGTGGAAATCTGCAAGAATTTTATATCTTTTTCTTCTCCATTTTTTTTAAGATTTCGAGAATCACCCTTTTTTACCCACTAAATCCATACACCTTTAATTTGGGAATGGATACGATCATAATTTGGTAACGCACACAT
>JAHIRB010000027.1 GCA_018818885.1 Patescibacteria group bacterium | reverse complement strand
TTGTCATTCCGAGCTTGTCGAGGAATCTCACATCAAACAATAAAGTAAGGTATGAGATCTCTCCACTTGCGTAAAATTACTAAAATATCGGTCGAGATGACAACAGGAATGGAGAATAAAATTATGAAAAAAGCATTATTAATAACATTTGCATTAGCAATTGCTGTTGCAACTGTTCCAATGTTTGCAGCTTTCGAAGCACACGTAATTAACGTGACTGCTCACATCGAAAATGCCTTGAGAGTACATACAGAAGAATTAGCTTTCGGTACTGTATTCCCACAAGAATACTTAGAATTGAATTTCGACATTGATCTAAGTGATTCATTCCAAGGGCAAGATAGAGTAGGTGTTGTAGAGTATGTAATTAAGCAGAAACCAAAATGTATTTGTACTGAAGCAGGTATTCTAGACAAACTTTGTGTAGAAGGTGAACATGCTGCAGTCAACTACTGGAATGACGAATGTCCAGCAGGATTTGAAGAAATGCTAGATCTATGCGAATTCTTGTCTAAAACAGATGCACCATGGGATGATGAAGGAAATGATACTAGCCATCCAAGTTATTTTGTAGCTGGTGATCCAGATTCATGCCGAGATGTTTCACAATTGCCTGATGCCTCTGGTGTTCTTATTCAACATGATGACCCAACTGATAGTTGGATTGTTGACTTAAAAGTACCTCCAGTTAAAGGTAATGAAGCACAAGATTGGCCAGAAGGTTGCCCAACTGTAGCAGAAGATTCACAAGATTACGGTTGTGATCTATGGATTGAAGTTACAGGTATTTACGGTGATCAAACTTAATTTTCGTTGTATCCCCGTCGTTCTCGAACGACGGGGGGGATTGGAAATTAATTAAATTATTATAAAAATTATTTTTCGGAGGGGAAGGAACAAAAAAACTATGAAAAAATCATTATTAATAGTAGTCGCATTGGCAGTAGCTATTGCTACAGTTCCAATGTTTGCTGCTTTCGAAGCACACGTAATTAACGTGACTGCTCACATCGAAAATGCCTTGAGAGTAACACCACTAACTGGTGAACTTGAGTTTGGCACAGTATTTCCTCAAGAATATCTAGAAAAATCTATCTGGATTACCACAAGTGATTCATTCTGCGAACTCGATCAAAGAAGAGTTACTAGTATTGATTACAAGATAGTACAAAAACCTAAATGTGCTTGTGATGACCCAACTGGTGCACAATGCCCAGAAGGTCTATACGCAAAAGTAAATTACTGGGATGATCAATGCCCAGCAGGTTATACAGAATTGCCACTGTTATGTGCATATTTATCGAAGACCCCAGCATATGAAGACCCACAGCCAAATACTGACTATGGTGTTTTAGCTTTCCATGACCCAACAGATCCAGCTAATGTAGCAACTGGAACCATAAACAAAGATGATGACAAGTCAGATGAATGGATAATCGATCTAGCAGTTCCATGCTTTGAAGGACATTGCGATCAAGGTTATGCAGATTGGGTTGCAGGCATTAATCCAAATGTGAATGCAAACGACTATATATTAGATCCTGCATTAGAAAGTTTTACTTTTGGTTGTGACTTATGGATAGAGGTTACAGGCATTTATCATCCTGACGATTTAGTAGATTAATTTTTATTGCATCCCAGCTCTTCACGAAGGGCTGGGGAGATTAAGAATTAATAATTATTGGAGGGAAATATCCTATGGAAAATGTTCAAACTGATGCAAAGGAGTCAAAAGGTACATCAAAATCCGCCGCCGCTGAATCTTCTGCGGACAGGACTAAGAAGAAAATGTCAAAGCTAAATATTGTTATATTAGCGATAGTAATCATTATAATTTGGTTTATAGGAGTACAAATTATGGCAGCTGAAACATATAACATGGTAGTTAACGTTAAAGCAGAAGAAAACATAATGGGTATTAATCCATTAGATATTGCACTAGATTTTGGAGATTTATCACAAGGTTTAGGTGCAACGCGTTACGTAGCATTAAAAAATTCAAGTGAAAAAGATAGAAATATTATAGTTTGGATGCGTGGTGAAATTAAAGGTATGGTGGATTTAGATAAAAGTAATTTCACATTAGTACCGAACGAAGAAACAAAATTAGAATTTAAGTTATTAGTTCCACCATCAGCAGAACCAAAACAGTATAAAGGCAAAGCAACAGTATTCATGTGGCCGAAGTTTTGGTGAAGCAGAACTTAGCTGAGAAGATATTAAGTTTATTAAAAATATAATAAGTACGGCGCGTTACATTTAGAATGATACTTGTAACTTATAACTTGTAACGCCGCGAAAATGGACTATACAAATCAATTTCATAAGGAGCTAAAAAGGTTGATGGATGAATATGTCAGCAAAGTATATGATTATACGCAAGACTTTCCTAAAGAAGAACTGTATGGTGTGACATCGCAATTGCGACGTTCGTCACTTTCAGTAATACTGAATTATATTGAAGGATTCGCTAGAAGGCGAGATAAGGTTTATAAAAATTATTTAGAGATTTCGTATGCATCATTGAAAGAAAGTAAATATCTAATTTATTTCAGCTTAAAGAGAAATTACATAAACAAAGAACAGCAAGATGAGTTAAGGGAAATAGCAGATAAGATTGGCGCGATGTTATGGGGCATTATCACGAAGTTGTAAGTATACATCTTGTAACTTGAAACTTGTAACGCTTCACGATGGTCACGAGACGTTCCAAGTTACGAGTTACAAGAAAGACAATATGAATCAAAACAACGAACAAGACAAACCAAAAACAAAAAAAAGCACACTAAAACGTGTTATCAGAACAGCAATCGGAACCATACTATGGATAGCATTAGTTGCTGGCTTAATCTGGGGATTACCTAGAGCACTAAGCTGGTATCTAAAAACTCCTTATCCAATGGCTGCTATCACCTCTGGCTCAATGTGGCCAGCACTACATACAAGTGATTTAGTCTTTATTCAAGGAGTAACCAAAGCAGAAGAGCAAGTTGAGGTAGGTGATATCGTAGTGTTTGTTAACAAAAAGAATGCTTTCACTATTCACAGAGTTATGGAAAAAAACGAAGCTACCTTAATAACTAAGGGAGACGCAAACAATGTCGCAGATCCAGCAATATCATATGATGATGTAATAGGAAAGTTATATACAATCGGAGATTGGAACGCGCGCATTCCTAAGCTAGGATTCATATCAACTACAGTTTCAAAATATAGAGAATAAATTAAAATAATTCTGTTTGTCATTCCGAGCTTGTCGAGTCATGCCATAGGCAGATCCGCCTCTGGCGGAGAATCCCACACCTTCCAATAAGTATGGGGTGAGATCCCTGCCTGTGGCAGGCAGGTCTCCGCTCACAAAACATAAAATAACATCGGTCGAGATGACAAAGTGAAAATAATGAAATCAAAGTTCAAAATTAAACGAGTAACATGGCAAGGGCTTAAAACAACAAGCACTGTGCTTTTAGTTATGCTTTTACTTGCATCTCAAGTACAAGTTTTTAGTGCTTTTGAGGCTCATGTTATAAATGTTATTGCAAAAATTGTTCAACCTTGTGAAGAAGGTTTTTGGATTGATGGTTTTAAATATTATGATAGAAATGCAAATGGCGAACGTGATGATGGCGAAGAAGGTCTTTCTGGCTGGATTATTGAATTAGAAAAAATATACGATAAATATTTAGATTATAACGACGACGGAGTAAACGATGGTTTAGATATTGCAATTTTGCAAGATGTCGCTGATGATTTGATAGAATGTCCAGCCGCAAAATTATGTAATATAGGTGGAAACGACGGTTGGGTAGACCATATGGATGTAGCTGCATACCCAACATATCCTCAAAGCTTTGGAAATCAATTAACTGATTTTGATGGTTTTTATGATTTTGGCAATTTAGAGTCGGGTAAATATCACATTAACGAAGTTGTACAAGATGGTTGGTCTGCAACCACACCTGTTGATGTAGATCTAACTTTAACTTGCGGAGAAAATATAGTGAATTTTGGAAACAAACTCGGCGATGGCCCAACTTGCGGTGATGGAATCGTTGATCCAGGAGAAGAATGTGATGATGGCAACACAGAAGATGGTGATGGCTGTAATTCTCAATGTATGTATCCATATTGTGGCGATGGCTATCAAGATGAAAATGAAGAATGTGATGATGGCAATAATGAGGATGGAGACGGCTGTTCTGCCAATTGTACTACAGAAGATGTTTGTAACCCAGAACTAGAATTAATAGAAAACGGCAGTTTCGAAGATCCAATAGTAGAAGCTCCATTAAATTGGGATATATTCTTAAGCACTAATGTTCCTGGTTGGATTGCAGAATGGGTATCATTAATACCAGCAGAATATTTAGGTTACCCTCGCCCAGTTGAAACTTATTTAGAACTACACAGAAATGTTTTAGGACCTGCATCAGATCTTGAACAATATGCAGAACTAGATACAGATTGGAACGATCATGAAGGAACCTTAAGTGGTGAGCCTGCTTCAGTTAAGATAAATCAAGAAATTGATACCATACCAGGTGAAACCTATAAAATAACTTATGATTTTTCACCAAGACCAGGTACGGGATCAGATAATAATATATTAGATTTACTAATTGATGGAACTTCTGTAAAAACTGTTAGCGGAGCAAATGCAGGAAGCCAAACCAGCTGGGTGTCTTATGATTACTCATTTGTTGCTACTGGCGAAACAACAGTTGTCCAGTTTGCAGACTTAGGCTTGCAGGATTCACTTGGTACATTTATTGATAACGTCAGTGCTAGATGCCAATTGCCAGAGTGTGGTAATGGTATTGTAGAAGAAGGTGAAACATGTGATGACGGCAATTTAGATAACCTTGATGGCTGTAATGAATTTTGTGAAGAAGAAGTATGTATCTTAGAACTTACAAAAACCGACGATCCAGATCCAGTTTTGCCAGGTGGTGAACTTACATATACTTTACATATAGAAAATATTGGCACAGCAATGTGTACAGGCAGCGGTGTTAATGTAGAAGAATTCTTTGATGCAAATACCACATTTGTTTCATCAGATCCTGCTCCAACCATTGGTAAAATCTGGAATTTTGGTGAAATGGCGCCAGGTGATTTTGGAGATGTTACAATTATAGTTAGTGTTTCAGATCAACTAAATACTAGCGATGTCATTACCAACGAAGCATGTTTTATTTCAAATGAATATAACGACTGGCAATGTATCACAGAAGAAACTTCATTACTTCCTTTCTGCGGAAATAATTTTGTAGAAGATGGCGAGGAATGTGATGATGGAAATCAAAATAACGAAGATGCATGTAGTAATGAATGTACGTTGACTGATATTCCTGTATGTTTAAAGATTAACGAAGTCTATTATGATCCAGACGGAGATCATGGTGATGCTAATGACGAATGGTTTGAACTATATAATGGCTGTGAATATACACTTAATTTACAAAATTTCTATTTTAAAGATAACTTTGCAACTGAAACAATACATCAGTCATATCCAATCGGACCTGGCGATAGGTTTGTAGTGATAGCGGCAAATGCTTCTACCTGGAGTTATTGGCCAAATGTTCCTACTAATGTCTTTAAGATTGCTTTAGGCGGAACACAATTATTTAACGGTTTAAATAATGATGGTGATAGAATTTTCATGTACGACGATGAAGGACATGAATTAGATGCTGTCAGCTGGGGAACAGATACCTCTGCCTTTACACCATCAGTAACTGATGTTGCACAAGGACATTCAATAGCTAGAAATCCAGCTGGTTATGATACTGATGCTGCTTCTGATTGGGAAGATTTAGAAACACCAAACCCAGGCACAAATCCACATACAATATTACAAGTAATAGTAGATATAATTTTAGGTTGCATGGATTCACTTGCATCAAATTTTAATCCTGATGCAACAGAAGACGACGGTTTATGCGAATACATAGTGCCAGGATGCATGAATGCTGGAGCTATTAATTACGACCCATTAGCCACAGAAGATGATGGTTTATGCGAATATGCAGTGCCAGGATGCATGGATGATTTAGCTTCAAACTTTGATCCATTAGCAACCGAAGATAATGGTTCTTGTGAGTATATCTTTTTTGGATGTACTGATCCTGCTGCATTGAATTTTGATCCTAATGCCACTGTAGATGATGGATTTTGTGATTCACCAGATACTGACCCAGATCCAGGAGTTTAGCTTATTATTAAGTAATTAGTAAATTAGTAATTAGTAATCAGTGGCGAAGTAGAACAAACATAATTTAGCCACTAATCCCTGATCCCTAATATCTGATATCAAAAGTAAAAAAATGTTATACATAATTAAAAAACCAAAAAGATTACTGACAGCGCTAGCAATAGTAGCGGCTTTGACAATGTCACTGGTCGGTATTCAATCTGCTGTTACTAATGTTACTGCAGCTTTGCATCCAATAATGTTTGTTTCGCCAGAAACCGGACTTGAATTTGGTTTATCCTTTCCTCAAGAAGAACGCACAGCAGAATTTATCGTTGTTGGTAAAAATTGGCACGAAACTATATATTATGGAATAACTTTAGAAAGAAAACCTCTACCAGATGGTTACGAAGGCAATGGTGAAGATCCAGATAAACCAGGATACTACAGAAATCTTTGTCCTTATTTAGAAGCAGTTAACGAAGATATTCCAGTAGAACCAGATACAATGCAAATGGCATCAGTAGATCCACGCGGTTTAGGTCCAGACAATCTAGATTATTGGTTATTAAAATTTGATGTACCAACCATAGAGGGTTTTGTAGACCAAGGTTTCATTGGAACTCCAGTTGACGGCCCTGGTGAATTTGGTTGTGATTTAAATATTCAATTTATCCATCCTTGTATAGAAGATGAAAACATCGTAGTTAACGGTAGTTTTGAACAACCAAGTGTAGAAAGCGATACAGGCTGGGATATTTTTGATCCATCAGTAGTAAATGGTTGGGATGCAGATTGGGTACAAATTGAACCTCCATATGGTGGAGAAGATCAACCTCTAGAAGCTTATATTGAGCTACACAACGGAATAGATGATTGGGTTCCAGCACCAAATGGTGGTGAACAATATGCAGAACTAGATTCTGATTGGAACGGACATGTTGGTACTTTAAGCGGAGAACCAGCATCATCAAAAATTTATCAAGATATTTATACCAATCCAGGATACGAATATAAAATTAAGTTTAATTTCTCTCCACGTCCAGATACACTATTAGCAGATAATAGTTTAGAATTTAGCTGGGATGGAATACTTAAAGATACAATAAATAGAGCTGGAAGTTCTAATACAGACTGGTCAGCTCATGAATATACATTTACAGCTACAGATTGGATTACTAGATTGCAGTTCGCCGACGCAGGTACATCAAATTCAAATGGAACATTTGTTGATAATGTAAGTGTTACATGCATACCAATTGGTCAATGTACTCCTGGACAGCAATCATTCTGCGATACTGATCTACCAGGTAGCTGTTCAGACGGAACAAAATTATGTGATCAAAATGGCAATTGGGGCAATTGTGAACCAGAATCAGGTAATCAAGAATACTGTACAAATGGTGTTGATGATGATTGCGATGGTTTAACAGATGGAGAAGATCCAGATTGTCGTGAATGTGAAGATGAAGAAATACAACGATGTGATACTGGTAACTTAGGTATTTGTTCAGAAGGAACGCAAACTTGCGATGAAGGTTTATGGGGAGCATGTGAACAACATCAATACCCAACTGAAGAAGTTTGTGAAAACAGCCAAGATGATGATTGCGATGGATTGCCAGATCGTCAGGATACAGATTGTCAGACATGCCAAGAAGGTGAGGATCAACCTTGCGAAACAGGTCAGCTTGGTGTATGCGCACAAGGTACTCAATATTGCGATTTAGGCGATTGGGGAATATGTGTTCCAGATCAATACTCAACTGAAGAAAGCTGTAATGGCTTAGATGATGATTGCGATGGTGAAACTGATGAAGGTGATGTTTGTGACGAACCACCAGTTGAAGAATGCGGTAATAATATTTATGAACCAAATAATAATGAAGAATGTGACAATGGTGAAGGGAACCGTGATAACATGGATCCAGTTTATGATCCTATCGAAAGCCAAGGAGATAGATGGTATTGTTCAACACAATGTTCGTTATACTTTGTAGCAGGTACTTGGTGTGGAGATGGAATACAACAAGCACAACATGAAGAATGTGACGGTACAGATGGTGTCACAGAAGGATACACCTGTACATCAGAATGTCTACTAGAAGTTGTTGGACCAGAATGTAGTGACTTAGATGGTGATGGATATTCACCAGAAGGAGAAGAATGTGGAGATGTTGATTGTGATGATGCTGAATATGACGTAAACCCCGGCGTAGGCGAAGATTGTGACGATGGAATAGATAACGACTGTGATGGCTTTACAGATGGTGATGATTCAGATTGTGAAGTACCTAATGGTCCATACTGTGGTGATAACTCATGTAATGGCGGTGAAACCTGCGAAAGTTGTTCAAACGACTGTGGTAGCTGCCCACCACCTCCAGGCGGAGGCGGCGGAGGCGGCGGAGGTTCTGCATTGCCATTATATATTCATCATGTCAGTTTAGCAGTGGGTTCAACTCCGGGATCAGTAGATATAAGCTGGTTTACAAATAGAAATTCAGATAGTCGAGTAGTATTTGACACTGCTTCACATCCAGATCCAACAGATCCGCCAAATTACGGTTACAGTTTTTCTACCGGAACTTTTGATTCAAGTCCAAAAGTAACATATCATATCGTAACAGTCACAGGTCTTTTGCCTGGTACACCATATTATTTCAGACCGGTTTCAGCTGCATCACCAGCAGTGTATGGAGAGGAATTTACAATTTTCTTAGGTGAAGAACCACCTGTAGAAGAACCACCTGTAGAAGAACCTCCAACCACACCTCCACCTACACCCCCTGCACCTACACCAGGTCCAGGCCCTACACCAGGTCCAGAATCAATATTAGGCTGTATGGATGAAGAAGCACTCAATTATAATTCAGAAGCTACAGAAGACGACGGCAATTGCGAATACGAAGGTCAAGTTTTAGGTGAAGCTCTGGATGAAGATGGCGGAGAACCAGTAGTATTAGAAAATCTACTTGCCGAAGAAGACGAAACTGCAGAAGATACACAAATAAGCTTCTTATGGTGGCTTCTGTTACTAATACTCTTGATAATCATTTGGTTTTTGTGGAGAAGAAGAAAGAAAAAAGACGAAAACTAATTAATTAATAATAAATTAATATACTCACATAGGTCGGGGCGGATTTCGCCTCGACCAATTAGTCTAAAAATAAATATGATAAAACAGCCTAGGTGGAGGGTATTTAAAAATAGATATTTTCAAATACTGTTCATTACAGCTGTTTTTTTGCTATTAATTTTAACTCCAAAAATTTCTAATGCTAAAGAATCTTATAACATGGGGCCAATACCTTTTATGGATTTTCATACCGAAACTATTGGTCAAGTATCATCAGATACAGCAGAAATTATCTGGTTTACTGGCAATAAAGCTACTTCTCAAATCGTCTATGGAACTTTACCAGTTGCTGATAATCAATTACAAAACAATCAAAAGTATGGCTATCAGAAAGCAACAGAAGTTGATATCAATGGCGTAACATATCATAAAATGATTTTGGATAACTTAGATTCAAATACAACATATTATTTAAGAGTTGTCTCGTTGCCAGATGTTGAGCAATGGCCAGGCGCAGCAGCAGTGTTTAGTGGGGAATTAACTTTTACCACAAATAAACAATCAGAAGAAATCAACGATGGAACCGGTGGCCCAGAAGAGAATGATAATGTTATAGTTAAACCGCCATATGTACCAAAAACGTCGGAGAAGGGAAGTAGTGGAGTTGTGCTCGGAGAAGATATTGATGGACAAGAAATAGCTGATTCTTCTACAGATTTAGGACAAGAAGAATTATTTGAAGAAGAAATTTCTTTACCAGCAGAACAAGACGAAAAAGATACTAAAAAAACCGATAGTCCAAGAACAATGAGTGCATGGTTTAAGGAATTATTTTGGTGGATAATTTTAGCAATTGTAGTAGGAATAATTGTTTATTCTCTGCCTGAAAGAAAAGATAAAGCAAACAAATAAATTTAAAATATAATACTTTTCAACGGCGCTTCAAAGCGCCGTTTTGTAATATTCAAAATCTTTCTGTCATCCCGACCGGAGTGGAGGGATCTCACATCAAACAATAATGAAATACCAATACTATACATACATAATGATGAATAAACATAATACAGTTAATTATGTGGGAGTTAGTGGTCCTTTGGAAAACAGGATAAAAGATCATAAAGATAAAACTAACGATGGATTTACGGCAAAGTATAATATAAATAAGCTTGTCTATTACGAAGAGTATGAATATATTTATGATGCTATTGATCGAGAGAAACAGTTAAAACGTTGGACAAGAAAGAAGAAAGTCGATTTAATTAAGTCTGTCAATCCAAATTTTGATGATTTATCTCTAGATTGGGAGTTGTGAGATTCTCCGCCAGAGGCGGATCTGCCTATGGCATGACTCGGCAAGCTCGGAATGACAAATAGGTTATGGATTAAGTTTTTCTATTGTTATTTGACAAAAATTGCTTTTTCTGTTACAATACAAAAGATGAATAATATGAAGAAAAATTGGACTAAAAAAGCAAAAAAAATATTCAAAATTATAAGCCTTGCTAGTTTGGTTGGGCTTTTTATTTACCAAAGAAAACAGGATATATTGGATCATATTGACGAAAAAGCCACTGATTTAGTTGAAGCTGTAAAAAAAGAAGAACAAGAATGCGGGCATTTTTATCTACGATTAAGACGTAAATTAAAATGCTACTTTATTCCACACGAAGCAAATAATAATCATCCATTATCTTTAAGGCCAAAAAAATTAGTAGGATACGCATTACTTTTAATATGTATTAAAATAGCCGTAACTGGTTTTTTATTTTTTTATTACCCAACACCTGCAGAACTAGCTAATATTGTTACATCCAAAATAGTTGAAATGGCAAATCAAGATAGAATTGAAAACGGAGTAGAACCACTTAATCTCAACGTTAACTTAACGAAATATGCCATGGCTAAAGCCCAAGACATGATAGATAAGGATTATTTTTCGCATGATTCTCCAGATGGCAGAAAACCTTGGCTTTGGATTGATAGAGTAGAATACGATTATATCTATGCAGGAGAAAATTTAGCTATGGATTTTTCGTCTGCAGAGTTGATCCATCAAGCCTTTATGAAAAGTCCAACACATCAAAAAAACATTTTAAACCCAAATTATAAAGATATCGGAGTTGCAGTAGTTTCCGGTGAAATTAATGGTAGGCAAACTGATGTTTTGGTTCAGTTTTTTGGCACACAACGTTTACAAAGAGAAGAAGTCGTTAAGGTGTCTCAACCAACAAATATTCAGCCTACAAATCAAGTAGAAACAAAAGTTGTCGGCGAAGCTACCGGAAATGAAGTTGTTGCTGGTGAATCAGCTGAATTTGCTGTAGATTCCCCAGGTATTATTGTAGTATCTGCCAATACATCTGCTAGAAAGAGCATAACCGATGCAATGATTGAATATACAAACATTTTCTTTATCGCATTTTTAATATTTATATCTGTTGCTTTGATTCTAAATGTAATAATTAAAGTAAGAATACAGCAACCAAAAGTAATTTTGCAGTCATTAGCTGTTATCGCATTGGTTACCGCGCTTATTTTAGTCAAATTCCACTTCGTTGAACATATTGGAGAGCAATTATTGATTTTATAAATATACATCAAAAACTCTTAAATTTTCATAGTTTAAGGGTTTTTAAATTTGTAAAAATTTGGTATAATTTATACACATATGACAAATCGAAAAAATCAAAATAAACATCAAGATAAAGAATCTGCTAGACAAGATAAATTGAAAGCAGATTTTATTACTATTGCCTCGCATCAACTACGTACACCAATTTCAGCAATTAGGTGGTCGCTTGATATGCTGCTGTCTAATCGTGCTGGAAAAATTTCTGCCAAACAAAAAGAATACATTAATCAGGCGTATTATAATACAGATTTTTTGGCCAGAGTTGTCTCCGGCCTTTTGACAGTAACTAGAATGGAAGATAAAGGTGTTAGTATTGATTTAACCAAAGTAGATTTTGGCACTATATTAAATGAAATTATAGATAAATTTATACCATACGCCAAAGCAAATAATTGCACTCTCAATGTTCATATCGCTAAAAATGTACCTAACTTCACCACAGACGCTATACAAATAAAAACTGTCTTAAATGCATTGCTAGATAATGCCATTAGATATTCTCGCAGAGCCTCAAGGGTAGTAATTTCTGTAAAAAAAATAAAAGAAAATATTGAATTTCGTATTGAAGATTCAGGTATTGGTGTTCCTAAGGATCAACAACAATTAGTTTTTACCAAATTTTTTAGAGCAAATAATGCCATGAGGTCTCAAACAGAAGGTATGGGCTTACAACTCTATATCTCTAAAAATATTGTAGAAGCATTAGGTGGAAAAATGTGGTTTGAAAGTGAAGAAAACGATGGCAGTATTTTCTTTTTTACTTTACCCCTACTACCTAAGTTAAAAGTAAAAAAAGTAGTTGAAAAACCAAAAATTAAGATTGATGAAGACGAGTTAGAATATTTGTATCGTCACATTACAGATGGTTTAATTATTGTCGATAACAAACAACAAATCCAAAGAATAAATCACGTTGCAGAAAGCTTTTTTGATATTTCTGAAAAAGATGTATTAGGAAAAGATGTTTCTGATATTATATTAAATTCAAAAATTATAAAAGCCATGAGCAAAGAAAGTATTGGTAAGCCTTTTACAATTTCTAAGAAACACCAAAACTATCGAGTAATTATATTTCCCATAAAATCACAAAATATTATTGATGGGTGGATAATCATTTTGTACGATCAATCAAAAAATACATTTTCCGAAGGAGCTTCCGAAGAAATAAAAAAGGAAAGAGAATTTGTTGCTATTACAGTACATGAGCTAAAAAGTCCACTGGGAATAACAAAGTGGAGTTTGGAGATGCTTCAATCAGAAAATGCGGGAAAGCTCAATAAGGATCAAAGAGAATTAATCAGTCAAATATATCGAGGTAATGAAAGATTACTTGTCTTGGTAAGAGATTTACTAAATTTATCAAAATTGCAAGAAGGAAAATTCGAAGTAGAAGCCCAACCGTGCTACTTTCAAGAAGTTGTTTCAGATATTGTTAAAGGTTTTAAATCAAGCGCTAAGAAAAAAAAAGTTATTTTAGTTTGGTCCCCACCAAAATTACCAAAGGTACTAGCAGATAAAAATAGAGTTGCTCAAGTTGCTCAAAACTTAATTTCTAATGCCATTAAATATACAAAGACAAATGGCAAGGTAACAGTTGATATAAAAAAATTTAGTGGTAAAGAATTAAAGGAGATGAATAAAAAATTAAAATATGCCAAACTTACCAATTTTAGTAACAAGAAAGGCTATCTAGTTTTCTCTGTCAAAGATACTGGCATTGGTATTAGCTTAGATGATCAAAAACGACTCTTTGGCAAGTTCTTTAGATCAAAAGATGTATTAAAATCTAAAACAGAAGGCACGGGCTTAGGTTTGTATATTACTAAATCTATTGTTATGCTACATAAGGGTGATATTTGGTTTGAAAGTACACCAAAAGAAGGTTCCATATTTTATTTTAGCTTACCAATCAATTAAATAATTAATTAAAATAATATGGCAAAAACTAAAATTTTAGTAATCGAAGACGACAAATCCCTTGTTAATATTTTAAAGCAAGCCTTTGATTCAAAAGAGTTTGAAATTATATTAGCAGTAGATGCAAAAGTCGGTTTAGAAAAAGTTAAAAGTGCTAAACCAGACTTAGTTATATTGGATATTTTACTGCCAGGTGAAAGCGGATTTGAGGTGCTGGATAATATAAAAAAAGACGAAGAAACAAAAGATACACCAGTTATGATTCTTTCTAATTTAGGCCAAGACAGAGAAATTAAAACCGGGCTTTCTATGGGAGCAGAAGATTATATGGTAAAAGCAGATTTTACAATTGACGAAGTTGTCGAAAAAGTTAAAAAATTGTTAAAAAAATAAATAGAATTTTGTAAAAAGCTGACCTGTGCAAGTAGGTGGCTTTTTAGATTTTTCAATTTTAATTTTTGTGGTATAATATTATCAATAGTATGTTTAAAAAATCATTTGACGTTATAACAATTGGAGGAGTAGTTAGAGATTTAAGCTTTTGGAGTAAAGCTGGGCGGTTTTTTAATACCCCTCAAGATTTAACAGCTCAAAAATATCTAGCCTTTGAATATGGTGCAAAAGTAGGTATAGATGAAGCATTCATAACTTTTGGTGGGGGAGCATCAAATTCTGCTACTACATTCGCCAAATTAGGCCTTAAAACAGCTGTACTCACACGAGTTGGGGATGATACTGACGGAGAAAGCATAATTGACAATTTAAGCCAAAACAAAGTCAATACAAGCCTTGTTCAAAAAGACAAGCAAAAACCTTCTGGTTTTTCTTTTATTTTATCTACTGACAAAAAAGAAAGAGATCATGTGGTCTTTGCATTCAGAGGAGCAAGCGAAAATATAGAAATAGATCACAATACTTTAAAAGGAATTAGCAGTCAATGGTTTTATATAACCTCCCTGCGTGGTGAGGGTTGGAAAAAATTGTTAACTAATGCTTTTAGTATTGCCAGAGAAAAAAGAATTAAAATTGCTTGGAATCCTGGATCAACACAATTGCAGGCTGGTAAAAAAGTTTTAGAAAAATTAATTAAACAAACTGAAGTATTAATTCTTAATAAAGACGAAGCAATCGAACTAGCATTATCTGGTTTAAGTTTTGGACGCAAAACCCCAACACATCTTAACAAGCCACTGTATCTGTTAAATATTTTGAAAGACTGGGGACCAAAAATAGTGGTAATTACCGATGGCAAAAAAGGAGCTTATGCTTACGAGGGTAAAAAAATAATCAAAGTTTTACCTTTGAATCGAAAAGTTGTAGATACTACTGGAGTTGGTGATGCTTTTGGTTCTGGATTTATTACCTCGCTAATTTATAAACCTGGTGATATTAAAGAAGCTTTACGCTGGGCAAATTTAAATAGCAATACAGTTGTAACTCAGCCTGGAGCACAAGGAGGAATTCTTACCAAAAATCAGATGCATACTTTACTTAAAAAAACAAAAATAATATTACGCTAAATATGATAAATAAAAAGATGTCCGCCAGTGGCGGATACGTCTCTGGCGTAAAAAAAATTAAAATAGAAGTTTCTGCTCATCATGCTCATCTTTCTAGAAAAGATTTAGATATTTTATTTGGTAAAAATTATCAACTTAAACCTATAAAAGCACTTTCCCAAACAGGTCAATTCGCCAGCAAAGAAACAATTAAAATAAAAACCAAGGATGGACAAATTGATGATGTTAGAATATTAGGTCCTACAAGGCCTAATACACAGGTTGAGCTTTCACGTACTGAGTGCTTTGAACTAAAAATAGATCCACCAGTGCTAGAATGCACTTGCCCAGATAAAAAAGGTGGTTGTGCCCAAGTAGAAATTGTGGGTCCCAAAGGAAAAGTCAAAAGATGCGCAGCAATTTTAGCTCACAGACATATTCACTGCGATCCAAGTAGTGCAAAAAAAATGGGATTAAAGAATAAGCAATTAGTTTCAGTTAAAACTAATGGCAAACGATCAATTACTTTTCATAATATCTTAGTTAGAACACGTAAAGATTTTGTTTGCCGCATGCATTTAGATACAGACGAGGCTAATGCAGCAGGAATAAAACAAGGAGATTTTGGTCAAATAATATAATTAGAAAATATGGGATTGTATGTTACAATTGGAATCATAATTATCGCTATATTAGTAGCAGCAATTTTGGTTTCTAAGATACAGCGACTTTAAAATAATACCGTTAGTGACCCTGTGAATGTGCATATGTCACAATCGGGTTATTATAAGTAGACAAATGTATAAGATTTTAATAATTAATAAATCCTGTTTACGGAGCTACTATTGAGTATATCGGGTAGTGAAAATTCAAAAAACTTTTTACTTTTAAAAATTATAAATACAAATAAAAGAGAATTAATCAAAGAATTTTATTATAGTAAATTTTTAAGAATTTGAATTTGTACTATCCGATATGAAACAAAAACAATATATATTGATAATTAATGCTGGTTCTGCAACCATTAAATTTCAGATATTGCATGAAGATAGTTTTGAGGTAGCATTAAAAGGCATATTTGAAAGAATTGGGTCTTCTAATTCTTTTTATAGTATAAAAGAACAAACTTCTAACAGAATTGTTGCTAGAAATTTTCCACAAGGTGTAGAAACTCACAAAGAAGCTTTAGAAATTGTTTTGGATAAAATTTCTCATTGGCAAAGAAAAATTAAAATAGTTGGCCATAGAGTTGTTCATGGTGGGGAAGAATTCAAACAGGCTACAAAATTAAATCAAAACGTACTTCATAAACTCAAAAAATATTCACAACTTGCGCCACTACATAACCCTATCAATCTTGCATGTATTAATGTTTGTTTAGATAAGTTTTCTAAAAATATAAAAAATATTGCAGTGTTTGATACTTCTTTTTATCAATCAATACCAGACTATGCCTACATGTATGCTTTACCATATCAATATTATACAGACTATGGCATACGCCGGTATGGATTCCATGGTATTTCTCACCAATATGTAGCAGAACAAGCTGCTGAAAAGCTCAAGAAGCCATTAAAAAAGATACATATTATTACTTGTCATTTAGGTTCAGGATCATCAATTACAGCGACTAAATTTGGTAAAGCAATAGAAACATCCATGGGTTTTACACCGCTTGAGGGTCTAACAATGGGGACAAGATCAGGAGATGTTGATCCAGCAGTTGCACTTTATTTAATGAAAAAATTAAATATCAGGCCAACAGAAATGGAAAATATATTAAATAAAAAATCAGGTCTTTTAGGAATCTTTGGATATTCTAATGATATGAGAGACGTAATGGTTGCATCTGGCTATAAAATACCCGGGTACAAAGCTCCTAAGCAGTTCAATAAATCAGAACAAGCTAGAGCCAAGCTTGCATTAGAGATGTTTGTATACGATATTAAACGCTATATTGGAAGTTTTGCAGCAATTATGGGCGGGGTTGATGTAATTGTATTTACTGCAGGGATAGGGGAGCGCAATGCAATTATCAGAGGTATGATTACTAGAAATTTAAAATTAAATCAAAAGTTTAAAACTATAGTAATACCGACAAATGAAGAACTAATGATAGCAAAAGAAGCTATTAAGGTTATATGAAAATTGCCCGATTTTTAATTAAAAAAACCGGGCAAAAAGAATATCTTGCGCCGTTTTATTTGCCTCTGCAAATAAGCAATACAACTATCGAAAATATGATGGCTGCAATGCCTGCATAGGGTAACCAACCAATGATTATTGAAAAATCAGGTGCGAACATGTTAGTCTCCTTTTGGTTTGATCTTGTCGACTATTAAAATAATGACTACGATAAGAACCAGTCCAATTCCTATACCCAGACCGAATCTCTGAAGCATTAATCCAGTATCGAAAAACATTATTTTCACCTCCGATTTAGTTGGTTGATTATTTCATTTTTTTTATCCTAGCAAATAATAATTAAATTGTCAATGCTTAAGAAATTACTTAACACAAAAACAAAATCTATTACCTCAGCAGCCATAATAGTGGGTGCTGCTTCCTTAATATCCAGAATATTAGGTATTTTACGAGATAGAGTTTTAGCAGGTGAGTTTGGTGCAGGCTATGAACTTGATATTTACTATGCTTCTTTTAGAATACCAGATTTAATTTTTAATCTTTTGGTACTAGGTGCAATTTCAGCTGGCTTTATTCCTATTTTTGTCAGTTACTTAAAGCGTGGTAAAGTTAAAGAAATACTAGGGTTTAAGTCACAAAAAAAAGCTTGGCAAGTAGCCAATCTAGTTTTAAATTCTTTAATTGTTTGCATGATAGTTGCAACAATTATTTTAATAATATTTGCTCCCATTTTAGTACGTTTAATTGCACCAGGTTTTACTGACGAACAATTAGATCTGACAGCCAATCTTACAAGGATAATGTTTTTAAGTCCAATTCTGCTTGGAATTTCTGCAATAATTGGTGGAATTTTGCAATCATTCAAAAGATTTTTTGTATATTCCTTAGCACCAATTTTTTATAACATTGGTATTATCATCGGCGCATTATACCTAGTTGATTATTTTGGAATCTATGGATTGGCTTGGGGAGTAGTTTTGGGTGCGTTTTTACACTTAGCGATACAAGTACCAGCTACGTATAATCTTGGTTATCGATACACATGGATTTTGGATTTTAAAGACAAAGGTTTAAGAAGAATAATTAAGATGATGGTTCCAAGAACACTGTCTTTAGGAATTACGCAAATCAACTTACTTGTTATAACAATCATTGCATCTACGCTGGCAGTAGGTAGTATCACTGTATTTAATTTTGCTAATAACTTGCAGAGTTTCCCTTTAGGAATCTTTGGTATATCTTTTGCTATTGCCGCATTCCCAACTCTAGCAGAACTAGCAAGTAAAAAGAATCTTGATAAATTTATTGAATCATTTTCGTCAACTTTTCGACAAATTCTTTTTTTAGTTATCCCAAGTTCGGTTTTGTTATTAATATTAAGAGCACAAATTGTTAGAATAGTTTTAGGTACAGGTAGATTTGATTGGGAAGACACAGTAATGACTTTAAACACACTAGGATTTTTTGCCTTGAGTCTTTTTGCACAAAGTTTAATTCCTTTGCTTGCCCGTGCATTTTATTCTTTTCATGATAGCAAAACCCCTTTTCTAACTGGTTTGTTTTCTGCAGTGGTAAATATCATATTGAGCTTGTTATTTATTAAACGATACGATGTTGCGGGTTTAGCTTTAGCTTTTTCAATTTCTAGCATACTTAATTTTGTGTTGTTAATTATCTTTTTGAGATTTCAGACTAAAAAACTAGATGGTATTAATATTTCCTTAACTTTAGGAAAAGTATTACTAGCCAGTGGATTTTTAGCAATATTAACGCAATCAGTAAAATATGCAGTCGAGCCAATTACTGGTACGCAAACATTTTTAGGAATTGCTACCCAAGGATTTCTAGCGTGCGTTGTAGGTTTGGCAGGCTATGTATTTATACTTTGGTGGTTGAAGTCTGATGAGCTATCATATTTTACTAAAATGTTTAAAAAGAAATTTTTCAAAATAAAAACTCCAGTTGATGCTAGTGAAGCAAGGTAATAAAGAAAAAGAATGAGCCAATTGATTATTTTATTGGCTCATGTGATTCCCTATTTGCGTTGGAGTTTGTTAATCGAATTTGGCACCCAATTGTTTGAGTAGTTCTTTTCCTTTTTCGGTTGGAAATCCATTAGCTTCTATTAAATCATCTTTGATCATTTCTTCCATTATGGTTGGTAGCGTCTGGCGTAGATTGGTCAATCCCATTTTCTCAAGTCGTTCTTCTGTTATTTTTCGAAATTCCATACCCCCACCTCCTTTAAAATATAGTATCATACGTATTGCCAAAATGCAAAAAAAAATTGATAAAAATGCTAAAAAGAAAATTTATCAAAATAAAAACTCCAATCGATGCTTCTGAAGCACGTTGATTTTTTAGCTAAATTTAGACAATTTTTTAATCTTGACAACTATCATTGATTCCAGTAAGATATTTAAGACAGGTCTGAGAAGTGTTAGTCTCCGCGGCCGCGGTACTGACAAAAGTAGATAGAGGTGTCATGTGACTCATCACTTTGGCTTCTTCAGCCGCAAAGACCGGATTACTATCCGGTTACCTGCTGTCACGTTTGATCATACGTGAAAAAAGTAAAATAGCGGACCAACACGGCTTGCCACGCGGCGATGACAATTGGGCTTAACCCACATTACCGCGTGGCCCTTTTTTTATTTAGAAATATTTGGTACAATATCGGAGTATTAGAATATAGTATGAAAAATAATCTTAAAAATTTTTGCATTATTGCACACATAGATCACGGCAAGTCTACGTTGGCTGACCGTTTTTTGGAATTAACTAAAACTATTGATCAAAGAAAAATGAAAGATCAACTATTGGATCAAATGGATCTAGAAAGAGAAAGAGGCATCACCATAAAATTGCAGCCAGTCAGAATGCAATACAATAGTTACACCTTAAATTTAATTGATACCCCAGGTCACGTAGATTTTACTTACGAAGTATCACGTTCACTTTCTGCGGTAGAAGGAGCAGTACTTTTAGTAGATGCAACTCAAGGGGTACAAGCACAAACTCTAGCTAATCTATATTTAGCTATCGACCAAAATTTAGAAATTATTCCAGTCATTAATAAGATTGATTTACCAAATGCAGATATAAAAAAAACTAAAGAAGAAATTTGTAATATCTTAGATTGTAAAGAAGAAGATATTATCGCAATTTCTGCCAAAACCGGTGAAAACATAGAAAAAGTTTTGGATAGAGTTATTAAAGTCGTGCCATCACCACAGATTAAAGACGAAATATTTACATCTTTAATATTTGATTCAGTTTTTGATGAATACAAAGGAGTAATTGCATATATTAGAGTTAAATCAGGAACTGTTAAGCCAGGAGATAAAGTTAAACTGTTTTCAACAAATAAATTAACAGAAGTTTTAGAAGTTGGCTATTTTATTCCAAGTCTTAATAAATCTTCTATTCTAAAATCAGGAGAGATTGGATATATTGTAACGGGGCTAAAGGAAGTATCAGAATGTAAGGTAGGCGACACAATATGTAGTAAAGATGTTAAAGAAGCTTTACCAGGTTTTAAAGAAGCAACTCCATTTGTTTTCGCAGGATTCTTTTGTAAAGAGGGCAACGAATATCCTCAATTACGCGAAGCAATGTCAAAATTAAAATTAAATGATGCTGCATTAGTTTTTGAACCAGAAAACTCAAAGGCATTAGGGTTTGGTTTTCGGTGTGGATTTTTAGGACTACTTCATCTAGAAATTATTCAGCAGCGATTAAAGCGTGAATATAATTTAGATTTAGTTGTAACTGTACCTAGCGTTGCTTATAAAGTGATTAGACAAAATACAAAAGAAGAAATAACAATTCATAGTCCCTTAGATTTACCAGATCCATCTCAAATTGATAAAGTGTTAGAGCCAACAATGAAAGTTGATATTTTTGCTCCAAAAGAATATCTAGGAGGAATTATGAAGCTGGCAGCAGAAAAAAGAGGTGAGTATTTAAATACTGAATATATTGATGATAGGATGTGTATTTTACACTATCATTTACCCTTAACTAGTATTATTATTGATTTTTACGACCAACTCAAAAGCGTAAGTTCTGGCTATGCATCGCTTAATTATGAATTTTTAGAATATCGTTCTGCTGATATCATTAGGCTTGATATTTTAGTTGCAGAAGAAAAGGTTGAGGCATTCTCCACTTTAGTCTATAAAGATTCAGCATTTAAAGATGGTAAAAAAATTGTACAACGATTAAAAGAATCAATTCCTAAACAGATGTTTATTATTAAGCTACAAGCTGCCATAGGTGGTAAGGTAATAGCTGCTGAACGTATAAGTGCATTAAGAAAAGATGTTACAGCTAAATTATATGGTGGAGATTATTCACGTAAGCAAAAGTTATTAAGCAAACAAAAAAAGGGCAAGAAAAAAATGCAATCCCATGGTTCTGTTGATATTCCAACAGAAGCGTATTTGAAAGTGTTAAAAAAGTAATTTACAAAGCAAAAGCCACTGTCCATAAAAGCATGGACATTATCACCATAATTGCTAAAATTGTCCAAACTACTTTGTGAGATCTTCGCATTTTCATATACTAATTTTATACTATAATTTACAATTTGTAAAAAAATGTGGTAAAATGCATTCATTATGGAAAAAAAATGGCTAGTAAAACCTGGAATTTCGGCGCAACTTATAGGTAAATTTCCTGAAATTAATCCACTTGTATTGCAATTACTCTCAGATAGAGACATCAAAACACAAAAAGAAATTGACCAATTTTTAACTCCAGATTATGGAGAGGATCAACATGATCCTTTTTTATTTTCCGATATGGAAAAAGCAGTAAAAAGAATTTTTGAAGCAATAGAAAAAAAACAAAAAATAGTAATTTATGGAGATTACGATGCGGATGGAGTGACTGCTACAGTAGTACTCTACAAAACGCTAGATGAGTTGGGAGCCAAAATAGATGTATATATACCATACCGTGAGACAGAAGGCTATGGCTTAAATATAGAAGCAGCCAAAGAAATCATAAAAGCTGATAATAAATTAGTTATAACAGTAGATTGTGGCATATCAAATGTAGAGGAAGTTAAAATTTTGCAAGACGGAGGTGTTGATGTAGTAATTACCGATCATCATCACGAACCTCCAGAAACTCCAAAAGCGCATGCAGTAATTAATCATCAAATTGAAACTGAAAAGTATCCATTTAAATCACTTTCTGGAGTGGGTGTTGCTTTTAAACTAGTACAGGCAATCGTCATAAGTCAAAAAAAATATTTAAAAAATGAAAAATTAAACGAAGGTTTTGAAAAATGGCTTTTAGATTTAGTTTCAATAGGAACTGTAACTGATGTGGTGCCACTTCTTGGCGAAAATAGAACTTTAGTAAAATACGGACTGGTAGTATTAAAAAAGACACAAAATATCGGGTTAAAAAAATTAGTCGAAGTATCAAAAGTTCAAATTAATGATGCAGATACTTATACTATTGGTTTTCAAATTGGTCCACGTATTAATGCTGCAGGTAGAATGGACCATGCAAGTACTGCCTACGAGCTCTTAACCACAAAATCATCCAAAGAAGCAGAAAAAATTGCACTTGAACTTAATCAAAAAAATCAAGAACGTCAAAAAATGACTTTAAAGATTTTAGAAGAAGCAAAGAATATAATTGGTGCTGTTGGAGAACAAAAAATTATTATTGCAGTGGGCAAGGGTTGGCCAACTGGTTTGGTTGGGTTGGTAGCAGGTCGTTTATCTGATCAATATAACAGACCTGTTTTAATCATAGCTGATCACACAGATGAGTTTGTTGGTTCTGGAAGAAGCATCGAACAATTTAATATTATCGAAGCCTTGGATCAATGTAAAAAATATTTAGAAAGATACGGCGGTCATAAACAGGCTTGTGGTTTTACTATTGCTAACAAAAAAAATCTAGACGAGTTTATCAAAGAAATTACAAAACTAGCTACCAAGCAATTAACAAAAAAAGACTTGCAGCCAGTTCTAAGTATTGATATGGAAGTAGATCTAGAAGATATCTCCTGGGATCTTTATAATGAACTTGCAAAATTTGAACCATTTGGAGAAGGAAATCCTAAACCTATATTTTTAGCACGTAAAGTAAATATTGTGGACGTGGGAACTGTCGGTAAAAATGGCAATCATTTAAAAGCCATGGTAAGCCATAATTCAAATAATTTAAGAAAGACAATAGGTTTTTCTTTTGGAGATTGGTGTGATAAACTAAAAGCTGGAGATAAAATTGATATGGTTTTTGAAGTAGACAAAAATGTCTGGAATCATTCACAGGAATTACAGCTAAAAATTATTGACTTGAAGTTATCTAAATAAAAATTACGAATTACAAATCCATACCTGCCTCGCCTTGCTCGTCAAGGTGGGCAAATATACGAATATGAAAAAGCTAGTTTTAATGAATACATGTTCAAGTTGGATTTGTATATTCGTACTTATTCGTAATTAGTATTCATATGTATGCAAAAATCTTTACTGATGGCGGAGCGCGTGGTAATCCAGGACCAGCTGGGATTGGGGTAGTAATCGAAATTGAAGGTAAACAACATAAATACGAAAAATTTATAGGGCATGCAACCAATAACCAAGCTGAATACCAAGCAGTTATTTATGCTCTAGAACGTGCAAAAGCATTAGGAGCAACTGAAGTAGATATATTTATGGATTCAGAACTCGTAGAAAGTCAACTTAACCAAAAATTCAAAATCAAAAATGAAGCACTAGGGCCGTTATTTGTTCAAGTTTGGAACTTGTCACTTGGCTTCAAAAAAGTTAGATACTTTCATTTAAGACGTCATGATAATAAAATTGCAGATGGCTTAGTTAATAAAGCAATTGACGAAAATAATAAATCAATTTAAATTATGTCAACACGCGAATCACCACAAGTAAAAAAATATGAACGTGAGCATGCACAAGTAGAATGGTCTAAAGCAATCCACTAGTGTCCGATTAAATTTTTACAAAATAACAAAAAACCCCTAAGTTAAGCTATAATTAGAATGACTCTCTAACTATTAACTTGACTAGGGGCCTATGAGTTATTCTAACACAATTTTCAATCAATTATTACAGTTTGTACCAAGAGCTAAATTTAATCAGTTTGTCGTTCAACATGAAGCAGATAAGTATATTAAGAAAATGACTTCCTGGAATCAATTCATCATTCTACTTTACGCTCAAGCTACGGGCAAGGACAGCCTGCGAGAAATTGAAACAGGATTCAATCTTCACAGTCAAACTTGGTATCATTTAGGGGCGAACACAGCAGCCAGATCAAGTATCTCTGACGCCAATAATCGCAGAAGCTATCAAATATTTGAAAAATTGTTTTATTCATTACTGCAACAATGCGAAGAGATAACCCCAGAAAGAAATTTTAGCTTTGACAACCCTCTTTATACTTTTGACGCATCTATTATCAGCCTATGTTTGACTGTCTTTGATTGGGCTAAATATTCTAAGCTTAAAGGTGCTTTGAAAATTCATTTATTGATGAATAATCGGACAGCAATTCCTGAAGTTATCAATATTACAGAAGGCAAAGTAGCTGATCTTACTGCTTTTAAGCAAATTAACTTAGAAAGCATTGAAAAAGGCAGTATATTAGTGTTTGACAGGGCATATATTGATTATCTATGGTGGAAAAAACTTAATGACAGAAATATTTACTTTGTCAGTAGAGTAAGAAAAGACCAGAATATTGTTGTTCTCGGACAGCATAAAACTACTTTAGAGCCTAATATTCTTGCTGATGAGATAGTTGAGTTTGGAGATAGAAAAGCCAAGAAAAAATACCCCAATAAATTAAGGGGGGTTAGATATTTTGATAAAAAAACTAAAAAAGAATATTCCTATTTAACAAACAATTTTGACTTAACTGGATTACAGATAGCCAGTATCTACAAAGAAAGATGGCAAATAGAGCTCTTTTTTAAATGGATTAAACAAAACCTTAAAATTAAAACATTCTTAGGAACTTCCAAGAATGCTGTCTTAACCCAAATCTGGGTGGCTATGATTTATTACTTATTATTAGCTTATATTAAATTTCAAACTAAATTTAAAAAATCACTCTTAGAGCTTACTAGAATGATTAGAGAAACCTTATTATTTAGAAGAAGTATTATTGATTTATTATCCTTAGAAACCAAGACTTTATTTAGAATTAAAAGGCAAAATAGTCCTCAAATGTGCTTTTGGTAAAATTTAATCGGACAGTAGTGAAAGCAATCTCCCATGCAACTGCTAGAGCAGAACGCGATAAAGAACTTGTTGTACCTCCGTTAGAGGACAGAGAAAGAGCAGTAAAAATATTAAAAAGATACAAGGTTGATGGTTTTGATGATTTTATTCTAAATACTGAAAGTGAATCTGGTAAAACTCTTGAATTTGAACAGCCAAAAGAATAATTAGAAAAAATAAAAATACTTTGAATAACCCAAGGTATTTTTATTTGTCTAAGCAAATTAATAAGCCGAATTTTGTTCTCTAATTTTATTTAGAGTAATGGTCATCTATCTAGGTCTAACGTTGCCGCTAGACTCATGCTGCCTACCGCCCCACATATGTGGGAACAATTTGGCATTGCACCAAGTAGAGTTTACCACAAGCATCGTATCACTACGAGCCGAGTTATGTAGCCTTATTCTGAATGGAATTCCATATCCCAGCCTAAAACATCATAACACTTTTCACGTTTGGTCCCTGAGTAAGCGGAACTAGTATAGTCTCTGTGGCACTTGTCCTCAAATACACTTACATGTATTTGGGTGGGCGTTACCCACTACCATTTTTGTGGTGTTCGGACTTTCCTCTCCGAAAAAATTCAGAGCGACCATTTAAATTTACTTAGACAAATACTATATTATCATAAATTTTAAACCTTGTCAAGAAGGAAGTTTTAGGGTAAAATTTTAGCATGAAAAAAGCAGAATTAATCATATCTACAATCACATTACCTCTTGATTATCTAACTTTAGTATTTGCCGCTACCACCGCTTATTGGATACGTTATTTAACTTCAGTTCAAGAAATTAGGCCAATAATTTTTAATCTGGCGTTTAGGGATTATTTTATTTGGACTCTTTTGATTGCAGTAATTTGGTTGATATTTTTTGCTATTGCTGGATTGTATGTAATAGGAGGATCAAGAAGTTTAATGACAGAAACTTCCAAGGTATTTTTAGCATGTTCAACTGGAATGTTAGCGGTGATTTTAGGATTATTTTTTACACGCGAACTATTTTCTTCACGTTTTATTGTGCTGGCAACCTGGTTTTTGACAATTAGTTTTGTTAGTTTTGAAAGATTGGTTGTAAGGCTAATTCAACGTAGACTTTACAGAAGAGGCGTTGGTGTACATAAAGTAGCAATTATAGGAGATGATATAACAGGAAAAAGTGTTATCGATGAACTACAACTTAAACCAAACTTAGGTTATCAAATTCTAAAAACTATTAATCGAATAAATGATCAAACACTTGATGAACTTGAGCAACTAAAAGAAGAACTTGACGAAATAATTCATATCAACACAGATGCTTCCAGACAAGACATATTAAAACTAGTAGATTTTGCCAATGATAACCATATTGGCTTTAAATATATGGCCGATCTTTTAGGTGCACGCCTTATTAATCTTCAGATAGAAGCCATTGCTGGTGTTCCGATTGTTGAAATTAAAAAAACGCCACTTGATGGCTGGGGGAGAATTTTAAAACGAATATTTGATTTTGTAATTTCATTGATATTAGTAGTATTATTATCGCCGATACTATTTTTGACTGCTATAGCCATCAAGATAGATTCAAAAGGTTCTGTGCTTTTTAAATATCAAAGAGTTGGCCAAAAAGGTGAACCATTTAGCTTTATTAAATTTCGTTCAATGAAAGCAGGTACGCATGAACTAAGATATGACAAAGAATTTCAACAAACTTATCAAAACTTACGGGCTGGCTCTCCAATGATCAAGATTAAAGAAGATCCTCGAATCACTGTAGTAGGTAAATTTATCAGACGTTGGAGTATTGACGAGTTACCACAATTATTTTCTGTACTTAATGGAAATATGAGTTTAGTTGGTCCTCGACCACATGAAGTCGAAGAAGTAAATAATTATGCTAAACATCACAGAAGAGTTTTTACCATCAAGCCTGGTATAACTGGATTAGCACAAATATCAGGTAGATCAGATCTAGATTTTGAAGAAGAAATTCGTCTAGATACATTTTACATAGAAAACTGGTCACTTAAATTAGATTTATCAATTTTGGCACGAACACCGTGGGCAGTAGTTAAAAGGAGGCAATCAGTTTAAGTTCTGACAATCAAAAAACATCGGTAATTTTAAAAAGGAGGGTTCTAATGTTGGAGTTTATTAGCTCAGTACAGTTTTGGATAAGTGTTAGCATTATGTACTTTGCATTAACGATGTTTAATGATGCAAAACTATGTTGGAAAATGAGAGGTCCAAAAATTGATGAACTTTCAAGAGCAATTTCTGATGATGACAACTTCTTATCATCAGAAATACAAAAGGATCTGGATGGGCTGGCACAAAACAATGTATCGTACAGATTGATTGGTTCAGCATTTCTCAGCATGTGGTTTGTGCTTATTATCCATATGGGTGTCCGTCTAGCCGTATAATTGCACATCAATAGTCGCTAAGTTAATAATGCCCTGCATACATTGTTATGTGGGGCAATTTTCTTGATTTTTCATCATATATAAGTTAAAATATTGATATTATTAACTCATAATTATCAATATCATTAAATGAAAATTGCATTAGTGCACGATCACTTAACACAAGAAGGTGGAGCAGAAAAAGTATTGCAAGTATTGCAAGAAATTTATCCAGACGCTCCAACCCATACTTTGTTTTACAACGAAAAAAAAGTTAGAGCTTTTAACAACAAAAATATTATTACGTCATTTTTACAAAAAATGCCTTTTGCGTTAAAGCATTATCAAATGTACTTACCGCTTATGCCCACTGCTACAGAAAGCTATAATCTAATGGACTATGATGTAGTAATATCTTCTTCTTCTGCATTTTCAAAAGGTATTATCACTCGCTCAAACACAATACATGTTTGTTATTGTCATACCCCCACACGATACTTATGGAGTGATACACATAAATATGTTGAAGAATTAAGATACAATATATTGATTAAAAAATTTATACCATTAATTCTTACACGCTTGCGACAATGGGATCGTTTGGCAGCAGATAGAGTTGATTATTTTTTAGCTAGTTCAAGTAACGTTTCAAAAAGAATCAAAAAATATTATAATCGAGAAAGTAAAGTTATATATCCTCCAGTAGCAACAAACAAGTTCAAAATTTCAGAACAGATAGAAAATTATTTTTTAACTGGTGGGCGCTTGGTTGCATACAAGAGATTTGATTTAGCTGTAGAGGCTTTTAATCATTTGAAAATCCCTCTAAAAATATTTGGTGATGGTCCAGAATTGCACAATTTAAAGAAGATTGCAAAATCTAATATTGAATTTTTAGGCAAAATAAGTGATGAAGAATTAATAAAATTATATAGTCACGCCCAAGCTTTTATTAATCCACAAATTGAAGATTTTGGCATAACTGCTGTGGAATCTATGGCTTCAGGACGTCCAGTAATTGCTTTTGCAGCTGGCGGAGCATTAGAACAAATCGTAGAAGGAGTTTCAGGTAAATTTTTTGATGAACAAACTTGGGAATCATTGGCAGATGCAGTAATCAGATTTCAAAACGAAAAGTATAATCCAGAAAAAATCAAATTAGCGTCTGAAAAATTTAGAATAGAACGATTCAAGAAAGAAATCACTGATTTTGTGAATACAAAATATCAAAAAATTGAAATAGATAAACGACAAGTTAGGATATTATGACCCGGTAGTGAAATTTCAAAAAAACATTATTATAATATTTAATTTGCTGAGGACATAAGATTAATTGTGATTATAATCAGTGCAATATGATTAATACACTCTCTAACTATTTGAAATTATACTACCGGGTATGAAGATTGGAATTGACCCCGCACCAGAACTCCTTACAGTCGTTCGGTACGGGGCGAGAGGTGGTATGTAAATGTCGTAATAAATAAATAATAATTCACTATTTTTAATATCTATGCGAATTGGGATCGACATAAGAAGTTTAATGGAGAAAAACTATTCAGGAGTTTCGCAATATACTAATAATTTATTAGAAAATATTTTCGATCTTGATGAAAGCAATCAATATATACTATTTTACAATTCATCAAAAAAAGTTAGTGTACCAGAGTTTAATTACCCCAATGTAAAGAAAATAAAATTTGATTACCCGAATAAATTATTAAATGCATCGCAAAAATTTCTGCAAACACCCAAGATTGATAAAATGATTGGTGGAGTAGATGTTTTTTTTATGCCCAATTTATTATTTGCTAGTCTAAGTGAACGAGTTAAGAAAATAGTAACAATTCATGATCTTTCATTTGAAAGATACCCAGCATTTTACAGTGCTAAGGAAAGGCTATGGCATCATTTAGTAAATCCAAAAAAGCTATGCCAAACAGCAAATATTATTATTGCGGTTTCACAAAACACAAAAAATGATATAGTCGATCTCTACGGAATTGAACAAGATAAAGTTAAAGTAGTCTATTCTGGTGTATCAAAAAAATATCATCAAATACAAAATAGCGAAAAACTAGAGCAAGTAAAAGCTAAATATAATCTACCGGAAAATTTTGTTTTGTATTTAGGTAATATTGAAAATAGGAAAAATATTGAATCAGTAATTTCTACCACCAAAAAACTAAATATTAATTTAGTCATTGCTGGCCAAGGCACAGCTCACAAAGGCGTATCACATGTAAAGTATATCGGATATGTTAAAGAAGAAGAAAAGCCAGTTTTGTATACGATTGCAAGTATTTTAATTTATCCATCATTTTATGAGGGTTTTGGTTTTCCTCCTCTTGAGGCTATGGCTTGTGGCACACCAGTTATTTGTAGTTTGTCTTCATCCTTGCCAGAGATTGTCGAAAGTGCAGGAATTTTGGTTAATCCTTACAATTCAGTTGAACTCACATTCGCAATAAAAAACATAATGTCTGATACAAATTTATATCAAAAATTAAAAAATAATGGTTTTAAGCAAGCTAAAAATTTTAGCTGGAAAAAATGCGCAGAAGACCATATAAAACTATTTAAAAGTATATGAAAATAGGTATTGATGCCAGAATGTATGGTGATTCTGTAACAGGTATTGGAAATTACACAAAAAATTTAATTGATGAATTACTAAAAATTGATTTTAAGAATGAGTATACTATTTTTTTATTACCGCAAAATTATGATAAATTTCAAACTAATTCAAAAAACGTAAAAAAAGTAAAAATTGATATTCCTTGGTACAGTTGGTCAGAACAAATCAAATTACCAATAGCGTTAATAAAGGAAAAAATTGATCTAATGCATTTTCCACATTTTAATGTTCCAATCTTATATCCAAAGAAATTTGTTGTCACCATTCACGACATCACACCAAAATTTTTTCCTGGTCATAAGGTTAAGCAAAATCCATTAAGAAGGATTGGTTATTGGCTGGTATTCAAATTAGGTATAACCAGAGCGCAAAAAGTAATATCAGTTTCAAATCACACAAAACAACATCTAATCAAACATTTTAATATTAAAGAACAAAAGATAGAGGTTGTCTATCAAGGATTAAATAAAAATTTACAAAACCAGTCATTTTATGGTATAATTGATAAACTTTCGGATAAATTTGATATCCACAAACCTTTTATTTTCTATGTTGGTGTTTGGCGAGAGCATAAGAATCTGCCAAATTTAGTCAAAGCTTATAAAGTCTTATTGGAAAAATTTAAGCAAGATATTTCGTTAGTAATAGGCGGAAAGCCAGATCCAGAGTACCCAGAAACTCTTAATTTAATAAAAGAATTAAATTTAGAGCAAAAAATATTCATGCCTGGGTTTATTTCAGAAGATAAACTGACATTTTTTTATAACCAAGCAGAAGTGTTTGTCTTACCATCGTTTAACGAGGGGTTCGGTCTTGTAGCAATTGAATCAATATCCTTAGGCACACCTGTTGTTGCCTCAAAAACCACAAGTTTACCAGAGGTGCTAAAGGGTGGAGCATTATATTTCGACCCACATAGCCCACAAGACATTGCAGAAAAAATAAATCAAGTATTAAGTAGTAAAGAGTTATCAAAACAACTAGTAAATAAAGCTAAGCAAGTTATTAAAAAATATAATTGGGAAATAACTGCAAAACAAACATTAAAGATTTATGAAGAAGTCAATTAAAAAAACAAAAAAAATAGTCACAAAAAAAATTACTACCAAATCTGCTAAGAAAAAATCTGTCTCTGACAGAAAACCAATTAGAAACGAAGTTATTTCAAAAAAGAAAGTTAAAGTTGTTAAATCAGTTACAATACCAGAAAAGGTAGAAAAGGTTGATGATCCATTTGAATCAGACCAACGAGAGAAAGATTTGATTAAAGAAAAAAAAGATATTTCAAAAATTAATACTGTTGACGAATTTTTAGCTCCAACAAAAAGTGATATCAAGAATGCAGATGTTGAAGCAATAAACAAAATTAAGCAAAATTTAAAATTTAAAACTCAAGTCAGTCCTATCCAGATGGAGTATAAGGAAAAAATCCGATCAAAAAGTCATTTTAGTTTATTTGTTTTGACATTTCAAAAAATTTCAGATTCAATATATAACACTCTAAGGATAGCTTGGATTAAACATAAAATTATAAAAAAGCACAAGAATCAAGAAAATTTTTTAGATACGGACGATATCTTTGCACCACAAGTTACTTTTTTGCGAATTATGTTACCTTATGGCTGGCAAAAAGCATTAGTTACTTTTATAGTAGTGGCATTTTTGTTTGTGATCCCTATCATCTCTATGTTCTACTTGGGCAGTATATTCAAAGCTAAGGACAATGTATTGTTATTAAGTAATCAGGCTTATCAACATTTAAAAGCCGGACAGGGGTATCTGTCTGATTTTGATTTAGATAACGCTTCAGCAGAATTTAAAAATGCTTCAGATAAATTCAGTTCAGCCAAAGCAGAAATTAATGATCTAAATTTTTTAACTTTGGCAATAATTAATGCCATGCCAGAAAAAAAGCAATCACTAGACATTGGTTTAAGTTTACTTGATATTGGAGATAATCTTTCAAATGCAGGATACTACTTACTTGATGGCATTAATTCATTATTTAATGATAAAAGTTTAGATCTAACGCAAAAGTTCACTTTACTTAATTACGACATTTCTTTAGCAATGGTTGATATTGTGTCTGCACAACAAGATCTGACTAATTTAGATATTAGTGGGCTAGAAGGTGTAAACGCTGATTCATTAGATTTAGCTTCAAAAGAATTACCAAAAGTAGAACAAAAATTGGAGGAATTTTCGTTGTTAAGCGAAGTTGTGATGAAATTTTTGGGACAAGATCAATGGAAAAGATATTTGCTTGTTTTTCAAAACAACAATGAGATCCGGGCAACTGGTGGTTTTATGGGTAGCTATGCCTTAATGGATATAGATAGAGGTAGAATTAAAAATATGGAAATTCCAGCAGGAGGAACTTATGATCTTCAGGGCAGTCTTAAAGTAGCAGTTGCTTCGCCAAAACCTTTAACTGTCATTAACCCACGATGGGAGTTTCACGATTCAAATTGGTGGCCAGATTTTCCCACCACAGCAAAAAAAATAATTTGGTTTTACGAAAATGCCGATGGTCCCACAGTAGACGGAGTAATACTAATCACCTCATCTGTTATGGAAGATTTATTAAAAGTGACAGGCCCAGTATTAGTACATGATTACAACAGAATTATTAGCTATGAAAACTTTGAAGAAGAAACACAAAAAATTGTAGAATTAGAATACGATCCAGAAGTTAATAGACCTAAACAATTTTTAGCTGATTTAGCACCAATAGTACTGGAAAAGCTTGGGGAAATTAATCAAAAAGATTTTCCAAAATTAATTGAAGTTATTTATCAGAACTTGCAAGAAAAAAATATACAATTTAATTTTTCAGATCAGCAATTGCAAGAACTAGTCTTGGCATTCAATTGGGGCGGAGAGATGTTAGATACTAATTATGATTATTTATCTGTGATTTCCACCAATATTGCAGGCGCAAAAACAGATGCTGTGGTGGAAACTGATATTTCGCATAAAGCAGAAATTTTAAAAAACGGTGACATAATCGATACAGTAATTGTTACTAAAAAACATAATGGAGAAAAAGGAAATATTTTTACTGGAGTACAAAATAATGACTATCTAAGAGTGTATGTTCCGATGGGATCAGAATTGCTAGAAACGGATGGTTTTACACCTTTAGACGAAAAATTTTACGAAAACACTGATGATTATATACCAGATGTTCATATAGCATCTATACAAACTAATTTAGAAGTTGATCCAATCTCTAAGACTCAAATTTATAACGAAGCAGATAAAACAGTCTTTGCCAATTGGTTCCAGATAAAACCAGGAGAAGAAAAATCAGTATACTTAAAATACAAACTACCTTTTACACTAGACGAAGGTTATAGTTTACTTATGCAAAAACAAGGAGGAAAAGATGAAATTGATTTTTCTAGCCAAGTGATAGCTCAACAAAATCTTGCAGTCCAAAATATTTATCCACTAAATCTAGAACGCGATGGAAATAATTTTCATTATTTCAATATATTAAATAAAGATTTATTTTACGGTTTTAACTTACAAAAATAAAATATGAGTTCACTTTTTAAGAAAAAAGAAAAAAGTCTAGATCAAATTAAAAAAACATCAACTATTCAGAGAGATCTATTTAAAATATACAAAGATAAAAATGGCAAAATGCCGGATATCTCTAAGCTTGATGTGAAAAAGAGAAATTATTTCAGGCCAATTATTATTTTAACAACAGTTATTTTGGTGTTACTTGCAGGTGTTTCGTGGTTGGGTTTTTTAATTTTTGGTACACCAAAAGCCTACCGTGGTGGGTATTTAGATATAAATGTAGAAAAACAAACCAATGTGGCTTCTGGTGATTTAGTTAATTATAAAATCAAATACGAAAATAAAACCAAAGGTTCATTAAACGATATCGTATTATTTATTATGTTTCCTGAATCTTTTAAGTTTAATAATGCTACACCAACACCCACGAATGGGTCTGGCAGTATTTGGAATTTAGAAGATTTAGCAAAAGACAAATATGGAGAAATTGAAGTTTCAGGAAATATGATAGGAGAAGTAGGGTCACTTCATAAAACAGAAATGACATTTTCTTTTGAACCAGAAAATTTTTCATCTAGCTTTAAGGAAACTTCTTCATTTACACAGCAGATTACTTCTTCAATTTTGGAATTAGAAATTTTGGGACCGGAACAAATTTTACCAGAAAAAAAGATTGAATACATTATTAAGTATAAAAATACTTCGCAGCAAAATTTAGAAAATGTTCAATTGCAAATTTTGTATCCCACTAATTTTGTCTACCAAACTGCCGAGCCAGAACCATATCAAGGTGAAGAGGAGGAGGTTGCAAGAAAGTTAAATAATATCTGGCGTTTTGAAAAACTAGAAAAAGAAGCAGAAGGCGAAATAAAAATTATGGGCGGTTATGTTTCGGACGAAGAAGACCAAAAAGATTTTATTGTGCAGATTGGTTTTTTAGATGAGGAAAAAACATTTTCTTTGCAACAAGAAGAAAAATTAACAACTCAAATAGTAAAACCTAACTTAGAGCTTGATCTTATTATCAACGGATCAAATACTGATCAACCAATAAGCTTTGGAGAAACTCTAACTTATTTAATCGCTTATAAAAACGATGGCGATAATATCTTAGAAGATGTTAGCTTGCAATTAGTTTTAGAATCAAAAATTATTGATTGGGATACTATAATCAGTTCTGATACACCAGATGTAAATGTTAAAAAACAAACAATAATTTGGGATAAAGATAGTATTTCTAAACTAAAAAAACTTGAGCCAGGTGATTCTGGACAAATTGAATTGAGTTTAAAATTGATGAATTTTGATGAGATTGATGAAGAAGAAACCATATTTGAGACAAAAAGTTTAGCCAAAGCAAATATTACAAAAATACAAGAAATCGAATCAGGGTTTGAAGTTTTAAGTAACGAAATCCTAAATATCATTAATACTGAACTAACACTTAATGTAATGGGTAGATATTTTAATGATGATAATATTGCTGTAGGAACAGGACCACTACCACTTGTAGTTGGACAAAAAACAACACTCAGGATTTATTGGTCAATCAATAATAGTCTTAACGAAGTAGAGAATGCTGAGGTTAAAACAAGCCTGCCGCAAGGCGTAGATTTTGCTAATAAATATTTAGTAAATGCAGGTAAGTTAAACTATGAAAATACTAGTAAAGAGGTGACATGGAGTTTAAGTAAGATTTCTAGCAACACTTCCTTTGATGATGCCAATATTTGGTTTGACGTAGAAATAATACCATCCAGCGGACAAAAAGGAAAAATTATTGTTGTAACTACTTCTACACAGCTAACTGCTACAGACGTAGAAACAGAAGATAATATTACCAAAACTGCCACAGCTATTACGTCAAACTTAGATGATGATCCAATTGCTAATGGTAAAGGAATTGTGGTTGGAATTGAATAAAATGTTTAAAGTAATCAAAACTTCAAAAAAAAACCAAGCTCGCTTGTGCGAAATTTCGACTCCGCATGGAAAAATAAGGAGTCCTTTTTTTATGCCCATTGCAACCAGAGGAGCAGTAAAAAATTTAACAGTTGATGAACTTAATGACCTTGGATCACAAATTGTACTTTCTAACACTTATCATTTGTTAATAAGGCCTGGTATGAAAATAATGAAAAAAGTAGGTGGTTTGCATAAATTTATGAACTGGTCAAAACCAATTTTAACTGATTCTGGAGGCTTTCAAGTTTTTTCACTTGCTAAACATAGAAAAATTACAAAAAATGGAGTACATTTTTCTGACCCTCAATCTGGAGAAAAATATTTTATAACACCTAAGAAAGCCATTCAAATTCAGCAAACGATTGGATCCGATATAATGATGGCGTTTGATGAGTGTCCAAAATATCCATGTACAAAAAAATATGCGAAGGAATCTTTAGAGTTGACAACAAAGTGGGCACAACTTTGTAAAGATCAAAAACTAAAATCTAAAAATAAACAATTACTTTTTGGAATAGTACAGGGTAGTATTTATAAAGATCTACGGATTGAATCAGCTAAACAATTAGCCAAAATCGGATTTGATGGCTATGCAATTGGCGGAATAGCAGTAGGGGAGCCACGTAAATATATGGAGCAGATATTAAAATGGACAATACCTGAATTACCGCAAAAAAAAGCCAGATATTTAATGGGAGTAGGTAAGCCAGAAGAAATTATTCAAGCTGTCAAAAATGGAGTTGATATGTTTGATTGCGTAATCCCAACACGCGAGGCAAGGCATGGTAGATTATATGTTTGGACGGGTAGAAGTGAACCACAGCTTACGTCAGAGTCGAAGCAGAGGCTTCGACTTACCCAGCGAGCTTGGAATTTTTACAAAACCATAAATATCACCAATGCTAAATTTGTAAATGATCTCACACCTATAAATCAAACTAACCTTAAACCATATTCAAAAGCATATCTTCATCATTTGTTTCGCACTAACGAACCGCTGGGCATGAGATTAGCAACACTTAATAATCTTAATTTCTATTTGATGTTAATGTCTAAAATACGAGAATTAATCAGAGTAGGGGATATCTAGATGAAGGTATAAGAAAACAAGTGATTATGGTATACTTTAGATACTTATGCAAAAGAAATGGGAACAAAATTTAGCTTTATCTACCCTAAAATATTTAAGTATTGATCTTGTAGGAGACTTTGTGTATTGGCCAGTTTGGTGGTTTAGCTTTGGCGCCAAAAAATGGGGTTTTTTTTGTTTACAAAAACTTAAAGATGCAGAAAATCGTCTAGGTTTGAGGATTTGGTTTTTTAATCTTACTACACCAATGTTTGCTCAATACGATTGGCAGGGTAGAATGATTAGTTTTTTTATTAGATTAATTGTCTTAGTATTTAAAACAATTGCCTTTATTTTTTATGCAATATTTGTAATTGCTTTATTTTTATTATGGTTTATTTTGCCGCTATTTGTTATTTATCAAATTTGGATTAATCTTAATCACTTAATATCAATCAAAAGCTAAATGGAAAATCAAGAATTACAAATAAAATATATTGAATGCCCTACATGTAGTGGTGCGGGTGTTTTAGATGATAAAAGATGCAACAAATGTTTTGGACAACCATTAATGGCGTGGACAGGAAAGGTTTTACTTTATTGGGGAAAAAGAATTGACAAAGCAACAATATATCAAGATAATTTAAAATCAGCCTTTAAGTTTTTTATTGATTCAATTTTACTTTTTATCGCAACAGCAGGATTGATATTTGGTTTTAGACATTTTTTAGTGTTACAACAAGGTTTTATCCCATTGTGGCAGTTTTATAAATATCCAAGTTGGTCGCTATTAATATTTTGGGTTTCATTATTATTTGATGGTTATCTTTTTTATCGATTAGAACAAGACTATGAAAGATTTAAAATCCGAATATATCAACATCCAAACAACCAATCCATGATGCATCATGCCATAGATTGGACTTTAGCTAGAGATCTAGGTAAAAATTACAAAAGAAATGTATCGAAAACTTTTTCTAAAGAAGCACTTGATGCAATTACCAAAAGCTGGAAGTACGCAGTTAAATATAAGCACTCCGAAATTTTACCCTTACATTTGCTAATTAGTTTATTTCAGTACCAACAAACCAGAATTGTATTTGGTAGATTGGGCATTGATAACAAAAAATTAAAAGAAAAAATTAGAACAAATTTTAGTAATATAAAGCTACCACCAGCAACCAATACAATTTTTTCTAAAGATTTATTAAAAGTATTGTATGAAGGTTATCTAATCGCTTACGAAGAACATGGCAAGAAAGTAGAAATTGTAGATATCTTAGTGGCATTAATAAAGATCGAAAATCCAGTTAAAGAAATTTTTTATGACGTAGAAATTGATCTGGATAAAATGTCTAATATTGCCAGCTGGATAAGAGTAAGAAAATTGATGTATCTTCGCTTGCAAAGATTCAGAAAAAGAGCATCACTTAAACCAAAAGGAAATGTTAATCGGGCTATGACAGCTGTTGCTACTCCTATGCTTGATACATTCTCACAAGACTTAACGGTGCTGGCAAAATATGGCTATTTAGCTCCTTGTGTAGGCAGAAAAGATGAAATAGCATCAATATTTCGAATGGTAGAGGGTGGGCCTAGAAAAGCTACAGTATTGGTTGGAAATCCTGGCACAGGCAGAAGAACCATAATAGAAGGTATTGCCCAGCTTATGGCAGAAGAACAAGTGCCAGAAGCTTTTCAAGACAAAAGATTAGTAAGTATAAGCTTGGCAAAATTAATCGGTGGCGTAGAACCAAGCGTAGCAGGTAAACGATTATTAATTACACTTAACGAAGTAATTAGATCAGGTAATATTGTTTTATTTATTTCTGATATTCATAACATGATAGGCATAACTTCTGGTTCAGAAGAGGGAAGTTTAGATTTAGCTGCTACACTAGCTTCTATCATGTCACGTTCAAGATTAACGGTGCTGGCTACTACCACCTTTCAAGATTACACAAAATACGTAGAAAACAGTGCGTTGGGTAATGTTTTTGATAAGTTAGAAGTTTCTGAACCACACGGCAATGAGGCAATACAAATTTTAGAAGCAAAAACAGGCGCGATTGAAAATAAAAATAATGTTTGGTTTTCTTATGATGCAGTTGAAAAAGCTGCAACTCTTTCAGATCGATATTTACATGATAGATTTTTGCCAGAAAAAGCAATTGAGCTATTAGAAGAAACTGCCATCAGGGTACATAGAGAAAGAGGCAAAGATAGCATAATTAAGGGAGAAGATATTGCACAAATTATTACCGAAAAAACAAAAATACCTCTTACTAAAATTACAGAATCAGAAAGTGACAAATTACTAAATTTAGAACAAATTATTCACCAGCGCATGGTAGATCAGCAAGAAGCAGTTAACATGATTTCCGCATCACTTAGAAGGGCTCGGGCCGGACTACGTGAAGGTAAAAAACCAATTGCCAATTTATTATTTTTAGGCCCAACTGGTGTAGGTAAAACAGAACTTGCTAAAACAGTGGCAGAAGTTTATTTTGGTTCGGAAGACAACATGATAAGACTGGATATGACAGAGTATCAAGACCAATCAAGCATTTACCGACTAATTGGCGATACTAGAACCAAGCAAGCTGGATTTTTAACAGAAGAAGTAAGAAAAAGATCGTTTGCGTTAGTTTTGCTTGATGAAATAGAAAAAGCCCATCCAGATCTGATAAATATATTTTTACAAGTTATGGATGACGGCCGCTTAACTGATGCTTCTGGCCGTACTATTGATTTTACCAGCACTGTAATTATCGCTACATCAAATGCTAATTCAATATATATCCAAAATCGAGTTAAGCAAGGTGCAGGAGCAGTAGAAATCAAAAACGAATTGATGGAACAGGGTGAACTAGTAAAACATTTCAAGCCGGAATTTTTAAATCGACTAGATGGTATTATTGTTTTTAAACCACTTTCGTTAGAAGACGTTGAAGCAATAGCAAATTTACAATTAAAAAAAGTGGCTGCCAGCTTAGAACTGAAAGGAGTATTTTTAGAAGTAACTCCTGCGGCTGTCGCAGAACTTTCCAAACAGGGGTATGATCCAAAATTTGGAGCAAGACCGCTGAAAAGAGTTATTCAAGAAAAAGTTACAGATAGCCTTACTAATTTACTTTTAGAGGAAAAACTTGGTAGAAGAGATGTTGTAACATACGATATCGGAGGAAATATTAAAATTAAGAAAGCTGACACATAATTTTTAAGATGTTTTATTTAATACCACTCATCTTATCTTTTTTATTAGCAGTTGGATTTACACCACTAATAAAAAAATTTGCAGAAATTCAAAATATTTTTGATATTCCTTTTGTTGAAAAACGAAAAATTCATACTAGGAAAATTCCTCAGCTTGGTGGTATGGCAATCTTTTTTAGCTTTTTTTTAACAATCTATTTTTTACTGCCAACAGGATGGTTTGTAGATAGCCAAATCAACCTTGATATTATTAGGGCATTTATTGTATCATCAGCAATTTTGATGATCGGTGGATTTTTTGATGATAAATATAATTTCAAACCTTTGTATCAAATTATATTCCCTATTGTTGCAGCTACCATAATAATCATCGCGGGCATTAGAATTACTAATATTACTAATCCTGGTGGTGGTACGCTAGCCATAATTCCGATTTTGAGTATCCCTTTAACTTTTTTGTGGCTGATGGGAATGATGTATACAACAAAATTTTTAGATGGTTTGGACGGTCTAACAACTGGTATAACCACTATTGGAGCAATAATAATATTTATTGTCAGTCTTTATTGGAATTCACCATATTCAGCGGTCTCAGTATTGTCACTAGCACTTATTGGTACATGCTTAGGTTTTTTAATATATAATTGGCATCCAGCAAAAATATTTTTAGGTGAAGGTGGCAGTGTCTTAACAGGTTTTTTGTTAGGAGTACTTGCCATTATATCTGGTTCAAAAATTGCAACTACTTTGCTTGTAATGGGTATCCCAATTCTTGATGTTTTGTGGGTAATTATTCGACGCACATTTTGGGAGAAAAAAATGCCTTTTAAGGCAGATAGAAAACATCTACATTTTAGATTGCTAGATATTGGATTTAGTCAGAAAAAAGCAGTCCTGTTACTATATTTTTCTTCAATTCTATTTGGTGTAACGTCGTTATTTTTACACACCAAGGGAAAGATTGTTGCTTTAAGTATTTTGGGTGCTTTAATGATAATTATTGCTATAGTTATAGTTAATTTATATAAAAGAAAGGAAGTATCATCATGAAGAATATAAAGTTTATTGGTAGATTAGAAATTATTGTTTTTATATCTGGTGCTACGGTAATGATTTTAGAATTAATTGGTTCTAGAATTTTAGCTCCATATTTGGGCGGGTCTATATTTGTCTGGACGTCTTTAATAGGTATAATTTTAGGTGCATTAAGCCTAGGATATTATTTAGGTGGAAATTTTTCTAAGAATAACCCTAGCTTTAAGTTTTTATCTTTAACTTTAGTAATTGCAGGTATATTTATAGTACTGATCACAGCCATAAAAGAACCAATACTCAATATGGCAATGTCGTATGGCATAAAGATTGGCTCAATATTTGCCACCACCTTACTTTTTGTAATTCCAAGTATATTGCTTGGCATGGTTTCTCCATATAGTGTACGTTTAAAAATTAAAGATGTAGAAACCTCTGGCTCAGCAGCAGGCAATCTATATGCGATTTCAACCATAGGTAGTATTGTTGGAACATTTTTAGCAGGTTTTTATTTAATACCAACCTTTGGTAGCTTAAATATACTATTTGGCTTAGGAACTATTTTGATAGTAACTTCGTTTTTAGGAATGCCATCAAAACTAATCAAAACACGAATTGGTATATTGATGATTTTATTTATACTAACAGGGTATGCACAATATCAAATTTTAAATAAGGGCTACCTAGTTGATTTTGATAGTAGCTACAATCATATCAGAGTTTATGACACCGTAGATAAACGTACTCACCGTATGAAACGAGTATTGCAAATTGGTGCAGAAACTCATTCGTCAATTTTTTTAGATACAGGCGAAATGGCAACGGAGTATTCTAGATACATGATCTTGGATAGAATTTTTAATACTGATATAAAAAAAGTTTTAGTAATTGGTGGAGGAGCATACAGTCAACCTAAAGATATTAATAATCGGTTTCCCAATGCACAAATTGATGTGGTAGAAATTGATCCAATGGTTACAAAAATGGCAATGGATTATTTTAATTTTGTACCAAATGATAAATTCAACATATTCCATGAAGATGGCAGAATTTTTTTAAACAATAACAAAAATAAATACGATGTTATATATTTAGATGCATTTATATCATGGTATGCAATACCTTTTCAATTAACCACTGTTGAAACTATCGAAAAAATTTATAATTCACTAGAAGATGACGGAATTGTAATTGCAAATTTAATTTCAAGTTTAGATGGAGAAAAATCTTATTTTTTTAAATCTGAACTAAAAACATTCTCAAAATATTTTTCGAATTATTACATTTTTCCTGTCTATACAAAGAAAATCGATAGTATTCAAAATATTATTGTAATATTAACTAAAAGTAGTAATACTTACACTTTAGATCAACTATATAATTTAGCAAGATCGGAGCAAGAAAAATCTTTAATAAAAAATTTATATCAAGAATCAATTGATCTTAGTCAAACTGAGATATTAACTGACGATTTTGCACCAGTAGATTATTAAATATCAAAATTTTTATAATTCTTGACATTTATAGTAATTTCATATAAACTCAATTAATCTAAACTAAAACTTAAAATAATTATGAACTTAGCAGTAATAAAAACAGGTGGTAAACAATATAAGGTAAAAACAGGGGATAAGCTTAAAATTGATAAAATAGAAGGAAAAGAAGGTGACAAAGTAAGTTTTGAAACTCTACTTATTTCTGATGATAAAGCCACAAAAGTAGAGACAGGAAAACCAAAATTAGCTAAAAAAATAGAGGCTAAAATAATCAAACAGGGTAAAGATAAAAAGCTAACTATAGTAAAATATAAACGCAAGGTACGGTATCGTAGGAAACAAGGTTTTACTAAACTTTATACTCAAGTAGAGATTGGTAAGATATAAATTTAATCAGCTTAAATAAAAAAAGTAGGCGACATTGACTAATGTAGTCTACTAATAAACATCATCATCGTAGGTCGGGGTCTGGCTCCGACCTACAGTTTTTTTTGAATTGATTGTGCTTAAATTTCTCGTCTGCCTTTTAAAGCATTTGTGAGTGTAACTTCGTCAGCGTACTCAAGATCTGAACCCATTGGTAAACCTCTGGCAAGGCGGGTAATTTTGACATTTAGAGGTTGAAGTGTTTTCTTTAAGTATAAACTTGTTGTTTCACCTTCGATATCTGGGTTAAGTGCTAGAATAATTTCTTTAGATTTATCTTTTTTTATTCTTTCAAGTAGTTGAGTAATATTTAGTTTATCTGGTGTTACTTCTTCTAGTGGATTTAGTACACCGCCAAGCATATGATACACACCTTGATATTCATGTGTTTTTTCTAAAGCAGCTATATCTTGCGGTCTAGCTACCACACAAATTACAGTTTTATTTCGTTTTGAATTATCACAGATAGAACACGTTGATTTTTCTGAATAATTATGACAAATGCTGCATATTTTGATTCTATCTATCAGATCAGATATTGTTTGAGAAAATCCTTGCAGATATTCTTTATTTTGTTTTACCAAATAAAAAACAAACTTTTCTGCTGTTTTGGGCCCGATGCCAGGTAGATCAGAAAAGTAGCTTATTAGTTTTGATATGCTTTCTGAATAGTGTTGTCGCATTTATACGTTAGGTAAGTTTAAGTTTCCAGTTTGAAATTTCTCTACCATTACTTTTTGTACTTTTTTTAATGCTTGGTCAAATAAATCTGGGATTATTCTTTCAATTTCAGGTGCAGTTAAGTTTTGATCAATTTGAATAGATTCAATTGATTGATTGCCAGACATAATAAGTTTTATGCCATCTTTTTCTACTTCAATAGAAACTTCGTCTAGTTGATTTTTTAATTCTTTGAATTGTTTAATTTTATCAAACATATGTTACAAATTATTAATTTATACAAATCTACAAATATACAGGTTTATTTCTTCCTTATTATATTTGTATTGATTTGTAATTCGTAATTTAAATTAATTACTCACTCGCAGCTCCTCTTTCGAGACTTTTAAAAGTAACTTTGTTTTCATCAAAATATAACTGTATCTTTCCGGTTGGACCATTTCGATGTTTAGAAATATGTACTTCTGCTAAATGTTGTTTATCTGGGTCTAGATCTTTTTGATACATAGCTTCGCGATAAATAAACATAACAACATCTGCATCTTGTTCTATGGATCCTGATTCACGTAAATCTGCTAACCTAGGAATATGTGATTCGCGTTGTTCCACTCCACGAGAAAGTTGAGATAAAGCTAATACTGGCAAATCTAATTCTCTGGCTATAGCTTTTAAGTTTCTAGAAATTTCAGAAACTTCTTGTACACGGTTTTCTGTTCCACTTCGTCCTTCCATTAGCTGTAAGTAGTCTATAACAATTAAACCAAGGCCGTGTTCTGATTGCAACCTTCTTGCTTTAGTTCTAATTTCCATAATATTAGCGTTAGCAGAATCGTCAATATAAATCGAAGCTTCAGAAAGTGTTCCCATAGCATGACCGATTTTTGAAAAATCATCATTTTCTCCCTGATCTGAAAGTTTCCCAGTTCTCATTTTCCATAAATCAACACCTGCTTCAGCACAAAGTAATCTATCTACTAGTTGTTCTTTACTCATTTCTAAAGAAAAAATGCCAATTGGAACTTTTGCTTTAGTGGCAATGTTTCTAGCAATATCTAAAGCTAAAGTAGTTTTACCCATGGAAGGCCGAGCAGCTAATATAATAAGATCTGATTTTTGAAAGCCTGCTAAAATATTATCTAAATCAATATAATAAGTTGGAATGCCTCGCAACTTTCCACCTTCTTTATGTAGTTCATCAATTCTATCAAAAGCTTCTACTAAAACATCTTTAATAGGTACAAATGCGCGTTTGAGGTATTTTTGAGATACTTTAAATAAGATTTGTTCAGATTTGTCTAAAATAATTTCTACATCTTCTGTTTCCTTGTAGCCGTATTCTGTGATTTGTGATGCTGCATTAATCAAACGACGCAAAGTAGCTTTCTTTTGTACAATTTGAGCATAATTAATAACATGGCTAGAGGTAGGAACCATGTTTGCTAAACTGGTGAGATAAGTTTTTCCACCAATACTCTTTAGTTGTTTTTTGCTTTCTAAGCGATTGCCTAAACTTAATAAATCAATTGGTTCACGTTTTTCGTATAATTCTTTAATTGCTTCAAAAATTAATCGATGTGCGTCTTTATAAAAATCATCAACATTAACAATATCAGCAATTTTGACAATTCCGTCTTTATCTATTAGTAAAGAACCTATAAGTGAACTTTCAGCTTCTAGGTTTTGTGGTGGTATAAGTTCTATATTATTTTGCGCCATAGCTTATATATCTTACACTATTTAAGTAGTAGTTTCAAGGAATGAATTTAACAGCTTATTCACTAGTTTGGCACCATATGGCTGTGGATATATCAATAATTGCAATAATAAACCCCACAAAAAACATAGCGGTTCCTTATGGGGTATTTTTAAAATGTTGTGATTTATGCTTCTTCTTGCAATTTCATTGGTTGTCCGCAACAGACTAGTTCACCTACACCTGCATTTTTTACTTCCACAATATTCTTACAGACTACACAGTTATATATTTGTCCAACTTCGGTCATAATATTTTTTAGTTAATAAAATGATAGACCAATATGAGCTATGGAGTAATCAACTTTATCGCTGGTAATTTATTTATATTTCTTTATCATTTCGTTATCTAACGCCAGATGATCATGTTCAGTTTTCATAATTGCAGTGAATACTTCCTTTAGTCGATTTTCAGTAGCTTCCTTTAACGCTTGGGAGTAGAACACAGTAGCACGAGTTTCTCGTTCTTTGGAAGAGTTCAGAGAAGCTAAGCTATCGTCAGAGCATGTTTCGTTAATTTCTGGATCGGATTCTGGTTTAAGAATTTTTCTAAAAACATCAGCATGTTCTTTTTCAATTTTGGATAGACCCTTAAACATAGCTGCAATTAAAGGTTCGGTTGAAGTATTTGCTATGCATTTGTAAAAGGCAGTATTAGATAGTTCTATTGATAAAGCTTTTTCTAAATTCTTTTTTGATATGTCTGTCAATTCCACATCATTTTCATCTTTGTAGGCAGATCCATCAATTAAAAACTTATTTTCAACACCGCAATAAGGGCAGTTTGATGGTAATGCTTTTCCAATAAAGACTTCACCACATATTTTACATCGTAGCACTTTTATATCCATAAAATTAGTATTTAATAATTAAACGCCATTATATTATATCATAATAAATTATCTATGAAAATTTTGAATTCTATTCCAAAGTGCAACATTAGTCTTTTTGATTAAATACTTCATAAGGAGTTAAGTAGTTAAGCCTTTTTCTTGGGCGGTTGTTAATTAACCTGACTGCTTGGTTAATCTGTTCTTGGGTTATTGTAGCAAAC
>JAHIRB010000026.1 GCA_018818885.1 Patescibacteria group bacterium | reverse complement strand
GCTTCTATTGCCACCTTTGCCTTAAATTCCTTACTAAACTTTTTTTTAACATTTCCCATCCAGCCCTCCTGTGGTTTTCTACTCTTATTATACCTCTTTTTTCTATCTTAACCACTGGTCCGAATTATGGGGAGTATTATACGATGGCACCCTCCAGTTAGCTGTAGCGACTTGATAGACAATAAGTTAAGACAATTGTTTTATTCCTGTTTTAAGCTATATTAATAGATACTGAATATATACTGAAAATATACTGAAAATATACTTGCAATATGTTTTGTAATGTATTATACTTTAAATAGACGAAAGTCGTATATATTGTTCTTTACCTAGTGTAGGGAACCTACAGAGGTTTCGGTCGCTGAACCAGCATAGCAAATCAGCGACCTATTTTTTTGCCCTCTGCCATAGAGGACTGCTTTTAATTTTAGCAATACTATTATCTGCAACATATGCTGTGATGAACTTTGCTTTTTCCATTGTTTTATTCAACTCAATAACAACAACATAATCATGTATAACAACAGACACTCTTCTGTTGTTAACATAACAATTCTTTTTTTTGCTCCACCCTTGATAAAGGGTTGCGCTTTTGTTTGTTAGGGCATACTCAATCCAATCCATTCTTTCTGCTCTTATAGTAGAAAATTTATCTTTAATTTTGTTTCGTTTAGAGCTTTCATAAAAATCATGATTAAATTTATATTTTTTAAAGTAAACTTTAATATCATCAAAAGTTTTTATAGGAGATCGACAGTATTTAGAAATAAAATGTTTTTTATAATCAATTTCACTTTTTAATTTTAATAAAGGAGGGATTACCATTTGTCTCTTCCTAAATCTATCTTAAAAATGTTAAATTTTTGCTCAGTCCTAGGAGTAGGTTTGATTTCATGTCCTAATTTTTGCTCAAAATAATCAAGTAATATCTTTTTTGAGGACGTGCTCTTTAAAGAATCATTAAATTTCGCAGACACTAATCCTACTAAATAATCTGACAACTGGAGTAAAATAACCTCGTGAGAAGGTAATGCTTGAACTTTTTCTATAGTTGCATCAATATTGGAGTAAGTAAGACACTGCTTAAGATGACTTAATCGATGTTTTATCCTATTTGTTTTTAAATCAGTAAAGATGCTGTAGGCCACATTACTTTCAAGCCAATAATTAAGCATATAATAATAAAATTTATAAAATCCTAACTCTTTATCATCTTCATGAAACTTTTCAAAATTTACTGCTTTTACATCTACAACTATGCATTTGAATCGCAATAAGTCATTAAACTTAAAAAATAAATCAGTCAACTCTTTGTAAAAAGCCAGCTTATTTTTAGAAGCTTTTTTCCATTTAAATTCGTCAGAAATTTTATACTTTACTTTCAGATTTTTAATTTCATTTTTAATCTCTTCGCGGCTTGTATCGAGAATTTTGATACCCCCAATCAATAAATATTTACCATCAGGGTTAGATGAAGTGAAAAAATCAGGGCAACTTTCATCGCAATATATCTCAGCTTTTTTCATAATCGTTCCTTTGAAATTTAATTGATTTTTTCTGTAACATATAACGTAATACGTATTTTCTGGCATTTGCGCCGCTTACTTATAATTTTACCTCAGGAGTGTCAATTAGTCTGTTTTTTTTATTTTATTTATCTATATCTTCTAAATCCTTAAAAGCATCGTAAATTGTTGTTTCATTAATATTAAAGCGCTTCCTTAAATCGGATTTGGATATTGAATTTAAATCTTTGCCTTCGGTTTTGAGTAAAGCCTCGATTAGAAGCAGGAATTTCAGGCGCAGAGGTAACTTGGCATCAAGGGGCTGGAGAACTGAATCAGAAGATATCGTAAAAGATTCGCCCTGAACATTTAAAAGAGTTATAGATGCGTCTTTTCCATGCATAAATTTTACTTTTATAAGCTTATAACGGCTCTGTAGTCTCTTTAAACTTCTAATTACCTGCCTCCTTAAGGCAGTATACTCCAAAGTATCCGGCAAGCCTAAACTTAGACCCATGTCTTCTAAGTTTATGTAAAATTCATCCTCCCCCATCAATTGGCTGTATGCGACAAGTAAGAAATATAGATCAAAGGCGCGATTGTCATTACTTGTCACCATACGAGAGAAGTACTTTTTATTTATAAGAAGCTCTTTAGAAACAGACAACTTCTCTGGTAAGTCTTCCAAATAACTTGGGGTATTGGATATTTCGCTATTTGATTTTATAAAGCTTAATACGTTTTCAAGACGTTCAAGTTTCGCCTTAGCATGACTAGGTGAATCAATAAAGGTATTAGACTCGAAATTTTTACGCAAGGCGGAATTGGACCAATTTGTGCTGCCCACGATTACATATCGACTGTCTACAATTATTAGCTTATCATGAAGCCTGCGGCTTTTGGGCATAAGGTAAATAGTGCATCCGGCATCTTTCAGCTCTTTAAATATAGGGCTTTCGGTAAAAGACTCTTCACTTGTGCCATCGTCCATAAAGCAAGTATTAAGATACATTGTGATACTGACTCCCCGCTCCCTTGCTTCTAACAAGTCATTTAATAAAAGCCTTACCGGATTCTTATCGCCTGAGCCGGGGCTTATGCTATACATAGAAAAACTATCGACTCTTTCGCATTATCAAGGAGTTGGATCAAGGTTTGCTCATATTTTCGATCAGATAGGTCGGTAACCGTTTCAGCGGAAGTATTATCCGGCAAACATAAAGAAGAAATACTAACAGATATTATAAAAATAAATATTAAAATTAACGAAAATCTGTTCTTTTTTTTCATATCTTATTTAGCATACCATAAGTAATTAAAAAGATTATCAAACTTTTATGTGCGACCCTCTTTGTACTTAAACAACGTTGTATATTGTTTAACAAAGAATATTATTAATTATTGATAAGAAAAAGTAAAAGGGTTACCTTAGGATTAAGTATTTGTTATC
>JAHIRB010000025.1 GCA_018818885.1 Patescibacteria group bacterium | reverse complement strand
GTAGGAGTTTGTGGTCATTTAGAAAGTAGAGTTAAGGATCATAAGCAAAAGACAGGTGATAGTTTTACCGCAAAATACAATATTAACAAGTTAGTCTACTATGAAGAGTATGATTACGTTTATGATGCAATTGATAGAGAAAAACAACTGAAAAGATGGACGCGAAAGAAAAAGGTTGATTTGATAAAGTCTGTTAATCCCAAATTTGAAGATTTATCCCAAGATTGGGAGTTGTGAGATTCTCCGCCAGAGGCGGATCTGCCTATGGCATGACTCGGCAAGCTCGGAATGACAAAAGGGGACGGTGCATATGTTAACAACGTTTTATGCAACTAACAAAATCAAAAATTTTTCTTGCGGTTCTTATCGCATTTATAATCGGCGTTGCAATACGTTCTTTTTTTGTTGTGGATCAGTTTTATGTGTTTTGTATAATGATTTTTGGAATATTACTTTTGATCATTTCGAAAAAAACTAGAATAATCGGATTGTTAATTGTAATAACGGCATTAGGAATTTTTCGATATGAGTTATCTTTGCCTAAATCAGTGATTACTTATGATCAAAAAAGTACTTTTGTCGGTACAATCATAAAGGAACCAGACGAACGAATTAGTAATATAAAATATACAGTCAAAAGGTCAGATCAAAATAGCATTGTATTGATCACAATCGGTCTTTATCCACGCTATGATTATGGAGATGAACTTGAAGTTACCTGCAAACTTCAACAGCCAGAAAACTTCGAAGGTTTTGCATACGACAGATATCTAGCTCGTTATGATATATATTCCGTTTGTTATTTCCCGAAGATAAAGTTGATAGAAAAAGATCAGGGAAGTTTTGTGATGTCAAAGATGTTAAGTGTTAAGTCAAAATTAAAAACTCAAATAAACAAGAACCTGCAAGAACCACAAGCAAGTCTTTTTAGCGCCATCATACTTGGATCAAGGCGAGGCATACCACAAGAGCTTTATGATAAATTTGCATCAGCCGGAGCAGCGCATTTAATTGCAATTTCGGGTCTGCATATCACGATTATTACAGCAATCTTAATGTCAATATTAAGTAACTTATATATATCGAGAAAAAACTCTTTTTATTTAATCACTTTAATGCTAATAGTCTATTTAGTTATAATTGGTTTTCCCGCGTCTGCAATGCGTGCTTCAATTATGGCGTGGATGATGCTTTTAGCATATCAGCTTGGAAGATTAAACACATCAGCACGCGCGTTGGTTTTTGTAGCTACGGTGATGGTGTTGATCAATCCTAAGATACTGAGAGATGATATTGGCTTTCAACTTTCATTTTTAGCAGTTTTGGGAATTATTTATTTTTCACCATATTTTGATAAATGGCTTGAAAAATTACCAAAGATTTTGGGAATTAAGTCAATTTTAATTATGACATTTGCCGCACAAGTTATGACATTACCAGTAGTGTTATATAATTTCGGTCGACTTTCGATTATTTCGCCAGTTACGAATATTTTATTATTGCCTGTTTTGCCATATCTAATGATAATCTCCTTCATTACTCTCATCACTTCATTATTATTATCAACTTTATTGCTCTATAACTTTATCGCTGTATCGCTAAACTTACTCTGGTCACTTCCGTGGTTGTTTCTGACTTATATTATAAAGGTTATTGATTTACTAGCAAAAGTCCCGTTAGCTTCTGTAGATTTTAAAATTTCTGGGGTGGTGGTAATTGCGTTGTTTCTAATGATTGGATTATTTTTAAATAAAAGAAGGCCCAAGACAATGCTCAGGCCAGGGTGATACGAAGAAGATGTTTGCGGTTTTTCAAATGTCGAATGTCGCTAAGGGTTTTTCATGTGGTTGTGCCGCGTTGAGAGTATTTGGAAATTCATTGAAACTCTCAGCCTCCTCAAGAGTAAAATACCTGATTTTTCCATCCTCGTAGTCCACTCTTAATTTGGTGGCAATCATATTATGATATTTGAGATAAACCCACCACGCTTTTATCCATCTTATAAATCGCATATTCTCACCCCCCTTCTATAATTAATTATATATGCTAACTAACATATGTCAAATGTTAAAAAGAAAATTGGAATTATCCTGTTTGCGCTACTGAGCCTATGTTTGGTCATAGGTTGTATTTATTATGATCAAAGTCAGTCAACTGATAACTTGGAAGTTATTTTTTTTGATGTCGGGCAAGGTGATTCAATATTTATAGAAACACCAAACAAATTTCAAATTCTTATTGATGGGGGAGATGACAATCAAGTTATTTATAAACTTGGGAAGTACATGCCATTTTATGATCGTACAATTGACTTAGTCGTTGTGAGTCATCCCCACGACGATCACGTAATGGGTTTTGCTGAAGTACTAAAAAGATACGAAGTAGAAAAAATACTAATCACGGGAGTAGATTATTACACGCCAGCTTATGCAGCCTTTTTGGACGAAGCAAAAAAACAAAATATCAGTATAGATATTGCTACGCAAGATTGGGAATTAGATCTTGGAGATAATCAACGCTTGGATGTCATATACCCATTTGAAAGTATTGAAGGTGTAAAGTTTGAAAATCTAAATAATTCTTCAATAGTCATGCAGTTAACATTTAACGAAATCAATTTTTTATTCACTGGTGATGCAGAAACAGAAGAAGAACATGTAATTTTGTCAGCTGGCATAGATTTGCAGTCAGAAGTTTTGAAAGCAGGACATCATGGTAGTGATACCTCATCTTCAAAAGAGTTTTTAGAAGCAGTCAATCCACAACAAGTTGTCATTTCAGTCGGAGAGGATAATAGTTTTGGCCATCCTTCTTTAAGAACTATCAATCGTATGAAGAGGATGGATATAAATACATTCAGAACTGATCAAATAAGTGATATTGTTTTAATTACTGATGGTGTGGAAGTCTCAATTAATTATTAACAAACGTTTTACCTCACCCCCGCCTTCGTTGGACACTTCGGCGGGCATGCTTGTTCCCTCTCCCAGACGGGAGAGGGAGACGTACTATGAAAGATAATCGTTGATGTACATCAGACGTACATAGCACGTTTTCCTCTCCGATTCGGAGAGGAGACAGAGGTGAGGTAACTAACATATAAATGAAAAGACACATTACAAGAAGACTGCGTAGACAACAAACTTCACATGAGAGAAAATTTTGGAGTATAGTTAGAAATCGACAAGTATGTGGTTTAAAGTTTAGACGTCAATTTTAAATAAGTGGGTATGTAGTAGATTTTGTATGTTTGGAAAAGAAATTAGTAATTGAAATTGACGGAGGACATCATAATGAACCAGAACAGATTCATAAGGATTTAATTAGACAAAAGTTTATTGAGAGCCAGGGGTATAAGGTGCTTAGGTTTTGGAATAATGAAATTTACGAAAACTTAGATGGTGTGATTGAGAAGATATTAGACTCTATTGAGTAAAATTTATAATATTGATATAATAAAATTATCACATTAATCAAACAATATGGCAAAAGTATTACTTATAGAAGACGACCCAACTTTAGTGGATATGTACAAGCTAAAATTTACTGAGCAAAAATTTGAGTTGGTTGTCACAGAAAAGGGAGGGGAAGGATTAGAATTAGCAAAAAAAGAAAAATTTGATATTATCTTGCTTGATATTATGCTGCCAGAAATCGACGGTTTTTCAATTCTAAAGGAACTAAAAGCTTCACCAGATACAAAAGATATTCCAGTAATATTACTTACAAACTTAGCACAAGAAACAGACAAAGAAAAAGGAATTAAGATGGGAGCAGTTGATTATTTAGTTAAAGCAAATCATACCCCAACCCAAGTGGTTGACAAAGTCAGGAAAATCCTACATACTTAGTGAAATCTAATTATTAGAATAATAACATGGCAGAAATACATAAAGAGAGAACAATAGTATTAATAAAACCCGACGGAGTAAAGCGTGCACTTGTTGGTGATGTTTTATCTCGTTTTGAAAAAATGGGCTTAAAAATTATTGGTCTAAAAATGGTATGGGCAGATAAAACTTTAGCTAAACAACATTATCCTGAAAGCAGAACAGAGCTCATGAAAGCAATTGGAGAAAAAACTTTAAAAACTTACGAAAAATACGGACGAGATCCAAAAGAAGAGTTTGGTAATAAGTCTGCAGAAGAAATCGGCAAGATGGTCAATAAATGGAATACAGAGTTTATTACTTCTGGTCCAGTTGTTGCAATTTTACTCGAAGGTGTTCACGCCATAGATAATGTTAGAATGATTGCAGGCAACACTTTGCCAGTGTTTGCAGATCCAGGAACAGTTCGAGGTGATTATTCAATTGATTCGCCAGCACTAGCAAATATAAGAAATCGAGCAGTACATAACATAATGCATGCATCTGGTAACGAAGAAGAAGCAAAATACGAAGAACAGCTTTGGTTTAAAAAGGCAGATATTGTCGATAACTACAACAGAGTAGATGAAGAGGTGATGTTTGGGTAGTAGTTTGAGTAATTGTAGTTATTATAGAGATTAGAGCTGATTAGAGTAAGTAATTATTTAGAAAATTATAATTGTCTTAATATCTATAATCACATACCTCGCACTTGACACGATTTTCAACATACGATATTATACTTAAAACTATGATAAAAATAACTTCCACAATAATTATCGAAATTATTATTAGCCAGCCTTTGGGTGGAAGTTTACTTCGTGTTTAGCTAAAATAACAAGATAAATACTAAGAAGCCTTCCACTGGGAAGGCATTTTTGATTGTCGAAAATGGCAAGAAATCATTTAAAGATCCAAAATGGAGGGAAACGATGTCAAGTTATAATAGTTGTGGCTACAGTGTTTTTGTGCATAATGGAGGGGGGCACTGGGAAAGATTAAATGGACATGACATTTGTAGTGAAAGTGGAGCAAAAGTCCAACTTGTAAAGGTACAACTTGCCGTAGGGTCAGATAAACGTGTCGTAGTTGCCAGAATTAGGGGTAATGGAAAGTATGATCCACCGGAGAAAATACGTTCGGGTTTTTTCAAGAAAAGAGAGGTGACTATCATCGTAGATTCGGCAAATCTGGATTAATCCAGTAGCCAAGGCAAAATCAAAATGGGCGATTCGCTTGCGAACCGCCTTTTCTCTTTGCAAAAAATGATAGCTGTGTATGTGGAAAAATTTTAATTTCACTAAATTTAGGTAATAATAAAGCATTGACTTTTTTTTCGTAATGCTGTAAATTATAAATATCATATGAATAAAGTTTTATCTAACAATTTAGTCATCACAATCAGCCTAGTCGTATTGATACTAGTGGTATTGATATAAGGCTAGTTTTGGACTAAATTAAGATAAAACAAACAACAAATTAGACAAGTTCCAAAGCTAGCTTATAAAAAGGCTGGTTTTTTTAAAAGAAAATGTATAATTTACAATTAATTAAAATATTTGGATCACATGAAAATAGCTACAGAGCGCTCTGATCTGACAGTAGCTATTAGTTTCGCGAACATTTTCGCATTATGTTCATCGATACGTTTGATGATCCACGTTTGTCGGTTCAACAGTTTGTTGCCAGTAGTGGCCAGTAATTACTGGTAAGCGAACGGTTACTTGTCGCAACAGGTTAGTTGAACGTGGCATAGGGTGATAGCCAAGGTGGCCAATCGGCGCATTTTCTAACCAGGAAACACAACCTAATTTATCCCCATGGGGGATTAGGATGTGTAGCTCGCTGATGCGTTACAACCGAAAGATGTCGGGTTCGATTCCCAATCACCCACCAATGTTCCTTAGGAATTCGAGGGGAAAAGCGGCACAATGCTTCTTTTCTCCTCACCCTAAATTTATAACTATATTAAATAATGAAACCTTTCAGCCTAAAACTAAATCAGAACTTAAAAGCATTATTATTGTTGTTGCTACCTTTTGGTGGAAGGTTTACTTATGTCTAAGATTAAATAAAGATATTAAACAGAAGCTAGCCTTTCGCCAGTAGTGAAGGGCAGTTTTTATTTTATGTTCTTTTCATGGGAGGGGAACTAAGCAAGAAAGTTAAAACTTTCATAAGCCAACATAACGAATAGGAGAAGATAGAAATGCAAGAAAACATGATAATGATTGAATTCAACGACGTAACACTCAGAGAATCCGGGCAAGTTGAAGGTGGAGGAATGTCCGTGGAAGACCAGGAAGGATTAGTGGACCGTCTTATGCGAGTCGGTACAAGAAGAATCGAAATTGGTTTTCCTGGTAGTTCCGACGAGCAGTTGAAAAATTGTATTCGCATACGTAAGTTTGTTGATCAGTCAAACTGTGTCAGCGATAAACCTTTGTTGTCCGGATTGGCGCGCGGTGCAGAAATCGACATCGATGCGGTTAAAAAAGCTGGTTGTGACATTTGTCACATTGTTATACCTGTGAGTGACCAGTTGGTAATGGCACAGTTCAATTCAGTAAAATATGGCAATACTAAGGAAGGTAAACAGAACTTTCTTTTCGATTTGGCAGTTAAATGCATCAAGTATGCCAAACGGTTGGGCTTCAAACACATTGAATACTCGCCTGAGGATGCAGCACGTGCTAGTGACGTGGATTATCTATGTCGACTTATTAAGGGAGTCATCGATGCTGGTGCAACTGTTGTCAACATCCCCGACACTACAGGGCTTTGTATCGGAAACGAATTTGGTGATAGAATCGCCTATATTTTCGATAACGTGTCCAATATCGGGAAAGCTCAAGTATCGGTTCACTGTCACAACGACTCAGATCATTCCACTCATAATGCGCTCTGTGCAATACGCAACGGCGCAACAATAATCGAAGGTACCTTCTTCGGTTTAGGTGAGCGTAGTGGTATGACCAAGTTCGAGGCTATATTACTTAGCTTGTTTACACGACGTGATGTGTTTGCTAACTATGCAGTTTGCCTTGATGCATCAATGACTGTAGAAATAGTCAATTTCGTTGCTACTGCACTTGGGATGCAAGTTCCAAGGCATCACGTGGTTGCAGGTATTCAAAATATCGTGGTGAGCTCTGGTATGCATCAGGGTGTTGAGGCTGGAGCAGCTAAACAAGAGCAGGCAAGTCCTTACTACAGTTGGAAGCCAGACATGTTTGGCCATACTGGTGTCGAAGTCGTATTGAACCAAAGCTCCTCTAGAAAAGGATTAAGGTATCGCCTTGAACAATTAGGGTTCGACGTTACGAACGAACAACTCGACAGAATATACCAGAAAATGACCAAGCTTTCAGACGCCAGAGCCGGTGCAAGGGTAACTGACCACGAGTTGATCACTCTCGCACAGGATGTGGTTGAGAAAACTCCGTTTCGTATCGAGGTAGTACGGTGCCAGGCTATTGGTGGAAGAGGTACTATACCTAATGCTACGATTATAATTGAAGCTGAAGGGAAACAAGCTTCCGCCTCAATGAAAGGCAATGGTACTTTCCATGCAGTTATGCTGGCTGTGTTCGAAGCTGCCAAGGATATTTTCCCTGAATTGAAAGGAGTCGAGATTGTACTTAAGAGATGGCAACCTGTGCAAGTAGGCGAGGGTGCAGAAGCTATTGCAGACTTGCATGCAGCTATCGGTCTGGTGAACGAGAAGAATCGTATATATTCTGGTAGAGATGCTGATGTCGATACTATCCAGGCAACCGCCCAGGGCTACGCCAACTGCATTAGCTGGTTGGTTAATTCGCTTCGGGGCAACGGTAACTCGAAATAGGCATGAAAGCTCTAAATCCCAGCGCGTGTTTAACCACGTAGTCACAAACCGCGGAACCCATTAAAAGGTTCCGCGGTTCTCACTTTTAGCTAAAATTACTAGCTGCAGACACTCCTTGACAAATAATGTAAATAGTGTAAAATATCCTTAAGTATGAATATTATGCAAAACAACTGGTATTTCGGTTTTTATTTCTTTACTGACCCAGAAGCTCGGGTGAGTTAGTTTTGCTACATACATTCATACATAAAATAAAAACTAACCATAGCGAATCCGATCTTCTGTAAAAAGGGTCGGTTTTTTATTTTCATGAGTTTGCCGGCTCTAAATAGGACTGAAGAGTCGAAGGATAATAGTTATTGATTGTTTGATTGTGTCCATTTCAAATGGGTGCAAATGAGCAATTAATTTTAAGAGCTCAAGAGCTCTTTACAACTTAAACCAAATGGAGGGAAAGCAGCATGGCAGAGGAAGAGAAGAAAAAAAAAGAAATACAAGGAAGTAAAGAAAGGAAAAGATCTGGTGATGACGAAGTTGAAGAAAGGCGCCGTAGGAAAAATAGGCGTTCTGTCTACTTTGTATCCGAGCCTGGGTTACCCCAGCAGCACAAGAAAAAAAGGGAGTAGTATTTCAACTGAACAAAGGTATTTTGTAACAATCGAGGGAAAATCATGGTCAATATTTTAGCAGCTGTTGGAGCAACAGAAGAGCAGCAGTTAGGACTTACCCAGCACTTTCTTAATTCGTTTACACCAGTTGAGGCGACTGTGGATTTTGTTAGCAGTCACATACCTTCAATCAAGTCAATATGGATTTTTCTAGGAACCCATAACGGTGAGGAGCTACACGAGCTACTGGAGTCTAATGTGATCGCAATACCAGAGGGTATAGAAGTAGTGATAGTAGCAAAGGTATGTTCTACCAAATTTCCGCAGATGCTTGAAATATACAAAGCATGGGGAGAAACGGAGGGAATAGAATGAGCCATATCAAAATTGAGATAACTGAAGCTAACGACGGTTCAACCATTAAAGAATTGCATGACGAGATTTCATACAAAAGCGGTCTTGCATTGGGTGGGATCGAAATCTCAAAAGGACATATCCAGGTGTTTTCCGGCAAAGATCAGTCGCTCGAAGGCCTCAGAAAAGAAATAAAAACATATCTGAACTGTCACAAACCGCTTTCAAAAGGAACATCGAAAGTTCGACTTGTTATTGTTGATGACAACGGCAATGAAGACGAAAGAACCATATCCGAAATAACTGCATAGGAAAATGGAGGGAAGAAGTTATGGCTAAGGAAAAAATCATAATCGAGACCACAGGCAATGGCAATACCGATATGAAAAAACTGATGGAGAAAATCATCATTAGATTGGGAAGAGATGATGGAAAGACGACTGTCGTAATCAGCCGAGAAATGGAACCAAGCGGCGCCTCGGTAGGGCAGTCTGAAACCATCAGAATATAGTAGGAGGGAGAGCAGTATGACTGACAGCGAAAGAAACAGGCTTTTAGGGAGTTTACAAGAAGGAATAAATGCACAATTCTTCAAGCTTACCGGAGGAGTGCCTCTTGAAGAAGCTGAAAAGCTCAGAACAGCAACAGAGCAAATAGCAGGAGGTCATGTCGATCAGATTGAAGAGATCAGAAAAAAAAGTAAGAAATTCTAAACGTCATTCCATGGAAGGAAAACAAAAACAACCGCGCCAGATTTCAAGAAAGGGATCTGGCGCTTTTTTCTTTCTTGACGTCCAAATTTATGATATAATAAAGTTGAGCTTCACTACGAACTTTTAATCTGTGCTAATTCTGGGACAACATTTTGCTGTAGAGGCCTTATATTGCCACAATTCCGTGGAATTGCGGCTGCAGACCTCAACGGTCTTAAATAGATGAATCACCGTTAACTTGTTTAACGACCGATTTGTTTACATGACTAGCTTTATAACGCCAGAATATATCGCAGATTTATGTAGTGGAGTTCTGTAGTTAGGGAGTTTAAGATTAGTTTAGTTATTATAGCTGACTGGTTTTTTGTTAGTTAGAAGTGGTGGAAATTGATGTTGATACGGTTAATACTGTGATACGGTTGATAAGGATTCATATTAACAGTATTAACGTATTAACAATTACGTTTAAATTTTGAGATACTTTCCGCTTGCTCTTTCCTAAACTGTCCAACCCTTGTACGTTCTAGTTCAGTAAGATAACCACCAGTATTAAGCTCTTTTCCAATATCACGAGCTAATGATCTTATATACGTTCCTGGCCCACAAGTAACCTTAATTTCTAAATTAGGCCAAGCATATTTGAGTAATTTGATTTGCTTTATTTCAACAATACGGGGTTTTAGCTCAACTTGCATTCCCTTGCGAGCTAGCTTATAAGCTTCTTGCCCTTTTACCTTAATTGCCGAATAAATTGGTGGTGTTTGTTTTATTTTGCCTTCAAATTTCGTCAATATGGATTTAATTTCGTCAGTTGTTGGTTTATGTTTTATTTTGATTTGTGTCTTTTCTCCTTCTTCGTCGTCTGTTGTGCTGTTTTGTCCAAGCTTTATATTTGCGATATATTCTTTTTCTTTTTTTACAATATCACCAAGTTTTTTTGTTGCCTCACGTCCCACACCAATTACTAAAACTCCTCTAGCAAGGGGATCGAGTGTACCAGCATGGCCAACTTTTTTTTCGTTGAAATATTTTTTTAGAATTTTAACAACATCATTAGAAGTTGGGCCTTTAGGTTTGTAGATGGATATAATTTGTGACATATTGACAAATGTTAAAAAATAAAGCTATGATAAATTGTCACGTTATAAACGGAGGGGTGCCATGATTTATACAGATACATATTACTGCACAGTTTGCGGTTGGAAAGTAGAACAACCAACAGAGTTGAAAATGACAGTTGAAGAATTTAGAAAAATTTTTCCTCAAGGACTTACTCAAGCATTTAAGCATTGTCTTGAATGCAAAAGATCAGTTGCAAGGACACAGAAAATAGAATAGAACAAACGTGACATTGTGGCTGCTTCGCATTATGTGGTGCAGCCTTTTTTTATTCTTTAAATTTTATAAATTACGTCTTTTCGTTCAACAATTATTTTCCAACCTTTTCTTTTAGCATATCTATATAATATTAAGTTTGGGTTAAGACAAATTGGATTTTCAACTAATTTTAAAAAGGCAATGTCTGTTTCTGTGTCACCAACTCCTACAGAACCTTTTAATGTTAAACCTTCTCTTTTAGCAGCGCGTTCGTAAACTTTGGCTTTATCAGAAATTATATCCAAGTGTTTGATCTTGCCATTAAACCTTTTTTTGCTATCTAGTTCGTATACTCGACCGTAGATTTTATCAAAACCTAATTTTTTAGCAAAATTTTCTACCATCTCTTTGGGAGAATTTGAAATTGCTAAAAGATAGTAGTTTTGTTTTGTTAAATTTTTGATCAGTTCTCTGGTATATCGGTAAACCCGATCTTTTTTTATTCCAGTTACTTTTTTGCTGGCTTTGACAAAATCAGAATATTTTACACCAACAATATTTTTTTCAAAAGTTGCAACAATATCTTGAAGGTATTTATCATAATCGTCAGTTCTGTCTAGCCATCTTTTGTATGATTTTCTGTATTCTTTTTCAGCTGATTTTGGAAAAATACCTTCTTTGATGAATTCGTTAACAAGTTCTATCATCAAGCTTGATCTAAAAATCGTTCCGTCAATATCAAAGATAGCTACTTTCTTTTTTATGCTCATAAATTCTTCTTTAAGAATTTTTTAAGTTTGTCATAAGCAATTTTTCTGTGGCTGATTTTATTTTTTTCCTCATCAGTCATCTCTGCATAAGTTTTGCTGAAACCTTCTGGAATAAAAATAACATCATAAGGAAGTCCAGGTCTGTTTTGTCCTCTAGGTTTTTTAGCAACTATGCCATTAACTTTGCCGGTAAAAGTCCAGTATTCGCCATCTTCTGATGTTAAACAAACTGCGCATTCAAACCACGCGCGTTTTGTTTCTAAACTCATATCACCAACTTGGCTAAGGGTGTGTTTTACAATCTCTTCGTCTGTTGCATCAACCCCTGCCCAGCGTGCAGAATAAATTCCTGGTGCTCCGTTTAAGGATTCTATACAAAAACCGGCATCTTCTGCAAATGTAAGTTCGCCAAGTTCTTGCGCCACTGGCATGGCTTTTTGGTAAGCATTTTCTTCAAAGCTAGATCCTTCTTCAATAATTGGTTTGTCATAACCAGCTTCTTGAGCACTTAAAATTTCTAGCTTTAAATCAGCAAGCAACGGCATTACTTCTTTGATCTTACCCTCGTTTTTAGTAGAAAAAATTAGTTTCATTTTTGGTCGTTAATATTAATCCACAATCTATGCTATTGACATTGGATTTTATTTATGTTAAATTGATGTTAGCAAGTAAATCCTCGTACGTGGGCTTCCGGATGGTTGCTCAATTAAATAGCGTACGGGGTTTTGTGTTTTCAAGGGAATAGTGGGTTTTCTTCTGTTATTTTATTTTTAATAATATTATAGTAACTATCATCGTTGTATTCGTATTTTCTGAAAATTGACCAGCAGATAAAATCAACTGCCTGTAAGGTTTTTTCTTCAGATGGTGATTTAATTAAAACTTCCAATTCAATTTGATGTTTATTTTTAATCTGATTATTGAGATAATTTTTAAAATTATCATTTAAAAATTTATTCGTTTCTCTCTTAGAAGCAACCAAAGTAGTTTTACCTTTTAGTGGGATAATTTTTTTTGAATATATTCTATCAAGTAAAATATTTGTTACATAATTGTAAAGAACTTGTTTTTCATCTTGAAGCATTGTATATACTTTTCTTTTGTTAAGATAGATCGTCATTATGACACACTGTTTTTCAGATAGTCTTCTTAATAATCTTTGCCTAGTGATGGGTTTTTCTTTCACACAATGAAGGACACCAAATTTTCTTTTATATTTTTTCTTAAGCTCAGCATGGGTTTTCTTAACTGTTTTTTCGTAAGCTCTTTTGTTATTTGTAAAAACACAAGTTATGATAAAAAATTTTGACGTTTTTCTTTTAGTAAAATTAAATCCTAAGTCTCCTGATTCATCTAAAAATATATAAGCCATATTAAATTTTTAAGTTTGTTTATTTGCAATAAAATTAGCAATTGATCTGTCGTAAGATTTTTCTTCAGCTGAAGTAAAGAAACAGCCTGGTAGTTCACCATTATTTTTATGATAGGTAATACACTCGCAGCATTTGCCTTTTCTAGGGCAACCAGGATAAGTGCACGTACAGTTTTTTGAGTTTTGAGATTGTTTGCATTCCATATGTTTTGTTATGTTATGATATCATATTTTACATTATTTAAAAATCCTATATCTTTTTTTGTCATCTCGACCGGTGTTATTTGATGTTTTGTGAGCTTAAGAAATCTTACCCCATGCTTATTGGAAGATGTGTGATTCTTCACTTCGTTCAGGATGACAAATAGATTGTTGCCACCCCAAGACTTTTGGTTCTTTTGGTCACAAAAGAACACTCTAAACCAAAGGTTTGGAGTAGATTGTTAGAGTTTTTCTTTTGCCACTTTTTTAGAAAAGGTGGCGCCAAAATCGCTCGCTAGACAAAATTTTAGATAAAATAAGATTCGTTCTCACTAATTTTGTTAACTCCTCTCTTAGCTTAAGTTTGTATATCGTCGGACAGAACTAAATTTCTTCCGGCTTTACGTCGGAGGAATGTTCGAACTCATCTCTATTTTATTGCTAAAATTTTGTTTGCTCGCATCTATTATTATGCTGGACTTAATTTATTTATTTGTGTATCATAATATTGCTAATAATTAAGAATAATCTATGAAGAAAGTTAAGCAAATAGGAGGCTTAATAGTATTAATTTTAATAATCGCCGCGGTGGCGTTTTTTTGGTGGTATTTTTCTAAACCTGATGTTGTTTATGATACTGACACAACTATTGCAGGTGATTTAGAAATACCAGAAGGAGAACGTCATTTAATTAAAAACGGATCTAAGCTAATTGTCGAAGGCAATTTATCAATCAACGGCAAACTAGAATGTAAAGATGGAGAACTATCGATAATTTCAAAAGGAAAATTGCAAGTCAACGGAGAACTAAGATGCGAACGTGATGAAGAACTTTCAGAAGATGATGTTGGCAATGGAATTAGCATAGTCGCAAAGTCAGCAGTAGAATTTACAGAGTCGTCTGTTATTGCAACTAATGGTCATATGCAACTTGTTGATGATGAATCAAAGATTGCAGAATCACAAGCTGATATCGACGAACAATTTGAAGACGCAGCAGTAGACGAAGGTGAAGGTTTTCGAATAGGACCATTTATCCCAATTGAGTTAGCTTCAGCGTTGCCACCTTACAATCCAGTTGAAAACAAGGTTGCGATAGTCAACAACAGAAATAAATTATCAGAAATATTAATTCCTACAGTTAAGGCAGCTGTTGTAGACCAATTCGGACGTGAAGTAGAAGATACAGTCAAAATTGGTGGCACCTGGGTAATGGGAATTCCAGGGCAGGCACCGCCAGATACATTATATGTACCTACCCCTCCCAAGAAGATTAAAAAGATAATTATTTTATTTGATTTTGGACAACCAAATATTAATATTTCTGGTTGGACCTTGTATGGGCCAAACGGACAAGACGGTAGTTTTGATGTAACAGGTTGTAATGTAAGAGGTGGCACTGGTAGCAATGCTTATCGCTTAAATATTCGAGCGCCTTCAGTTACTATTTCTGATTTTAATCTACATTTAGGTTCTGGAGGAGTTGGTGGATACGCACAAACAGATTTAAATTGCGAAAATGCTATTGCTAAAGGAGGCAATGGTGGCGAAGCAAGCAATTTTAAAATAATCGGTACTAATAGATTAGACATCAGAGGCAAATTTACTGTTCATCCAGGACAAGGTGGTTTTGGTGGTGTAGCAGCTGCTACAGGAAAATCTGGTGTAGACGGATGTCCAGGTGAAAAAGGTGGAGATGCTAAAGCTACAGGCGGTGAAGGTGGAGATAATAAGAAGGGATTAAAAGTTGTTGGTATTGTTGATGGAATTGCTAATATTGAAATAAAAGATATACGAGCAGGTGATGGTGGATCTGCTGTTGCCAATGGTGGATATGGTGGTAATGGCACAGGCATTGATTGTCATGGAGGTCCAGGCGGAAAGGCTACGGCGATTGGTGGTAATGGTGGAGATTCTGCTTCTCGATCAGTTGCCTCACATGGTGGGAATGGTGGTCCAGCTTCTGCAATGCCAGGTGTAGGTGGTAATGGTGGAATTGGAACTACAACGCAACCAGGTGGTGATGGAGGAAGCGGTGGTGATGCTGATGCAGAAGGTGGAGAAGGTGGAACAGGTAGAACTACCAATGGTCAAAATGGTAGAGTTGAACATGGAGCAGGTGGACAAGGTGGCAATGGTGGAGATGGCTGCCCAGAAGGAATCGCAGGATTGGGTGGTTCTGGTACGCCACGTGGTATAAATGGCACTGATGGTACAAATATTTGTCCTGTAGTAAATACTAATATTAATGGCGGTGTAACAACAGGCACAAACGTCAACACCAACACTAATACAGCTCCACTTCCACCAATTAGATTTTTTCCAACAGAAATAATCCAGATGCACTTGATTGGTGAAACAAGCTGCCCTCAAGGACTCGGTACAGTCAGAGTAACTCTGCCTCTACCAGGAAGAATTGAAGTTAATGTTCCGGCATGGTTAAATCCTCCTCCAGTAGGTGACATAGAAACAGAAATTGTTGAAATGCCTTTAGAATTTAATTGTGGTATCACAGATTTTTCAACACATAGAGAAAGCGGTAGGGTTGGTGTCCAAGCATTTGATGCTGACGGATCAATGTTTGCAGAATCCTTCTTTGATGTCTTTATGGAAATTGAATTGCCTTGAGTAAAAACTAATCATATCATATAACCGAAGGAGAGGCTTCTTCACCCTGAGTTTATCGAAGGGCAGCCTCGCCTTCTTAATATCATTTCATATTTTTGTTAAATTAGTTTATAATAATATCATGCCCGGTAGTGAAAATTTAATAGGCATTTAACATCAAGGCCGGGTAAAATCATCATATATTATAATAAATATAAATAATTAAATTTCTACTACCGGGTCATGAAGAAACTTCAATACAAGCGAAACCCCTGGTCACATAAAGGTGATTTTGGCTACGTACTTATTGTAGGTGGTAATATTTGGTATTCAGGTTCTCCTGTCTTTAATGCCATACCGGCCTTAAGAGTAGGTGCAGACATCGCCACAGTTATTGCACCAAAAAGATCTGCAGATATTGTGGCAAGTTTTGCTCCGGATTTAATCGCATACCCTTTGGCTGGAAATTATTTACGATATAGTCATGTTAATGAAATATTAAAAATATCAAAAAATTACGACAGTTTAATTATTGGCGGTGGCTTAGGTGTAAATTTTCAAACTAAACGAGCAGTTCACAAAATATTAAGAAAACTCAAACTACCAATGGTAATTGATGCAGATGCAATAAAAACTCTAGACGGCAATCTAAGCATCATCAAGAATAAAAATGTAATATTAACACCCAACGCAGCAGAGTTTGAAAAAATTACAAAACAATCATTAAAAGACGAGGTTAAAGATAGGTCGCAAAAAGCCAAAGATTTTGCTAAACAATATAATGTAGTTGTCATTCTCAAGGGAAATATTGATATCATTACTGATGGTAAAAGAACTTTTGAAAACAAATCAGGATCTGTCTATATGACAAAAGGTGGGTTTGGAGATACTCTGGCAGGAATTGCTGGAAGTTTATTAGCACAAGGATATGAACCACTCGAAGCTGCAAGGATGGCGGCAGATATCAATGGTAAAGCAGGGGAGCTGGCAGTTAAAAAATACGGCAGAGGAGTAATAGCATCTGATATTTTTGAAACAATACCACAAATTGTAAAAAAATAAATATTTATAAATATATGGCATGGGGTCCATTTAAAACAGAGGCAGGGGGAAAACCCATAATAGAGCACGTGACCAAACAGGTATTTCCTATTATGAAAAAGTTACAACAACTGTCTCTTGAGATTGGTGAGTACCAACAAGGTTTCATTAATAGTTTTTTACAAAGTCGTCTATCAAGTCTTAAAAAAAATTATAACCAAGTAAACAAGGAATTTTTAGAAATATATCATATTTATCAGACTCCTGATGAATTGTTTAAAGAAGTTAAACTTGATAAAGAAAAAGACGAAGCAGACACTGCGACAATAATGAGTGATTATTTTAATAGCCAAAGTTTTATTAAGCCACATTTTGATGAAGGATTTGGTCTATTAGAAATAATGGACAGAAATCTTACTAGATATTCCCAATCTGCTGATCAAAGAATTTCTACTTCTCTAGCAATTATAGCTATTACGATATCGATTGTAGTCGCAATATTGAAGTAGCAGCCCAAGAACCAATTTAAACTAAACAAAAAACATCGCTTCTTTAATCAGAGCGATATTTTTATTTGAAGTTTTTTACGTAGGCGACATTGGCCAATGTCGCTTGCCAAATTATTTTTTACGTTGGAGACACGCCCACTTCGCCGGAGAAAAAATTTTATTGTCAGCGAGGCGAGTCGACGTGTCGCCAACAGTATTATTTTTTCTTGCTTTGATCTTTAATCTTTGTCTTCATGCACTTGGTACAAATCTTGATTGTCTTGCCATCAATATGTTTAGTCTGTAAATTTAAAAATTGACGCCTTATGGTAGCAACGTTTGAATGGCTTCTTGATTTTGCTTTGAGTGGGGTGCGTCCGCAGACATCGCAGTTTCGTGACATAGTTTTGTAGTTATGTAAGTAATCAGATACCCGCCTTCGCCAAAGCTTCGGCGGGCAGGTCAGTAATCAGATATCAGGTACAGAAATAATCATAGACTAGTTTGGTTAAAGTGTCAAGTTATGTTAATATAATCTTATAAATCTTAAAAACATGCAAATTGGTTTCCAAATATTTTTCTTAATTTCAATACTCATGGGTGCAGTCATTCACGAATACAGCCATGGCTGGATGGCTTGGCGTTATGGTGACGACACTGCTAAAGTAATGGGTAGGTTAACGCTCAATCCCATTGCTCATATTGATCCATTCGGCACAATACTTCTACCTTTATTATTATGGATAAGTACAGGTGGTAGTTTTTTATTTGCTTACGCAAAACCAGTACCAGTTAATTTATATCGGTTGCGCGACCAAAAAATTGGTCCTGCTGCAGTTGCTTTTGCAGGCCCAGGTTCCAACATCCTAACCGCACTTGTTTTTGGCTTAATAATAAGGTTTTTTCCTGCAACAATTAACCCCGTATTTATTACATATTTAAGTATCATTGTTTTTGCCAATCTTTTATTGGCCATTTTTAATTTAGTGCCAATACCACCATTGGATGGATCTAGAATTTTAGATGTTTTTTTACCTCCACAATTCAACCATATTAAGATGTTTTTACACCAATATGGATTTATTTTATTGATATTTTTCATTTTGTTTCTTTTTCGTCTAATTTTACCAATAATTAGCTTATTATTTTATATAATCACTGGCTATAAGTTTATTTTATAACTAGGCTTGACTATTTTTTAAATTTCGGATAGAATAGATACAAATTCGAGGCTAAATTAAGGTGTCGTTTTTATTTTCTTAAAATTTTGAAAATATTAAAAAATTCGTTATAATTATTACCGTTTATGCCAACAATAAATCAATTAATTAGAAAAGGAAGAAAGTCTTCAAAAAAGAAGCCAAAAACTCCGGCTATGCTTATGGTTTCTAATACTTTAAAAAGAAGAAAAAAAGATTTACCAAAGGGGAGTCCATTCAAGCGTGGCGTATGCTTAAAAGTAACTACTATGACACCAACAAAACCAAACTCTGCTTTAAGAAAAATTGCCAGAGTACGTTTATCAAACGGCATAGAAGTTACAGCTTATATCCCAGGTGAAGGGCATAACCTGCAAGAACACTCAATAGTTATGCTTCGTGGTGGTAGAGTAAAAGATTTACCAGGTGTTAGGTATCATGTTGTTCGAGGAGTGTACGATACTTCTGGCGTAGAAGGTAGAAAACAATCAAGATCATTATACGGAACTAAAAAGAGCGGTGCTACTACAGCTACTGCAGCAGCAGCTGTGCAAGGAGCAGCCAGTGCACCCGCAGAGGAAGCTAAAAAATAATATATGAGACGTGCTACACCAAAGAGAAAAACTTCTCCAGATCCAAAATTTAATAGCTTGATTATTGCAAAACTTATTAATCAAGTAATGAGACGTGGTAAAAAATCTACTGCTCAAAAAATTGTTTATAGTGCTTTTGATATTGTTTCGGAAAAAACAAAAGGAGACCCAATAGAAGTATTTGAAAAAGCTTTAAGAAATTCTTCTCCAGAAGTAGAAGTCAAATCCAGAAGGATTGGTGGTGCAAACTATCAAATTCCAGTGGCAGTAATGGGGGAGAGAAAAACTACACTAGGACTTCGTTGGTTAATTGCTGGTGCAAAAAGTAAAAAAGGATCACCCATGCATTTAAAATTAGCAGAAGAAATTTTAGAAGCAGCAGAAGGCAAAGGAGTTGCCGTAAAAAAACGAGAAGATGTTTACAAGATGGCAGAAAGCAATCGAGCATTTGCTCACTTTATTAGACGATAATATAATAAAATATCTAATGTCTAATTCTCAATTCCCAATGCATGATATTTGGAAATTGGATATTAGAAATTATAGTCATAATTAGTAAATTATATAACATGTCACGAGAGTATCCATTAGATAAAATTAGAAACATCGGTATCATTGCCCACATTGATGCTGGAAAAACAACCGTTACAGAACGGATTTTATTTTACACTGGAAAAAAACATAAAATTGGCGAGGTTCACGAGGGTGAAGCAGAAATGGATTGGATGGAACAAGAACGTGAACGTGGAATTACAATTACCTCTGCTGCCACAACTGCTTTTTGGGTTCCTAGAGACGAAGAAGAAAATAAGACTCGTATAAATATTATTGATACTCCAGGCCACATTGATTTTACAGCAGAAGTTCAACGCTCACTGCGCGTACTCGATGGTGGTGTTGTGGTTTTTGATGGTGTTGCTGGAGTAGAACCACAGTCTGAAACTGTTTGGCATCAAGCAGAAAAATTCAAAGTACCACTAATAGGTTTTATTAATAAAATGGATAGAACAGGAGCTGATTTTTACAAAGATTTAGATTCAATTCATGAACGTTTAACAAAAGATGCACATCCTATTCAACTACCAATTGGAAGTGAAGATAAATTTTTAGGAGTTGTTGATTTGTTAGAACAAAAAGCTAGAATATATAAAGACGATCTAGGAAAAGAATGGGAAGATATTGATATTCCAGAGGATATGATAGAAATTGCTAAGGAATATAGGCATAAATTAATAGAAGCAATAGTTGAAAACGATGAGGATTTAACTAATAAATATTTAGCTGGAGAAGAAATTGATATAGCAGATTTAAAAAGAGTTTTAAGAAAAGCCACAATCGATAGTTCAATTGTGCCAGTAATGAGTGGCTCAGCTTTAAAAAATAAAGGTGTGCAATTTTTACTTGATGCTATTGTAGATTACTTACCCTCACCTCTAGAAGTTCCTCCAGTTATGGGCTTTCATCCAAAAGATCCAGAAACTCAAATCGTCAGAAAGCCAGCAGACGAAGAACATTTTTCCGCTTTAGCATTTAAAATCGCAGTAGATCCATTTGTTGGAAAACTTTGTTACTTTAGAGTTTATTCTGGAACATTGCAATCAGGATCGTATGTATTAAATACAACTACTGGCAGAAAAGAAAGAATAGGAAGAATTGTAAGAATGCACGCCAATGCTCGCGAAGACGTAGAAGAAGTATATGCAGGAGAAATTGCAGCAGCAGTTGGATTAAAAGATACTTTTACTGGGCACACATTATGCGACGAAGCAAACCCAATAGTGTTAGAAACAATTATATTTCCAGAACCAGTTATTTCTGTTGCCATTGAACCAAAAACAAAAGCAGATCAAGAAAAAATGGGTATTGCATTACAAAAACTGGGTGAAGAAGACCCAACTTTTAGAATCAGATCCGACGAAGAAACAATGCAAACAATAATTTCTGGAATGGGAGAACTTCATTTAGAAATTATCGTTGATAGAATGAAAAGAGAATTTAAGGTAGAAGCAAATATTGGTAAACCACAAGTTGCGTACAAAGAAACAATTAGAGGCACCGCTGAATCAGAGGGAAAATATATTCGTCAATCTGGTGGACGCGGTCAATACGGACATTGTTGGCTTCGCATAGAACCAAAAGCTGCAGCAGAAGGTTTTGAATTTGTTGATGCAATTAAAGGTGGTGTAATTCCAAAAGAATATATTCCAGCAATCGAAAAAGGTGTTAAAGAAGCTATGGACAAAGGTGTGTTAGCAGGTTACCCTGTTATTGATTTAAAATGTACAGTTTATGATGGATCATTCCACGAAGTTGATTCATCTGAATCTGCATTTAAAATTGCTGGTTCAATTGCTTTGCAAGATGCTGTTAAAAAAGCAAACCCAGTAATTTTAGAACCGATCATGAAAGTAGAAGTAATTACCCCAGAACAATTCATGGGAGATGTTATTGGTAATTTAAATTCTAAACGTGGTCAAATTAAAGAAATGAGAGATAGAGGACAAGCTAAAGTAATTGATGCAGAAGTTCCATTAGCGGAAATGTTTGGTTATGCCACAGAAATTCGTTCTATGTCACAAGGTAGAGCATCATATAATATGGAATTTTCCCATTATGCTGATGTCCCTAAAAATGTAGAAGAAGAAATCAAAGGCGTACGCCAAAAATAATTATCAATTAATAATTTACAATTTTTAATAAATTTTCAATGTGGCAATAAACAATTGAAAATTAGAAATTAGAAATTATCAAAACTATATGGGTATTGAAAAAATTATTGAGCTGATTCAAAAAACCGGTGATCGTTGCGTAGTAGTGGATAAAACTGGCAATCCTTCTTATGTTATCTTAAGCTTTGGTGCATATGAGCGATTACTCGAAGGAAAAAATGATGTTTCCAGTTTAACAGAGGAAGAATTACTAGAAAAGATTAATCGTGACGTAGCTAACTGGAAACTGAACCAAGACGAAGCAAAAGTAGAAGAATTCGATAATTTAGAAATGGCAATGAAGCAAGAATCTACAAATGAAGAAACTGAAACAGAAGAAAAGTATTATTTTGAACCTGTTGAATAGTTTTTAGCTAAATTTAGCAAAATTAATTATTTGATAATAATTGTCTAGATTAGTACTTGACAAAAGTTTAAAATTTATTATATACTTTGTAGGTATTTAGGCAAGAATTTGCTTATATTTTTTTAAAAAATTTAATTTTCGCGACTGGATACAAACCATGTATTTCATGGGTCGCAAGGGAGTCAATAAAAATGGCAGAAAAATTTGATCGATCTAAACCTCACTTAAATGTGGGTACAATTGGTCACGTAGACCATGGAAAAACAACTTTAACAGCAGCGTTATTGAAGTATTTAGCTTCAAAAGGCCTATCAGCTCAATCAAAATCAGTAGATGAAATCGATAACGCTCCAGAAGAAAAAGAGCGTGGTATTACTATTGCTACTGCTCACGTTGAATATGAGTCAGAATTACGTCATTATGCTCATATTGATTGTCCAGGACACGCTGACTACGTAAAAAACATGATTACTGGTGCAGCTCAAATGGATGGTGCAATTTTAGTTGTTGCTGCAACAGATGGCCCAATGCCTCAAACTAGAGAACATATTTTGCTAGCTCGTCAGGTTGGTGTGCCAGCAATAGTTGTCTTTTTAAATAAAGTTGACCAAGTTCAAGATAAAGAATTAATAGATTTAGTCGAAGAAGAAGTTCGAGACTTACTTAAGAAATACGAATTTCCAGGTGATGAAGTTCCAATCATTCGTGGTTCAGCCTTAAAAGCTTTAGAAAATCCAGATGATGCAGAAAGCCAAAAGCCAATGGAAGAATTAGTCAAAGCTATTGACGAATATATCCCAGAACCAAAGCGTGACGTTGATAAACCATTTTTAATGCCTATTGAAGATATCTTTTCAATTGAAGGCCGTGGTACTGTAGTTACGGGTAGAATCGAACGTGGTGTTATCAAACTAAACGACGAAGTAGAAATAGTTGGTAAAAAACCAACTGCAAAAACTGTTATTACTGGAATAGAAATGTTTAACAAACAATTAGACGAAGGTAGAGCTGGTGATAATGCAGGACTTTTACTACGTGGTACTAAAAAGGACGAAATTGAACGTGGACAAGTTTTAGCTAAACCTGGAACAATAACACCTCATACTGAATTTGATTCAGAAGTATATGTTTTAAGCAAAGAAGAAGGTGGTAGACACAAACCTTTCTTTAAGGGATACAAACCACAATTTTTTATTGGCACTTCAGATGTAACTGGTGAAGTAGAACTTCCAGAAGGAACAGAAATGGTTATGCCAGGTGATACCGTAAGTTTAAAAATGAAATTAATTGTACCAGTAGCTTTAGAAGAAAAACAACGATTCGCTATTAGAGAAGGTGGAAAAACTATTGCTTCTGGAGTTGTAACAAAAATAATCAAATAAATTTTAATTTTTAGGGATCCCTTCGGGGGTCCCTTAAAGTTATATAAATAAATAAATCTAAAAAATGCCCAAAGTTGATACAGGTACCTTAAAGAAAAGTCAGAAAGAAGAAACAGGTAATGAAGAAGAATCAAAACAAAAGGTACGAATTAAAATTAAAGCCTACGATCATAAAATAATTGATCAGTCTACCAAGACTATTATCGAAACTGCAGAAAGAACCGGTGCAAAAGTTGTAGGCCCAGTACCATTACCTACAGAGAAGAAAAAGTACACAGTACTTCGTTCTTCTTTTGTCCACAAAGATTCGCGCGAGCAATTTGAAATGCGCATACACAAACGGTTGATGGATATTTTAGAACCAAACGCCAAAACCGTGGATGCACTACAAAATTTAAGCTTGCCAGCTGGCGTGGATGTAGAAATTAAGATGCAATAGATTTTGGAAAAGATAGAGAAAGATGTCTTTACGCTGAGACTTATGGATAAAAGACAAAACCTCTATTATTTCGAAAAGTTTATATAAAGGAAATTAACATTCAACAAAATTTAAAGCCATACAAATTAGTCATTAGTTTTTTAAACTATCTGGCTCTTTGAGGCAGTATTTTTTATTGGCGATATGAGTGAAAGAATAACAAATTAATTTGTTATTTGTGAGCGAATGAGCCAAGGAAGGATTCAATATTAAGTAAAAACACTTAATTGCAAAATATGTCAAAGTATATAATTGGAAAAAAGCTAGAAATGTCACAGATTTTTGGAGAAGATGGAAAAGTGACTCCAGTTACAAAGGTGCTTGCAGGACCTTGCTTTGTTACATATATAAAAACTAACGAAAAGGATGGCTACCAAGCAGTACAGCTGGGTTACGATAATGCCAAGAGAATATCCAAATCTGTTAAAGGACATCTAAAAAATTTAGGCCCATTTAAATATTTAAGAGAATTTAGAATTAGTGAAGAACCTAAAGTAAAAGTTGGTCAAGAGCTAAGAGCAAGTATATTTTCTAAAGACGATGAGGTACATGTGACAGGAGTTTCCAAGGGAAAAGGTTTCCAAGGCGTGGTTAGACGTTGGGGTTTTCATGGTAGCCCTGCATCTCATGGCCATAAAGACCAATTACGTATGCCAGGTTCAATCGGTGCCACAGGAGAAGCAAGAGTAAAAAAAGGTAAAAAAATGCCAGGCAGAATGGGTGCAGATAAAATAACTATCAAAAATTTAAAAGTAGTAGATATTGATGAAAAAAATAATATTTTATTTATTAAAGGAGCAATTCCAGGACCAAGAAAATCGTTAGTTTTAGTTTATGGTCCAGGTGAAATTGTAGTAAAAGCAAAAAAAGAAGTGACTGTTGATAGAGTTGATACAGTTGATCCTTCGGTAAACTCAGGACAGAGTAAAGGTCAAATCGATAAGAAAGTTGAAGTAAAGTCAGATGTTAAACCAGAGGTAAAAGAAGAAAAAAAAGTAGAAGCTAAAAAAGAAGAATCAAAGTCAGTAGAAAAAGAAACTAATAAAAATGATAAGAAATAAGCTATGTCTAAGGCAACTGTATACAATCAAACAGGAGAAAAAGTCGAAGAAATAACCTTAGACAAAGCTATTTTTGGTATAAAGGTTAAACCAGAAGTTATTTGGCAAGTAGTTATAGCACAACGAGCAAATGCCAGAATTCCATGGGCGCACAGTAAAGATAGAAGTGAGGTAAGAGGTGGTGGAAAAAAACCATGGCGTCAAAAAGGAACTGGTCGTGCACGACACGGTTCTAGTAGGTCACCAATTTGGATTGGTGGTGGAGTAACCTTTGGTCCAAGAAAAGATCGAAACTATAAAGTTAAAGTAAACAAAAAAGTTAAAAAACAAGCTTTGCTTATGGCTTTAACAGACAAGGGAGAAAATAATAATATTACAGTATTAGATGATCTAAAATTGGGAGAAATAAAAACTAAAGAGTTGTTTAAAGTTTTGCAGGTAATTAAGTTAAGATCGGTAAAAAAGAAATCTGTAAAAAAAGTAGAAGCAACAAAGAGTAAAGAAAAGAAAACTTCAAAGAAACCAAAAGAAAAAATAAAATCAGTTTTATTGATAACAGAAAAGAAAGATGACAATGTTGTTAAATCAGCACGTAATATTTCAAGATTAGAAGTCGCTTATGCTAGTAATTTGAATTTATTAAAAGTAGTCAATAGTCAAAAAATGATAGTAACAAAGAAAGCGTTAGCAGAAATTAAAAAAGTATATTCATAAGTATATGGGAATTTTAGATAAATTTAAAAAATTAAAGCCATCCGCCAAAGGCCGATCCGCTTCAGGCGGAGAAGAAAAGCTAAAGAAAGTTCCTGCATCAAAAGAAAAAATCACAAACGAAAAAAAGCCAGAACCAGTTAAGGAACAAACAGAAAAGAAAGTGGCAAAAGCAACTGACGAGACAAAAAAACCAAAAGATATAAAATATCAAGGTGCTTATCGAGTTTTAATAAAACCAGTTGTTTCGGAAAAAGCTACAATGCTTACTAGCCAAAACAGTTATGTCTTTGAAGTTGCACCAAAAATGAACAAGATAGAAATTAAAAAGGCCGTGCAAAAAGTTTATAATGTAACACCAATCAAAGTAAATATTATCAATGTTATCGGAAGAAATGTACGATATGGAAAAACTTCTGGAAAAACAAAAAGTTGGAAAAAAGCTATTGTTACTTTAAAAGATGGTGATACTATTCAATTATACGAAGGAGTTTAAGCTATGCCCGGTAGTGAAAATTTAATAATAAAGTTTTCATCTGGGAACGTCAATAAAATAAGAAATAATATGATAAGTTATATAAACATAAGAAAATTGAATTTCTACTACAGGGTATGCCAGTAAAGAAATACAAACCAACAACCCCCGGTAGACGCAAGGCTTCTGTACAAGATACAAGAAAGCTTACTAAGAACAAAGCAGAAAAAAGATTAAGAATTACTAAGAAAAGAAGTGGTGGTAGAGGAATGAGAGGAAAGCTTACAGTGCGGCACATTGGTGGGGGAGCAAAAAGATTCATAAGAATTGTTGATTTTACGCGAGACAAATTTGATATTTCCGCAAAAGTAGCTTCTATTGAATACGATCCAAATAGAAATGCACATATCGCATTATTATTTTATAAAGATGGAGAAAAAAGATATATTATTGCACCAGACAAATTAGAAGTTGGCGACGAGCTAGTAAGTTCTAAGAAAAGAACAGAAATAAAACCAGGTAATAGAATGCCTTTATCACAAATCCCAATGGGTTTATTAGTTTATAATGTGGAGCTCATGCCAGAAAAAGGTGGAAAAATTGTAAGATCAGCAGGAGCTTGGGCAAAACTTCAAGCTATAGAAGACGGTATGGCACAGCTACGTTTACCTTCGACCGAAGTAAGAAAAGTACCAGAAAAGTGTATGGCAAGTATTGGCCAAGTATCTAATCCAGATGCCATGCATGTAAGACTTGGCAAGGCTGGAAGAACAAGACATTTAGGCATTAGACCAACAGTTCGAGGAAAAGCAATGAATCCAGTAGATCACCCGCATGGTGGTGGAGAAGGCTCAAATCCGATTGGTTTAAAAAATCCAAAAACACCTTGGGGTAAACCAGCCTTGGGTGTAAAAACTAGAAAGAAAGGAAAGTATTCAGATAAATTAATTGTTAGAAGACGCAAGAAGCGTAGAAAGTAAAAGATGAATTTTCAATATCCAATTCCTAATTTTTAATAACGAAAAAGTAACATCAATAATTAAAAACATTAGAAATTGTAAATTGGAAATTAGTAATAAAAAATATTATATGTCAAGATCACTTAAAAAAGGACCATACGTTAATCCTAGAATATTAAAGAAAATTTCGAAGTTGAAAGTAGATGATAAAACCGTAGTTAATATTTGGGATCGTTCTTGCACCATTACACCCGAAATGGTAGGTTTTACTTTTGGGGTTCACAATGGTAGGGTTCATACTCCGGTAAAGGTTGTAGAAAACATGGTAGGGCATAAATTTGGTGAATTTTCACCTACAAGAAAATTTGTAACTCATGGTGGACGTATGGCAAAAGATTTAGCAACAGAAAAAGCTAAAAAAGAAACCGAAACAGCAAAAAAAGCTACAGTAGAATTAGAAACAAAAAAATAATATATGGCAACTAAGAAAGTACAAGAAAAATTAAAAGATGAAAAGACTAACCCTTCGGCAAGCTCAGAGTTAAAAGAAAAAGCTAAAAAGGTTGATCCAAAAGCATCTACAAATTTTGAGGTAAAAGCAAGTTTACGTTTTTTGAGAATGTCGCCAAAAAAAGTTCGTTTGGTAGTTAATGTTATAAGAAATATGTCGGTAGAAGAAGCCTTAGACCAATTGCAACATATAAATAAAGCTGCTACAGATCCATTGTTAAAGTTACTTAAATCAGCTATTGCAAACGCAGAAAATAATTTTGGTTTAGAAAGTAAAAATTTAAAGATAAAAAAAATAACAGTTGATGATGGCCCAACATTACGCCGTTGGATGCCAAGAGCACACGGACGCGCAACCCCAATCAGAAAACGTTCAAGCCACATTAATTTAATTTTAGAAGATATTTCTGGTGCCAAACCAAAGAAAGCTAAAACAGACAAAAAAGAAGATGAAGTCAAGGTAGTTTCTGCCCAAGAGATTAAAGAGATGTCAAAAGAAGAAGGTACAGAAAGTAAGCCAGGCGAAGTAAAAGAAAACAAATCTTCTAAAGGGTTTACTAAAAGAATGTTTAGTAGAAAAACAGGTACTTAATAATTTATTTTTCGGCTTTTCGACAGGCTCAGAATCGCTCTAAATTAATCGCCATTCGGTAAACTCATGGCGATCCTGAATCAAACTGAAAGGATCGAAGGGTGGCAAGCTCAGGATAAGCCAAATAAAACATAACTATGGGACACAAAGTTCATCCAAAAATTTTCAGAATAGGACAAATATATACTTGGAATTCCAAATGGTTTTCTAGCAATAATTTTAGTACAAATTTAAAACAAGATTTACAAATAAGAAAACATATTTTAACTGAACTTAAAGATGCCAATATTGCAAAAGTTGAAATTGAAAGGCAAGCAAATAACGTAACAGTAATTATTCATTCAGCCAAACCTGGCATAATCATTGGACGGGGTGGTAAGGGAGTAGAAGAATTAAAAAAAAGAATCACTAGAAAATTGCTACCTCCAAAAACTGTACTAAATATCAATATTCAAGAAATAAAAAATCCTAATCTTTCAGCCGAAATTGTAACTCAAGCAATGATAGCAGATTTAGAAAAAAGAATGCCATACAGACGTGTAATGAAGCAAACAATGTCTAGGGTAGAAAAAGCTGGAGCAAAAGGAGTTAAAATAAAAGTTGGTGGTAGATTAAATGGAGCAGAAATTGCTAGAACCGAAACTTTAAGTTGGGGTAAATTACCTTTACATACCTTTAGAGCAGAAATTGATTATGCACGTAGTTGTGCTAGAACCACCTATGGCGCTGTAGGGGTTAAGGTTTGGATATATAAAGGTGAAGTTTTTAAAAAGAAAGAAGAACAAGAAAATAACAGCAATCAAAAATAATATATGTTGACTCCTAAAAAAATAAAACACAGAAAATGGCATAAAGGTAGAAAAAGAAACAAAGGTGTAGCAACAAGTATTAATCGTATTAGTTTTGGTAAGTATGGTTTAAAATCACTATCACATGGATGGGTAAGCTCACGTCAAATTGAGGCAGCGCGTGTTGCCATGACCCGTTACGTTAAACGTGGAGGAAAAATTTGGATTAGAATTTTTCCTGATAAACCAGTTACAGCTAAAGGTACTCAAGCCACTATGGGTTCGGGAAAAGGTGCACCAGATAGATATGTAGCTATAGTAAAGCCAGGGACAGTGATGTTCGAACTAGACGGAGTAGAACCAGAAATTGCCAAAGAAGCCATGAGACTTGCTGGACATAAAATGAGCGTAAAGACAAAATTTGTTATTAAATAATATGGAATATAAAGAATTAAAAAAGAAGTCAGTTAAAGATTTACAAAAGTTTTTAGCTGAAAACAGAGAAAAACTGAGAGACTTACGTTTTAAGGTTTCGCAAAAGCAAGTTAAAAATATTCGAGAAATCAGAGTTGTTAAAAAAACTATTGCTCAAATTTTAATGTTGCTTAACGCAGAACAGAAACAATCTAAATTTTCGACCCCCCAACTCGATTTCCGTTTAGGGTCTAGAACGACAGGGCAAGCTAGCACAGGTTCAAAGGAAGTTAAAAAATTATAATAAATAATATGTCAGAAGATAAAGCAAAAAAAATAATTCGAAAATTTCAAGGTATTGTTGTTTCTGATAAAATGAACAAAACTATTTCCGTTAGAGTTGAAAGAACAAAGATTCATTCTAAATACGCAAAACGATACAAAGTACACAAAAATTATTTAGTAGATGATCCTAAAGAACAATACAAAACTGGAGACAAAGTTAGTTTTTCTGAATGTCGGCCATTAAGCAAAAACAAGAGATGGCGAGTAGAGTATATAAATAGAAAAGAAGATGAAATCACTGATAAAAACGAATAATAACGAATGTAAACGAATGATTAGTTCAAATTCGTTTACAATTCGAATTAATTAGAATTTATGCTTCAACATCGAACAATGTTAAAAACCGCAGACAATACAGGTGCCAAACGTATAATGTGCATTAGGGTTTTAGGTGGTTATAAAAAAAGATATGCACGCATTGGCGATATCATTACCATTACTATTAAAGAAGCAGTACCGCATAGTATGGTTAAAAAAGGACAAGTTTTACATGCCGTAGTTGTAAGAACCAGAAAAGAAACCAGAAGACCTGATGGGTCATATATTAGATTTGATGACAACGCAGCAGTAATTATTGATAAAAAAACAAAAGAACCTATGGGAACTAGGATTTTTGGGCCTGTAGCTCGAGAACTAAGAAACAAAGGTTATAATAAAATAATAAGTTTAGCACCAGAAGTGTTATAAAGATATGAAGATAAAAAAAGGCGACCCTGTACAATTTCTCACTGCGTTCGAAATATACAGGGCAAGCAAAGTAAAAAATATATGAAAATAAAGAAGGGTGATAAAGTGAAAATATTAACTGGTAAGGATAAAGGCAAAAAAGGAAAAGTCTTACAAGTTTTGAATGGTAGAGATAAGCTTTCAATTGAAGGTATTAATTTGCTATATAAAAATATGCGGCCAAAGAAGCAAGGTGAAACTGGCCAACGTATTCAATTTCCAGCGCCAATTGCTATATCTAATGTTACGCTACTTTGTCCAAAATGTAACAGAATAACCAGAGTTAGTTATAAGAGCATTAGAAGTGAAAATACAGTTTCAGGCACAAAAAAGGTCAAGGTAACCAAATCACGGATTTGTAAAAAATGTAAGGAAATAATTTAATATGCATAGGATTTTAGAAAAATATCAAAAACAAGTAGCCCCTGCCATGAAGAAAAGGTTTGGATACAAAAATAATTTGGCAATTCCAAAACTTTCAAAAGTGGTTATTAACGTTGGTACTGGAGCAGCTTTAAAGGATGCTAAAATGTCTGATGTTATTTTAAACACTATTCAAAGAATTACTGGCCAAAAACCAGTCAGTACAAAAGCAAAAAAATCAATTTCTGCCTTTAAAATTAGAGAAGGGTTAGCAATTGGGATGATGACAACTTTGCGTGGAAAAATGATGTATGATTTTATTGATAAACTAATTAACATTACCCTACCAAGAATTCGAGACTTTCGTGGTTTAGAAGCAAAATCTGTAGATAACAATGGTAATTTAAATATTGGTTTTAAAGAACATATTGCTTTCCCTGAAATCCATTCAGATGAAGTAGAAAAAATCCACGGACTAGAAGTGGCAATAGTATCAACAGCTAAAACACAAGAAGAAGGCATAGAATTATTTAAAAATTTAGGTTTTCCAATCAAATAAAAATATGCCCTGTAGTGAAAATTTAATATTGAATTTTCAGGGGCGATCAATAAAAGAAATCATTACACCATTGTCAATTATCAATAAAAATACAATAATAAACTAATAAATTAAATTTCTACTACAGGGTATGGCAACAAAAGCACAAATTGCAAAATCGAATAGAAAGCCGAAATTTTCCACACGAAAAGTTCGACGTTGTTGGCGTTGTGGCAGAGCACGAGGTTATATGAGAGATTTTGATCTATGCAGAATTTGTTTTAGAGAGCTTGCAAATAATGCACAAATTCCAGGAATTAAAAAATCAAGTTGGTAAAATAATATGACAGATCCAATAGCAGACATGTTAACACGAATTAGAAATTCTCAGGCAGTAAATAAACCTGAGGTAGTTTTGCCTTTTTCAAAGGTAAAGTTTGAAGTTGCAAAAATTTTATCAGAAGAAGGCTATCTTAAAAAAATTGAAAAAGTAGAAAGCCAAACTGGTTTTGGTGATGAAATAAGGATTGTATTAAAATATGTTGAACCTAAAAAAGGAGCTATCACAAAAATTCAAAGAATAAGTAAGCCCGGCAGACGAGTATATGCAACTAAAGATGATTTACCAAGAGTATTAAATAATTTAGGAATTGCACTAATTTCTACTTCTCAAGGTTTAATGACCAACAAAAAAGCAAAAAAAATAGGAGTTGGTGGAGAAGTAATTTGCGAAGTATACTAATATGTCTAGAATAGGTAAACTACCAATTGAAATTCCACAAGGTGTAAAATTTGAGATCAAGGATAATGTTGCCAAAGTTACTGGCCCAAAGGGTGAACTGGAAAAAGAATTCCACCCTAAGGTTAAGATTGAACAAAAAGAAAACGAAATTATAGTATCAGTAAAAAATCCAAGCAACAAAGAAGAAGCAGCTCTTTGGGGATTGACTAGAAGTTTAGTTGCAAATTTAGTACAAGGCGTAACAGTTGGTTTTGAAAAAAAACTAGAAGTTAATGGTGTTGGTTATAAGGCAGAAGTTACAGGTGATACTTTAGTTTTAAATATTGGCTATTCTCATCCAGTTGAATACAAAATTAAACCCACCATCAAAGTTGAGGTAGAAAAAAATGTTATCACTATTAGTGGTATTGATAAGCAGATGGTAGGCCAAGTAGCAGCAGAAATTAGAAGCACTAGAAGGCCAGAACCATATAAAGGCAAAGGCATAAAATATATTGATGAAATAATTAGAAGAAAGGTTGGTAAGACAGCCGCCAAGGGATCAGAATAACCTGCCCTGTTAAGAAATTTTAATTTCTTACGGAAAAATAATCAAAATGGTATAAATTAAATAATAAAATAACACTGATAATATATAAATTTCTATACGGGTATGAAAAATTTACAAAAGATAAAATTAGAAAAAAGGATAAGAAGAAAAATAAGAACACGTGCTAAGATTTTTGGTACAGCTAAACGACCACGCATGGCTATTTTTAGAAGTCTAAAACATATTTCTGTACAACTTATTGATGACGATAAATCAAAAACAATTGTATCAGCAACAGATAAGGAAATCAAATCAAAAAAAGCTAACGGCGTAGAAATTGCTACTCAACTCGGCAAATTAATTGGCGAAAAAGCAATTAAAGCTGGTGTAAAAGAAGTAGTATTTGACCGTTCATCTTATAAATATCACGGACGTGTTAAGGCATTTGCTGATGCAGCAAGAAAGGCTGGATTAAAATTATAAAAATTTATCCCCTAAGGGCGATAAATAAAAGAAAATCATTACATTATTGTCAACTATCAATAAAGATATAATTAATTAATTAAATTTCTACTACAGGGTATGAGAAGATCAACCCCAAGATTTAAAGAAGAAAAAGAATTCGAACAAAGTATTATTGATATCGCGCGCGTAACACGTGTTATGGCGGGTGGTAAAAGAATGCGTTTTCGAGCATGTATTGTTATTGGAGATAAAAAAGGCAAAGTAGCCATGGCAGTTGCTAAAGGCGCAGATGTTACTTTAGCTGTAAATAAGGCAGTTAATCAAGCCAAGAAAAAATGGATACATGTACCAATAATTAACGAAACAATCCCACACGAAGTAAAAATTAAATGGAAAGCTGCTAGAATATTAATTAAACCTGCTCCTAAAGGTACTGGGATTATTGCTGGAGGAGCTGTTAGAACAGTTATGGAACTTGCTGGTGTAAATAATGTGGTAGCTAAGATTTTAGGTACTAATAACAAAATAAATAATGTAACAGCAACAATTGCAGCATTGGAATCATTAAAGAAAGTTGAATCAAAAAATAAGGAAGTAAAGTCAGAAAAGAAAGCTTCTACAAAAAAATCAAACCCTTCGATAAGCTCAGGGTCGAAAGAAGAAATTAAAAAATAAATGTGTCTTGTAGTGATCCCGTATAATAAAGTATAACTATGAGGTCGTATTAATGAAATATCAATTAAATAAAACTAACAATTAATTTTTACCCCATCTACGGGGCTACTACAGGGTATGGCTATAGGATTAGAAAATTTAACTAGAACAAAGGGAACAAAAAAAACCAAACAACGACGTGGTCGTGGTTTTTCTTCTGGTTCTGGAAAATATAGTGGCCGTGGTATGAAGGGTCAACGTTCTCGTTCTGGAGGTAAGGGTGGTCTTAAACTAAGGGGCCTTAAAACATTTTTAAGTAACGTTCCTAAAAAGGGTGGTTTTCGAAGTTTAAATACTCCACTAGTTACAGTAAATTTAGAAGATTTAGAAAAACACTTTGAAGACGGCGCAGTTGTAACTTATAAGGAATTATTAAAGCAAAAAATAATTTCAGAACATAGACCAGGCATCAAAATATTAGGCAAAGGTAAATTGACCAAAAAATTTAAAGTAACAGTTAATGCATACTCAAAAACAGCAAAAGATGCTATCATAAAAGCCGGTGGAAAAGCAGAAATTAAAGCAAAGAAAAAAACTCAACCAAAAGTTAAAAAGCCTATTAAGGGCAAAAAATCAAATAAAAAATAATTGATATGGTTTTACAAAAAATCATACAAATTTGGAAAATTAAAGATTTAAGAAATAAGATTGTTTATATTTTTGGGATGCTTGTTATTTTTAGAATTGCTGCACATATCCCTGTCCCTGGCGTGGATGTATCAGCTCTAAAAGATTTTTTTGCTGGCAACCAATTTTTAGGGTTACTTAACATTTTTTCAGGTGGTGGCATGGAAAACTTTTCTGTTGTAGCTTTAGGTGTTGCACCATATATTACGGCTTCAATTATTTTTCAACTACTTGTAATGATCATACCTAAATTAGAAGAAATGCAAAGAGAAGGGGAAGCAGGCCAACGTAAGATCAACCAATGGACACGCATGCTAACTATTCCTTTGGCTATTATGCAGTCGTATGCCATGATTGCATTATTAAGACAATCACAACTACAAATTATTCCAGAACTGGATATATATAAATTGATCACGACTATTACTACAGTAACTGCTGGTACTATATTTTTAATGTGGATTGGAGAACTAATTACCGAAAAAAAGATTGGAAACGGAATTTCCATTTTGATTTTTGTAGGTATTGTGGTTAGAATTCCAGAAATTTTAAGAAATACCATGGCTACTTTCGACCCAGAACAACTTATTAGTCTACTTGTTTTTGCCGCCATTGCAGTAATTACAATTGTCGGTGTAGTTATCATCAACGAAGGTCAAAGAAATATTCCTATATCATACGCTCGAAGAGTAAGAGGTATGAAGATGTATGGTGGTGTAGATACTCATCTACCTTTACGTGTAAACCAAGCAGGTGTTATACCAATTATTTTTGCGATTTCAATCGTTTTATTTCCACCCATGGTAGCGCAGTTTTTCTTGCGTGCCAACAGTCAGATTATAGTCAAAGCAGCAGAATTTGTAATAGCGGTTTTCGAAAACCAAGTTTTCTACGGAGTATTTTACTTTTTGTTAGTATTTGGTTTTACTTATTTTTATACAGCAGTTATTTTTCATCCAGATAGAATTGCAGAAAATTTGCAAAAACAAGGTGGTTTTATTCCAGGCATTAGACCAGGTAATCACACAGCAAATTATTTACAACAAACAAGTACTAGAATATTATTAGCTGGCGCTTTGTTTTTAGGACTTATAGCAGTATTACCATTAGTTGTTAGAGCTTTTTCTGGTTCGGCAAGTCTGGTTATTGGTGGAACAAGTATTTTGATTGTTGTTTCTGTAGTAATTGAAATTGTGCAGCAGGTCCAAAGTCAGCTTACAATGAGAGATTACGAAGGCTTATAGTCAGATATAAAAATTTTAACCTCGCTTAGCGAGGTTTTTTTATTTGCCCAAAACCTTCATTTATCTTATAATTAAATAGTCATGTATAAATTAATAAATTGGAAATTAGACATTAGAAATTGAAAATTTTAATACTATGCCATTATTTAGTTCACCAGTATTTTCAAGCAAAAGAGAAATAAAAGAAGCTATACGCACAATCAACTCACTTGATTATAAGGAGCGTGAGGCTGTTTATGATGCCCTAGAACAAGAATTAGACGGTAGTGGCGTTTCTAAAGAAGAATATATAGAAGCATTACGTCAATTACGAAAAGAACATAAGATTTCAGAAATAGATCGTAATTATTTACTTAAATTATTAGACGAACAAAAATAACATGCTATTAACTTGGATTATAATTTTTTTGTTAATGTTGGGGCTTCTTATTAAGTCGGCAGATTGGTTTACAGACAGTGCAGAAAAATTAGGTGAAAAATTAAACGTTAGCCAATTTTTAATTGGTGTGGTTATAGTTGCTATTGGAACATCATTACCAGAATTAGCTACTTCAGTTGCTTCTGTTATAGACAAACAATCCGAAATTGTAGTTGGTAATGTTTTGGGAAGTAATATTGTAAATATACTGCTAGGCTTGGGTATAGCAGCGATGATTGCCAAAGAAGCAATATACATGAAAAAAAATATATTTTCTGGTGATTACCCAATCTTAATTGCTGCAACCGCATTAGTATTTTTTACCATTATGGATGGTAAGATAACTTTCCTTGAAACCATTTTATTTCTTACAGGACTATTAATATATTATCAACACATAAAACACTTACATAAAGCTCATCGTTCAGAAAATGAAGGTAAGGGGGTATTTGATTGGGGAGCAATTACAAAAATTATTTTTTCTGGTGTAATTTTGTTTTTATCAGCAAAATTTTTAGTTACAGCTACTGTGCAAATTTCTGAACTTTTGGATATTGGCACATCCATTATTGCAGCTTCTGCCATTGCTTTGGGAACGTCTCTCCCAGAAATAATGGTAGCCACAGTTTCAGCTCGTAAAGGACGTTACGATCTGGCTATGGGAAACATTATTGGTTCTTCTGTTTTTAATATTTTTGGTGTCATCGGTATTTCCGGACTATTTGGTGCAATACTTGTACCTGCTGGTATGATTTCTTTTGTTATGCCTTTTGCCGTAGTTGCAGTTATAATTTATGGAGTTGTACTTCTTGATGACAAAATAATACCTTCTGAAGGTTCTATCATGGTTTTGCTCTACGTTTTATTTATTGTAAAGTTACTGGGCATTGTATAAAATACGAATTACAAATTTATACAAATATACGAATATATAATACGCAATTTGTATATTTGTATTGATTCGTAATTAGTAAACTATTTATTATGAAGATTCTTGTATTCGGGCCACAAGGTTCAGGCAAAGGAACACAAGCTGAGTTGATCTCGAGAAAGTATAAGCTTCCATATATCGCAACCGGCGATATATTTAGATTTCATATTAAAGAAGGAACACAACTTGGTAAAAAAGTAAAAAGCTATGTTGACAAAGGTGAGCTAACGCCAGGTAGTTTAACAAACGAAATTGTGAAAGATAGAATTCAACAGCCAGATTGCTCGGTAGGTTTTGTTTTGGATGGTTATCCACGAAATATTTCGCAACAAAAATTTCTTGAAAGTATTGCCAAAATTGATCTAGTGTTTGTAATTAATATTTCAGATACTGAAGCAGTCAGTCGTTTAAAAGATAGATTAGCCTGCAAGTGTGGGTTAAGTTATCATCCCGTAAACAACCCTCCTTACAAAAAGGGGATTTGTAATAAGTGTGGTGATAAATTATTTGTTCGAGACGACGACAAACCTGCTGCAATTAAGAAAAGGCTGGCAATATATCACAAAGAGACAGAACTTGTGCTGGAAATATATCAGAAATCAAATACTCTTCATCAAATAAATGGCGCGCAAGGCATAGAAGAAGTATTTGCAGAAATTGATAACATTATAATTTTATATAAATAATGGTTACCATAAAAACTCAAGAAGAAATAAAGAAGTTAAAAGAAGGTGGCAAAATTTTAGCCACTATACTTGATGATTTGATAAAGAATGTCAAAGCAGGAGTTAGTACAAAAGATTTGGAAAAATTAGCAGTATTAAAGATTAAACAAGCAAAAGCAATCCCTTCGTTTCTCAATTACAGAAACAACAAAGAAGAAACACCTTTTCCTACAGCTCTGTGTTCTTCCATAAATTCCGAAATTGTTCACGCACCAAGTGTGCCAGGACGTATTCTAAAAAATGGTGATTTGATTGGTTTAGACCTAGGTATTATCTATCAGGGATTATATACTGACATGGCAAGAACAGTAGGAGTAGGAAAAATTACGCCTCAAGCAAAAAAATTAATCAAAGTTACAAAGAAGTGTTTAGAGCTAGCGCAAGACCAAGTAAAACCAGGCAATCACATTTCAGATATATCACGTGTCGTACAAGAGTATGCTCAAAAGAATAATTTTGGAGTTGTGCGAAGTCTTGTGGGTCATGGTGTAGGTTATAAAGTACATGAATCGCCAAGAATTCCAAATTATATCGAAAAAAATCAAGAAATAATAGAAATAAAAGAAGGTATGGTTTTAGCTATAGAACCAATGCTTACAGTAGGATCTCATTTACTAGTCACCGCAGACGATGACTGGACGCAAATGACTAAAGATGGGAGTTTGACTGCGCATTTTGAAAATACAGTAGTAGTCACAAAAACAGGATATGAAACAATAACTAAGAAGTAAATTCCAAATAACAAATAACCCGCCTACGTCTTGTCCACCTTCACTCTTTGAGTTACGGCGAGATAAATCGGACTCCGGCGGGCAGGCAATAATCAAACAATATTTAAATTCCAACCAGTAAAGACCCTTCTAGCTAGTCCCGTATGGTACCACTGGCTCCGTAAAGAAATTCGATGGGACTGGTGTCCCTTATACGGAATGTTTAAAACTCTTAGTTGTTTAGGATTTAGATATCCCGTACAGGAACCAGTG